>JBGSVZ010000001.1:0-69165 GCA_041752695.1 Terrimicrobiaceae bacterium
CCTCCTCGCTCACATCGCTCGGATATCCACTCTTTCCCGATCCACTCTTGAAGACTTTTTTCGCCATCCCAAGCTTACTGCCGAGATGTATTTACAAAGTACAGTCATTTTTGCACGTCAAAGTGCCTAACAGGCTCTAGGGTGAACAATATGCGTGGTTTCATGGGGTGTGGGGGTGAAGGGTTTTGGGAAGCCTTTGTGAATCTGCTTCCGGCGAACGAGAGCAGGCTGCGTGGCTTGCCTAAGAGCGGCAACTCCCGCGTTGCTCTCGCCGTAGAGTCCGATGGCGAAGCCGTGGTTTAGAAAAGCAAAGGGCGGGTGAAAAGCCTTCCACGTTGTGCGACAACCAATTTACCAAACTCTTCCCCGTCCTACTCGGGAAAGTCATCGTGATAGAGGGCGCTGCACTCGGTCCCCAATTCTTCCAAACGCCGGATCAGGGGCGGCCCGAAAGCCGGATGGTGGACACCGTCTCCCGGTTGCGGATCGGTGTAGTCTGCGTTGAATTCCCAGTAGGCCAGGACGACCGGAGGAGCGTCGAAATTGGCCAAATGGATGGGCGAGGCCTGGCGGAAGATTTCGTCAGCGTGGGGATTGGCAAATCCCAGAGGTCCCGACGCCAGGGCTAAGCCGGGGTGTTCGTGGGCACGTCCGGGAATTTTGGCGCGGAGACTTCCCTGATCGAGAAAAGTCGGCACGCCGAGGGCGAACACGCAGAAGAGTTTCGAAGAATGGCGCACGATGGGATCAGCACTGAGCGGATCGGCTAGATCGGGGAAAAATGCGGTCCAAAGAATATTGACGGCACCGGCAGAGGTCCCGTAGGCGCCGATGCGTGCGGGGTCTAAGCCTAGGTGATCGTGGCGGGAGCACAGGAATTGGACCGCTCTGGCCGTATCCTGAAAGGCTCCAGGGAATGGCGTGTCGTTGGTGTGGCGGTAATTGATGGCCGCGACCGATATCCCCTGAGCAAGGAAAGAGGAAAGCTCTTCGCTCAAACGCGTCTCCACCTTGTCGCCCTTCATCCAGCCTCCTCCGTAGACCGAAAGCACCACCGGTGAGAGCCGTGGCTCTGCCACCCAGAGACCAAGGCTTTGGCGAGGGCGGGAGCCGTAAGCCAGATTTTCAAATGTGGGAGCCGGGTGGTTCATGCTGCAAAATGAGATCGTCTCATAGAGTTTTGGCGAACGAGCTGACGCTCGGTGGCCGGAAAAAACCGGGCAATTCACGCGTTACTCGCGCCGTAGACTCCGTTTTCTGGACTCTCCTTTCGCTCCATTACTCTACGATGAGAGTAACAAACGGGTCCACATTGAGCAGAACCGGATTATGGTTTTCTTCGAACCCCACACACCCCTTATGAAACTCTCCTCTCTCACTTCTCTGCTCGTTCTCGCTCTTCCCCTGGCATCCGGTCCGGTGCATGCGGCCAGCGCGAACTGGGACGGCGACACCAACCCCAGTTGGAACAACGATGGCAATTGGTCTGCGGCGAACCCGAATGGCACGACGCAGGTGGCGACCTTCAATCAGGCCACCTATCTCAATCAGCCCAATCTTAATGTCAATCGCAGCATTTCCAGCCTGGTATTCGGCGCTTCGAATGGGGGCATCACTCTGACCGCCAATGCTGGTCTGGGCCTGACGCTGAATGCGGCGGTGGGCATTTTGATGAATGCAGGTTCGGGAGCGACGACCGTTGCCGCTCCCGTTACTCTTGCGATTCCCCAGACTTGGAGAAATCAATCCGCCAACCTGCTGACCATATCCGGAACGGTTAACAACAACGGGAACCTGCTGGTGGTGGACAATACGACTTCGAATAATTCGATGTTGCTCTCTGGAGCTATCATCGGAGGGGGCGGCCTGACGTTGGTGAATGGTGGCTTCACCACTCTCACGGGGGCGGTTTCTTATGCGGGAACCACCAACATCAATGCCGGGACGCTACTGGTCAATAGCACCTACAGCGGCGCTGGTGGGGTGTTTAACGTCAATTCGGGTGGAGGGGTCGGTGGAACCGGGAGTATTAATCGTGCGGCGACCGTGGCGGACAATGGAATTCTAACCCCCGGCGACATGATTTCCGGAGTCAGCCAGAGTGGCGAACTTAGTTTTTCGAATGGTTTGACCCTGAATAACTCCTCGTCGATTCTTTTTGACTTGGCCGCACCCGCGAGCCTGTTGGATGATGAGATAAGCCTCACTGGCAACTTTACCTTGGATGGCGTTCTGACCGTGAACCAACTTGGCGGTTTCGGCAGCGGGACCTACACTCTCTTCACCTATTCGGGCGGAACTTTCACGGACAACGGCCTCACGGTGACTGCGTTGGGAGGAGGGCTCACTGGGACGATTGATACGACTTTGGCGGGCGAAGTTCGCTTGATCGTGGTTCCCGAGCCGTCTGCGGCGGTGGCCTTTTTGTGTGGGGGAGTGTTTCTGCTGATTTTCCGCCGTGAGGGCAGGATGGTCCGGGCCTGAGCCGGTATTTAAAGGTCAAAGTTTTTCCCCCATGAAAACGCCCTCCATCCCCCGCAGTCGACGGTCCGCTTTCTCGATGATCGAGATTCTGGCGGCCGTCGCCATCTGCGGGATCCTTGCGGCGCTCCTCTTTCCGGCCGTCGGCAAGATGCAATTGTCCGGGCGCAAAGCGGGAACGATCGCGAACATGCGGCAGCTCGGCACCGCGACGTTGGCTTATGCGGGGGACCACCAAAACCGGCTGCCCGGGCCGACGAGTCAGGGTCTTTGGCGGGGATATTCCCGCAGCACGACTGGGCAGCTCAGTCACATGCTCGCGCCGTATCTGGGGCTGCCCGATCAGGAATCATTGGAGGTGGGAGATAATGTGATCGTGCCCCAGTTGATCGATCCAGGCTATATGGGGTTTAACCGCAAGGCGCCGTCCAGTGTTCCGCAGTTTGTCCAAAAGATCGGTTATCCCACGACTTCGCCGTATGCTGGACGGCGACCGTTTGGGGTAACGGAGTCGGCCACACCCGGCAAGGAAGCGCCGCTTACTCTGCTGGACCTCGCGAACCTGCGCCCCGAGCAACGCTGGCTCCTTTGCACAGTCGACCAGGATATCATTGGCCTGACCTCCTCGTGGAAAAGCCAGACACCTCCCGACCCGCTCTACGGTCAGCGTTTCCGGCTTTATGCCGACGGTCGGGTTGCACCGGTCGCTGCGAACGATCCGAACTAAAAATATGGCTCTTCTTATTTCTTCTCCCGCGATTGACTCCCGGGTGCGCGGCTGCTGGCTGGGTAAATCCATTGGCGGCACTCTGGGCCTTCCAGCGGAGGGCAAAAAAAACCGGCAGGCGTTCAGCTTTTACGATCCGGTTCCGGTGGTAGCCCCGCCGAATGACGATCTGGAGTTGCAACTCGTCTGGTTGGATCTCATCGAAAAAAGCGGCCCTTCTTTATCCCGGGAAGACTTTGCCCGCGCCTGGCTGGAGAACATCCACTACATGTGGGACGAATACGGCCGCTGCCGGTGGAATCTGCGCCGGGGTGTCCCGGCGGATGCGGTGGGAACCTACGAGAATTGGTTTCAGTCGAGCATGGGATCGCCGATTCGCTCCGAGATTTGGGCGTGCCTCTTTCCGGGAGATCCGGTGGCGGCCGCGTGTTACGCAGAGCTGGACGCCTCGTTGGATCATGGCGTGGAAGGCATTGCGGGAGAGGCGTACTTTTCGGCCCTGCAGAGTCTGGTCTTAGGGGGATCGGATGTGTCGGATGCCGTGGTTGAGGCGATGTCCTTCGTGCCTCCGGACTGCGAACTGGCGTCGGCCCTTTCTTTGGTTTTGGAGCATTGGAAACAGGGTGGCGAAGTGTGGGCATGCCGGGAGGAACTGCTGGCCGCTCATGGTCATGAAAACTTCACTCACGCGCCGCTGAATGTCGCCCTGACCGTTTGGGCGCTGGCCTATGGCGGCAGAGATTTTGCGGAGAGCATCCTTCTGGCGGTCAACGGCGGATACGACACCGATTGCACCGCGGCCACAGTGGGGGCGATTTTGGGGATGGCCTGTGGCGACGAGGGTATCCCGCGACGGTGGGCCGATCCGATTGGGGATGGCGTGTATCTCGGAGCCGGGATCCAGCGCATCAATGCGCCCCGGACCTTGGACGAACTTTCCAACCGCACTCTCGCAGCGCAGGGACGGCTCGTTCGTCGCGATTCTATTGACCCTCCGGTCCGCCTCCAAGCCTCCCCGGACCAATTTGCAGGGGCAATTGCGCTGCATCCATATGGGGGCGGGCACCCCGTACCATGGGCAAATGGCGAACTTCCGAAAGAGGTCTGCGCGGCGGGAGGAGCCGAATGGGAGTGGAATATTTCTCAGACGGCCCGCCGGCACCTCATGGTGCTGGCTCGGGCGGGTGCTTCGCTGATCATTGACGGACAAGAAACGCTCTGTTGTCCGCCCGGATTGGACTATGTTCCCGCTCCCAGCCGTTCCCCCGAAGGCTCGCGTTGTGATCTGGCGGCCGACGCCGGGAAACACCATGTGAGTCTTAGTCTTGGTTCCAAAAACGAGAACCAAGAGGCGTCGGTGATCCTGGCCTATCCCAACCGCCACCTCGCGCCTTGGACGGCGGACGAACTGCCACATAAAGCTTTTCTGCCTGCGCCACAAACCGCGCCCAGCCATTCATGAAAACCCCACACCTCCTCGTTCTCCCCCTCTGCGTCATTCTTTCACTCGCGGCCGACGCGAAGGATTTGAAGCTGGAAAACCCCGGGTTCGAAAATGATCTCGCCGGGTGGAATATCATCAAAGTCGACGCAGGCAAAAGCGGTTTGAGCGGCGATGCGGCTCACAAGGGCCAAACGGGTCTGATGGTCATTGACGAAGATACGGAGAATGGCAGTGAGGTGTTTTCCGAGCTGCTCCCAGCTGTTCCAGGGAAGAATTACGAGGTCCGGTTCTGGGGCAAAAACCTGGAAGGATCGGGCATGGGGGTCTATCTGATTTTTTACGGTTCGGATCGAAAGCACCTCGTCCGTTCGAAGGCTGCTTCTTTTACACTGCCGGCCGACGCTGAGTGGAAGGAATATTCCCACGAGGAACGGGCGCCGGAGGGGACCGAATTCGTTGCCATCCGCCTCCATTCGTACGGGGCCGCCACGGTGCGGGCCTGCCTCGATGATTTTGAATTGGTGGAAAACCCCTGATGCGATTCGCCCGGACGGTTTTTTGTAGGCGGATTGTCGCCGCCGCTGTCCTTCTCGTTTCCGCCCTTCCGCTCCTTTCGCAGTCGGAAAGCGGGGTCGACCGGACGGCGGAAATTGCGGCCATGCTCCCCGAGCATCCAGCCGCGGCAGGGGCGCCGGTTTCGGATCGTGAAGCGTGGAAAAAGTTTGCCGGCGGGGCCGGAGAATTGCTGGCGGAGGCCGACAAGCTCCTCGGGGAGCCCATCCCGGAAACTCCCGACCGCCTGTATTTGATTTATTCGCAGAAAGGCACGCGGGGAGAGTACGAAAAACCGCACAAGGCCCGCCTGAGGCGGTTGTCGGTTTTCGCCCAGGCCGAAGGTGCGACCGACGCGGGGAAATACCTGCCGGCGTTACAGGCCGAACTTGCCGCCATCCTTGCGGAGAAAACGTGGACGTTGCCCGCTTTCGACCGCAAGCTGGAAAACTTGCACGGCAAGATTTGCGATGTGGATCTGGGAGCCTCCATGCGAGGGGCTACTGTGGCCACAGCGCTGTCCTGGTTCGGAGACCGACTGCCGGAAGAACTGCGCAAAGCCGGCCATGCCGAGCTGCGACGGCGGATTTTTGCGCCCTATCTCGAACGAATCCGTTGGAAGGAGAGCCCGCT
The DNA here is from genome assembly GCA_041752695.1 of Terrimicrobiaceae bacterium. Taxonomy (GTDB): domain Bacteria; phylum Verrucomicrobiota; class Verrucomicrobiia; order Chthoniobacterales; family Terrimicrobiaceae; genus CALCJD01. The sequence continues at coordinate 5,838 of JBGSVZ010000001.1, forward strand.
CTGCGCCTGGGTAATGGTGACTCATAATTGGAACGCCGCCTGTCATGCCGGGGTGGTGGTGGCCGCACTTGCCGCTCTGCCCGATCGCACGGAACGGGCTGAGATCCTGGCTGGCGCAGAAACGTACCTTCCCCGTTATCTGTCGGGGTTTACTCCGGATGGGTTTTCCGGCGAGGGGGTGGTCTATTGGAATTTTGGATTCGGAAATTATGCCATTCTCGCGGAGAACGTGCTGCGTGCGACGGCCGGACAGATGGATTTTTACCATCCCGCCATCGTGGCAAAGGTGGCGGCGTTTCCGGAAAATTTCGAGCTGTCGCATGGCTTGTTTCCGGGGATCGCGGACAGTCCTCTCAACCCGACGCCCTTTCCCTGGCTGCGTCGACTTTGCCACGAACGGCTTTTTGCGCCAGAGCCGGACCTGTCCCCGCCCTCACCGCCCCTGGCCTCGCTCCAACTTTCTGAAGCGGCCGTGGTGGCGTTTCCCCTCCTGCCCCGGCAAAATGGAAAATCGGTGCCTCTCACCCTGGATCCGCTTCGAGGCTGGTTCCCGGATGCGGGCGTATTGGTCACGCGTCCCGCCCCGGGATCCGTCCGCTCGCTGGCGGCGGCCTTCATTGGCGGGAACAATTCGGACAATCACAATCACAACGACATCGGCCAATTTGCCGTTGCCCTGGGTGGCCGGATGCCGCTGGTTGATCCTGGTGGGGAACAGTATACCTCGGCCACATTTTCGTCCCGGCGCTATGACAGCGCGATGCTCAACTCCCTCGGCCACTCGGTGCCGGTAGTGGCCGGGCGGCTTCAGCGAGAGGGAAAAGAAGCAAACGCACGGGTCATCGAAAAGCAATTTACGCCCGAACGCGACACGCTCACGCTGGACCTGGCATCGGCTTACGAGGTACCGTCCTTGCAGAAGCTGCACCGCGTTTATGTCCTGGATCGCGCGGGTTCGGGCACCGTGGAGGTGACCGACCATTTTCAATTTTCCCGGCCCGAGTCTTTTGAGGTTGCCGTCATCACCTATGGCCGCGTGGTTCGCGAAGCGGATGACACACTGCGGATTACGGACGGTGATGTTTCGATTCGTGTGCATTTCTCTGCGGAAGGCACGCCGCTGGACATTGGTTATGACCCGGTTCCCACCACAAAAAAGACACCCCCGACACGCATCTGGGTGCGGCTGAAATCTCCTGTGGCCGAAGGGAACCTCAGTTGCCGGATTGTCGCCGCCGACCATGACGGACAATGATGTTGTCGTAAAATCCGGTTCGCCGGAATTTCCCGACGGCGACAATCAAAAGCCGCCGGGAAAGGTTTGGACGGCTGGCACCCTAACTTACACGTCGGCGGGACTTGCGGCCCTGTTCTTCTGGCTGCTCTTTGGCGATTTCGCCTGGTCCATGCGGGATCGTTCCGTCGGGCCGATGGCGCAATGGTTCCTTAGCAGCCAGAATGTCCCTAATATCGTTTTTGCCCTGCTGGTGAGTTCTCTGCCGGCCGTCGTCGGGGTGATCCTTGGCCCGATTATTAGCTACAAATCGGACCGCCATCGGGGAAAACGGGGGCGGCGTATCCCGTTTCTTTTGGTGTCCACGCCCGTTGCCGCCCTCGGTATGATCGGCCTTGGACTCACTCCGGTCTTTGCCAGGGCCCTGCATGGTATTTGCGGTGTGGCCCATCCGTTCGGTGCCTGGCTGCACCAAACGCTCGGCACACAGGCCGCGGGAGCATCGCTGCTCGCGGCGATGCAGAACGAGATGATCGTCGCGGTGGTTTGTTTCGGCATTTTTTGGACGGCCTTCGAAATCGCCACCACGGTGGCGCAATCGGTCTTTGGGGGTCTGATCAACGATGTCGTGCCCAAGCCCCTGATTGGAAGGTTTTTTGGACTGTTTCGCGCGGTGAGTCTGATTGATGGCATGATCTTCAATTTCTGGATCATGGGAATGGTGCCGACTCATTTTACTCTTATCCTTGTCATTGTTGGCGTCACCTATGGCGCGGCTTTCCTTTGGATGTGTTTTAAGGTCCGGGAAGGCCAGTATCCCGATCTTCCTCCAGAACCCGAGGGGCAAAAGCCCCTGGCGGCCGCGCTGGGAGGCGTCAGGGTTTATCTGAGAGAGTCGTTCTCCAATCCTTATTACCTTTCGGTTTTTGTCATGATCGCGACTGCCGCGCTGGTTTTTCTGCCGGTGAACACCTTTGCCATTCCCTACGCGCGCAGTTTGGGCGTGGATATGAATGTATATGGAAAGTTCCTGGCGCTCACGTATCTAATTTCCCTCTGTCTGGCCTATTTTCTGGGGTGGTTGGCGGATGCGTTTCACCCCCTGCGTGTTGCCATGGCTTCATTGGCCGGGTATGTGCTCGTGGCAGCCTGGGGGGCGATTTACGCAAAAACGCCGGACACTTTTCTCACGGCCTGGGTGATGCATGGGGTGCTGGCCGGATGCTACACCACAAGCGCCGCATCGCTGGGCCAAAGGCTCTTCCCGCACTCCCGCTACGCGCAATTCGCCTCGGCCGCCGGCCTGGTTGGCGCAGTCGCACATTCGTCGCTGGCACCCGTCATGGGATTGATTATTGACCAATCGGGAAACGTCTATCGCCACACGTTCCTGGTCGGCTGCCTGCTGGGAGTGGTCGCTTTGGTGGCTGCGGGGTTGGTTTACGGAAAATTCCGCCAATACGGAGGACCTTCCAGTTACATCGCCCCTCTTTGACGCCTTATGAAAACTCCTGTCACTTCCGCGCAGGCGGCGCGAATAATGCGACTCCTAAGAGTTCTCACGACGACGGTTATGGTACTCGGTGGATTGCGAGATGCGTCTGCTCAAACAGTGCGCGTGGAGTCGATTCTCTTTGTGGGCAATAGCCTGACCTTTCGCGCCTCGTCGGCGTCCCTGAACTGGCCCGGCAACTGGGGGATGGCGGCCACCAATGAGTCCCTCGACTATGCCCACCGCCTCGCCGCCCGGATCGCCGCGAAGCAGGGGACGACTCCCGGCATCCAAATCCACGCGGCGGGCGGAGGCACACTCGCGGGCAAGTTGGCCCAGCGTGAGGTTCTGGCTGGTCTCCGTGCGGACCTCATCATCGTGCAAATGGGAGAGAACGACAACCAGGCCACGGTGGAGGGGTTTCAGCAACCGTATGACGAGCTCATTTCCCTCCTTCGCACGGCGAATCCGAATGCCCGTTTCGTCTGCACCGGGGTGTGGAAAAGCACCAGCAAAACGCCGTTCATCAAGGCCGTCTGCACGAAATATGGACTGCCGTTTGCCGATGTGACCGCCGTCTGGCAGAACCCGGAAAATTCCGGATCAAGCACGGGTCTGTGGTCGGATGCCGGGGTTGGTTGGCATCCAAGCGACACGGGAATGGATGGATACGTCGACGCCATTTGGAATGCCTTCGACTTCGTCGTCCCCGATGCCAATCCGACTCCCACGCCGACACCCGCGGGTCCCGTTTACCCCGCGGCCAATGCGACAAACTTTCCCAATGGGGTCTACACGGACTCGAATCCAACCACCTTGCCCTACCGGTATTTCAAACCCGTGATGTTTGATCCGTCCGACACGGTAACAAAGTATCCGCTGGTTCTATTTCTTCATGGTTCGGGTCAACGCGGCACCAACAACACCGCCCAGCTTGCGACGAATGCAAACTATGCCATGATCTTCCTTTCTAGCGCGGGACCGGATAATCAAACTTTGCATCCCTGCTTCTGGGTGGCTCCGCAGTGTCAGATCGGATGGCATGATCCCACGTACGTGGCGGATCAACTGCAGGGTCTCATCGATCATTTTCTGGCTAATTTTCCGATAGACCCGGATCGGGTATACCTAACCGGTCTATCGGCGGGCGCTGATGGGGTAACGCATCAACTGGCTAATTTTCCACATCGTTGGGCCGCCGCGCATGCGGCTTGCGGCTGGGGCAACGGGAATGAGGCGGCGTACAAGGATATACCGATGTGGATTTTTCACACGGCCGATGACACTACGGTGCCGGTCGGCGGTTCGGATAACCTTGTGAACAACCTTCGGGCCGCAGGGGGCGATCCCATTTACACCCGCTACAATACCGGAGGTCATGGTTCTGCTTGGGGCAGAGCTTACAATATCCAGACCCCCTTGGTCCCGTGGATGATGGCGCAGCGGCGCGGTCAGCGGACTTCAAAAGTGGCGGGTCCAACCATCGATATTCTGACCCCGACATCCTCCGCGGACCATGCCGTTGCCGCCCCCTCGATTGCTCTTGGAGGCACCGCGGCCAGCCCGTCGTTAAATTCCTTGAGCTGGAAAAAAGGAGGGCAGACCGGGACGATGACGGGAACGACAAACTGGACATCGCCGAGCATTCCCCTGATCACGGGAACCAATGTTGTCCAGGTCTTTGCCCGAGGGGTTGCTTATGCCTATGCGGGCAATGGGTACACGTCTTTTAGCGACACCCTAAAAATCATTGTGGCGCCCTCCACGAGTTTTGCTGTCTGGCAGACCGCCCACCCTTGGAATGGCCTCCCCAGTGCCGAGACCGCCGATCCAGATGGCGATGGGAATGTCAATTTGCTCGAGTATGCCTTTGGGTCATCCCCGATCTCGGCCGCCGATTCAATTGGTCCGGAATTAAGTTTGAACGGATCTCTGATTTCCCTGACCTATCTCAAAGACATTCGCAAGACGGACCTCAATCATCGTGTGCAATTTTCCACCGACCTCCAGAACTGGTCCGACCTGCCTGCCGTCCGAACGGGGCCGGCGGGAGTGGTGGAAACTTGGGTGGCGCCTATGCCTCCGGAAGCCTCCCACAGCGGGAGCTTTCTCAGGCTTAGGATCGAAAGGAATTAGCGTTTGGCTTTAACTGTCTCTATGAAGTCTCCGTCCCGCCAACGCCTTGCGTTGAGAAGAGTTTGGGCTGCGGTTTTAGCACTAGCCGGGCTAGTAAATGCGCCGGCTGATGTCGTATTACCGGCCATTTTTTCCGATCACGCGGTCTTGCAGCGTTCACCTTCCAGTCCGGTTTGGGGCCGGGCCGAGCCGGGGGAAAAGGTCGTGGTTTCGCTGGGAGAGATCCGACAGGAATGCGTGGCCACTGCCGATGGACGGTGGCGGGTGGATCTTGATTTGTCGAAGGTGGGCGAAGGTCCTTGGGATCTGGTGGTTGCCGGTAGGAACACTCTCACTGTTTCCGACGTGCTGGTTGGCGAAGTCTGGATGTGCTCCGGCCAATCCAATATGTACTGGCCGCTGAGGCAGACCACCAACGCCAGTGCGGAAATAGCCGCGTCCACGAATTTTCGCTTGCGTCAGTTCCGGGTTCGTACTGCTGCCTCGCTGGATCCGGTGGAAGATTGTCAGGGTGTATGGACGGTAGCCGGCCCGGCGACGGCGGGGGATTTTTCGGGCGTCGCTTATTATTTTGGGAAATCCCTCCAGATGACGCTTGGTGTCCCCATTGGTGTGATCAACAGCTCTTGGGGGGGGACACCAATTGAGGCTTGGACCAGCGCCAGTGCTCTGGATCGCGACGCTGGGCTCAAAGCCGCCAAAGACCGCATCCACCTTCAGGTTCGGGAGTTTCCCGAAAAGCAGACGGCTTTTGCGGAGGCCCTGGGATCCTGGATCGAAATTTCCGGCCGGCGTGATCCGGGAGTAGAGGATGCGGCGATGGTGCGCGGCAGCGACGCGGATTGGCAGCAGGTCGAGTTCCCTGGCACCCTTCCCGGCGATCTGGCGAAGCCGGGGATTCTTTGGCTGCGTCGCGAAATTGCCGTACCCGCCCAGTTGGCGGGCAAAGATCTCGAGCTTCGTTTCGAACCATTGTCGGGGTTCGACGCGGTTTTTTGGAACTCAGAGAAAGTGGGCGAACGAGGCATTTCCGATTATCCGGGCGACGGAGCGCCCCGCGTTTACAAAGTGCCAGGCCGCTTGGTGCAGGCGAACAGCGCCGTAGTTGCGGTGCGGATTTATTCTCCGACGAAGCCTCCGAAGGTGACTGGGCGGCCGGATCGAGTCAAAGCTGGACCACTAGTCATCGGTGGAAACTGGCAGGGGCGGGCGGAACAGGTGTTTTCCTCGCCCGCGGGTGCCCCAGTGCCAGAACCCCTGCAAGCACCACCAGCGCTCCACACCGTTCCGGGTGCGCTCTTTAATGCCATGGTTCGTCCGATTATTCCTTACGGCATCCGGGGTATTCTTTGGTATCAAGGTGAGGCGAATGTCGGGCGCGCGAAGGAATACCGCCGGGCCTTTCCACTGCTGATCGGTGACTGGCGCACAACGTGGGATCGGGAAAATACCCCGTTCTATTTTTGTCAGCTTCCCAATTTTTCCGCGCGTGTGGCGGACCCCGTGGAACATTCCTGGTGCGCGTTGCGGGAGGCCCAGGCGGAGGCGCTTTCCCTCCCAAATACTGGCATGGCCGTTTTGATTGATGTGGGTGAAGCGGGAGATATTCATCCCCGCAACAAAAAGGATCCTGGTGAGCGACTGGCGCGCATCGCGCTTGCCCGGGACTACGGGAAGCCAGTTTCCTATGAAGGCCCTTCGGTAAAAGACGTGCGCATTGGAGCCGGCACGATTCGCCTGTCTTTTCGCGGAACCGGGGGAGGTCTGGCGATCTCGTCTCCGCCCGGCGGAGAGGCGGACAGTCCTTTGCGCGGATTCACCATTTGCGGTACAGATGGCAAGTGGAAGCGGGCGTCCGCGCTGATTGAGGGTGAGGACGTGGTCGTCTCCGCAGCTGAGGTTCCGGTGCCTGTTGCCGTCCGGTATGCTTGGGAGGGAAACCCTGATTGTAATCTTGCCAACAAGGAAGGGCTTCCGGCTGCACCTTTTCGGACCGATGATTTTGCGATTCCTTCCTCCCATTGATAATTTGGTGCGACCCTGACGCGCTTCATGAAATTTCAGGTGGCTAGAGGGATCGCGGATCCGTAAGGACAAGGCAATGATTGACCCCGCAAAGCCCTTTCGTGCAGGGTCTTTCCCGATGAGCAAGATCCACATCTCCCGCGACCGGCAGTCCCTCGGGCATTTTTTTCCCGACGAAGTTGCGGTGGGCTTGCGCACCGGGAGATTTCATCCCACGGACCTGGCCTGGCAGGACCCGATGGAAACGTGGAAGTCGTTGGGGGAATTTGACGATCTCCCCGTGGTCGAGGCCGAGGTCGAAGACCCCCCTCCGCTGCCCGAGCGGCAGGTCGCCGAGCCTGTCCCCATGGCTGCGGCGGATGCGCCTGCCTGGGAGAAGCCGAGCGGCGACAACGTTTTTCTCCTCCTTTTGAAAACGATCGGTCATGTCTTTTCTCAACCGGCCACCACTTTCAGGGGTTTGAATCCGGATTTACCCATGGGACGGGCTCTCCGGTATTACCTGATCCTTTCCACCCTGGGAGCCTGGGTCTATCTGGCGTACAATCTTGTGGTGGTGCTGATGTTTCCTGAGATCGTGACGCTGCAAATGGGCGGTAAAATCACCACCACCCAGCTGCTGATCGGTCAGGTTTTTAATGTGCTCTTCGCGCCGTTTTTTTTGGCGGGACTGGCCTTTGGTTTCTCGGGTCTCCTGCACCTGATGCTAACGCTCTTCGGGGTGCCGCAGCCTTCCTTCGCCGTGACGGTGCGGGTGTTTTGCTACGCGGTGGGCACGTCGTTTTTGCTGATCCTGATTCCGCTCTGCGGCCCATTCTTTTTTGTCCCCTGCGCCGTGGTCTATCTGGTGCTTGGCCTCAAGGAAGCCCATCGCACGGATGCCTTCCGACCGCTTTTTGCGGTGATGGTTCCGGCTTTTTTGCTCGGCTTGGGGTTTCTGGTCCTGCTTCTGCAGGCGGGCGTGATCAAATAATGCACCGGGCCTCGCCCGGTTGATCCGGGGGGGCGCAACAAATGGCGCTGCCGCGGCTGTTCAGCGCGACGCGGACACAATCACCAGCCAGTTCCGGAGAATTGCAGTCGCGGCTCAAGTGGCCGAGGATCACGTGGTGGAGCGGGGCATCGAGTTCCGCGAGCACCCGGGCGGCAGCGGCGTTGGAAAGGTGGCCATGACGCGAGAGGATGCGCTGTTTCACCGACCAGGGGCGTTTGGTGCATTTCTGTAGCAGGTCCTCATCGTGATTGGTTTCGATGAGGATGGCCTTCACTCCGCGCAGGGCCTCAAATACCAGCCGGGTGGCATATCCCAGATCGGTGAGAACGCCAAAGCAGCCGTCGTTGGTGGAAATGCGAAACCCCACGGGTTCGGCCGCATCGTGGGGCACGGAAAATGCCCGCACGGCAAAATCCCCGAGGGCAAATTCTGTGCCGGTTTGGAAAAGCCGCCAGTTGCCATGCGTGAGGCCGCCGTCCTGCAGGGCCCGGGCCGTCATGGCATTGCAAAAAACCGGCAGGCTGTGTTTGCCCAGGAGGACTTTGAGCGAACTGGTGTGATCGCCGTGTTCGTGGGTGAGGAGAATGCCGGCAAGTTCTTCGGGCTTTACGCCACAGGTGGCGAGGCGCGCCGTGAGCTGCTTCGCGCTCAGCCCGGCGTCCACCAGAAACGCCGTGCTCCCCTGGCGGACGAGGGCGGCGTTGCCGGAGCTGCCGCTCCCGAGCGTGATCACTTCGAACATCCGGCAATTATGAACGTCCGCCCATTTCTTCGCGACAAGGAATTGCAGCCCAGCCGCAAAACATGGCATCCTCCGGCATCTCATGCAGCAATACCATCGTCTGCTCCGCCTCGTGCTCGATCAAGGTCGTTTCAAAGCCGACCGTACCGGGACGGGCACGTATTCCATCTTCGGGGCGCAGGAACGGTTTGATCTGCGCGAATCGTTTCCTCTGCTCACCACGAAAAAACTCCATGTGCGCTCCATCATCCACGAGTTGCTCTGGTTTCTTCAGGGCGACACCAACGTGCGGTATCTGCAGGAGAACAAGGTCTCGATCTGGGACGAATGGGCGGATGACAAGGGCGACCTGGGCCGGGTCTATGGGGCGCAGTGGCGCGACTGGCGCAAGCCGGATGGTGGACAGGTGGATCAAATTCTCCGTGTGGTCGAGGACATCCGGAAAAATCCCGACAGCCGCCGCCACCTGGTGAGTGCGTGGAATCCCGGGGAAATCGACCAGATGGCGCTGGCCCCGTGTCATGCGCTGTTTCAGTTCTATGTGCAGGATGGAGAGTTAAGCTGTCAGCTCTACCAACGCAGCGCGGATTTGTTTCTCGGCGTGCCTTTTAACATTGCGTCCTATGCCCTGCTGACCCTGATGATGGCGCAGGTCTGCGGGCTTAAGCCGGGGGATTTTATCCACACCTTCGGCGACCTGCATCTTTACGCCAATCATCTCGATCAGGCTCGGGAACAGCTCACCCGCGAATTCCGGCCCTTGCCGCGGATGAGACTCAACCCCGCGGTGACCGACATCACGGGTTTCCGCTACGAGGATTTCACCTTGGAAGGTTATGATCCGCATCCGGCGATCAAGGCGCCGATTTCGGTCTGAGAAATGGGGGGGGCTAACGCTCAACTTTGAACGCTCAACTCGCAACGCTGAAGTTATGAAGGCCATTGCCGCGATGTCCACGAACCGAGTGATCGGAATGGATGGGAAAATTCCGTGGCGTCTGCCGGAGGATCTCAAGTTTTTCAAGCAGACGACTCTGGGCCATGTGGTCTTGATGGGCCGGAAAACGTTCGAGTCTCTGGGCCGGCCGTTGCCCGGACGCGAGCATTGGGTGGTGAGCCGCGGGGCGGATTTTGCAGGAGTGCGGATGATCCGGGATCTGCCGGAGATCTCTGAGCCAACGGACGGGCGTGAATTGTTTCTGATCGGTGGCGCTGAGCTCTACGCGCAGCTTTTACCGAAGTGCAGTGACCTGCTTCTCACTCACGTGAAGGGCGAATTGGCCGGAGATGTCTTTTTTCCGCCTTTCGAGGAGATGTTCGATTCGGGGGAAGTTCTGATGGAAACGCCGGAGATGACGGTGCGGCGATATGCGCGGGAAGCCAGCGGGGCGAAGACGGCGGGTTGGGGACAACCCGCCCTACCCGGGTAGGGATCGTTGTCCCAACGATCCGTCGATTGCCGCTCCGAGGTGAACGTGCGGCCAGTCTTCAGGTTGGTGCACCAATCCCGCCCGAACAGGGTTTTCCCAAATATACCGCGCCTTTTCGTCGAGTGACTCATCGCTCCGTAGCCGGTGGTCGAAGAAACCATCCTGCCACTTCACGCCGAGGAATCTTGCTGTCCAGCGTTTCCAGCCCCGGATTGTCTCCCTCATGGATCCATGTGAAGGAAAGCGTAGCAGCGCATGGGCATGGTCCGGCATGACCAAGAAAATTCGGGCAAACCAACGGCCTTGTTCCTCGGATTTGCGCACGGATGCAAGTAAGTCAGACGCGGAAGCGAGCAGGGGAGAACCTTCGCGAGATGCTGCGCAGATGGTGATGAAGAAGATTTGATCGGCAGGGTTGACGAAGAGGGGCAGATCGTGAGGGAGAATCTTGCGACCGATGGGGGCGTCGGGATTCTTCATCGTCCTGTGAGGGAAGACGGAGGGTTGCGGAGAACCCTCCCTACCCGGGTACGGAGCGTCGTCCCAACGATCTGTAGATCAGCTAAACGTGAGGTTTTTCACCCCCGCATCCGCGGCGGAGTTGAGCACGTCGATGATTCGTTCGTGCTTGGTCTGGGGATCAGGCCGGATGATGACGGGATCCTTGTCCCCGAATTTGGCGATGGTTTCCTTCAGCCACGTTCGCAACTCCGGCAATTCCTTGCTGGTCGGAGTGTCATAGACCTTATTGTTCATCTGCACTTTTCCATCGGGAAAAATGTCAATGATGATGGGAGTGGGAGGGGGACCAGGTTTGGTCGAGGCCCTGCCGCTCGGGAGATTAATGGTGAGTTCCTTCGCAATGATTTGCGAACCTGCCGAGGCCATAAAGAACAGAAGGAGGACGAAAACCACGTCCACCATCGGTGCAATTTGAAATCCTACGTCGCCGTCTTCACTTGTTCCGCCGCCAGCCATGGTATGTTTTTGGGGTTAAATTTTGGGGAAAAATTACGACTTCGCGTCGGGATCCTTGTCCACCACGGAGAAGGTTACGTCGCCCACGCCGGACTGTCCGACGGATTCCAGCAGGGTGCGAAGAAACTCGTATCGCACCTGCTTGTCAGCGCGGAGCAACACCCGCACTTGGGGATTGGCCGTGACCTTGGCTTTGAGCAGGGGAACGAGCTCCTGCGCAGTGAGGACCCGTTCGTCCACTTCGATGCTCGTGATGTTATTGATCGGAGTGTAGAGGACGTTGACGATGACCTGGCCGCCTTTATCCTTTTTGGCCTCCTTGGCCGATTTCGCGACGGGCAAGTCCACATTCTGGTTCTGCTGCAGAACTTCCGTCGAACTAATGGACATGAAGAAGACCAGCAGAACGAGAAGAATATCGATCATCGGCGCGATCTGAAATTCCGGATCGGCTTCGGCTTCCGGTTTCCGGTGCTTTTTTTTGCCGGCTCTGGGTCTTCTGTCGTCGGACATGGTGGGGAGTTTTTGGGGTTTCGCGTGGGGAATCCCGGTCGGAGGCCTGCCTCAGGCGTGATTCACCAACAAACGTTTCTCAGGCCCACTCGAGGGTTGCCCCGCAATGCGGGCAGGGATTCAAGCCGGGCTGGATGGCCCCGTTGCAAACCGGGCAGTTGGTCGTGAGGGTCATGGAAACCTTCCGGGAACGACCGGCTCCGCTGACGGGAGCGCCGGCGCCGGCTTCGAAGTTCTCTCCAATTTTGATGCCGGAGATTTCTTCAAATGGGATGTCCTCGACGAGGCGGTTGAGTTTGTCGTCTGCGGTCACGATGACAATCGTGCCCTTGTTGCGGAAGTAGTAATAGAAAATGAAGGCCGGGATGGCGATAAACAGACCGCTCGCCGTGGCCATGAGCACTTCACCGATTCGGAGAGCCAGCGAGCGGGGGTCCGCCACGCCGGATTGACCGAGGACGGCGAACGCCCCCATCATACCAATAACCGTTCCAAGCAGCCCGATCATGGGCGCGATAACTCCGATGACCGAAAGGTAACTGTTTTTGGTTTTCAGTTCCTGGCCTTCGCGGATGCCGTGTTCGATGAGGGCGTTTTCCACGGCGTCCTTACCGCGGCCGAGGCGTTCGAGAGCGCCGCGCAGGACCTTGGCGATATAGGCTTTGTTGGCGCGGCAGATTTCCCAAGCTTCCTGGTAGTTGCCGGCCTGGATGGTGGTGGCGAGGGATTCTTCGAGGGCTTTCGGGGCCAGTGTTTCGTCACGCATGGTGAGGAAGAGCTGGATGATGAAGGTGACCATGATGATGGAGGTGGCCAGAATCGCCAGCCAGATCATGATGATGAGGGGCCCGCCATGAAGGATCGTTTGCAGCACGCTCATGGATTCCGGTGCGCCGGCGGCAGGCGCCCCTTCCGCGGCCCACACGGCGGTCGGTGCCGCTGCGAGCAGAAAGAGACAGGTCAGGATACGGGGAAGGATGGGGTGGTTTTTCTTCATATTAACGGGAAATCAGAGGGTGGGGTTTCAGGGGACGATGACTTGCTTTTCGATGAGAGCATTGGCGCGTTCCTGCGCTTTGGCCGCGATGGCCTTGTCCTCGTGGAACAAGGTGACAGCGCTGAGGTAATCGCGCAAGGCTTCAGGAAGGGCTCCTTCCGACTCGCGCACCATTCCCATCAAAAAGAAAGCCTGGCCATAGGTGGCGCTTTTGCCTGCTGGCGCAATGGTGATCTTCTCCGCTTCGACCACGATGGGGGAAAGTTTCGCCTTGGCGGTGGCAAAATCATTCTTGGAGACGGCGAGACGAGCCAGCCCGATATCGGCGGCCGCTCCCGACTGCGGGTAGGCTTTTTGGAAGGCGGCGAAGGCCCCCTCGGCGGCGGGCACCTGATCCAGGGCGAGATAAACTTCCCCCAGCAAGGCGCTGGCGCGCTCCGCCCACGGAGTCGGCAGACCGCGGAAGGTATCGACCAGCGGTTTGAGGGTGGAGAGAGTTTTAGGGGCGTCGCCCGTCTGCCAGGCCGTGAGAGAGTCTTCGTAAGCTTTCGGGGCCGCTTTGGTCACGCTGGCGACCTGAGCCATCGGAATGCTGGTCTCAGCGGGGCCGATCTTGATTTTCAGATTGTCACCGGCAACCGCCAGAATCTGACCCTCGCGCCGCTGATTGTCCTTTTGCACAACGACGTCTTGGGCCCATAACTGGCCCGCGCAAAGGAGTGTGGCGCAAACGGTCGAAAGGAATCTGGGGGACACGCTTGATTTCATTTTCTATCTGCTTTAATCACAACAGCCCCGCAAATCAACAGTTTCGGAACCCTTTTTCAATGATCAACGTATTCCGCCTCCACCAGCGCAAACTCATGCTGGTTATCGCCATCCTCACCATCATCGCCTTTATCTGGCTCTATAACCCCTCCAACCTGAGTGAATTGGGGGCCAATGAGGCCTATACGATCTATGGAAAACAGATCACGCAGGCCGACGTTCAGCGGGAGGCCAACAAATATTACCTCGCGATTGATCTGCAGCAACTTGAGCTGATCAGCGAGCTCACGGGCATGGCGCAGGATGAAAATCAGATGCTCGATGCCTTTGTGTGGAATCTTTTTGTCCTGCAACACGAAGCGCGCGAACTCGGCGTCGAGCCGACGGACAAGCAGGTCGCCGAGCGCATCATGGCGCTGCCGGTTTTTCAAACCAACGGCCAATACGATTCCTTCAAATACAATCAATTCGTCAGCGAAAAACTCGGGCCGCGCGGGTTCACCGTGCTGCAGCTTGAGGGCCTGATCAAAGATTCCCTGCGTCTCGAACTTCTCAAGGATGTGGTGGGTTCGCCCATTTCCGTGAGCCAGGCAGAGATCGGGGAGGCGGGACGCATTCTGCAAAAAGTGGACGTGCAGACGGTGAGCTTTCCCATGGAGGCGGCCCGCACGTCGGTGACCGTGACGGAGGACGACATCAAGAATTTCTATAACCAGTATCAGAATTCTCCCTATCTGGTGGCGCCGGAAACCCGTTCGGTGGAACTGGTGGAGTTTGCCATGCCGGCCGATGCCAAACCTGCCGAGGGCAGGGAAAAGGTGGAGGCTCTGCAGAAGCTCGTGGATGCCGCCACGGCGTTTGCCGCAAAAGCCGGGTCTGGTCCCTTTGATCAGGCGGCGGGAGCCGCGGGATTGACCGTAGTGAAAACTCCGGAGTTCGACCGCACCGGTAAGGCGCGCGGGGAGACGACGGTGAATCTGACAGGGATCGCGCCTTCGGCGTTCCTTCTGAGCGAGACGGCATCAGTCAGCGATCCCATCCAGGTGGAAGATAAATTTTATGTGGTCAGACTCGTGACGATCAATCCGCAGCGGGGCCTCACGCTGGAAGAAGCGCGTCCGCTGGCGGAGGTGCAGATCCGGGGGATGAAGGCGGGGGAAATGTTGCGGCAGACGGCCGATGTTTCGCTGGCGAAGATCCGCGAGGCCATGGCCGGTGGAAAAACCTTTACGGACGCGGCGACGGTAGCGGGCTTGAAAGTGGACACCCTCACGGCCGTGTCCCCGATGGGCGCGGCTCCCGATCAACAGGCCATCATGAGGGCTTCCTTGCTGATGGAGCCTGGGCAACTCTCGGGATTCGTTCCTGGCATGGACGGGGGATACGCGGTGTTTCTGGCCGCCCGTGCGCCGCTTGATCCTGCCGCTCTGGCCCGCCAGAAGGAGGAAATCGAGCCCGGTATTTCGGAAGGCAAACGACGGATGTTGTTTGTTTCCTGGTTGGCCGCCGCGCGCGATGCCGCAAAAATCGGCCGCGTGACCCACGGTCAGTAGCGTGATGTCCGACCCGGTTCAGGCGGCGGAGATCTTCGAAGACGCCACGGGAGATATTGCGCTCGGGGACCTCGACGCCGCAGTCGCGAAATACAGGGACTGCGTCCGGCTGGATCCCGGTTTTTTTGATGCCTGGCATGCCTTGGGCATGGCGTTGATGAAATCCGGCCACTACCCCGAGGCCATCGAAGCGGGTCTCAAGGCCGTGGAACTCAATCCCAACGACCAACTGGCATGGTCGAGTCTCTCGCTATTTTACGTCCGCAACGGTCAGATCCCCGAAGCCGAGGCAGCGGGGGGCAAAGCGAAAGTGCTTTCCTGGGGAGGGAAGATTCGGAGGGAATAAATTTTACAGAAGGCAACGAAGGAAACGAAAAAAAGCGGAGTCTTTGTTCCCGGATTTTTTCCGCTATAGCTCGAGAGCATTTTCATGAAGCCATTTTTTATCACGACAGCCATCGACTACACCAACGGCGCGCCGCACATCGGGCATGCGTACGAAAAGGTGCTGGCCGATGTGGTGGCCCGGTATCACCGCCTGAAGGGACGGGAGGTCTATTTTCTTACCGGGGTGGATCAGCATGGACAGAAGGTTCAGCAATCGGCGGAGAAAATGAGCGTGGCGCCGAAAGAGTTTGTCGATGGGATCACGGCGAAGTTTGTCGCCCTGTGGGAAAAGTTGGACATCACGTATGATGCGTGGGCGGCGACGACGGACCCGAGGCACACCGCGTGTGTGCAAAAAATCCTCACCCGACTCAATGCCGAGGGGCAGATTTACAAAGACAAGCGCGGGGGATTTTACAGCGTACGCCAGGAACAGTTCCTTACGGACAAGGAGCGCAATGAGGCCGGGGAGTTCGGGCCGGAATGGGGCGAGGTGGAGTTCCGCGAGGAGGAGAACTATTATTTCAAGCTGGCGGAACACAAGCAGTGGTTGCTTGATCTGATTGACGGGCGCAGCGCCGCCGGCACGCCTCTGGTGGTCCCGGATTTTCGCGTGGCCGAGCTCCGCAATGCGGTGGAAAAACTGGAAGGGGATCTCTGCATATCGCGTCCCAAATCCCGACTGGCCTGGGGAATCGAGTTTCCCTTCGATCCGGATTTTGTGACCTACGTCTGGTTTGACGCCCTGGTCAATTACATCAGCTTTGTGCCGGGCTACGACCCAACCGCCGGGGCTGATTTGGCCGAGTTTCGAAAATGGTGGCCTGCGGTGCATGTGATTGGGAAGGACATTCTCATTCCCGCGCATGGCGTCTATTGGCCGATCATGCTAAAGGGGCTTGGTTTTGCGGACGAAGAAATTCCGCCCCTGCTGGTTCACGGCTGGTGGAACATCGCCGGGGCCAAGATGAGCAAAAGTCTGGGCAACAGTGTGGACCCCGACGCGCTGGCGGACAAATACGGAGCCGAGGCCCTGCGGTATTATGTGATGAGCGACATAACGACCGGCCGTGATGCGGATTTTTCCGAGGAGCGGCTGGTGCAGCGCTACAATACGGACCTGGCGAACAGCCTGGGCAACTTGCTGAACCGGACCCTGAGCATGACGGCGAAATACCGGGAGGGTGTGCTCGCGCTCGGAGATGAAGGGACGCGGGAAAGAGGAGACGCGGCGAGTACGGAGGCCGTGAAGGTTTATGTTTCGGCGCTGGATCGATTTGCGGTGGATACCGCGCTGGAGGCGGCGGGCTCGTTGGCGACCTGGTGTAATGGACTGGTGGAAGAAACCGCGCCCTGGAAGATAGCGAAGGACCCCGCCCAGGCGGCGAAACTCGATTCCGTTCTCTACACTTTGGCGGAATCCCTGCGTATCATTGCCGTCTTGATCTCGCCGGTGCTCCCCAAGGCGGCCGCGGGGATTTTGGCGCAATTGCAATGGGAGAAACCGTGTTCCTGGAACGAGACACGCTGGGGTGGTCTTCCCAATGGACATCAGCTGGGCAAACCCTCGCCACTCTTCCCGCGCATTGAGGCTGAGGTCAAACCCACGGAGGGCTAGGGCCAGCCGTCCCTACCATTTCTTGCGCGGTGGAAGTTCCTTCGCCAACTTTGCGGCAGCGGCTGGAATATTTCGGGCTGAATACCCTGGTTCGGATGGTTGGCGCTTTGCCTTATGGAGCCTTGCGTCCGCTGGCGAATTTTCTGGGGGGTGCGGTTTATATTTTTGATGAACGGGGCCGGCAGGTGGCAATGGCAAACCTGGACGCCGCCTTTGGCGACTCCTTTTCGCGGGAACGAAAAAAAGAAATTGCCCGGGGAAGCTACCAGACCTTTGCCCGCACGATGCTGGAGCTCTTTTGGTCGCCCGGCTTCACCCGCGAATTTGCGGATCGCATGGTGGTTTGTGAAGGACTCGACCGCGCGGAATGCCACCGGGATCCCGAGGCTGCGGTGGTCTATCCGTGCCTGCATTTTTCGAACTTCGAATGGCTCGGCCAGTATTGCTCGTACGCGATCACCCCCGGCCCGATCATTACGCAAAAGTTCAAAAATCCGCTCATCGGTCCGATCTTCAGCCGCCTGCGCGCGAGTTCGGGTCATCAAATCATGGCGCAGGAACGGGCGATGATCCGGATGTTCAAACACCTGCAGGGCGGCGGAAAGTTCGGGGTGTTGGCCGATCTCAATCTCGATCCCGATGAAGGTAGTGTGATGGTGAACACCTTTGGTGGTCTGAAGGTGAGTATGACACAAATCCATGCCGCCCTTGCCGTGCGGACCGGCGCCAAGATCGTTCCGTGTGTATGCCGTCCGCTGCCGGACGGTCGCTATCGCATGGTGTATCACCCTCCTCTCGAATATCCGTCCGATGCGACGCCGGCGCAGATCACGCAGCTCTGTTGGGATGTGCTGGAACCTTCCATTCGCGAGCAGCCCGAGTGCTGGCTCTGGTCCTACAAACACTGGCGTTTCCGGCCCACGGGTGATGCTTCCGGGCGGTATCCGTTTTATGCCAATCCTGCCAAACGGTTCGATAAACTCCTGAAAAAGCATGCCTGACCTTCCTCCGTGGATTCCCCTTTGGCCCACCGCTCCGCTGGCGCGGGGCAGTGCGGAACACGACATTCCTGCCGTCCGCCATTTTTCACCCACCTCAGCCAAAAATGGCGCGGCGATGCTGGTTCTGCCGGGTGGGGGATATGGGGCTCTCGCTGCGCATGAAGGTGAGGTTTTTTGCCGATGGTTTGCCGGGTTGGGGTATCATGCGTTTGAGTTGCGCTATCGTCTCGCCCCGCATGGCTACCGGCATCCGGTGATGTGGATGGATGCCACGCGGGCGATGCGGGTGGTGCGTTCCCTGGCGGCCGCCGAAGGCTTTAAAGAGGATAAGGTTGGCATCATCGGCTGCTCCGCTGGCGGTCACCTCGCAGCCCATGTCACGGTGAAAAATAATGGCGGCGATCCGGGTGCGACGGATCCTGCCGAACGGTTCAGTTCGCGGCCCGCCCTTTCGGTTTTATGTTATCCCGTGATTACAATGACCGCCGCTTCGGTGCATCGTGGCTCACGAACGAATTTGCTAGGGGAGGAGAGTGCGGAGGATCTGCGGGCGGAGGTCTCACCGGAACTTCTGGTGAGCGGTTTCACCCCGCCCTGTTTTGTCTGGCATACGGTCGAGGATTCGGTGGTGGAGGTGGAAAACAGCGTCGATTTTGCGATGGCGCTGCGCCGCGCCGGGGTGCGGTTTGAGTTGCATCTTTACGAGAAAGGCCCACACGGCATCGGCCTGGCCGACGGCCATCCCTGGACGGTGGAGTGCGCACGCTGGATGAGCGAAACTTTTGCTTTGCTGTAACAACAAAAACGCCGCGGTGTTTCCACCGCGGCGTTTTTGTAAGTTCGGATCAGCTAGTCCTTCTTTTTCTTGTCGTCGGAATCGTCCGACTTTTTGTTTTTTTTCTGAGCCTTTTGAGGCTGCGCCTGCTGTTGCTGTTGCTGCTGAGGGCGGTTGGCGGAGCGGTTCTCCTGCCTTTGCTGAGGCTGGGCCTCCTGGCGTTTTTGTTGCTGGGGGCGTTGCACATTTTGGCGGGCCTGCTCACGTTCGACCTGACGGGTCTGGGGCTGGCGCACTTGCTGCTGCTGGGCCTTGGGCTTTTCAGCCTTGGGTTCCTGGCGCTCGGAGCGTTGCTGGCGTTCGGCCCGGTTGCTTTGCGGGGCTGGGGCGGGATCCACTTGACGTTTGGCGACGGAGGGTCGCTCGGAGGGCCGGTCGGCCTGGTTCGCCTTGTTCTGGCGTTCCTCGGCCTGTTCACGAGTGTTCTGGGTAGCCTCGCGGCGGGGTTCATCCATCTTTTCCGATTTGCGGGTTTGCCGTGGCGTTTCGATCTGATCTTTCACCCGGGGCGCTTCCGTCGGGGTTTTCCGACGCAGTTCCTGGCGTTCCGCAGCGGCAACCGCCGGAGCGTTGGGCCGGACATTCTCACGGTCCTTCCGGGCTTCGCTCACGGGAGCGTCGTTGTCCGGACGGTTGTCGCGGTTTTCGGCTTTGGCGGTGCGTTTGAACGCGGCCTCCCGCAGTTCCAATTTTTTCGGGTTGGGCAGGGCCTCGCGGCGTGCGGCGGCCTGGGTTTTCTCCGACAGCTTGCCATTGTTATTGCGGCGTTCTGTGCGGATCAGTTCACGGGTGGCACGGGCTTCGGCCGTGGTGAAACGGACGTTGCCATTGCCGTTTTTCTGGCGTTGTTCGATCTGGCGCCGGCTGCGGTTGCTGGGGTTCCATTGGGTGGCATTATTAATATTCACCACGTTCACATTGGTGTTTTTCACCACCGTGTTGTTGACGTAGGTGTCACCGCCATTCCAACCGCGACCTCCGCGATTCCAGCCGATCCAGTCGCCTCGATAAACTCCACGACGGCCCCAATCGCAGTCGTAGTTCATCCACGAACCCACGGCGAATCCAAAGCCGAAGGTGATGAACGGCGTGTAGCCAGGGGAATAGGACTCGACGAAGATTACCTCGGGATCGTATTGCGGGACGTAGATGATTTCGGGGTCAGCCGGAACGATGCGGATGAATTCTTCCTGCACCACGACCTTCTGTTGCGGCGTGTCGGCGAGTGCGCCGGAAGCCCGGGCTTGCGCACGCAGGCTTTGGATCGCGTTCATCACGTCGGCGGGCTGATCCATGAAGGCCTCGCCCACGGAGGCGGTCCATTCGAGGTTTTCATTCATCCAGCTCAGCACGTCGGGGTAATAGACCAGCGATTTCACGCTGTCGTCCCAGGGCTGGTTGCCAGCCTGGCCGGGGTCGCCCTTGCCCTCCACAAAACGCGAACCGAGAACCACGTCCGCAGGCACCGTGGAGGCAGGCAGGATGATGGCAATCAGGGCGTCGGGGTAAAGTGCGATGGGTCCGAGCAGTTCGCGCAAATCGTCCTGATTAAGCAGGGCTTGGGCACCGGGCTGAACTTGCTGCGGTGCGCCGGGAGGGGGATTTTGCGCGTAGGCGGGGAGTGCCGACCAGCAGAGGGCACCGGCAAGCAGAGCTCTGCCGATGTTCTGCCTTGCGGCGGGAGTGAAGTACGAGGGTTGGATCTTTTTCATGACTTTGAAGGTATGACGGTAGTGTATCGCCCTTTATTCAATTGGAGCGCGGTTATTCGGCCCTGAGAACGGGGTCGGGGAAAACCTGATGCCGGAAACCGGCGGTCATTCGTCCCGGAGGGCGGGGTGTTTGGCGACCAGCGCGAGGGATTTTTCGAGGAGGGACTTGCCGGGTTCCATACGGTGCCAGGTTGAGGCCCCGGAGGGATGGGGGAGCGGGATGACGTCCACGGGCCCATGGGCGCGGGAGAGCTTCCAGGTCTGCCCGACCACGGAGGCGAGCGAATCGAATTCGAGAAACTGCGCGATGGCAAGTTTGCCAACGGGGAGGACGAGGGTGGGCCGGAGGAGGGCGAACTCCCGGTCAAGCCACTGCGCGCAATTGGCAATTTCGACCTCGTTCGGTACCCGGTCACCGCCCTTGGGGTTTTTGCCGGGAAAACAGCGGCAGACCGCCGCGAAATAGATGCGCCTGCGGGTTGTCTCCTCGTCCCAACCGGTGGCGCGTTCCAACCAGCGGAAGAGGGTTTTTCCGGCGGTCCAGGCGAAGGGTCTTCCGAGAAGGGGTTCCTTCACGCCAGGAGCCTGACCGACCAGGAGGATGCGGCTGGCCACGGGACGTCCGACAACCACAGGCTTGAACATGGCCGGACAGCGGCGGCAAGCGGAAAGGGCACGAAGGTGGGCGGGAATGTCAGTTGCGGCCATGGGTCAGCCGAAAAGAAAACGGAGCATACTCACCGCCATGTATCCGGCGGCCAGCGCGGCGACAAGCACGCCGATGACAATCACCGAGAGAAGGCCAATCAGGAACGCCCAGTCCCCTGCGGTGGACGAGCGCCGTGAGGCGGCGTGTTTTTGCAGGAGGGTGTAGTTTTTTTGGTTGGATTTGAACCACGCGGAAAAGAGATCGCCGATGCCAGGGATGGCGCCGACCAGGGCGTTGAGGAGGATGTTGGCCGCCATGCGGGCGATCACCACGCGGGAAACGCCGGCCCGCAGGGCCTGAAAGAGGATGAGGGAGGCGAAGGCGCTGGTGGAGGCATCGCCGATCCCCGGAATGAGACCGATGAGAGGATCCAGGCCAACGCGATATTTGGTGCCGGGAATCGGCAGAAGGTCGTCGAGGAGGAAGGCGAGCAAGCGCGAAAAGTCGTTTTCGCGAGGCTTCTCGGGAGGCAGGACCTCAAATTCCACTTCGCGAGTTTCCGTTTTCATGCCGCATTCATCGCACGGGGTCAGCGCGCTGCAAGTCACATTGCCGCTTTTCGTCCGGAGAAGTTTCCGCTAGGGAAGGGCGCGATGAAAGTCATTGTTCCTTGTTTGGTGGTTGCGGGGCTGGCGGGTTGCTCGACCCCGACCGTGAAACCCAGCCGGCATCTCACCGCGGCGCGTCTCCAATCGGCGACCTATGCCACTCAATATCTGGGCGCGGATGGCCGGGTGGTGACACGGCAGACCCAGGCTGGAAAGGATCAGGGCGGCGGATATTGGAATGGGGACGGGGTAAGCGGCGCTCCTTCCGTGCGCATTGATCTTGGATCGCAGGAGGCGTATTTTTACAAATCCGGAAAGCTGGTCGGCATGTCGCCGATTTCCAGTGGACGGGAAGGATACAACACGCCGACGGGAAGTTTCAGCGTGATCCAAAAAAATGCGGATCATGTCTCGAATCTTTATGGCAATTACGTGGATGAGTCCGGAAACATCGTGGTGCGCAATGTGGGAGTGAATCGCGATCCGCGTCCGGCAGGCACCCGTTTTCAGGGAGCACCCATGCCGTATTTTATGCGGATCACGGGTGCCGTGGGGATGCATGCGGGGTATCTGCCGGGAGTGCCGGATTCGCACGGGTGTATTCGCATGCCGAAGGAGATGGCTGCGGTGTTTTTCGCCAATGTCTCGCATGGCACGCCGGTAACGGTCGTGCATTAAATTCTTAGTGCAGGCGGTTGTTGCAATGGGGGCAGCGGAATTCCCGGCCGAACCAATTCCGGGACGAGGAAAATCTTCCGCAGGCTCCGCAGAAAAAAGAGGATCGCACGCGGAGGAACACCATCGCTCCCACGATGACCAGAACGACCGGAGCCGCGATGAAATTGCCTTGGGATAACAACACCGCACCTCCCGTTCCGGCGACGAAAGCTCCCATCAGCCAGGCGTACCGGTCGAACCACCGCTTCTTTTCCACAGTGGATTTCTGAGCGCGGATGTGCGTCCAAGAGACAATGCCGATGGCCACCCAGACCGCCAGAAACCCCATCCCGACCCGTAGCATGGCTTCCTGATTCACGGCGTGTCTTTGTGGAGGTGGTTGGTGGTGCCCGGAGGCCTTCAGGGCCGTTCAAAAACGACGCAAATGGGCGACGGCGTTTCCACGGACTGGCCGGTGGGGGTGAGTTTGCCGGTGGTGGGATCGATCTTCAGAACGGTGAGGCGATTGTCTTTTTGACCGGCGACAACCAACCATTGGCCGGTGGGATCGAGGCCCATGCCGCGCGGGATCTGCACGCCTGCCGGAGCGTTCTCGAGAAGGGTGAGTTTGCCGTCCGGCGCGATGGCATAGACGGCGATGATGTCGTCGCCGCGGCTGGACACATACAGCCACTTGCCGGAGGGGTGACAGATGATCTCGGCGGTCGAAACTCCGTCGGTCGGACCGGTGAGTTTTTCTGAGGTTGGAACGGTTTGAAGGGCGGTCAGGATGCCGGTGGCGGGGTTGCGAGAGAAAGCTGTGACGCTCAAGCCCATTTCGTTGTTGGCGTAGGCGAAACGTCCGCCGGGATGGATGGCCAAATGACGGGGCCCGCCTCCGGGTGGAACGAGGCCTGCGGCGGGGTCTGTCGGTGTCAGGGTGCCTGCCGCCTTGTCGTAGCGGAAACTCCACACCTTGTCGGAACCCAGATCGCAGGCGTAAACAAACGTGTCGACGGCGTCGGTGTAAATGGCGTGAGCGTAGGATTTTTGTTGCCGGCCAGGATGGGGACCGGACCCGGAAAATTGCACAAAGGCGGTGGCTGGTCCCACCGAGCCGTCGGACTGAATGGGCAGGCAGGAAATGTTTCCGCCGCCGTAGTTTGCCACAAGGACGTGGCGTCCCGCCTGATCGACCGAAACGTGGCAGGCCCCGTTGCCGCCGGAGGGCGCGGTATTCAGCGAAGTTAGCCTACCGTCCGCCCCGATACGGAATGCGCCCACGGCCCCACCCGCACTTTCGAGGGCAGCGAACAAAAATTTCCCGCCTGGCGCCAGGGCGAGGAAGGACGGGTTGTTGGCCTCCGCCGCCAGTTCCACGCCGCCCAGAGCACCGGTGCGCG
The DNA here is from genome assembly GCA_041752695.1 of Terrimicrobiaceae bacterium. Classification (GTDB taxonomy): domain Bacteria; phylum Verrucomicrobiota; class Verrucomicrobiia; order Chthoniobacterales; family Terrimicrobiaceae; genus CALCJD01. Next base: position 29,570 of record JBGSVZ010000001.1, read on the forward strand.
TATCGAGCACACCGGTGAAGATGCCTTTGCTGTCGGTTTTTCCCGTGTTGGTCCCGAGGTAAAAGCGGGCGTCTTGACAAAGGGCAGTCATGGTCGAAGCGGCGAGGAGCGCGGCGGTCAGCCAGTTCATTCCGGGGGGCGGAATTACGCCGCGGTGACGTATTTCATCTCGTAGGAAAAAAGCTCGCCGGGCTGGAAGAAACGCTTGAGTTCGATCTCGGCATTTTCCAGCGAGTCGGAGGCGTGGACGATGTTCACCATCACATCGACGCCGAAGTCGCCGCGCACGGTGCCTTTTTCGGCTTTCTTGGAATCCGTGGGCCCGATGATTGTGCGGACTTTGTCGATGGCATTTTCTCCAGCGAGGGCGAGAGCGATGACGGGTGTGGATTGCATGAAGGCTTCCACTTCGGGGAAGAACGGCTTCGAGGCGATGTGGGCGTAATGTTCCCTGAGGACGGCCTCGGTGGCCTGGAACATTTTGCAGCCGCGGATCTGGAAGCCGATGTCTTCAAAGCGTTTGATCACTTCACCGGCTTTGCGGCCGGCGATACAGTCGGGTTTCAAAAGGACAAGGGTCGTTTGCATGAACCGGGGAATCTATCGGCCTGCCGGCGGGGGCGTGAAGAAGAATCTGCGGATGAGTTAGCGGAGTTCCTCTTCGGGAAAGGGTGCGCGGGAGGAAAGGCGTTCGATCCGGCGGATTTTTTGGCGGACGGTTTCGTTCGGCCGGACCGGCGACCAACGCAGGGGATTCGGGAGGATGGCCGCGAGGGCGATCATTTGCGAACGGGTGAGTGAACCCGGAGGGCGGTCGAAATATTCCCGGGCGGCGGCTCCGATTCCGTAAAGGCCGGGTCCGAATTCAATACCGTTGAGGTAGAGCTCCAGTATCCGTTTTTTGCTCAAAAGCCTTTCCATCCAGAACGTGTAATAGGCCTCCAGCGCCTTGCGTGGATACGATCTTCCCTGCCAGAGAAAAACCGAGCGCGCGCACTGCATCGTGATGGTGGAGGAGCCGCGGACGGTTTTGCCCGTCTTTTTCGCATCGCTGATGGCCTTGGTGAGTTGCTCCAGATCAAAGCCTTCGTGATCAAAAAACGCCTGATCTTCCGAGGCCCAGATGAAATGGATGAAGTCCTCCGGAATCTTTTCGAGAGGTGTCCATATCACCGGTTGCCGGGGAATGCCCTCCAGCTTGCGTTGCAGCTGCATGAGTGTCCACGTGGGATTCCCAAAAATGGTGAACGCAACCTGCACGGGAGGCACAAGGAGGGTGAGGAGAACCGCGAGGAAAATCCACTTCGCCACGCGGCGAAGTCGGGATTTTTTAGCCGCCACTTGGCGGAAGATGCGCGAGCGTCAGGGACTTGAAAAGCTCTCGTTTCGCGAGGCGCGCCGGATTCCGCGATCGGAACCCGGCGCTCCCGGATCACGAGGGCTTAGTAGCGGCAACGTCCGCCGCCGCCGAATCCGAAGCCCACGCTGATCAGCGGGGTGCGGACGAACACGGCGGGAGCGCGAACCACCCGCACTGGACGGACGACGCGGATGGGGCGAACCACGACGGGCGAGTAGCAGCCACCACGATAGGTGTTGTATCCATAGTTGCGTCCGCCACCGGCTTGGGCCTCACTGGGCGACAGCACGGCGACAAGAGCCACGGCGGCAAGAGCGAGAACGAGCGATTTGGTTTTCATAACACCACTGCAACGTGGCCGGACGGGGTGTTATTCAAAGATTCGCAGACTTTTTTGCGCTATTTCGTGAGCAGTTCCTGCTCGTTGGTCGTGAAGTCCGGATAGGCCGCGCCTGAGTGTTCGGTGAAGTCGAGGCCGAGATCCTGTTCGTTTTCCCCGGCCCGCAGCCCGAATGTCTTGTCGATGATGAAGAACATGACAAGCGCGCTGATGAAAGCCCCCCCGGCGATGGCGGCCGCCCCGAGAGCCTGAACCCCAAGCATCTCGGAGGAAAAGCCTTTTTCGTTGAACAGCGCGACGGCCAGGACACCCCAGATCCCGCAGAAAAGGTGGACCGGCACGGCGCCCACCGCGTCGTCGAGTTTCAAGCGCTCAAGAAAGAGGCAGCCAAAGGTGGCGACAATGCCAGCCACGAGCCCAATGATCACGGCGGATGCGGGAGTGACGCAGTGGCAGTTGGCGGTGATTCCCACGAGGCCCCCGAGAGCTCCGTTGAGCGTCATCGGAAGATCCGGGCGACCTTGATGCAACCACATCGCCATCATTCCCATGATGGCACCAGCTGCAGGAGCCAGCGTTGTGTTCACCGCAATGCGACCAATGCTGCCGTCGCCGACGAGGGTTGAACCGGGATTAAATCCATACCAACCGAACCAGAGGATGAACGTCCCCAAGGCCGCCATGGGAAGGTTGTGACCACTCATCAAATTTGCGGTTCCGTCGGGCCGGAAGCGGCCCACACGGGGACCTACGATGATAATTCCCGCCAGCGCGGCTGCGCCACCCACGGAATGCACGACTCCGGAACCCGCGAAATCCACAAACCCTTTGACCTGCAGCCAACCCTGGCCGCCACCAAAGCCAAACCCTTCCCCGAAGCTTCCCCAGGCCCAGTGGCCAATAATGGGGTAGATGAGCGCGGTCATTACGGCGGTGTAAAACAGGTAACCAATGAACTTGGTGCGTTCTGCCATGGCTCCGGAAATGATGGTGGCCGCAGTGCCGCAGAAGACGAGTTGGAAGAACCAGAAGGCCCAGAGCTGATTGGTCGCCGGGACTTCCGACAGCCAGAAGGGGCCGGTGCCGATGATTCCATCCATCGTCTTGCCAAACATCAGGCCAAAGCCCACGAAGAAAAAGCAGATCGTTCCCACGCAAAAATCGAGGGAGTTTTTCATGCAGATATTGATGGCATTTTTCGCGCGGGTCAGGCCGAGTTCGAGCAGGCAAAAGCCCGCCTGCATGAAAAAGACCATCGCACCAGTCACGATAATCCAAACGGTGTTCAGGTTCGTCTGAACGTCGGTCGCCGCAGCGGGAGCGGCTGCTGCTTCAGGCGCGGCCGAGGGTTCGGCCATCTTGGCTTCCAGCGCCTTGAGGCGCTGTTCCAGCATCGAATAGTCGGCACCCAAGGGGGCCGGGGCCGCCGTGAGGCTTTTCTCGATGCTCTGAAGCCGTTGGAGGATCAGGTTTCCGTTTTCCAGGAGCTGGGTCTGTGTTTTCTCGCTACGCTGGATGAAACCGTCGAGACCCTCGGGTTGGGAATCCTGGGCGAAGGCGGCAACAGACGTGAGCAGGAGTGCGGTGAGAACGACGTATTTCATGAATTTAAAGCATTAAGGAACTCGGAGACGAGGGATTCACGTTTTCCCCGGTTGGGGATATTTTCCAAGACGGCGAGTCCCATTTTGCGGGCTTCCTCCTTGGGAAAAACGAGGGCTCCATTTTTGGAGGCCAGCTCACGCTGGATGAGCTTGGTGGCGGTAGCCGTGCCGGTGACACGCCCGAGGAGGCCAACCACCAGCCTTTCAAAATCTTCGCGGGGCACGCCGTCCGGGATGGCCACGGCGATGGGGGCGGCAGTTTCCACCGGGTGATCCGGTGGGGGCGGCTGGGCCATAGCCGGCTCAGGGATATCCACTTCCATCAGGAGGCGGGTGGCTCGGCCGGCGATGAGGGCGGGATCGATCTCCGGCTTCAGCAGAATGGTCAACCGGGTGTTCGAACGGCAAAGAATCAAAAGACGGTATTTTTCGAAGCCCGCACAAATCTGCCAGATCGACCGGCCGACGTTTTCATATCCGGCAATCAGGCGGTCAATGCGCTTGGCCAGTCCCGCGATGCGGTCGTCGGAATAGGGCAGGTCGTGAATCAGAACCATGTCCCGAACTTGAAGGCAGGCCCCGCAGACTCCTGGCTGCGAGTAAAGATCGGTGAGCAGGCGTCCGAGAGATTCGCTGGTCGGTGATTGTGGTCCCATGATACGGCTTCGCGTCCCCTAGCTGGAAGTTTTCTGCAGGGCCGTTTCGACGCCGCGATGAGCGCGAGTGAGGACGATGGCCTGACCGCCGTCGGCTTCGTAGCGGAAGGTGGTCTGGCGACCGAGTTCGGTGACGGAAACAAACTGCGGTTTGCCCATCGAGAGCGAGAGGGTGAAGTCGTCGAGATAATCGCTCAGATATTCAAATTCATGAATCATTGTCCGCGATTCCTCCTGATGCTGGGATTCAAACACCAGGTCGTCGGCACTGACAATTTCCCGATTCGCCCCGAGGCGGATATGCACACTTTCTTTGGTTTCCAGCAGCCCAACAGTCATTTAAGGCTGTTAAGCAAATACCGTGCCAGAACTTGCGGCAAATTTTGCGACGGGGACCGCTCACCATGATGTGAGGGTTCGGGCAGGCCAGCTTTCCCTTGTGGCGGGCGCAGGCGCACCTGTCGGTGCCACCTTTGCCCGGATCCCTGCGTTCAGGAGATTTTTTCGATCAGCCAGTTTTTGAGTTCGGCGATGCTCATGCGGACCTGTTGCATCGAATCGCGCTCACGAAGGGTGACAGTGTCTTTTTTTTCCGGACCGTTTTCGCCGATGGTGTCGAAGTCGATGGTGACACAGAACGGGGTGCCGGCTTCGTCCTGGCGGCGGTAGCGTCGGCCGATGGCGCCGGCCTCGTCGTAGAAGACGTTCATGTGTGGACGCAGGAGCGCGAGGACCTCGCGGGCTTTGGCGACGAGTTCGGGTTTGTTTTTGAGGAGCGGGAAGATGGCGCAGGCCACCGGCGCGATGCGGGGGTGGAAACGCATGACGGTGCGGGTTTCGGCTTTGCCCTTTTCGTCGGTGACAGTTTCCTCGGCGAACGCATTGGTGATGGCGGCGAGCGCCAGGCGGTCCAGCCCGGCGGAGGGTTCGATCACATGGGGCAGGTAAACGCCCTTGAAGAGCTTCTCGCAGAACGCGGCGATTTCCTCCCGGCTGGTTTCGGGCTTGGCGCGGCCCTCGAAGAGTCCATCGACGAAGGCCTGTTTCTGTTCATCCGAAAGGGCATCGCAGGCGGCCTTGAGTTCTTCGTCGAAAACTTCCAGCGGCTTGCCGGAATGTTTTTGGTGTTGGGTGAGGTCGAAGTTGCCGCGGGCGGCAATGCCTTCGAGTTCCTCGGTGCCAAAGGGGAATTTGAAAAGGATGTCGACCGTGGCCCGCGCGTAGTGGGCGAGTTCCTCCGGAGTCTGCCAGTAATAGTCGAGCACGTCGGTGCCAAGTCCGATGGAGGCGTAATAGTTGGTGCGTTGTTCCACCCAATAGCGGTGCCACATTTCCCATCCCCAATTCGGCTGGGGTTCGGAAAGATCCGCCCCGTCGTGCCAGGCCGCGACAGAGCCATGGATGAGGCGGATGGCCTCGTCGGGTTTGATGAAAAACTCCAATTCCATCTGCTCGAACTCGCGGGAGCGGAAGGTGAAATTGCGCGGGGTGATTTCATTGCGAAACGCCTTGCCGATCTGCCCGATGCCGAAGGGAATCCGGACGCGCGAAGAGTCGAGGACATTTTTGAACTGCACGAAAATCGCCTGGGCGGTTTCGGGGCGCAGGAAGGCCTTATTTTCGTCGCTGATGATGGGGCCCGTGTGCGTCTCAAACATGAGGTTAAAAGGACGCGGTGCGGTGAGTTCGCCTCCGCAATGCGGACAGGGGGTGATGAGCCCCGTCGTCGCCAGGTTTTCGGTGGCCAGGTATTGGGTGAACTCCTGTGCGGAAAGGGGATGCTCCCCTGACGTTTTGCTGCGCTCCTCCAGTGCGCCCAAGGTGACCTGAGGATTGCGCACGAGGGCGAGGTTCGGGGCGAGTTCCTTGCCCTTGCGCTCCGCCCATTTTAAGAGGGGTCCGCCATCGAAGGTCTGGCTGGAGATGTCCACCAAATCCGCCAGGGATTGCGCCCAGCGCTGCTCGGCCATGATCGACCAAACCTGATCAGACCGGACAAGCTTCTTGCAATGTTTGCAGGTGCTCATCGGATCGCTGAATGTATCCACATGGCCGCTGGCCTTCCACACGGCGGGATGCATGATGATGCTGGCGTCGAGGGGGACGACGTCCTCGCGCTCCCGCATCATGGCATTCCACCAGGTGTCGCGCAGGTTGCGTTTGAGTTCGGCTCCAAGCGGGCCGTAGTCCCAGAAGCCGTTGAGTCCCCCGTAAATCTCGGAGGATTGGAAAATGAAGCCGCGGCGTTTGCACAGGCTGACGATTTTTTCCATGCGTGAGGAGGTGGCTTCTTTGGACATAAGGCGAACGGTCAGCAAAGCGTCGGGGGCTTTCCGGCGTCAAAGCTTTTCTTGCAAATCGTCCAGGCGGCTTCTTTCTCCCAGGCGCACGGCGCGTGGGGTTGCTCCGGCGAAGCGCCGGAACTGGCGGTGGAAAAAGAAGACGTCGCGATAGCCAAGGGTGTCGGCGATCTGCTGGATGGAAAGGTTGGATTCGCGCAGAAGCTCGGCCGCACGGCGAATGCGGTGGTGAATGATGTATCGGCCCGGAGCCATGCCGCAGGCGGTGCGCCAGAGGCGGTTAAAATGGGGCACGGAGAGCCCACACTGGCGGGCCATCGCGGTGATGTTCCAATCCCGGCCCGGCGACGACCGAACCGCCAGGGCAAGATCATCGAGCCGGTTTCTTCCGTCGGTGGGCTGGCGGGTGCCGGAGTGGATTTCTTGCAAAATCATTTGCCGCAGGAGGGCTGTTGCCAACGCACGACCGGTTGGGCCCTCGCGAAATACTTTGGTCGTTTTTTCTGCCTCGAGTTGCGGGGGATCGGGAGAAAGGCCCGAGAGGACATCTTCGGTCAGGCGGGTCATGCCGGGCGGGGAGAAATGGCAGGCAAAAACCTGTAGGGGATGTTTGGGATCGTGGGAGGCTGCGGGCTGGTCTCCCGGCTGGAGCAAAAACCACCTTCCGGCGACGAGCGGAAAATCCCGGCGTCCCACGTTCAGACTGCCGCGTCCTTTCAGAACCAGCCAGAAATCAAAATCCGCAAGCGGGGGGGGATTCCATTTCCAAGCGGCTTCGCAGTGGTGCAGGCGGGGGGGCGAAAGTTTCCAAACCTCCTTTTCAAGACGCAGGGAAAGATCGAATAATGCAATATTCTGATCGGCGGATCCATTGCCGCTCCGGGGCCGTCGTGGTTGAGTTTTCATCGAATGAAATCCCTCATGAAATCTCCGCCGTGTTCCCTTCCTGTCTGTCCTGAACAACTCACAGATGATCAGATAAAACAATTGCGCGACAATGGCTATCTCGCGTTTTCGGAGGTGCTCTCCGGGGAGGAAGTGGCGGAGGCGAGGCGGGCCCTGACGGAGCTGACTACGCGGTTGGTTACCGATCCCTCGGTGGAATATTCGGGGCCGCATGCGACGGCGGGGAATTCCAACCAGGGTGGGGCCAGGTATGCCCGACCGGGTGGTCCGTGTTCCCTGCATCTGGAGAAGGAATTTAATCCGGTGGGCCGCACCCCGGAAGAAATCGAACTGAGCGTGCGCAAGTATTGGGGCTTTAGCGGTGAGGCGGCGGTTTTTCGAAAGATGCTGGAGGAAGGAAGCCGACTGCGTGCGGTGGTGGACGGGATCCTGGGTCGCGATCCTGTTTTGTTTCAGGAAATGGCGTTGGTAAAACCCCCCTTTATCGGCAGCGAAAAGCCATGGCATCAGGATAATGCCTATTTCTCCGTTGTGCCCCTCGAAGCGGTCCTGGGGGTCTGGATTGCCCTGGATGATGCGGGGGTCGAAAACGGCTGCATGCATGTCATTCCCGGAGCACACCGGGCTGGAGCGGTGAAACATCATCACGGAAGGGACTGCGAGATTGATCCCGCCCTGCTCTCAGTCGATCGCGCCAAAGCCGTGCCCGTTCCCGCCGGCGGCGCGATGTTTTTTTACGGAATGCTGCCGCATGAGACGCCGCCCAATCGCTCCCCGGAACGCAGGCGGGCCCTGCAATTTCACTTCCGGGGGGCGCACAGCCGCATCATTGACGCAGAGGCCTACGATGGAGTTTTCGCCAACGGCTCAGGCGAGCCGGCGTCCTGTCGCAGCGCCTCGCGACTTGGGCCCTGAGGTTTGGTCAGATTTGGAAAGCCATCCAGAACGCGCGGAGGGAAAAGCAAATTCCCACCCCTCCCAGAAAAAGCATGGCGGAAAAGAAGCTCCAGCGAATGCGGGGTTCTTTCATGATCAGGCTGATCGCGCCGACCACGAGGCAGAGCTGCAGGAAGAGCGTGCCCATGTCGAAGACGTCGCCGGCCGCATCGAGGGTGTCGATTTCCGTCTCCCATTCCTTGGCTCCTTTGATTTTTCCCAATTCGCCGTCGATATCCTGCACCCAGTTCTCCCGACCGACGGCGGCTGAGCCCAGGAGGATTTCTTTTTTCTCCTTTTTATAGCGGGCGACCTGGGTGTCGAGTTGCGCAATCGTCGTGGTGACACCCGCGGATTTTTCCGGCGCGATGATGCCGGCTTCCAACAGGGCCCGCAGGGTGTCGTTCTGGCCTTCGGCGAGGTTTTCCTTCAACCCCTTCGAGGCGTACCACGCGTAGGCTTTCTCCCCGCCGCTACGGGCGGCAATTTCGTCGCCGCCAAATTTGCCGGACCCGAGATCATTGATCGCCAGGGCCGCCGCGAGGACGGCCAGAGCCAGTCCGCAGATCAGTTCGAAATGGTCGTGCTTTTTTTCCTCTTCGGCCATCCTCAGGCGAGCGAGATTTTTGGCTTGGACGCCTTGGCCGGAAGGGCGGCGAGAATTTTTTCCACGGCAGCCTGTGCGGTGAGTCCGTGTTTCTGTCGGAGGATTGGGACCGTGCCGTGCTCGATGAACGCGTCGGGCCAGCCCACGCGGACGACCGGAGTGGGAATGCGGGTGTCCGACAGGTGTTCGATCACGGCGGAGCCAAAGCCGTTGTGCAGAACGTGGTCCTCCATCGTGCAGAGCACCTCGCAACCGCGCGCAAAAAATTCGAGGGTTGCGGTATCGAGCGGTTTGATCCAGCGAGCGTTGATCACCGCGGTGGAGATACCCTGGCTTTCGAGTGTGCGGGCGGCCTCTTCGGCGAGTTCCACCATGTTGCCGAGGGCGATGATGGCAACGCGGGAGCCGTGACGAAGCACCTCGGCCTTGCCGATTTCGAGAATTTTTGGCTGGGCCTTGGGTTTGACGCCCGTGCCGGGCCCGCGAGGGTAGCGGATGGCGATGGGGCCCTGGTGGTAGTTGGCCATCGTCCAGAGCATGTCGGCAAATTCATCCTCGTCCTTTGGTTGCATGTGGACCAGACCGGGGACGGGGCGCAGGTAGGCTATGTCGAAAAGCCCGTGATGCGTCGGGCCGTCGTCGCCGCTGAGCCCGGCGCGGTCCATGCAGAGGGCCACGTTGAGATTCTGCAGCGCGATATCATGAATGATCATGTCGTAGGCGCGTTGCATGAAAGTCGAATAGATCGCAAGGAACGGCTTGAGCCCCTCCACGGCCAGGCCGCAGGCGAAAAGAGCGGCGTGTTCCTCGGCAATGCCGACGTCGAAACACCGGTCGGGGTGCCGTTTGGCGAAATTGATCAGCCCGGTGCCGGTGGGCATCGCGGCGGTGATGGTGACGATCTTGTTGTTGTGATCGGCGAAGTCCGCCAGCGTCTTGCCCAGCATTTCGGAATACGTCGGCGTGGCACTCGGAACGGTGTCACCGGTATCGAGATGGAATTTTCCAAGGCCGTGAAATTTATCCGGTTTCTCCAGCGCCGGGGCGTACCCTTTGCCCTTCTTGGTCAGAATGTGCAGGATGACGGGTTCTTCCTGGGTTTTGAGAAACTCAAACGTTTGGACCAGGAGGGGAATGTCGTGGCCATCGATCGGGCCGTAGTAGCGCAGGCCGAGGTCTTCAAAGATCACGCTCGGGGCGATCAGGTTTTTCACGCTGGCCTCGACTTTTCCGGCCAGCTTGCGGGCGGTTTTTCCGCCGAGCCATTCGACGAACTTCGCCGCCTTTTCGTGGAGGTGGGCGTAGGCGGGATTGGCGACCAGACGGTTGAGGTATTCCGCAACGGCTCCCACGTTTTTGGCGATGGACCATTCGTTGTCATTGAGGACAACGATGAGTCTTTTTGTGGTGGAGGCCACGTTGTTCAGGGCCTCGAAACTGACGCCGCAGGTGAAGGCTGCGTCGCCCGCCACGCAGACGACGTGCTCGTCGCTGCCCAACATGTCACGGCCGGCGGCCATGCCCAGGGCGGCCGAGAGAGCCGTGCCCGCGTGGCCGGCACCGTAGCAGTCGTGCTCGCTTTCCGTCCGCAGGAGGAATCCGTTCAGCCCCTCGTATTGCCGGATGGTGGAAAAGCGATCCCGGCGGCCGGTGAAAAGTTTGTGCACATAGCCCTGGTGGCTGACGTCGAAAAGAAATTTGTCCTTCGGCGTCTCAAACACGCGGTGCATCGCGATGGTGAGTTCGACGACGCCGAGATTCGGCCCGAGGTGGCCGCCGGTTTGGGAGAGGACTCTGATCAGTTCGGCCCGGACTTCCTCCGCAAGCTGAGGCAGGTCGTTTTCGTCGAGGGCCTTGATATCGGCCGGTGACGTGATGCTTTCGAGAAGATGCTTAGGATTCATCGGCGCCGGTGGAGAAATCGTCCACTCCGGCGGGGCCGGCGGCGTTTCGGGTAATAATCTGGATCCTTTGTTCCGAGGCGTCGAGTTTTTCCTGACAGAGCCGGACCAGCTTCACGCCCTCCTCATAGCCGGCGATGAGCTTGTCGAGCGGGAGTTGCCCCGACTCCATCCCGGCGACAAGTTTTTCCAGGCGCTCCATGGCCTGTTCGATGGACGGCGGGTTTTTTTCTGTCACGGCGTGGTGGTGCGCGGCTGGCTCCACCGGTCGCGGTCGGCAAAAATAATACATTCGCCCTCGATGGGCAGCGGGGTCACGGCGGTGAGCGGGAAACCTGCGAGTTGGGGTTTCTGGCCTTTGAACAGTCCCGCCCAAGCGAGGTAAATCCCCGCCCATTCTTTGTTCCGGCCCTTCATGATGTCGCCCATGAACTGGCCATTGCCGGTGACTGGGGTCAGATACAGCCCGCGGATGGGCTGTTTAGTAATGCCGTAATCGTGGAGATTGTTGAAGGTCCGCAGGCTGTCCGGCAAGAGGAGGGAAGGACGCTGGGCGTACCAGGCCACGGCCCAGGGCATGTCCGAACAGATCATTTCATCTTCCGCGAACCAGTCGCCCAGGATGCCGATGAACGGCGGAACGTAGGGCGGCCATTGGATACGCTGGTTGTCGCCCGCGAACAGGCGCAGTCCCATCGGGATGGCGCAGATCAGGAGCATGACGGAAATGAAAACAATCCGAAGGAGCGCGCTGCCCAGTTCCAGGCGATTCCAAAGCACAAAGAGAAACGCCATGCCGAAACCGATGAAAAGGGGAATGAACAAAACGTGGAGCTGGTTGGCGGAGACCGCTCCCTCCGGCTGAAAGAGTGCCATGCCGACGACGGCGCTGACCCACATGAGCAGGATGCACCATTTGAACATGAAGGTTTTCCGACTGCGGAACGGGTGGAAGAGCGCGACGAAAAAGGCGCCGGCGACGATGTTGAGCCCGAGGAAGGCGGAGATTTGTTCCACCTGGCGAATAACGCCACTGCGGGCCTTGCCCTGCAAACTGGTGCCCGATCCGCCCACGCTCACCTGCATGCTGCGGGCGTAGGTGTCTTCCGACGTGCCGGGGAAAAAGGCGTCATAGGCCGCCAGTCCCACCGGATTGCCGCAGACCTGATAGTTTCGGACCATCCAGGGAGCGATCACCAGCAGAAATGCCGCGAGCGAGGCAAGCGCCGCCAGACCGCGGGGACGGAAATAGAGCGCGGCGAAAACCAGCCAGCCCGCAAAAATCCAGAAACAAAGGCCGTGCGCCAGGGTCATCAACCCCATGCCGATGCCCGAGGCGATTAGCCACGCGATCATCATGCCCAACTGTTCCTTTTGATACGCCTCCATGGCCAGGAGGGTGGCAAGCATGGTGAGGGAGAACAGGAGCAGCACGAGCATCTGAGGAAGCCCGGAGAGCGAGAATTGCCAAAAGATATCCGTTAGCAAAATGCTCGCGCAGGCGAAAAGGGCGAGTTTGGTGTCGAAGAGCCGGGAGAGGACAAAGAACCAGACCCCCACCGAGAGAATGAAGGTCACCACCGCAACCGCGGCGATCATCCGATCCCCGATATAGACGATGTCGGTTGCGGTCATTTTCCATTTGCTCTTGATCAGTCGGAGGGCAAAGGAATTGATCCAGGGATTCAGCGGCGACTGGTAAAAGTCGGGAAATCCATTGAGGTCCACCTGGGTGTTTTCCCCCTGCTTTTTCTGTATGATTCCCAGGGCAAGGGGGCGGATGTACCCGGTGGTGAAACCTTTCCCGTCCGCCAGATTGCGGGCAATCTGCGCCTGATCCATTGCGGTCGCCGAATTGAGACCCTTGAACTGCGCGAACAGATAAAGGAGGGAAAGACCGACGATGAGCACGCTGAACATGCCTCCCCGGATGAGGAAGGCAAATTTCCCCTGGTCGAGGGAATGCACGGCGGATTGAACTTGGACGTCTCCTGCTGCCATATTCGGTTTTAGTGGGAGGTGGGATTTTTGATGATATTCAGTTCCTTGAGGCGACGGTGGAGCGTGCGTCGGCTGATGCCGAGCCTCCGGGCTGCCGCGGTCCGGTTGCCCCGGCTCTCCTCAAGAGCGCGGAAAATAAGCATCTGCTCCGTTTGGTGCAAATTTAATCCGTCGTTCTCTTGTAATGGGGGGTCGCCGGATTGGGGGAGGGCACCCCGGATGGCGGCGGGAAGGTCGCGGGTCCCGATCTGCGGAGAACTGCACATGACGACGGCATGTTCGACCGCGGCGCGCAGTTCGCGCACGTTGCCCGGCCAGTTGTAATCAAGAATGCAGGCCATCGCTTCCGCGGAAAATTCCCGGGTTGGTTTACTGTTTTCCTCGGCCGATTCCTTGAGGAAGGCCCGAACCAGGAGCGGGATGTCCACCTTGCGGGTGCGCAGGGGCGGCATGGTGATTTGGACCACGTTGAGGCGGAAATACAGATCGTCCCGAAATTTGCCCTCGGCGACGAGACCGGCCAGATCCTTGTTGGTGGCCGCGACCAGGCGCACGTCGGCCTGGAGGGTTTGATTGCCACCCACCCGTTCGAAGGTCCGCTCGCCGATGGCGCGGAGAAGTTTGACCTGCGTGTTTTCGTCGATTTCCCCGATTTCATCGAGAAACAGGGTGCCGCCATTGGCTTGTTCAAATCGTCCCGTCCGGCGTTCGAAGGCTCCGGTAAATGCGCCGCGTTCGTGGCCGAAGAGTTCGCTTTCCAGCAATTGCGTCGAAAAGGCCTTGCAGTGCACCGCGACAAACTTCTTGTCCGCCCTCGGACTCAAGTTGTGAATGGCCCGGGCCGCCAGTTCTTTGCCGGTTCCCGTTTCGCCCTGAATCAACACCGTCGCGCGTGACGGTGCGACCTGCTGGATTGTCTCGAAAACTTCCACCATCGCTCCGGAGTGGCCGATCATGCTTTCCAGCCCCGACCGCCTCCCGACCTGCTCGCGCAGGGTGGCAATCTCCTTCCGGGTATCGCGCTCGCGCAGAGCCCGCTGGATCAGCATTTCGAGCCGGTCGATGTTCACCGGCTTGGTCACAAAATCGTAGGCGCCACGTTTCATCGCCTCCACGGCTGTGTCGACCGATCCATAAGCGGTCATCATGATGCAGATCGGCGGCTTGGGCAGTTTGATCGCTTTTTCGATCAGGTCCATGCCGTCCTCTCCTCCCAGTCGGAGGTCGGTCACCACAACATCGGCCGGATCGGCTTCCAGAGTGGCCAGCGCGCCGGCAATGTCTCCGGCGACATACACTTCGAAATGATCCTCCAGTGCCACCCGCAGTCCGTCGCGCGTGTTTTTTTCGTCATCGACGATGAGGAGTGTTTTTTGAAGTGCCACTTTGACTCTATGTGTCGATGCGGGGTGTTTTTGGCAAGTCTTTAAAGGAGGCGGGCCTTCAGCGCTGGCTACTGCGATGTCCCCCGTTTCATGCCATGTCCCGGGGCGCGGACCCTAGGCTTGAACGCGTCGGCGGCGGACGAAAACGAGAATCCCGACGCCCATGGCTGCCAGCCCGATGAGGGTGGGCTCGGGGACATTGTTCAGATTCGTGAACTGCTGGCCGTCCAGCGACATGACAAATTGCGTCCCGGCTGCGAAGGTTCCCGAGTCGAGCGAAATCGTCCAGGTGTAGGATTGGGTGTAAACCAGAGGAGCGTCCGCGGCGGTAAAGCCGTTCCCCGAGCCATTGTAGTCATAGCCCCGGACCAGTAAAAAATTATTGGAGAGTTCGCCCGGTGGCACCAGACCGGTGAATCCGTCGCTGTGAAAGGTCGTCTGGCCACCAGTTGTCGTCCCCCAACTCGTCGAGGCGTAGGGGCGGGCCAAGGCCGGAATACCCGAGACGAAAACGCCATTCGCGACCGGGGTCGAGTACATGTTCTCCAATTCCAGATCGACGTTAAAATTGTTGAGAGCGAGGCCTCCCGTGGCTGCCAGCCCCAAGGCTCCCCCCATCGGGCGACTGTCAAGTTGCGTCGGAGAGCTGGTTCGTCCGGCAATCGGCAGTGTGTAGGTCATTGTCCAGGAGATGGACGTGACTCCCGGGCTGAATCCCGACAGGCCCACGCTGTTAAATTTATCGGCGCCTCCATCAAAGTTGTTCGTATTGGCGAGCAAAAGGTCGGCCGTACCCCCATTGATCGTGATCACGTGGCTCACTCCGGTGCTGCTGGTGACCCGGTTGACGTCGTTAAGGTTGGCGACGTTGGCTGTGTTGGGATACAGCGAGCCCGGGCTGATCTGAAGAGTCCCTGATCCGAAGTCGTTGACGAAAATTTTGCTGTTGGTTGCGGACGTGGTCCCTGGAGTGATGTTGGGCGCGATGGTACCACTGCCCGTCCAGGAGCCGCCGGAAACCGTCCCGGTCGAACCCGATGTCACGACGAACGGAAATCCCGCCTGCGCCGATGTTACAGCCCAGCACAATGCCATCCCCGCCAGCAAAACGAGTCGGGGTGCCTTCGTCTGGACGAGAACCGCCGACGCATCGGATTTGTCAAAATATTCCACTAAGCATCAGGTTGCTGAAAGCGATGCGTGGGTGTCAATGCAATTTCCATCCATGACCGCTCTACCCTGCCGCCAGGCTGGATCGGGATTGGGATCTCTGGATGAATGCGCGAAGGTCGGCGCTTTCCGGTTGGGCCAGGCCGGGGTCAGCGGTCATGATGGTGAGCGCGTGGCCGGCCATTTCCCGCATGATGTCGCCGTCTCGCAGGAGATCGCCCAGTTTCAGGGGAGGCAGACCGGTTTGTGCCGTTCCCAGCAGGTCGCCCGCTCCCCGTTGATGCCAATCGGCCTCGGCCACGACAAAACCATCGGACGTTTCCTCCAGGACGGCAAGTTTGGCCAGGGCGGGTGCCTCGGCCTTGGGGTCGTGGAGGAGAATACAATAGGATTTGTGAGCGCCACGGCCGATGCGTCCGCGAAGTTGATGCAATTGAGCGAGGCCGAATCGTTCCGCATTTTCCACTACCATGATGTTGGCGTTTGGCACGTCCACGCCGACTTCGATGACAGTGGTGGCGACCAGTACGGCAATTTCCCCCTCACGGAACCGGGCCATCACAGCCTCCTTTTCTTCCGCCGGAAGGCGTCCATGGATCAGCCCCACCGCAAAGGGGGCCACTAGGGGTTTCCATTTCTCAAACTCCGCCAGGGCACTCTTCGCCACCAGTTTTTCGGATTCCTCGACCAGTGGGTAAACGACGTAAGCTTGGCGCCCCTTGTCCAATTGCTTGCGGAGAAAATCCACCACGTCCGGAAATTTTCCGGCCCCGCGCACGGCGGTCTGGATTTCTCCCCGATTGGCGGGTTTTTCCCGCAAAAGGGAGGTGTCGAGGTCGCCGTAAAGGGTCTGCGTGATCGTGCGCGGGATGGGAGTGGCCGTCATGACGAGCACATCGGGGGCATCGCCCCGCTCGATCAGTTTCGCCCGCTGCAGCACGCCGAATTTGTGCTGTTCGTCGATCACCACCAGTCCCAGGCGATCACAGGTGCTGCCCTCGTACAGCAGGGCATGGGTGCCGACCAGGATTTGGGGAGCGTTGGCCTCCGATCCGCTTTCCTTCCGCGTCCCTGTGCGCAGCGCAACGGAAACGCCGAGAGGATCGAGGAGTCGGCGGAAATTGAGATAATGCTGCTCCGCCAAAATCTGCGTTGGTGCCATAATGGCGGCCTGCCAGCCGGACTCCACCGCCAGCAGCAAAGCAGCGAGGGCCACCAGGGTTTTGCCCGAGCCGACGTCCCCCTGAAGAAGACGGTTCATGCGGTGCGTCGAAGCCAGGTCGGCCCGAATCTCTCCGATCACCCGCTCCTGCGACGGGGTGAGGGGGAAAGGGAGGGAGTTTAACAACCGCTCCAAAAGCCTGCCCGGCGGCTTTTTTTCATGGCCGGTCAGCCGGTGCCACTCGGCCCGTCTCGCCTGGATCAGCAGCTGTATGCCGAAAAACTCCTCCCGCACCAGGAGCCCGCGTGCGCCGTCCAGGCCCGAAAAATCCTCGGGAAAGTGGATCGCCCGCAGCGCGGCGGCATGGTCCCCGCTGAGCAATCCCGCCACCGCGCCCAGATCGGTTTCTCCCAGCGCCCGATGGATCAAGGTCCGCAGCACCCGGGGCGAGATCCCGTCACCCGCCGGATGCACCGGCACGATGCGGTTCATGTGGATGGAGGTTTCTTCGTCTTCTTCAATGGTTTCAAATTCCGGGTGATCGATGACGATTTGCCGCCCCTTCTTTTTCGGACGCCCGAAAACCACCATGCGCTGGCCGTTGGAAATCATTTTCGGGATGAAAGGCATGTTGAACCACCGACACGTTACCGGCTGACCAAGCACGCCCGCACTTTCGTCCTCCAGGGTGACTTCAAACATCTGCCGGCGGCCGCCGAAGCGCTTGACGGCCGTCTTGGTCACGATTCCGAATAGGCAGACTGCCAGCTCCATCTCGTCATCGGGAAACCGGTCAAAACGCCGCCGGTCTTCGTGCCGCCGCGGGTAGTGCGCCGCCAAATCCGCCAGCGTCAGCAGCCCCAGACGGGTCAGAGGGGCGTGACGGGGACGCGGCACCCAGGAGAGATCAGTGAGACGCGTGTCCGGCGGCAGCATCTTCGGAAAACGACCAGCCCTTCAGGCCGCGGCGCGGATGGCGACGATCTGCATCTGCGCGTCCACGCGTCCGCCGAATTCATTGCGTTCGACGGTAAAGGCCACGTCCCACGGAGGGCGGGGAAGTTCGTTGGCGGCTCCGTGGAAAAAGATCGCATGCACGCGCTGGCGTCCGGCCTGAAAATCGAGGCGCAGGTGTTTTTCCTTCAGCACGCGGGGCGCGGCAAAGGGCGCGATGCCTCGGACGGCGAAGACCGGCTGAAAGTTCGCCATGCCGTAGGGCTCCAGCATTTCCTGCGTCTCCAGCAGGGAGAAATCGATATCGGCCAGGGCGAGTTCCGCATCCAGCCGAAGTTTGGGGGTGAGGATGTCTTCATTCACTAGGGTTCTTGCACAGGCCTCGAAGGCGGCCCGGAACTCTTCGAAGTTTTCCTCTTGGACGGTCACGCCGGCCGCCATCTCGTGCCCGCCGAATTTTTCCAGGTGTGACGAACATTTGCCCAGCGTTTCCACGAGGGAGATGCCCTCGATGCTGCGGCCGCTGCCTTTGCCTCGGCCGTCCTCTCCGAATCCGACCAGGAGGGTGGGGCGGTGGTGCTGTCGCATGATGCGCGAAGCCACGATTCCGAGCACACCGTGGTGCCAGTCGCGGCGGCCCGCCACGATGCTGGCGTCGCGCTTGGGCTGAAAGTTTTCTCCCACCCAGGCCTCGACTTCCTGGCTTAACAAGCGCTCGACGTTTTGCCGTTCGCGATTTTGCAGGTCGAGACTGTTGGCGAGGCGGGTGGCCTCCGCGGGGTCGTCCGTAAGGAGAAGATGCAACGATTCCAAGGCGGTTCCGAGGCGGCCCGAGGCATTGATCCGTGGACCCAGCCGGTACCCGATGTCACTGCCCCGGATGGGGGTCTTCACCCCCGCCACTGCCATCAGGGCCGAAAGACCCGGCCACCGGGTGCGGGCCATCTGCTCAAGTCCGCGGTGCACCAGGATGCGATTTTCCGCCACCAGTGGGACCAGGTCGGCCACGGTCGCCAGGGCCACGATGTCGAGATACTCTTTCAGATCAACCCGCGTGTCTGGGGCCAGTTTGAGCAGGGCGTGGGCAAGTTTGAACGCCACGCCCGCGCTGCAGAGGTAGTGGTAATCGGTCCCGAATTTGGGATTCACCAGGGCCACGCAATCGGGCCGGGAACCCGAGGGTTCGTGGTGATCCAAAATAATCAGATCGGCGCCACGTTGCCGAATGTTGGCGGCCTCGACCGTCGAGTTTGTCCCGCAGTCGACCGCCAGCAAAAGCTGCGGAGCATGTTCCTCAAAGCATCGCTCCACCCCGGATGCGCTCAGCCCGTAGCCTTCCTCCGCCCGCAGGGGTAGAAAACAGGCGACCGTCCCGCCCAGGGTGGTGATCACGCGCTTGAGCAGCGTGAGCGAGGTGACCCCGTCCACATCGTAGTCGCCGTAAAGGACAATACGCTCCCGGCGTTTGATTGCCTCCACGACGCGAGGGGCCGCCTTCTCCATGTCGGGAAGGAGAAATGGATCGCCCAGATTGCGCAGCTTGGGCTGGAGGAAATCCACCGCCCCTTCCGAGTTTTCGAAGCCGTTCCGCGTCAGGACCCGCGCCAGAAATTCCGGGATGCCAAGGTCGCGGCCCAGCCGCTGCACGGCAAGTTCGCGTGCGGTTGAGGGGAAAATCCAGCGCCGGTGCATCCCGTAGATCATAGGTGGCGAGGCTGCGGGATGCAATGGTTCGTGCATGGCGGCAGTTCAATATTACTTGCCTTTCCCCGCTCCCGGGCTAGCTTTTCCCCCATGTCGCCATCCGCGAGCATTCTTCTGCGCGCTCCTCGACTCGGGTTGCTCCCGAGCCGACTTCTCCTCCTTTCCTAGCGGTTCAGGCTGCGTTCCCGGCGGGCGCGGTGTGTGCCGCGGCCTTCTCCCGATTTCCGCCGGACAACTCTCTTAATCTCATGTCTGACAAAGTAATTATTTTTGATACCACGCTGCGCGACGGCGAACAATGCCCCGGCGCCAGCATGAACCTGCGCGAAAAAATGGAGGTCGCCCGCCAGCTGGCGCGCGTCAATGTGGACGTGATCGAAGCCGGCTTCCCCGTCATCAGCGACGGGGACTTCGAAGCCGTTCATTCCATCGCCACCGAAATCCAGGGTCCGGTCATCTGTGGCCTCGCCCGCTGCGTGGCGAAGGATATCGATGCGGCGGGTGCCGCTGTCAAACCTGCCGACGAACGCGGTCGCATCCATGTTTTTCTGGCGACGTCCGCCATCCACCGCGAGTTCAAGCTGAAGAAGGCCGAGGAAGAAATTATCCGCATGGCCATCGAAGGCGTCCGCCGCGCGAAATCCCTGGTGAAGGACGTGGAATTTTCTCCCGAGGATGGCTCCCGCACCGAACCGGAATTTTTGGCCCGTGTCGTCGAGGCCGCCATCGAAGCGGGCGCAACCACGGTCAATATTCCCGACACAGTCGGCTTTGCCGTGCCCGAACAATACGCGGCGCTGATTACCTATTTGCGCAGCAATGTGAAGAACATCGATGACGCGGTGATCAGCGTGCATTGCCACGACGATCTGGGTCTGGCCGTGGCCAATTCCCTCGCCGCCGTCCACGCCGGAGCACGCCAGGTCGAAGGCACTTTCAACGGCATCGGGGAACGCGCCGGCAACTGCGCGTTGGAAGAGGTCGTGATGGCGATCAAAACGCGGGGCGATTTTTACGGAGGCCTGCACACCGGCATCGTCACCCGCGAGATTCTGAAAACGTCCCGCATCATCAGCCGCATGAGCGGTCTCCACATCGCCCGCAGCAAGGCCATCGTCGGCGAGAATGCCTTCGCCCACAGCTCGGGCATTCATCAGGACGGCATCCTGAAAAAACGCGAGACCTACGAAATCATGGACCCGCAGGAAGTCGGCTGGGGCGGCACCGAGTTGCCCCTGACCAAACACAGCGGCCGTCACGCCATGGTCGCGCGTCTGGAACATCTGGGCTTCCGTTTGACGGATTCCGA
Organism: Terrimicrobiaceae bacterium; assembly: GCA_041752695.1. GTDB lineage: Bacteria > Verrucomicrobiota > Verrucomicrobiia > Chthoniobacterales > Terrimicrobiaceae > CALCJD01. Next base: position 49,865 of record JBGSVZ010000001.1, read on the forward strand.
GATCGCCGGCGTGTTCGAGCGTTTCAAGGAAGTCGGGGACAAAAAGAAATTCGTCTATGACGACGACCTGGCTGCGCTGGTGGAAGATTCCATTTCCGGCGATCAGGAAACCTATTCGCTGGATTATATCCACGTCACTAGTGGTTCGACCACGATCCCGACGGCCACCGTCCGCCTCAAAAAAGAGTCAGAGACTCTGCAGGATTCGAGCCCCGGCAACGGCGCCGTGGATGCTGCCATGCAAGCCATTGATCGTATCGTGAATCGTACCGGCCACCTGGCCCAATACAGCGTCGAGGCCGTCACGCATGGCCGTGATTCCCTTGGCGAAGTGACACTAAAGGTGGATTTTGGTGACGGCGAACTCATCACCGGCAAAGGGGCCAGCACCGACGTGATCGAGGCCAGCGCGCGTGCCTATGTCAATGCGGTGAATCGCGCAGAAGTGCTGCACGGCCGTCGGCAAGCCGCCGCCATGGCTCCCATCTGAGGAAGTCCCCGCCGATGCCCTGACGCCTGGTCTTTGCTGGTCCGCGATGACGGGTTAGCGGTTCGGCGGGGATCGTGCTAAGGGTATGGACTACCCAACCGATCACCATGTCCAAAATTCACGCCTACGCCGCCAAGTCCGCCCGCGGAAACCTCGAACCCTTTGAATTTGATCCCGGCGATCTTAAAGCCGAGGAGGTCGAAATCAAGGTATCGCATTGTGGCATCTGCCACTCCGATCTCTCGATGCTCGACAACGACTGGGGTATGTCGGCGTTTCCCTTTGTGCCCGGTCATGAGGTCACGGGGACGGTCATTGCTCTGGGTCGCGAGGCAAAGGGGCTGAAAATTGGCCAGCGGGTGGGTCTGGGCTGGACGGCACAAAGTTGCCTTTCCTGCCCCCAGTGTATTTCCGGAGACCACAACCTCTGCGCGACCGCGCAAGGCACCATCGTTGGTCGCCACGGAGGATTTGCCGATCGGGTGCGCGCCCAATGGACATGGGTGCGTCCGCTTCCCGATGCGCTTGAACTGACCAAGGCCGGGCCATTGTTGTGCGGGGGGATCACGGTTTTTGCTCCGCTCTTGATCCACAATATTCTGCCCACTGCCCGGGTGGGAGTCATCGGCATCGGCGGTCTGGGGCACCTTGCCCTGCAGTTTGCCAACAAATGGGGCTGCGAGGTCCATGCCTTCACAACGAGTGACACCAAGGAAACGGAGGCCCGCCAGCTCGGCGCGCACCACGTTCACAATACCAAACGCGAAGGTGCCCTGAAGGCCCTCACCGGAAGCCTCGATCTCATCATCTCGACGATCAATGCTCCCCAGGACGTCGCCGGTCTGCTTGGGACGCTCGCTCCCAAGGGTCGTCTGCATGGGGTCGGCGCCGTGCTGGAACCGATGGCCGTCCCGGCGCTTAGTCTGATCTTTGGGCAAAAAGAAATTTCCGGTTCGCCCACCGGCAGCCCTGGGGCGATTGACGCCATGCTGGCCTTTAGCGCCCGCCATGCCATCGCCCCGACGACCGAATTTTTCCCGATGTCGAAAGTGAACGAAGCCCTCGATCACCTCCGCTCCGGCAAGGCCCGCTATCGCATCGTCCTGGAGAACGATCTGGGTTAAATCGTTGAGGTCGGGCGAGAAGCCTCCGACCCAACGACAGGTCGGTCGGTGGAAGGAAAGGCCCTTAATTCGCGGGAATTTTCCTCTGTGCGAACGCCTCCCCGCCGATCAACATCCCGCCATGGCATCGAACGTTTTGGGCAAAGAATTGCAATGTTGCTGCACGAGCCCGATGACCGGGTATTACCGGGATGGCTATTGCCACACCGGCCCCGGAGATTTTGGGTTGCATACGGTGTGTGCGGTCATGACGGCGGAGTTTTTGGAATTTTCCTTCCAGGCAGGCAACGACCTTTCAACGCCGCGGCCGGAGATGGAGTTTCCCGGACTGCAGCCGGGAGATCGGTGGTGCATTTGCATGGAGCGCTGGGTTGAGGCTCTCCACGCCGGGGCCGCGCCCGCCCTTATTCTGGAAGCCACACATGCCTCTGCGCTGGAGTTTGTCTCGCTGGAAGAATTGATGGCGCATGCCGCGGATGCATGAAACGCCGCGTTCTCTGCGTGTTGGCTCCGGGGTTTGAAGAGATCGAAACGGTCACGCCGATTGACCTTCTCCGCCGCGCCGGCGCAGAGGTGGTCGTCGCATCTCTCCAGGGGGAGCCTTGGGTGACAGGACGTAGCGAGATCACTCTGAAACCCGACGCGGCCCTGGCGGAGGTGGAGTCCGGTGATTTTGATCTGCTGGTGATTCCCGGTGGTCCCGGAGTGGCTGCCCTGCGCACCGATGGCCGGGCGGCGCGGCTGGCACGGGAGTTTATCGGGCGGGGCAAACCCGTCGCCGCGATCTGTGCCGGCCCGACCGTGCTCGGTGATGCGGGGGTGCTGGAGGGAAAAAGATTCACCGCGCATTTCTCCGTGTGGGGCGAGCTGCCGGATGCGCTGGGCGACGAGCGGGTGGTGCAGGATGGCCTCGTGATCACTTCGCGTGGCGCGGGGACAGCGGTGGACTTCGGTCTTGCCCTCGTCGCGGCGTTATTCGGACCCGACAAAGCCGGGGAGGTAGCCCGGGCCATTATGGCATGACCCATCTCGAGTCGGATCGGAGCGAGGATGTGGAGGCCGTGCGCGAATTTTTCGACCAGTGGGGCATTTACCAAAAGGTCGTCCGGCATAATTACCTGCATCACCGCGAAGCTTATGCGGTGCTGGCCGAGGTTCTGAATCGCTTTGACCGCCCGTTCCGCTTTTTGGATCTCGGGGCAGGTGACGCGGCGTGGACCGCCCAGGTTTTGGCGGGCCGTCCGGTTAGTCGCTACGAGGCCGTCGACCTCTCGCCCGTCGCGCTGGACCTGGCGCGGAGAAACCTGGCGGATCTGCCGTGCGAGAGGGTTTTCACGGCGGGAGATTTTGGGGAAGTGCTGGGGGAGGACGAGAACCAGCACGACCTGATTTTTATCGGCCTCTCGCTCCATCATCTCCCCCGCAGCGCAAAGGAAACCTTCCTGCCCATCCTGCGCCGCCATCTCGCGGACGGCGGAAGTCTCCTGTTTTATGAACCGATCATGACACCTGGCGAAAGCCGTGATCAGGTGCTGGTTCGCTGGTGGAGTGTGGTCGTCGAGGAGTGGACGGCATTGGCCATCAAAGAACGCGCCGCCGTTCGTGACCATGTGTTTGGCGCCGACTATCCCGAGTCCTGCGAAGACTATGCCTGCATGGCTGACGCCGCCGGTTTTGCCGAAACCCGGGTGCATTATCGCGACGAACACGGGCTCTACGCAGTGATCGAGTGCCGGGGATAAAACCCGGCCACCCGGTTGGCTTCACTCAGTTCCATGGCGGTGGAAGCGCGCTTCGTCGGCCCGTACTCCGGTGGCGTATTTCCAAGCGAGCCGGAAATGCGCTTCGCGCTCCTGCGCCCATTCGCGCAGGGCGAGGGCGTGGTGGAACTGACCGGCGGTTTCCAAGGGCAGTGCGAGATATTCAGCCATCTGAGCCACATCCTCGCATTCCTCACTCCAGCTGTCGCAAGCCAGAGGAGTAAACCCGGCGCGGGTGAGCCAGTCGCGCAGTTGGGCGCCGGCCCGGGTATTGCCCCCGTTGTGCTCCAGGAGGTCGCGATAGGCACGGATGGCTTGGCCCACTTTTTTCGGCAGGGGATCCAGTTCCACCGCGTCCCAATCCGGACTGCACAGCCCGATGAATCCACCCGGTCGGGTCACGCGGTGAAGTTCCGTGAGAGCACGTTCGGGATCCCCCAGATGTTCCAGCAAGGCGTGGGAAAACACCACGTCGAACGAATGATCGGCGAATGGCATCTCGTACGCGGAAGCGGCCACAAAATCGAGGTTCAGGATTTCCCGCCCCTCCGCCAGACGGCGGGCGCGCTCAAGTTGCGGGCCGGACAGGTCCATGGCCATCACCCGGCCGGGGAAAACCATTTCGGCGATTCCCGTCGTGATCGTGGCGGGGCCGCAACCGGCGTCGAGGACGTCGAAGCCCGGTTGAAGCAAAGGCGTGAGGAAAAAGCCGTGGCTGTCCAGATCGCGAGCTGCCAGGAAGGCAGTCGCGCTGGGAGTGTGGCCCGGCGTGTAGTTTTCTGTCGGTGGATTCATGGATTTGTGTTTGGCAAACCCGCGAGCCGTCATTGACCCTGGAAATGAAAAATCCCACGGCCGAGAACGGGACCGTGGGTTTTTTTGGGTGATTATTTGATCAACTCCGTAAAAAGCACACGGTCCCCGGGCCAATTACGGCCTTGGAGACGATGGAAACTTTAACGGAGACGAGATGAAGCATGTCTGAGAGAGGAGCATTAGTCTTTGTTCGGAGGAAATTCAACAGTTATTCCCCGCTCCCCAGTAATTTTTCTTTGCGGTCCGGCAGGGCGCGCTTTTACTCGCACCCTTTCATGCGCAACCCCGTTCCCGGTCTGGAGCACTCGTTCCCCTTCGATCCCACTTATGGATATGATTTGGAACGGCTGTTAAAAGTGCCTGCTCCGGAGGGCCCCGACGACTTTGTCGACTTCTGGCGGGGAACGCGGACGGAGGCGATGGCCGTTCCTCTGCGCCTCGAGAAGCGCGAAGTCTCCAGTCCTCGGGCGAGCCACAAACTGTTCGAAGTCGCCTTCGATTCGCTTGATGGCGTGCGGATTGGGGCCTGGGTCACCGTGCCGAAAGACGGGTCGCGGCAATGCGGGGCGGTGGTCTATCATGGTTATGGCGGACGGGGCGCTCCGGACTTCGGCCTGCCCGGCCCAGCGGGTCCGGCGATTTTTCCCTGCGCGAGGGGGTTTAATCTCTCCGCCCGGAAGGACATCCCGGGTGACGCCATGGCGCACGTCGTTCATGGGATCAAAACGCGCGCGACCTATGTGCATCGCGGGTGTGTCGCGGACGTTTGGGCGGCGGCCTCGGCACTCTTGGAGTTATACCCCAAGGCGGGGGAGGATTTGCGATATCTGGGCGGGAGTTTCGGCGGAGGCATGGGGGCACTCGCAGTGCCTTGGGAGGACCGATTTCGCACGGCGTTTCTGGATGTGCCCAGCTTCGGGAATCATCCGCTCCGGGTGACCCTTCCCTGCACGGGCAGCGGCGCGGCAGTGCGCCGCCATTGGCGCAAACACCCCGAGGTACTTGACGTGCTGGCCTATTTTGATGCGGCAACGGCCGCCGGCTATATCACCATTCCCGTTTTCGTGGCGGCGGCGGTTTTCGATCCCGCAGTGCCTCCCCCGGGACAGTTCGCGGTGCATAATGCCATCCCCGAACCTTGTGAACTGTTTACCCGCACGGCCGCCCATTTTGCATCGCCCTACGAAGTTCCTGAGGGTAAAAAATTGCACTCTCGTTTGTCCGAGTGGTTCACCCGTCCTCTGGCCCGCTGAAATTCCATCCCTTCGTCTTTTTCATGAAAACCGTCTCCTGCCTCCACTCCGCACCATGGGAGTTTTTTGAACCGGCTTCGCGCCAGTGGCTGCCGGCCAAAGTTCCCGGCTGCATCCACACCGACCTTCTTCGCCATCAGCTGATTCCCGATCCCTTCTGGGGCTCGAACGAGACCGAGTTGCAATGGATCGAGGAGCGCGCTTGGAGCTATCGGTGTCAGTTTACGGTGGATGCCGATCTGCTCGCCAACGAGCACATCGACCTTGTGGCCGGGGGCCTTGATACGCTCGCGACAATCCGCCTCAACGGCCGGAAGATTGCGCGGACGGAGAACATGTTCCTGAGTCACCGTCTCGCGATTAAGGAATGTCTTCGCCACGGCGAGAATGTGCTCGAGATTGATTTTGCCAGTCCCATGGATTTCATCCGCTCGCGACAGAAGCCCTCGGATTTTAAAGAGTGGAACGATCCGGTGAGCGGGAGTTCCCTCCTCCGCAAAGAACAATGTTCGTTTGGCTGGGATTGGGGCCCGCGCTTCGCCACCGCGGGAATTTACAAAGCCATCCATCTGGAAGGATGGTCGGCCAATCGCTTCGAAACCGTTCACATCCGGCAGGCTCATCGGAAAGGCGTGGTCGATTTAGACATTTTATCGACTCTTGCCAACAAGGCCCGGGCCGAAATTCGCGGGACCATAACCCTCGATGGCAAGGCTGTGGCCACCATCAGCAATCGACCATGCACCATTCGCAACCCCCAACTTTGGTGGCCCAACGGCTACGGTGACCAGCCGCTTTACACTGTCCGGCTGGAACTCGTGCAGGACGGTCTCGTGCTGGACACGTGGTGCGAACGCATCGGTTTGCGCACCATTGTGCTCGATCGGCACACGGACCAATGGGGGGAAAGCTTCCAATTTGTCGTCAACGGACGCCCCATCTTTGCCAAGGGCGCGAACTGGATCCCGGCCCACAGCTTTGTCTCCGAAGTGGACCACACTTTGTATGACGATTTGCTCACAAGTGCCGTCGAGGCGCACATGAACATGATCCGCGTCTGGGGTGGCGGCATCTACGAGATGGACGATTTTTATGATCTCTGCGACGAGAAGGGCCTGCTGGTTTGGCAGGATTTTATGTTCGCCTGTGCCCTCTATCCTGGGGACCCAGCCTATCTCAAATCGGTCAAGGCGGAGGCCATCCAATGGGTAAAACATCTGGCCAACCGCGCCTGTCTCGCCCTCTGGTGCGGCAACAATGAGATCGAGCAGATGCCCAAGGAGATCCTCCAGACCGCGAAACGCAAGAAGGCCTACGACGATATCTTTTACAAAATCCTGCCGGCGGCCGTGTCGGCGTATGATGGAGTGACCCCCTATTGGCCGAGCTCGCCCCACAATCCGGAGGGGTACGAAAAGGGCCACAATAACGAAAATGCGGGCGACTCGCATTTCTGGGACGTCTGGCACTCGCGCCAGCCGGTGAAACGATACGAGGAAAAAAATTTCCGCTTCTGCTCGGAGTTTGGCATGCAGTCCTACAGTTCGCCGGAAGTCGCAGCGACTTTCTGCCGCCCCGAGGACTTTAATGTCTTTGGTCCCGCGATGGAAAATCATCAGAAAAACGGCGCGGGCAACCTGATCATCCTCGACTACGTCTCCCGGCTTTATCGCATGCCCAAGGACTATGCTTCGCTGGCGTACCTTTCGCAGCTCAATCAGGCCCACTGCATGAAAGTCGGCATCGAGCATTTTCGGCGAAACATGCCGCGCACCATGGGGGCCCTCTATTGGCAACTTAATGACTGCTGGCCGGTCTTCTCGTGGAGCAGTATCGAATTCCTTCGCGATAGCGAAAGTTCCCAAGCAGGGAAACATTCTGGAATGGCCCAGGGGGCAATCAGTGGCAAATGGAAGGCGCTGCATTACGCCGCTCGGCGTTTCTTCGCACCGCTTCTGCTCTCTGCCCATCTTCCCGGGGACGAAAAAACGCACATCGGGAATTCCATCCGGAGTACCATCGGAGAGATGCATCTGCACACGGTTTACGACGGTTTGAAAAAAACCTCCGGCCTGATCCAATGGAGTCTCCGACATCTCGACGGCCGCATTCTGGAAGGCGGTGAGAAGCGCGTGGCCTTGCGTCCGGACGAAGCGAAACGCCAAAAAACCCTTGATTTTGCCAAGGCGATGAAAACTTACGGCGCGCGAAATATTTACCTCCGCATTGGCCTGCAGACCGACGATGGCCAGTTTTCGGGCGGTACGGTGTTTCTCACGGCACCGCGGTTCATGGAACTGCCGAAGGAGCCCGTCTCGGTGGAGATTTCAGGGGTTTCGGGAAACGCCTTCGACCTCACGTTTGACTCGCCCGCCTTCCACCATCAGGTTCAGTTCGAAATCGAAGGCGTCCCTCACAAAGCCCTTGATAACTTCTTCGACCTCTATCCCAACGAACCGCGCACTGTGCGGGTGGTGACCCAAAAACTCACCACCCCAGGAAAATTGAAGCGGGCCCTCACCGTGAGGTCCCTGGCGGGGAGTTACTGACGCCCCGGAGTCGAAAGGGGCCGAGCCCTCCGCCGATTTGCTGGGTGAGGTACGGAAAATCGGTCTTACTGCTCCACGACAAACAAATCCATAAACTCCCTCACGTTGGTCTTCTGAAGCGTCCCGGGCTCTTGGCAAAGCACGAGAATCGTATTTGCCTGCGGCTCGGGAATGCGTCCACGGAGATTTTTTTCAAACTTCTCCCGCAAAACCGGAATGCCCTCGGTGCGCCGTCGGCGGTGACCAATGGGGTATTCCACCGCCACCTGATCGGTCCGGCTGCCATCGCGGAAAAACACCTGCACGGCGTTGCCGATGGAGCGCTTCGCGGGATCCAGGTAGTCACGGGTGTAGGCGGAATTCTCCACCACTTCCATCTTGGCGCGAAGAGCATCGATCCGCGGATCCGCGGCCACGGAGTTTTCATAATCCTCGGCCACCAGGGAACCCTTGGCGAGAGGAACGGCGACCATGTATTGAAGGCAGTGGTCGCGGTCGGCGGGATTGTCGAGAGGGCCGGTCTTGTCGATGATCCTCTTCGCACTCTCCTGGGTTTCGATGACGATCCTCTCGATATCGGCCAACCGGTGGCCGACCTGGGGATGTAAAGTGACAGCAGCTTCCACGGCGGTTTGCGCGTGAAATTCCGCGGGAAACGAGAGTTTAAAAAGCACATGCTCCATCACATACGTGCCCAAGCCCTGGGCCGGCATCGTGACGGGCCGGCCTTTGAAGAGGACATCCTGAAAGCCCCACCCTTTCGCACTGAGCGCACTCGGATAGCCCATCTCTCCCTGGAGGGCAAAGAGAGCGTGACGCACCGCGCGGCTGGTGGCGTCGCCCGCGGCCCAGCTTTTCCGTGACCCCGTGTTGGGAGCATGGCGATAGGTGCGCAACGCCCCACCGTCGAGGAAGGCGTTGGACACCGCGTTCATGATCTGGTCGCGCGTCCCGCCCAGCAGCCGGGTGACAACCGCGGTGGAGGCGATCCGCACCAAAAGCACGTGATCGAGGCCGACGCGGTTGAAGCTGTTTTCGAGCGCGAGCACGCCTTGGATTTCGTGGGCTTGGATCATGGCGAGCAGGACGTCGCGCATGGTGAGCGATTTTTCCCCGCCCCGGCTGAGATAGTCGGCGACCGCCAGAATGCCGCCCAGGTTGTCGGAAGGATGCCCCCACTCGGCGGCCAACCAGGTGTCGTTAAAATCCAGCCAGCGGATCATCGCGCCGATGTTGAACGCGGCCTGCACCGGATCGAGTTCGTAGGCGGTGCCGGGCACCCGTGCGCCGCGGCCTGGCATCGTCGCGCCGGGTACGATCGGGCCGAGAAGCTTGGTGCAGGCGGGAAAATTCAGGGCAAGCAACCCGCTGCCCAGTGTGTCCATCAGACAAAGGCGGGCGGTGTCAAAAGCTTCTTCCCCGGTGATCGCATCCGTCGCGAGAACGTAATCGGCAATTTGGGTGAAGAGCGCGTCGGGGTCAGGACGCGAGGCATCGGAGAGGTCGTGATGAGACATTAGCGTTTTTCGAGGGGAAGGTATTCCCGGTCTTCCGGACCGGTGTAGTTGGCGCTGGGCCGGATGATTTTGTTGTCGGCGCGCTGTTCCAAAATGTGGGCTCCCCAGCCGGAGGTGCGGGCAATGACAAAGAGCGGAGTAAACATCAAGGTCGGAACGCCCAACATGTGGTAGGAAACCGCGCTGAACCAATCGAGATTCGGGAACATTTTTTTCTCCCTTCCCATCACCTCCTCAATGCGCGACGCGATGGCAAACATCTTCAAGTCTTTCGCCGCGAGGGAAAGGTCGTGGGCCACCTTTTTGATCACGGCATTGCGAGGATCGGACACCGTGTACACCGGGTGACCAAATCCGATGATCACTTCCTTGGTGGCAAGGCGCCGCATAATGTCAGCTTCCGCCTCTTCGGGAGTGGCGTAGCGTTTCTGAATGTCGAAGGCGAATTCGTTGGCCCCACCATGCTTGGCGCCTCGAAGCGCCCCGATGCCTCCTGTGATTCCGGAGTAGACGTCGGAGGCCGTACCGGTGATCACGCGGGTGGCGAAGGTGGAGGCGTTAAACTCGTGCTCGGCATAGAGAATGAGGGAAATGTGCATCGCATTGACCCAGGAAGGATCAGGGGCCCTGCCGTGCAGCAGATGCAGGAAATGTCCGCCGATGGAATCGTCATCCGTCTCCACTTCGATCCGCCGACCGTGCTGGGAAAAGTAATACCAATAGAGCAGCATGGAGTTCAGCGACGCCAGCAAGCGGTCCGTAATATCGCGGACGCCAGCGGCGTCGTGGGTTTCCCGTTCCGGCAACACACAGCCGAGGGCGGAAACGCCGGTTCGCAGTACATCCATCGGATGCGAAGCGGCGGGAAGAGCCTCCAGGATGGTGCGCAGAACAACGGGCAGGCCGCGCAGGGATTTGAGTTTGTTTTTATAGGCGGCCAGTTCAGAGGCGGTGGGAAGTTTGCCGTGCACTAGGAGGTGGGCCACTTCCTCGAATTCGCAATGCGTCGCGAGATCCAGGATATCGTAGCCACGGTAGTGCAGGTCGTTGCCGCTGCGGCCGACCGAGCAAAGTGCGGTGTTGCCGGCGGGAACGCCGGAAAGCGCCACGGATTTTTTAGCTTTGAAAGGGGTGGGGGTGGGATCACTCATGACGGGCGGGGTCTTTTTTTTCGGCGAACAAAGCGTTAAGTTTGTCTTCGTAGGCATGGTAGCCGAGCACCTCATAGAGCTCCTGACGAGTTTGCATGAGGTCGAGGACATTCTTTTGCGATCCCTCGGCACGGATCGTTTCATACACCGTGGTGGCGGCCCGGCTCATCGCCCGAAAGGCACTTAGCGGATACAAAGCCAGTTGCACGCCCGCGTCGCGAAGGTCGTCTAGGGTGAAAAGCGGTGTGCGCCCGAATTCCGTGATATTGCCCAGCACAGGAATCGTCCCCAATGCCACGGTGAACGCGCGGTATTCGTCGAGCGTGGTCAGCGCCTCGGCAAAAATCATGTCGGCCCCCGCCGCCACGTAGGCTTGAGCCCGCTCGATGGCGGCGGTCAGCCCCTCGCTGTCGTGCGCGTCGGTCCGGGCCATGATGACAAAATGAGAGTCGGTGCGGGCGTCCGTCGCCGCCTTGATCCGGTCACACATTTCGGAAACACCGACGAGTTCCTTGCCGGGACGGTGACCGCAGCGTTTGGCCTGCACTTGGTCTTCCAGGTGGCAGCCCGCCGCTCCCGATTTGGAAAACTCGCGGATGGTGCGCGCGATCATCAACGCTCCGCCCCATCCCGTGTCGGCGTCCACCAGCAGCGGCAATGGGCTCGCCTGCGAGATGCGGCGGATGTCTTCGCACACGTCGCCGAGCCCCGTCAGGCCAAGATCGGGCAGTCCAAACGACGCGTTGGCCACCCCCGCCCCCGAAAGGTATAGCGCCCGGAACCCCGCTCGCTCCGCCAGCATCGCGCAATAGGCGTTGACCACCCCCACGACTTGCAAGGGCCGTTCGACAGTGAGAGCGGCCCGCAAACGGGCCCCCGGCGAGGGTGGTGAATTTGTCATGGACGCTTGAACCGCAACCTCATCCCCGTATCATCCCCAAATCCCTGCAATTCGGAAGTTCTTTTCTCCCCCCCCCGCGTTCTCCCCGCCAATTTCATTTTTACAATAGATGTCCCAGGTGGGACATTTATTGTAACAGGACCTTTTCCTGCTGGAGGGAGTGACGGGGGGTTGACGGAGTGAACTAGGCGGTTCCGAACGTTAGGCCGAGTCGGCGCAGATATTGGCGGTAGGCGATGGCGAGGCGGTCGGAGGGAAGGTGAAGTTCCTCTGCAAGATCGAGGGGAAGTTTTTCGGGGCGCTGGGACGAAACGATCGGCTGGTCTTGCGCGAAGATGCGATCCTGAAAGGTCGCGATCCCGGCGTTGTCGGCCGGATCGCCGTAGTTCAGGAAGACGGTGAAATAGGCCACGCTGGCCACGGCAGAGACGGGCGACACGGCAAAGAGCAGGGTGAAACACTTTCCGTCCGCCAGACGTTTGCGCAAATACACCGTGAAGGGAGAAAGCACGCCGTATTCGTAGGAGACCTCTCCCGCGCGTTCGAGGCCCTCCGGGTTGGGCTGAAAAATCCGGATCTCCCCCGCAAACGGGCGGCCGTTTCTCCACTCGACGTCGTAGGGCAAGATTTCCGCCCGATCCGGCATACCGAGACACCCTTCGTGGACGATCGGCAGGTGGGCGACATCGAGGAAATTTTCGATCAGCCGCGGCGCTCCGGCGGCGGAAACATAGGGGCCGCAGGGAATCGCACGAAAGGTGGAATCCGCCTCTTCCGCGAGCTGGGGAACCGGGGCCTGCGGGCTTTCCAACGCCGTCCAGATGAGCCCGGCGCGTTCCTGGCAGACTAATATCCGGGCCTTTGCTTTCGGCGGGGGCTTGAGCGAGGGATGGGCGGGCATGGCCACGCATTGGCCGGTTTCGTCATAGGTCCATCCGTGGTACGCGCAGCGGAGCGAGCAATTGTCCACGACCTTTCCCAGCGAGAGACGCACACCACGGTGGACGCAAAGATCCAGCCAAGCGTGAGGGCCGCCGGACCCCCGCCAAAGAACGATTTCTTCCCCGAGCAGCACGCCGGCCTGCCGGTCGCCCATTTTGAGGTCACGGGACAATGCCACCGGGCTCCAAGTCTGGCGGGCGACGGGATCGAGGGAGAGTATTGTTGGCATGCGCGGAAATGACCTGCCGCAGGGTTCCGTGGAATCCGCGGCAGGACAATTGCATTTTTCATGCGAAGGCCTGATGGTTGGCTGGCCGGATTGTTGATTCTTGGGAGTGAAGGAAGACGAGCGGTGTTTATCTCTGATGAAAAAGCTCGTCCTTGTTTTTCTGGTCGTCCTGTTTTTCAGCCGATCAGTCGGTTTTGCTTATGGGGCGGAAGGTCACGCATTGGTCGGAGCCATTGCCGACGCCCGTCTGGCTGGCAGGCCCACAGGACCGAAAGTCACCGCATTGCTTGACGGTCTCAGTCTTTCCCGTGCCGCCGTGCTGCCGGACGAAATTAAAGCTTGGGACAAATACGGCGCTGATGCTCCCGGCGGTTTTCATCTTCCCGGGCATCCGGGGATCGAAAAACAGCTTCGGGAATTTTGGAAGGCCAACCCTCCGGCGCAGACACCGCGCTCGGAAGATGACTCGGATGCGGTGCCGTCGCACCACTGGTTTCATTACACCAACATCCCGCTCATGGGCCATACCCGCTACGATCAAGGCAAAGTCGGTCGCTCGAAATGGGATCTCGTGCGGATGATTGCGTATTGCCAGGATGTTCTCGCCGAGCGCGTGCCCGCGGAGAATCCCCGCAAGATTACCAAGGCGGTGGCGATTATTCTTCTCGCTCATTTTGTGGGTGATCTCCATCAGCCCCTCCATGTGGGCGCAGAATTTTTTGACCGCCAGGGCAACCCGGTGGATCCCGATGCGCTCGGCGTCCAGGAACCCGTCACCAATCAAGGTGGAAATACCTTCTTTCTCATTCTCCAGGAGGCGGTCGATCCGACGAATCCCCACAAACGGATCACCTTGCACGGATTCTGGGACGGTTCCGCAGCCACGGCCGCCATTGCTCGAATTGGCGGGGAAATTATCCGGGAAAATCCTGGGCGCTCCACGGAATTTCTTCCCTCGGAAATTGCCGCCCAATTGGTCGGGAAGGAGCCGCCCGGCTGGAATGCGATGGTGGGGAAAGATCCGGAAGCATGGGCGGAGATCTGGGCCAACGAAATTCTTCCGATCGCCCGTCAAGCCCATGCGCGTCTGGAATACTTCGGCGTGCAATGCCGGGAGGATCGCGGAGTCGTTGTTGCCTCGGGTTTCGCCAGGGAAAAATCCCTGCCTGACAACCCAAGTTACGTGGACTGGGCGGGGGAGGTGGTTGCCGGTCAGATCGCCAAGGGTGGCTGGCGTCTTGCCGCCCTTCTCGAAAACGCACTTCCGTAGCGGCTGGATCTTGCCGTCCGCTTTAGGGAGCGGGCGGGATGACCGGCGCCTCCGACGGGCAGTTGGTGCCCTCAGCTGGCTGCGACATGGAGAGCAACACCTGACTGGCGCAAGGCTTTTGCATCCTTGGGGGGGAGTTCCTGGTCGGTGACGAGATCGTGAATCTCGGGCCACGTGGCAAATTGCACCGTGCTCGACTCCGGCCATTTTGTAACATCCGCGAGAAGGACTCGGCGGGCAGATCGCTCCAGGATGGCGCGTTTCATTTCCGCCTCGGAAAGCTCGGTGGTCGAACACCCCTCCCGGGTCATTCCGGAGGCACCAAGGAAAGCCAGGTCCACTCGAAGGCGGCTCAGCGCACCCAAAGCTCCGCCCCCGACCAACGCCCCACTGACGCGTCGCAATTCTCCGCCAATGCAGAGAAAATCCGCCTGTCCGTGCAGGGAGATCGCGGTCAGCGCGACCGAATGGGAAATGACACGAACATCCTGGCGCGAGAGCAGCACGCGGCCGGCTTCCAGACAGGTCGAACCCGCGTCCACAAAGACGCTGAAGCCCGACGGCACCAGGGCGGCCGCACGGGAGGCAATGGCTTTTTTGGCCGCGTGATTGCGCAGCAGTCTTTCATCGAAAGAAACCTCCGTGCGGACATAGGCGGGGTCGAGCACGCCGCCGTGGACGCGAATGATTTCCCCCGTTTTTTCCAAATCGGTCAGGTCCCGTCGCAGGGTGGCTGGAGAGACTTTCACCAGATCCTGAAGTTCCGCGAAGCTCAAACGCTGGTGCTTGCGAACGATCTTCTTGATGGCGTTTTGGCGTTCCTGGGCAAACATGCGAGGTCAGTCCAAAGTACGCGTTCCGTGGAGCTTTTCCAAGGCCAGGCATTCCGCGATGGGCAAAATGCTGTCGGATGTCGTACTGCTCATCAGGCTGGAGGCGGCGGCGGCGACTCCCATGGCGAGGGCATCATCCAGGGAAGAATTCTCGTGCAACCCGAGCAAGACCCCGGCGGCAAAAGCATCACCTGCCCCGACCGTTCCGGCAATCTGGGAGGAAGGCAACCGAACACTGCCCCGCAGGTGAAAGGTCCCGTCGGCGGAGAGTGCGCAGGCTCCCTCGGGAAAATGCACGATCACGTGTCGGCGCACCCCGGCTTGGAGGAGTTTTTCCGCCGCTGCCCGGATGCCGGGAAGGTGGGCCTTTCCGTCCACGTTCGTGGTCACCCCGGAGGTGCGCTGGAGTTCGAATTCGTTCAGGATGCAGTAGTCCACGTAGGGCAGGGTTGGCAGCACGATTTCGGCAAACCGCTGACTGTCCTCGCTCACCACATCAATGCTCGTTTGGAATCCCGCTTGGGACGCGTTCCGCAAGATCCTCCCGGCCACCGTCCCACATTTGGCATCGGGTTGATCCAGGCCATCGAGCAACAGGAGATATCCCAAATGGAAGATCTTTCCGTGAAGAGCGCCGAAGTCAAAATGCTCCGCTCCCAGAAAGGCATTAGCCCCACGGTGATGAAAAAACGTCCGCCGCCCCGAGGATTTTACGGTCATGACGTCGGTGAACGACGTGGGTGCCTCAGGATGGGTGAGCAGGGCCGCAGAGTTGATGCCGTGCGCCTGGCAGCGTTCCCGGATCCAGTCGCCGTCGGGATCGTTGCCCACCAGGCCGACCCCCGCCAGCGGAAACGTCGCGCCGAGTTTGGCCAGCGCCATCAAGACGTTGAACGGGCTGCCCCCATTGCAGACCGAGTGGCTGAGCAGATTGGCCAGGGCGTCCTGCTGAGGATAGGTGTCGATGATCTTGATTTTATCAACGATCCAATTCCCGCCGGAGACGATGCCTGCTGGAGAGTTCATGGTCAGCCCTCACTGATGAGACGAATTCCCGCGGGAGCGTCTTCTTCGATGCCGGGGTAGCGGCCGATGTCGGGGTTCACAAAAAAGTTGTCGGTGAGGTCGTTGTTGGCGGTGGAAACCTCGCCGATGATGCATTCCGCGGAAAGTGGACAAAAGGCATGATAGACGCCCGGGACCAGAGTCACCCGGGAGCCTGCCTCAAGGGTGAGGAGAGAACCCGAGGCCACCTCGTGGGGCTCGTGATTCAGGGGAATGGACACGGTTTGAGGTCCGGCTTTTTCCGGATGATGGCCCCAGACTTGAATGGCAAGGGTGCCGCAGCGGCAAATGATGTCCTCCTTTTTCCGGGCGTGGGTGTGTGCCGGGGTCGTCATGCCTTCCTGTGCATACATAAGTTTTTCGCAATATTCCGGCTCCTCCGCAAGGTTGACTAAGACCAGTCCGAACTTGCGCCAGTCGCCCAAGCCGAAGTCGGTGACATCCCAACGGACGTTGGGCGGAAGGGCCCAGCCGTGGATTTGGAAGCACTCCTGCGCGGCGGCAATGAGGGAATTGATGGCGCTGCGTTTCATGCGATTTCGATGGCCCGTTTTTCCTTTTGCGAGACAAGAGCAGCGGCAAACAGCCGGTGGCTCTGGACGGCTTCGTCGGGGGTGACGCACCCGAAGCGGCCGTCGAGCTGTCCGGCGCGTTCCGCCAGGAATGCCGCCCACATCTGTTGGAAGCAATCAGGGAAGCCCGGTTCAAAAATCCCGCCCGTGATGGTGGGGAAGGGACCGTGAAAGCCGAGATCCGTGCGCTGCCAAATTTGTTCTTTTCCGCGCTGAAAAGTCCAGAGGGTCTTGGGTTCCTTTGTGCTGTATTTCACCCCGCCATCGGTCCCGAGAATCTCAAGGAACCACGTGTTGGTTTCCCCGGGCGCGAGGCGCTTCATTTCAAATCGCACAGGAACTTCCGCGCCGTCCATCTCGACCTCCGTGTGCAGGAGCGCGTTGTCCCAAGTGTCGCACGCGGCGGTTCCGCCCTTTCCGTCAGGGCGTTCGTGATAGATCTTTTGCAGCTGGGCATAAACGCGTTTGGGGTTCCAGCCGAGTCGGAAGGGGAGGTGAACCGCATGCATGCCAAGGTCGCCCATCACACCAATTTCGCCACAGGTCTTATTCTGGCGCTTCCAGTTGGCCGGCTTGGTGGGATCAAGGTCGCTGCTGTGGTGGAATCCGGAGCGGACTTCCAGCACTTTCCCCAGCCCGTCGCTTTTGGCGAATTGCCAGGCCCGCTGGGCACCCGGAAGGAAGGGAAACTCGGAACTGCACCGCACGAATCGCCCTGAGGCCTGCGCGGCATCGCGAATTTCCCGCGCGGCCGCGAGATCCATGCCAAAGGGTTTCTCGGCGAGCAGATCCTTGCCCGCTTTCAAGACGTCCAGATAGAGCGCCCTGTGCAGGTTGTGCGGCACGGCCACGTAAACCACGTCCACCTTCGGGCTGGCGAGGAGTTCGTGATGATCGGCGGTGAGAAGAGTCACGGTGGGAATCTGGCGGAACCATTCCCGCTGTTTTTCGACCAGATCGCAGACTGCAACGAGTTCTGCCTTCACGGGAAAATTTTCCAGGACAAACCAACGCCCGAGCGCGCTGGCCACTTCGCGGCCCATTAGTCCGCCTCCGATGATTCCAATTCTGACCGGGTTGTTCATGGATCTCTTAATTGAGAAATTTTGCCGCTTCATCCGCCGTGGCTCCTTCATGGACGATGGCCATGAGGGCCCGCGTCATGCCGCCGGGATTGGGATGTTGAATCACATTGCGCCCATAGACGATGCCAGCCACCCCTTGTGCGATCAATGCGGCCGTCCGCTCGAGAATTTCCTGATCCGGGGCCCGGCCCCCGCCTCGCACCAGGACGGGAATGCGACCGGCGATTTCCACGACTTTGTGATAGAGGCGGACATCATCGGTCGGATCGGCCTTGATAATGTCCGCTCCGAGTTCCACGGCCTGGCGGACAAGGGGAATGATTTTTTGGGGATCGCCGTCCACCATGTATCCCCCCGCTTTTTCGTTACCTTGAAAAACCAGCGGTTCCACCATCAGGGGCATGCCCCAACGGTCACATTCCGGTTTGATGGCCAGAATATTATCGATGCATTGAGCGGTGACGTCCGGTTCATTGGGAATGCGGAAAAGGTTCACCACCACGCATGTCGCATCCAAGCGGAGGGCTTGCTCAACGGGGTTGGCAATCATCCGGCTGAAGAGGGTGCGCGGAAGTTCCCGCCCGTAGACATTTGCCACATCGGTGCGCAGGACGAGCGAAGGTTTCTCCCGGCCGCGGCGGGATTGGAGGAGGGGGGCCTGACCGACCGTGAGCTGGATCGCGTCCGGCGAGGCCGCAATCAAAATATCGATGGCAGCTTCCAGATTCTCAATGCCCTCCAGAAATCCGAATTCATTGAAGAATCCATGATCCACGGCGACGTCAAAACAGCGGTTGGATTTGGCATTAAAGAGGCGATGGAGACGGCTGGTTTTCATAATTGAGGACATCAGTGAGCGATGAAGATCATATTTAAGCGAACCGATCATGAGCGTCAATATTCTTCCCAGGAGTTTTCGAGGCCGTCCGGGCCCTCCAGGCGCTGTCACGTCTGTGCCCTTCCCTTGGCGCATCGCCGATTCCATGGCAGGGCTCCGGGCGCAGGCTTCCACAGAGTGAAGACCGAGCACATCGCGGCCGCCAAACCGCCGAATTGCGGGGTTGATCCCTCTGGCCTGATTGCTCCAATGAGTTGAGGTTTCCCCGCAGGGGCTCCATACCGTGTTCTAAACGAGTTCAGTGATGTTCCTTTTGCGGCCCAGTTTGGTTCCTTGCATTGTTTCCCGGGGAACTCATCCCGATATCCGTACATGCAACTGAAGAGATTCCAACGGTCTCCACACCGGAAGTCCTCATCGCTCGTCATTGGTGAACTGTGGGCGCTCTCAGGCGTATTTGGAGAGCGGCATCTCGGTCGCCTCGCGGCCATCACTTCGTTCCTGTCCGATCCCATCTCGCCGGAAAACCGGCCCCCTGGTCCAAAGATCCTTTCGAATATCGAGATTATCTTTGGAACTTGGAATTTGCCCTCGTTTTCGGAGGCAGATGCGAAGTCAATGTGGAGTCTCCGGGCGGTTTTTATTCTGCGGGAACCGTTCGCTATTTCGCCAAACCCCTGCTTTCCCGGGGAGTGGAGGTCTATGCGGCTTCCTTCGCAAACGCGGTCCCGGTTGCCGAGTTCGCCCTCGCCCAGATCCTCCTGACCAACAAAGGTTATTTCCGGTTATCCCAGGCTTACACCGCGGGCCGTGATGCCGCCCAGGGTTGTGGGAATTTTGGCGCCACCGTGGCCCTTCTGGGAGCGGGTGAAATTGGTTCTGCGCTGATCGAGCGTCTCAGGCCGT
>JBGSVZ010000002.1:0-39901 GCA_041752695.1 Terrimicrobiaceae bacterium
ACGCCCAGCTGCAGCTCCATAGCACAACTTCACAAACGCAGAGCTACAGCTCCACAGAACAGCATCTCACACACGCAACTGCAACTCCACAGAACAGCATCTCACACACTCAGCTGCAGATGCACAACACAGCATTACAAAAGCTGCATCGTTACAAAAATATCTCACACGCTCACCAGCAAGGTGCGCGCCTCCGCGCTGGCACCGAGCGCGGCGAGTTCGACCCGCCAGCGGCCCTCGGCGTCGGCAAGAGCGGCGACTTGCTGGCTAGCGAAGGCGACGGTTACTTTTTGCCCCGGAGCGGCGGTGCCCCAGACGGGGACGGGCCGCCCTTGCTGGAGAACCATGTGGTCGCCAAAGGCGGGCGCGAGGCGCACGGAGGCGGACGCCGTGAGAAGCGGCAGCGCAGCCAGCAGGGCAAAAATGAGGAGGCGAAACGGCGATGAGGTCACAATCACAGAATGGAAAAGGCCGTTAGGTCGTTCTCTTTGTAGCCGTAGGATTCGTTGGTAGTGGGTATGGCTTCCCAGTTGCCCTGCTGCGGAAAAGCGAGGCGGCATGGCGAGGGGGAGCCAGGAAGCAGAAGAGGCCGAGCCGGCGGGGGCGGAGCCTCGCCGCTTATGCCCATTTGAATGGCGTTGGTTTCAGATTCGCTCATCGTTCACTCACAAAAATAATTTCCCCGGCGGGCAGTGCAAATGTCGCTGGGGCGGGGATGGGGGCGACCGACTCGACCGCGCCAGCTTCTTTCAACCAGTCGGCCCGGAACTTTTCTCCGCTCCGGTGCAGGACCTGTGAAGGATCCAGAGTCAACGTCACGGGTTGATCGGTCGGATTGAAGGCCACACGATAGCTGCCGCTGCCGTCTTGGACGGTGAAGCTCAACACGCCGGATGCATCGTCCACGCGGCTGACCGTGGCCGGAGCTGACGAGGAAGGGCGCAACTCCACCAAGTAATAATGAATTGTGCCTTTGGGGTAGAGGGTGGTGGAACCCGACTTGGCAGCCGCATCCACCACCATCAGACGGCAGGCTTTTCTGGCGCTGCTTTGGTTCAGTCCTCCGCCCATCACGTCGCTGTATTCATGCTCAAAGCCCGCAAAATCGTGTGCGTGAAATGTCGCGATTAAATCCCCGTAAGAAAAACTGCCTCCGCCCAATTCCTGCAGTTCTTTGCGCACGCCCCACGTGGCCCGTCCACTCACCAGGAAGAGCCGTCCATAAATTCCCGCTCCCGTGAACTCTTCCCCGGCCTCAAGAGTGACCAGTCCGACCATGCGGTCCCGCGTCATGAGCCAGGCTTGGCGAGTGATCCAATCGGTCGCAGGCTTATTATAAGTTCCCAGTTTGGACACGGCCCCGAGAGCGGCGGCATGTTCCCCAACCGCGCTGGTGGTAACCGACTCCTCATTAGCCAGAGTGATCCGGCCCCGATGTTCGGTGTCGCTATCTTTTGAGGGATCAACCCGGATTTCCATTCCCGCATCCTGCAATGCGGAATCGAGCTGCCAATTGCCAGGCTTCCCTGTTTCGATCACGCAGCCCACGTAGCTCGACTTGCCGCGGGTATCGTAAGTTTTCCGCGTGGTGCCCACATAAGACCAAGTGCCATAGCGGGCGCGCGGGCCTTCCACATTGCGGTCGTACGTGAGATAGTTATCGGGACTGGGCGCGGCCACTCGATCGGGATTCCAAAAAGCGGCCGCCCATAGATTGCCTTTGTAGCCCAGATTCGCCACCCTCTGATTGTGGGCGCAGTCGTTTAACTCAGCCATCACTGCTGCTTCAGCTGCCCCGTTGGCGGTATTCCAATAATGATGCCAGCTCGGGGCCGTTGCCCATTCGATGACTCCCGTCGGCGAGACGACAAGCGGATAATACCAACGCAGGCGTTTCACCATTTCCATCGGTTGATCCATTCCGGAAATTTGGGCGGTCCGCGTTAAAGAATACACCGCAGTGCCATGATAACTGGGACATTCGTTATGTTGGCCAAAGTAGTTCGTGCCCCCATCCGAAAGGATGTGCGGCTCGATATAAGCCAATCCTGCCTGGAGGGCTGCCGCATACTCCGGCGTGGGGAAGATGCGTTGGGCAATGGCCATCCCCAGCACCAAATTCACGTCGGCATTGACCAGACAGGGGGTTTCGGGCGTGGCGGGTTGAAACCACTCCGGTCTTTTTTTAATAATAGCATTCGCATTATTGCGCACTGCTTGGTCCATGCCTGCCTGCAAACTGGGAGGCACGATCTCCGGATGGCAGGTGCGGAGAATCAACCAAGCATCGGCAATGGTGCCGCATGGACCGAAATCGCCCAGCACCGGGCCACCTTCGGCCATGTATTCCGCAAAAACCGCCAGGCGGCGCAGCAGCGGTGCCACAAGCTCAGGGCGTCCTGCGAGCTCGCTTTGCGGATGACAAAAAGCCTGCGTGAGTTTGAGCAATTCCTCCGCCCGCACAATAAATGCCCAGCCCTCTTCCGTCCGGGCCTTGGCCCCCTCCGGGCCTTTGGGAAAGCGCCTGTCGGGAGCGAGAACCCTCTTTTGCAAATCGGTAAAGAATTCCTTCCGTACCGGATTGCCTTCTTCTCTGGCGATGGGTGGCAGCAAGTCGGGGTGGGGATGGACGGCGGTTTCCCCGGGAGGCGTGGAGAGTAAACGCGCCTGATCGGCCCGGCGCGAAGCGGCTAGTTCGGGCAAGTTCGATTCTTCCGCAAGGGCGATGTCCTCTTCCAACCATGCCTGCACAGCCTCCATGCGCTCCGCGTGCAACGCGGGAGTCGCTCGGGCAGCGAGTGGAAGGCTGCCGATGGCCCAAAGGACGGTGGAGACAGAAAAAAACAGGAGGGATTTCGTGGGGTTCATGGGGACGTAACTCTTAGACGAAGAAAACGGCGGGAATTGGCGGGCTCGGGGTCATTGACGGTGACATGTTGGCCGACCGTGCCTGGGTTGGTTACGATCGTTTGCCACGAGTTAGGCGAGAGGTCAGAAGACCCTTCGACGCTATAGGTGAGGTCGGAGCGGGCGCGGAGGAAGGAAATTTGGAGGCTTAGACCTGAAATTTGCGGAACCGGAGTGGAGCCAGAGAGGGAGTCGGTGGGTGTGGTGCCCAGCGCGTATTCGATGAGGTTGGAGAGGCCGTCGCCATCAGCATCGAATTGGTCGGCGGCAGAACCAACGGCAAGATCTGTGCCGAAGGTGGAGAGCCTCCAAAGGTCAAGCGGACTATGGAATGTGAGATTGTCAAAAATCACGCTGCCCGTCTGGCCTCCGGTCCTCGGGGCAACCGCCAGGCCCACCGTGAGCGCAGAACCACTCATAGTATTCGTGACTGTCGTGCCCTGTTGGGACCAGGCGACTCCGTCATTGGAAAAATAGCCGGTGAACGTGTTGCCGCTGCGGACGAGTCGGATCCACTCGGGGAAGCCGCGACCGGTGGACGTCGAAGTCGCGGCATTGCCGCCTGTTGTGGTCTTGTTTTGGAAGATCGCGGAGCCGCCTTCCGTGAGATACATGATGGTGTTTTTCGAGCCGGTGGCCGGAGTTTCCCGAACCATAATCCCGGCCTTGGCACCGGTATCGGTCGCCACGAAGCTCCACACACGGGCAGTAAAAACCCCATCTCCCGACCATGGACGCGACACGTAAGTGAATCCCTCACTGGAGCCGCTCCAGATGTCGCCGCTGGTTCCCGTGCCCGCTGTTCCTCCGGTGCCGGCAACGAGCATGACACGATTGGTCACATCGTGTTGAGCTGTGCCGAGCGTGGTCGGTTGCGTGCCAATGTTCTGCACACTCCAAGGGGTGGCCGGCGCAGGCGGCGACGGATAGGGCAGGACGGTCACTGTGAACGTTGCGGTCGTCGTGTTCAGATTGGCATCGGCGGCGGTCGCGGTAACGACTGACGTTGTGCCGGGAGGAAAAGCCGAACCGCTCAGTGGAAAAAACGTCACGGGCACAGAGCCGTCCACGGCGTCAATGGCTGAAGCCGAATATGTGACAGTCGGCTGCGGATGAGTTGCCGAGATGGTCCGGTTGGCCGGAACGTTCGAAATCACGGGCGGCGTGACGTCGATGGACCCGGTCGCGGTGGTGCGAGTCCAGCCGGAGAGGTCGAGTGTCTCCCGCCGGTCGGGGGAACGCAGGACGAGAGTGGTCGAGTTTGCGGGTTGATAAATCCATGGGTTCTCGATGCGGGGAAAGAGGGCGTATTCGACGGGCGCGTCATTCACTGTGACCGGATAGGTGGTCACGTCCTGCGAACGGGTCAGGCGCAGTCGGTCGCCGCGCCGTGTCGTATAAACCGCGGTGGTTGGAGCGTCGGCCGGGCGGGATGGTTTTGGCAGGGCGAGGATGGCGGTGCGGAAGGCAGCGAGTTGGTCGGCTGGCGTCGCGCCGGGAAAATCCGTCGGCCGGGCAGTCTCAATGGCGACAGCAAACCGCAGATTTGTTGTGAGGGGCGAAACAAAAGTTGCGGGAGGACGGGTGGTGTTTGTGTCGCCATCGATCAGGAACTCGGAGTCGCCCGCCCGCGGTGCGCCCGATGGGTAGGTGATAGGCGTCGCCGGATTCCAGCCGAACGGAATCTCGGAACGGATGGCGATCAGGACACTTCCGTAGTGGAGAAAGATCTGGCCCGTTGATGCGGCCTCGTTGACCACCGCGCGATAGCCCCCCGGCACGTAGCCCATGCCGTAGGGAGTGGGTGTCGGGGTTATGGTGAGGTCGGCCGGGGGCGCAATGTCGAAGCTGTAGAGCAAGGCGTCGCGCGCGACCGTCTCGGCGAACTGACGCGATTCTTTTCCATGGGTATTGGAGACATTGATGGAGGAGGGATCATCGTGGATGGGTTTGGCCACCCAAAGGTGGCTGTAGCGTGAGCGGTCAGAGTCGGTCCAGACCACCCCGTTGGCATAGACCTGACCGCTGTTGGGCCCAACCGGACCATCTGCAAAGAGGGCATAGTCCCGCTCAAGATAGGCTTGCAGGTAGTTTGCAGCATTGCGGCTGCGGGAGAAAAATGGCGTCTCGCGAGAGGCCGCGGCAAGTTCCAACACCGGCGAAACCGATGGGTTCATCACGGCTGTCAGGAGCGCAGAGTCACTGTCCAAAGCGGGCAATTCGCCGCCGAAATGAACCCAAAACATGCCGATCGATGCGCCGCTGGACGGGCTTTGTTCCAGCATATCGGGGTAACTGCGCGAGGTGGGCATGGCGAGGTGACCACGCAGCCAGTAACCGGCGTGCTGGGCCAGACCCGCCTCGTAAGTAAGGGCGGAGCGCTGGCGGACAGTAGGGTCCTGCGCGAGTTGGCCGAGGCTCAGAAGAGGCAAAAGATTTTTCCACAGGTAAGGCCGCGAGGCGATTTCGCCAAATCCGGAACTGACAACGGTATTGAGGTGACCAAGGATGGTGTCGCGGGCATTCGGATCAGCGGCACGCCAGTCGTTGGTGACAGGAACTCCGTTGACATCCACCGCTGCGTCGAAAGCGGCTTCTCCATAAAGTTCACCGCCGAGAAACCGAGTGACCCACGAAAGCGTCTTTAAGTTCGAGGTGGTGGTGTCTTTGTATTGATTAAATGTCAGGACGACCTGACGAATATTAGCCTTCGTCTCTTCGTCGAGGTGCTGACCGTAACGGGCCACAAGATCCACCGCAGGCCAGATATAAAAAAGATCAACCTGCACCGCTCCGTCGAGGTGGTTGGCGAGCAGGCTGCGAGAGCGGCTCAGTGCAGAGGAACGGCCCACTTCGATGTCTCCCCGGGCAAAAAATCCCGCCGCCGCCGTAAATCCGTCCACCCCACCGGGATCGTCCGCCAGTCGGGTGAGCAGCCAGTCGCGCCGCTGAGCCATCGTGGAAACAGCTGGCAAGGTGATCACTCGCAGGACGCCCGCCGAGGACAGATCGGAGCGGTCCCAGAGGAGGTCGCCGGAAAGATAAGGCAACTGGATCGAAGAAAAATCGCCGACAAACTCCCCGGCACTGAGCAGTTGGATCGAGTCTCCGGCGGAAAGCGGCTCTCCTCCGACTTCCACCACAAGACGCCCGGCGCGAACGAACGTTCCCGACACGGCGATGCCGGAGTGCACCACATTGCCCCCGGTTTTCTCGATGCGCAATGTTGTCACGGCGGTCGGGCCCAGTTCGAGTTGCTGAAAAGAAACCAACCCATCGGGAGCCAGTTCGCCTTGAATACTTAGCGACCCGCCCACGGATCCCTCTCCATCCAACGTGGCTCCAGGTGCCACAATCATGGTGATGTTCGCCTGCGAAGCCGAAGCCAAACTCACCTGACCGCTGGTGATCGTTAGTGAACCGTTTCCGCCAAGCGTACCGGAAAGGACGAGACCGCCTGGAGCATCAATGGTGGAGTTATCAGTGACGGTGAGCGGACCTGCCAGGGAGGCTGTCGAGTTGGCGGAGTTTCGCAGAGTGCCTCCGGAAAGAGTGACCGGTTCCGCGCCGACGGCAAAACCTGCGAAATCCAGGACGGCACCGGCGGAGACGATGGTGCCACCCGAAGTTGCACCCAGCGCGGAGACGTGGCCGACGCCAAGTGTGCCCGAGCTGAGAGTCAGGCTTCCAGTGAAACCGTTGCTGCCTGTAAGAGTGACCAGGCCATTCGAAACACTAACCCCGCCCGAGCCCGAGATCGGATTCGAAAATCGGAGCGTTTCACCGGCATCCGGTGCGAGTTTGAGAGTTCCCGCGTTGTTCACGCCCCCGCCGCCGAGTGCTCCGGAATCCCGCACTTCCAATATGCCACCGGTAATCGTCGTCGAGCCGGTAAAGGCGTGCGGACCGTTGAGGACAAGGCGTCCGCCGCCCGATTTGGTGAGGCCCATGGGGCCGGCGAGACTTCCGGCTCCAAGAAACGTGTAGTCTCCAGCCGAGGAAACCGTGACGGACGCCGGGATCAGCGTGCCGATCAGGGACACCACCGGGTTGGCGGCACCGGTGTCATCGAAAAGCACGGCATCGGGTTTCGCGAAAACCGCTGGAAGTGCGCCGGCAAGCCAGTTGTCCGACGTTCCCGCATCCCATAGATTGCCAACCCCTGACCATGTCAGGTTCCGTCCGCTGTAGGGATTCGTCGAGACCACGGCGGACAACTCGGTGCCCGCAGCGTTGAGTTGGAGCGAAACAACCTTTGTGAGAGACGTGAAGCCGACGGCCGCAATATTGGCCACCCCCGAAATTCCGCCGGTGGCATGGAGCAATGGGTGGCTGCCATTGGGCAGGGTCTCGGGCAATCGAACGGTCGAAGCTGCGGCAAACGCGACCGATCCAGTCACCGAAGTGGGCGTTCCCGTGCCGAACTCGAATTCGGAACCTTGCGCAAAAGTGATCGGCCCGATGACTAAGCCGGAACCGGAAAGTGACTGCCCTGCGCCGACCGAGAATCCCATGACACCGGAAACATCCAAGGCTGTTGACGGGAGAAGCTCGAAGCGTGAGACGCCCGGTAGGCCAGCGCCCGCGGCGAGGGCGAGTGTTCCGGACTGAATCGACACCGTGCCGGAAAAGCTGTGGGTTCCCGAAACCGTGAGCCGTCCCGTGCCCTGCTTCACCAACCGTCCCGCACCGGCACCGGAAATCGGTGTGTTCCAATTTTGGGCCGCCGCATTAGCGATCTCGACGGTGGAGTTGATGACAAGCGGGCCGGAAAGGCCGCCAAGCACTCCCGAAGTTTCCCTGAAGCGCAGGGTGCCCCCGGAGACAATCGTCGGGCCGGGAAATGTATTGGCAGCCGCGAGGGAGAGCGCGCCGGTTCCGTCTTTCACCAGCGAGGTCACGCCAGAGATCGGACGGGAAACAGAGAGTGTGCCGGCACCCCCCAACGTGAGAGTGTAAGCCCCAGTCAGCGCGTCGCCAGAAGCGGGAGCGAGGGTGAGCGAGGCCCCGGCATCGGCGGATATCCGGGCGTCGGAACCCAGTGTCACCAGACCATTCCAGGAGTTGCTGCCGGAAACACTGCGGAGTGCGCCGAAACCCTCATGACCTTCTCCGCGGAGCGTGAGGGCCCGCGCGGGCGAAATGGTGCCGGCCAATGAGAGGGAACCGCCAGCATTAACGACAGCGGCCCCATTCGCGACGGATGAACTATTGAGGATCCGATATTCCCCTTCGTGAATCGTCAGTGTGCCGCCCGACATACCAACATTTTGGCCTTGGAAAATCACCAGACCCGGACCGGTCTTGACCAATTTGGCATTGCGCGAACCCCCACTGTTGGCCCCTGCGAGCGTAATCGTCGTGCCCGCCGCCGAGTCCAGAGTGACCGTGTTGTTGTAAAAATCGGGCGAATTCTGGATGACGAGTGAAGTGCCTGGACGGGTCTGAATCACTGACCCGTTTTTAAAGATTCGAGTGAGAGTTTGGATGACAACATGACCCTCTTCGACAATCACACTTCCCATCTCACCGGAGGCACCGGTGAGGGTCAGAGTGCTGCCAAAACCGTCCACCCCGGCGGATAGAATGGCCGTGTTCCGAGAGGGCAAAGCAAGAGTGGAGGTTGTGCCGGCGGAATTTGCTGACCATGTCGTGCCAGTCCACGGATGGGCACCCGTCACAACACCCGAGCCGCCATTTGGACCATTCAGATCGAAATAATAGGAAGCGTGCAGCGGGACGAGGCTCAGAAAGAGAAGACCAACGGCGGAGCGAGTGATAACGCCGCGGATTCTCATGGCGAGGTGACCCGGAGGCGGAGAAAGCGGCGAGGATTGGCAGACGTCGGATCAGTGACGGTGACTTGCTGTCCGACGGTTCCGGGGTTGGTGGCAATGACCGGCCACGGGGCGGGAGCGGCGAGGTCAGAGCTGGCCTCGACGAGATAGGTCACATCAGCGCGGGCGCGGAGGAAGGAAATCTGAAGGTTGAGTTGTGGGAGGGAAGGGGTCGGTCGGGAAGCGGAAGCGGCGTCGGAAGGGGTAGTGCCCAGCGCGTATTCGAGAAGATTGTTTACACCATCGCCGTCGAAGTCGAAAGCATCGGCGGAGGCGCCGGAGTTGTCAGTGGTGCCGAAATAAGTCTGTCGCCAGGCTTGCAGGGAAGTGAGTGGCGTGGCGTAAGCCTCGGCGGAGGCCGGTCCTTCGCCGACGAGGTTGGTGGCGGTGACAATGTAATAAGCGGGCACGCCGGGAGTGGCGGTGGAGTCCAAGTGGGCAGGCGTGGTGAGGCCTGCGGCGAGCGGTGTATACGGACCACCAGCCACGGAGGCGCGTTTGACCGTGTAGGTCGCAGCGTTGGTCACGGCGTTCCACGCGAGGTTCACGTTCGCTCCGCTAACATTAGCCACCAGGCCCCCGGGCGCGGCGGGGAGGGCGAGAAAGGAGATGTTGTCGAAGGTCGCGGTGGCGGTCGAATTGCCAGTGCGGGGAGCAACCACAAAACCCACGCTCAGGGTGGAACCGGACATGGCGTTCACCTGGGTGGAAAGTGTGGTCCACGTGGTCCCATTCTCGGAATAAAAGAGCGTGAAGGCATCGCCCAGGCGGACCATGCGGATCCATTCCGGGATGCCTCCACCGCTGCTGGCGGAGCCGCTGAAGAAGTTGGTACCGCTACTGGCACCGCTAGTGGCGGTCTTGTGTTGAAAATTCACAGAACCGCTTCTCAATAGGTGGACCGTGCTGTAGCGGGAGCCTACATTGGTCGTTTCGCGGAAAATGAGGCCGGCCTTGGCGGAGGCGTCCGTCGAGGTGAACGCAGTCAGTCGCGCGGTAAACACGCCATCCCCCTGCCACGGCATGAAAAGATAAGTGTTGGAATCGTTGTTTCCCGTCCAAAGGTCAGCCGTGGCCCCGCCGGCCGTGGTGCCGCCCGCACCGACAATGCGGATCGAGCTGGGCGAGAGGATTTCCACTGTGCCCGGCGCGACGCCCGCACCCGGGTTGATTTGCTGGAGGACGGAAGGGCCGGGAAAAACGGTGACGGTGAACGATTTGCTCCAGACCTGGCTGTTCGTGTCGGTGGCGGTCACGTTGACCGTGGTGGTGCCGACGGGGAAGAGCGAACCGGAGGGCGGGTTGGCGAGGGCGGGCGTGGTGGCGGTGAAGCCATCGCCAGCGCTGACGTTGAAGTTAACGATTGCTCCCGACGAATTGCCGCTGACTGTAAGGTTGCCCGGGGTCGAGATGACAAGGCCGGAGATCGTCATGCTTCCGGTCACCGGGGCGGAACTGTAGTTGGGATCGCTTATCCAGGCCGTGATGGGATAGGTGCCGGGGAGGATGCCTTGGCCAACGACCGAAACTTGGGTGGCGAGGCCGGGGGGATTGGTCGTGATGGCGGGCGAACCCGCCGCACCGGTGTAAGGCAGGCTGGAGTTGCCGATGGTCAGCGTGGCAGATGGGCGCTGGATACTGATGAGCGCGAGGCGTGAGCCAAAAAAGTCGGCGTTGGCGACAACGGCTTTTGCGGTGTATTGGCCAGCGATGGCGGGAAAAGTCGATGAGCCGTCGTAAGTGATGACTGGCGGTATCGATGGCTGGGTGGACGTCGCGGTGACCGGTGAGGCAGCGGTGGGCGCGGTGGTGTTGCCTAAGGTGACCGTGACAGCCCCGGCATTAGTGATCAGGAGGCTGCCTGTCGCGGAGGCCTCGTAAATCGGGTCGTCGAGCGTGGCAACGACATTGTAAACTCCCGCCGCGGTGGGCAGTGCGGCGGAACCGTTATAGGTGATATTGACCGGTGAGGTGAGGCCTTCAATGGGGAGGACGCCGCGTACCGGAACGGGAATGTCGGCCGGGGTGTAGGCGGTGCCGTTGATGTCAGACGTGTAAGATTTTCTCACGATCATCGGAGCAAGCAGGCGGGAGGCGGGGACCATGGGAACAGGAATCGCCGAGGTGATCTCCGAGCGGACCCCACCGATCAGCAGGGGCGTTGTGCGGTTCATGTCGACCTCGAGGGCCATGCTGAGGGGAATTTTTGGGGAACCGGCAGGGCGGGCCGTGAGGTTCATGGATTTGGTCGTGGTGCCGTCCTGGTTGCGGGCCGAGAGAGTGAGGTTGTAGTGGGTCTCGGTGGCGACGGTTGGGACTGTACCCGAGATCAGGCCGGTGGTGGCATTGATTGAGAGGCCTGCGGGCAGGCCGGTGGCCGAGTAGTTTGGTGTTGTGATGGCCGCGACAACATTCGACACGGGCAATTGATACGACCATGCGGCACCTGAGAGGACAACGAGTTGGGACGGCGTGCGGATGGTTGGCGGCAAGTTGATGCGAGCAGGCAGATTCGCCTGGTGGGTGTGCGGATTCCTCGCAACACGCAGGCGGGTTTCGAGCTGGTTGGCATAAAGCGAACGGACCGGCATGCGAGTGCCGTTGTACCATTGCTCGGCTTTGCCGAGCAGGCTAGCCGGGACGCCCCCGGAATTGCGCCACGCCGCGGGACCGCCATTGACGGCGGTGGTGCCGAACGACCAGTTCGGCGAGAGCGGCATGTTCTCGAAAGTGATGGTGTTGGTGACGACGTTCCACGCGACGCAGAAGGCGGAAGGTCGCTCGAGCTTCACCTGGAGCCCGACGGTGGCGCTTAGTTCAGAAATATTGTCCCAGAGGCCTCCGTTGTTCCAATCCGCATGGGACCCGGACTCGTTGAACGACCGGGTGGAGACGCCGTCCACAAAGACATTCGGACCGGGAGCGGCCGGCCAGTTGATGATGAACGTGTGACGGCCATTGCGACCGATATTGTTGCTGACCAGGCCCATTTCGCCAGTGAGGACAAAGCTGTACCGACGCCCTCCCTGAAGGATCGAGATGCCGTCGTGACACTGGGAGCGGTTGATGGTGATCTTCCGCGTCGAGCTGTTCACATAAGCGATCGAGTAGGCGAAGTGGCGGGCGGTGCAGCCATTCACGAAGCCGTCCTCGACCTCGGTAAAATCGAGCGCGTTCCAGACGTGGTTCTCGTCGGTGTCCGAGGAATAGGTGCTCTCGAAGTAGATGTCGGAGACACCGACGTTGGTGATGTAGTTAAACGCGGTGACCGGCACGACATAGCCGCGGCCCCAGGCGGGGTCGAGCGGCGAGGTGATCGGCGCGTCGAGGGTGATGGAGTCGGCGGTGACGGCGGTGACAATGCGGTTGAAGGTGATGGCAGGGTCGCGGTCCGCGGTGGCGGCCGTGTTGTAGTAGCTCGCCTTTTGCCATGCGATCGAACCAGGCCAGCGAACCTGGATGCGCTGGCCAGCAGTGAACGGGTGGCTGGTGAGGGGGATGACGTTCGTTCCCCCCGGAATGTATACATTGTCCACCAGTGTGCGGGTGGCACCAGCGGTGATGCCGCCGCCATCGAAGGCGATGAGTCGCGAGTTGCGGGTGTTGCCACTTTGGTTCTCGTTGGTTGTGCCGATCGCGTAAAGGCGGGTGCCAGTGAACGGGTGGTCCCCCTCGCCGCGGATGACCACACCGGAGGCGGTGACACGGATTCGGTTGACGGAATGGATTTCCCAACGCCCGGCCTTGAGCAGCACGGCGCCGCGGAAGCCGTTGATGAGCGGTCGGGTGGCGATGAAATCAATCGCCGCTTGGATACGATCCGTCTGGTCGCCCGTACCGGGCTGCAGGGTCACAAGCACGGGCACGTTGTAGCCGGCAGGTTCGCCGGGAACCGGTGTGTTGCCATAGTTAAATCCGGCGGTCGAAAAATCGGGGATACGGTCCCCGTTGGGGTTAGGATAATAAGTGATGGACTGATCCGGGTTGATACCCAACGGAAGGCTGAATTGCGGGGTCGATGCCTCCAGCGGAGAAACGAGGATGACAATAAGCGCCGCTATCAACGCGGACAAAAACACCTGTAGTTTGGGAAGGGTTTTCATAAGTGGCGAAATACCAGAAGGTCTGCTCACGGCGCGGTGACGCGGAGACGGAGGAAGCGGCGGGGCGGGTTGGCATTGGAAAGGTCCACCTGGTCGAGCACGTCCACCAAACCGGGGATGTTGGCTGATCCGGTGGACTGCCAAATCGCGGACCACGTTCCTGTCAGATCGTTTGTGGCTTCCACCCGGTAGGTAATTTCGGGATCGGCGATGCGGTCGAAACTGAGTTGGAGGAAACTGCCCGCTGTTCCCAGCACGGGACCTTCCGCGGGGCTGAAGAGCTGCGGATCCGAGTTGATGGCGTATTCGATGAGATTAGCCAACCCATCGTCGTCAAAATCGGCGTTGTCACCCGCAAGTCCCACATTTTCAGCGGTCCCGAAATTGTCGTTCCGCCAGCTTTGCAGCGGAGTGAAAAAACTCACGTTATCCATGACAACCGTCGCGGTGGTCCCGGCCGTGCGGGGTCCGACGGCCAGACCGACGGAAACCGGCGAGGCGGCCATGAGGTTGGTGGTCGTGGTTCCGATTTGGGTCCATGCGATTCCGTCGGCGGAGAAATACCCGCTAAAGGTGTCACCCGAACGCACCAACCGCACCCACTCCGGCGCGGCACGTCCGCTGGAAGAGATACTGCTCACGGTGCCGTTTGTGGTAGTTTTGTGTTGGACGATTCCACTGCCCGAACGCGTGATGTACGCGAAACTGTTTTTTGCTCCGGGTGTCAGGGTTTCCCGAACCATCAATCCTGCCTTGGCGGCCCCATCGCTGCTGGAAAAACTGACAATGCGCGCGGTGAATGTGCCGTCTCCCGTCCAGGGTTGATGAGTGAAGGTGAAGGACTCTCCGGTGCCGTTCCAAATATCCCCGCCGCGTCCTTGAATGGTATAGGCCCCCGTCGCTGGATCATAACTCACGGTGCCATTAGCCCCGCTTGTGACCGTGCCGACTTGCTGCACGGTCCATGGCGCCGGCGGCAGTTGCAGCACGGTGATCGTGAAAGACGCCGTGCTGGTATTGCCGGAGGAATCGGTGGCGATGGAGGTGACAACCGTGGTGCCAATCGGAAAAACCGAACCCGAAGCGGGCGAGTTTGTAGCGCTCAATTCGCCATCGATGTTGTCCAAAGCCGTGGTGGTGAAGGTCACCGCCGCCCCGTTGCTCCCCGTCGCGGGCGTGGTGATCGCCGCAGGCACGGTGAGGACAGGCGGAGTGAGGTCGGTCCCGGTCTGACCTGATGTCACGCCCAGCGCCATGGCGTAATTGGACAGACCCACGGCGGAGACGCAACGCACCCGATAGTCGTAGGTCTGTCCCGCCTGGGCGGAACCGTCGAGATAGGTCGCCGTATTAGTAGCGAGGGTGGTGACGAGCGGAGTCCAATCCTCTGCTCCCGCCAGCGAGCGTTCCACCACCCAGGCGGATTCGTTGGTGGCAGCGTCGGTCCAAATCAATCGAATCGCCGCACCGGCCTGAGCCGTCGCCGTGAGGCCTGTTGGCGCGGGAGGCAAGACCTCCTGCGTCCCGGCGGGCACGCGAACCGGCGCCGGTTCGATCTGATTGCGATAGTCCACCAAGGTTGTGCCATTTCGCTGGAGGGTAAACTCATTCATCGTCACGGTCTGACCCGCCACGGTGGCCGTTCGCGGAGTGAACGCGAAGGTGTCCGCCTGCGCCCCCAAGATCACCGTGAGAGTGTTGCCGCTGAGATTGGTCGTGGGAAGGGTTTCTCCCGCGCGGAAAGGAAAGAGCAGGATGCGGTATTGGGGCGTCACGGTGGCCGCACGTTCAATGACCAGTCGATTCCAGTTTTCCGTGGTGTTCGGGCTGGTTACCGTTTCCAAATAGGCCAGCGCGCTACCGGTGGAACCCGCTGCCTGCACCGGAGTGCCATCCGCACGGAGGATGCGGACAAGCAAACGCCGGTCGCCTGTGCCCGCGGGTTCGCTGAGGATAACATCCGTGGCCGCATTCGCGCCGGAAGGCAGTGCGGCACCGGTTAGGATCGTGAGGTCCTCGGCCACCGAGGCGAACCATTTATAAGTGCGGGCGGTATTATCTTTTCGGATGTCATCAACAATCAAGACATAAGGTTTGGTTCCGCGCACGAGGCCGATGGTGCGATAGACCTGCTGCATCGGATTGTAAGTTTTGGCCTGCATGCCTTCGAACTGTCCGGGATTGACCCAATGCGGAAAGGCGCGGAACGGGGTGTCGCCAAACGCCTCCGGGATTTTGTTCCCGGCGCGCCGGAAGGTGTTGTGCGAGTTTTGTTCGAGGGTGTATCCGCTTGTAACCGTGGGTGTGGTGGTGTAGGCGTTCCAGCGCCATTCCTGGCTGTAGGAGTACGTTGCGTCGCCCGTCGCGAAGGTGGCCGGTCCGCCGGTTGGCGTCCAGGCCGCCAGCTTCGCTGGAATGCGCAGCTTATCGCCTTCCTGCGGCGTGATCTTCATGCTCTTGCCGTCCACTTCGACGATGCTGTTGAAGGGAGCATCCTCCAGCCCGGAGTCAGAACTGCCGCTATTGTAATTCACAAACAAACGCCCCAGAGCTGACAAGGTGAACGTGTTGCGGTCGGCAAAGGTGTGCCCGCCGAAATCCTGCCGCACGTGGAAAAGCAATGCGGTGGCGTCGGGGTCAAATCCACTGCGGGCAATGACCGAGCCGCCTTCAGGATCGATAAAGTCGAGGCCGGGCTGCGCAGCCGCATTTTGCGCGGTCCAGGTCGTGACGGAATCCACATCGCTGACGTAAACCGCCGCGGGCAAGAGCATGTTAAAATACCCGCTCCGGGGCGAAAACTTGCCGTCGCGAAAATCGAGGAACGTCCGCCACTGACCGGTACCGTCTTTGTATTCCGTATTGACGAAATTGCGCCAGGCAAAGTCCGCCTGTTCGTTGCCGGGATACATCCACTTGAGTGCAATGTAATCGAGCCCGTTCATGTAAAGACGACCCTTCTCCGGGTTTGGACCGCTGCCGCCGAGCAGATCGTAGAGGATGAAAGAATACCCGAAGGGCTGGGTGGCCGCAGGCATCCAGTTCTCGGCATAGGCTTTGACATGGGGGTGGGCGTAAAAGGGATAACCGCGCCGCGCGAAGGGCACCATGTGTCCTCCGAAGAGATAGTTTTTTCCCTGACCTTCGAGTCCAACCCCGGTCTTGAACCAGCCGTAAGTGAGGAACTTATGATACGAGCTCATCGCGCGGCCGAACCACCCGGCGAGGTCGGCGGCGGAATACCCGGCGTCGGCCACGGCAACCTCTCCTTCGATCGCCATCGCCGGGAAAATCTTGAAGGAATTGATCGCCACCCAATTGGTCGCCACGGCTTCGGGCGTACAACCAACGCCGGTGTAGTCGGTGTTCGATCCTTCGCTGGCAAAATAGCCGCCCATCAGCTTAGCCAGAGCCTTCCGGACCGTGTCCCGCTGGGTGGGGGTCATGGCATTAAATACCATGTCGTAGGTGAGCGCGGGATGGTGTCCGCCGAAGCGGAAATGATTCGACCACTTGGCGGTGTTGGTCGCGCCGGGCACGCCGGGAAAATTGGGATCGGCCACCACCACGGCCGCCCAGGTGGCGAGGGCGTTGGCGAGATTGGTCTGCCGCGTCGCTACGCCGGCTTCGCCTTCCCGAACCAAGCATTCAAAAGCTTCCAACGCCATGGAACTCGCCAGCAGATAAAGCCCGGTGCCGTCGTTGGCCGCAATCATGGCGTCCAAGGCTGTGGTGGTTCCGGCGACCAGTTGGTTATAGACGGCCGACCGGTCGTAGAGCCCCGGGTTCGAGCAGCGCGCCGTGCCATCGGGCATGAGCTTGTACGAATTTGGCTGACTGTCCCACGCCACCGCCCGGCCATTGCGAAGGAAAGAGGTGTACATTTGGACCATCTTGAAAGCCTCGATGCCCGCGGAGGTTGTCGTCAGGCGCTGGCGAATGTCCGGCAGATCCTCCGCTGCAAAATAAACCCGGGGATGCACTCCCGCAGGAGGCAAACTCACGGCGTCCGGTCGCACGCCCGTTTCGTCATAGGTGATCGGACGCGAACCCAGCACGGCGGAATCAAACAACGCCACATTGACTAATGCCGCTGCACTGGTCACGGTCCCGGCTGGGTTGGTGACCACGACGTCATAGCTGCCGGCGTCACTCAGTTTCACCGGCGAAAGTCCAAGGTTTGCGGTAGTTGCGCCCGGCAGTGGCGTACCGTTTTTTCGCCACTGGTAGGTCACGGCCAACTCGCTACTGACTGTCACACTTAGGCTAACCGTAGCACCCACGATGGCGGAGGTTCCGGTTGGTTGGGTGGTGATTTCCGGTGCTGTGAGGGCCCGGTAATCCGACAAAACAACGGCATTGCCGGACTTTGCCACCAGAAAAGAACCCGCGCCATCATCCGTCGCCAGACGCTGACCGAACGCCACATTGGCGAAGGCACCCGTGAACCCCGCACTCGCGTTGAATATCGAGAAGGTCGAGCTGTTGGCGGGAGTGAATCCAGGCAGGAGCGAAACCCGGAGCGATCCGGCGAGGGTGGCGGAACCCGTGACGGCCAGATAGTCGTATTGGCCGGTTTGATAAGCGGTGGCCTGAGTCGTGCCGCCCAATTCCATGGCCAAACTTGCCGATGCACCCAGCGTGTAAGTGCCGGTGAACGCAGTGCGGCCGGCCACGCCGACATTGCCCGGCGCGAAGGTGCCGCCGGATTGCAAGAAGATGCCGTTGGTAGCGTCCGTAGCGGCGGAGCGCAGGTTGTTGAAGTTGATCGTTCCCACCGTCAGCGTGCCCGCCGTGAAGGCGAAAACCTGTTTGGCCCCGGCCTGGCCGCCGCTAATCGTGCCGGGAATGACAAGCTTACCGCCCGCCAGCGCGAACGTGGACGTGCCAGCTCCGGCGGGATCCGCCCCGATCTGTAGCGCGTTGCTGGCCGTGCTGGTGGCGGTGAAGTTGCCGCCGGAGAGAGTGTACGACGGACTCTTCAGCGCGGTGGTGTCATTGCCGCCGATGGTGCAGATGGTGGTGAAAAGATTTCCCCCGGTCTGGGTGGCGACGACATTTTGCGCGCCGACTTGAGTTCCGCTCCCGCTGCCTCCCACCCTGAAGCCGAAGGAGGTGACTTTGGAAATGTCGACCGTGCCTCCCGTGAGTTGGAACGTCTGCCCGGCGGCGGCGAGTTGGTAACGCGCGGAAGTTGCCGCGATGGTGAAGTTGCCGCCTTCCACACGAACATTCGTGGCGTCGGTCGAACCGCTCAGCGCCTGATAGGTGATCGCGCCGTTTTTCACAGTAAGATTCATTCCCGCCACGTTGCTGGCAAAGGTCAGCGCGGCGGTTGGTGCAGCGTCCAAAATCACGGAGGCCCCGCTCACGCCGTTAATTGCGGTCAGGGTGTTGTTGGAGTCGGCGGGAAGATTCACGGCATTCAGCGTCACGGTCGCTGTGGCTTGATTGACCCGTAGCGTACCGGCCGTGGCCGCGAGCGGGCCAGCGAACGGCGTGAACGTTCCCGTACCGGTAAACGAGAGAGTTCCATTGGACAGAGTGGTCGTGCCGGTGTGGGCGGCCGGTGTGGCGAAAACGACAGTGCCGGCCCCCGCGAGCGTCAGGCCGCACCCGGCGGTGTTCTCGGAGAGGGGGCCATTGAGGGTGAGGGTTCTCCCGGAGGCAACCGTCCAGGGCTGGCTGGCGGCTAAGGTAACCGGAGCGTTCACCGTGAGATTCTGGGTCGCCGCCGAAAGATCCATTCCGCCTTCCGCCAGAACCAAGGAACCCGTGCCGGCGTTGATCGTGATGGCCTGCGACGGACTGGCGATCTGCAATTGATAGGTGTTCAGGCCCGCCCCGATCCCGACCGCGCCAGTGCTGTAGGTGCCGTTCCAGCGAGCGGCGTCTGCGAGGGTGGGCACAACGCCGCTGCTCCAACTGCCGCCCGAATCCAGTGGGGTCGTGTTGTTGAGTTTGGTGGCCGTGCCAGGCACCGGCGCGGCGCTGACCGCTACCGGCACGGACAGCGTCCCGGCTCCGCTTTCGGAGAGGACTTGATAAAAATACGTCGTCCCGGTGACCAATCCGGTGTCGGCATAGGTGGTCGCGGCGAGGCCCGTCACAAGGGTCGTGAAGGGGCCCTGCGCGTTGGTCGAGCGCTGGATGGTGTAGAGAGAAACCTCAGCAACCCCCGACCAGG
Organism: Terrimicrobiaceae bacterium; assembly: GCA_041752695.1. Classification (GTDB taxonomy): domain Bacteria; phylum Verrucomicrobiota; class Verrucomicrobiia; order Chthoniobacterales; family Terrimicrobiaceae; genus CALCJD01. The sequence goes on from JBGSVZ010000002.1 coordinate 19,035, forward strand.
CGAGGGTGTTGACCGTAAACCCCGGAGTGACCGTCACACCAGTTGGCGGCGGTGGGGCAACGTCCGGCACGTTGGCGGAGACGGTGGCAAACCCGGAAATCCCCCCCGTGCCCACCGCGCTGACCCGATAATCATAGGCCATTCCTGCGGCCACGGTCGTGTCGGTGCAGCTGTTAGCATTGGCCGCCAACGCAGCGGTGACCAGGGACCATTGCTCGCGTCCGGCCGGACTGCGTTCGATGCGAAATCCGGTCTCGGCGGTGGACGAATCGGTCCAGGCGAGCCGGACTTCGTAGTTAGCCGGATACGTGACCGCAGGCGAGGTGGGGGGATTAGGCACGGAAACATTGCGTGCGGCGAAGTTGACGTTCGACCACTTCCCGTTCTGTCCGTCCGCCCCGACCGCCGCGATGCGGTAATAATACGCCACGTTCTGTGGGACCGTATCCGTAAGGGTTGAGGCCGTGTTGGCGGGATTGCTAAGTCCCACGAAGGGACCGTCCGGCGCATCCGCCCGCTCGATCACATAACTCATCGCCCCGGGGATGCGCGTCCAGGCCAACGTCCTGGAGGTGTTGGCGGGTGCGGTCACGGTGAGCGGTGGCGCGGCCTGCGGGCCGGCCGGGCCCACGACACGAAACTCGTCAATCACCGCGCTGCCGACCGCCTGCCCGCTCGTAATGGCCGAGTTGGTAAAAACAATCCGCCAGTCTCCGGCTGGCAGGGCGCTCACCAAGGCGCTTTCCACCTCGCTCCACAGGCCCTGCAGAACGACGGGAAGATGTTCGGCATAGGGTGTCGCGGTGTCGACAAAGAGCGTCACCACCCCGGGGTAGGTGGTCGAGAGGTTGTTGGCTGGCCGATTAAAGGTCAGTTGAAAACCGGTCGAGTTGAGCACCAGTCGAACGTCCTCGCCGCGAAAGGCTTTGCTGCCTCCGGCAAAGTCCTGCGCCGCGGTGTCACCCCAGAAGGTTTTGTCCGTGCCAGCGAGATTCATCGGATGGGTCGCGGCGTGCTCCCAGGTCGCGAGAGTTTTGCGCACGCCGGTGGCGGAAACGAGTTCCGCGCGGTAGGGCTGACCGTAACACCAATAGAGATGAAACCCGGGTTGGTCCGCCGCCGGGCCGCTGGACGAGGCCGGCACAATATGCAGACCGATTTCCTGATTCTGGCCGGCCGTCGTGGCATTCTCAGACCGCAGACGGGCGTCGAGCAGGATGCCATAGGGATCCTGCCACGTGAAGGTGTCGTTGGATTCTGCCGCCGCTCCGTCACCGGTGAGTTTCAGCACACCATGGGACGAGCTGTTGTAGGAATACCCGGTCTCGGTCACATTGCCCGCAAGGACACTGAAACCCGTGCCGGCCACGATTTTTCCGGCCTGAACATTGGCGGCCGGGTTGGTATTCTCGAACCGGTCCCAGATTCGGTCCGCCAGCGGGTGGTATATCCCGTTGAGCGCATCGGCGAAACTCGCCCCGATCTCGTCCGAGTGCCCACCGCTGCGAATGACGATACGGCCGGTATTGCCATGATTCAGGTGCCCGAACCGATACACCGCCATCTGTTCCGCGCGCCGGAAATCTCCGTATTGGGTCATCAGCGCCGTGCGGAAATACGGGGGCAGAACGACGGCGGGGTCAGCGCTGGCGACGCTCATATATTCATAGTCGGCGTCGACGTCCGCAGAACTTGTCCCGGCGCACTGCCAGCTTGGAATCACCGCCGGAAGGCTCGATCCCACCCTTCCCACAAAACCCCTGAAAAAGTCGCTGCGCAAATAGGCCAGGTCGTTGGCCGTGCGCGATCCGCCGGAAAGGCCCGACGCGTAAACGCGCCGCGGATCAATGTTGTACAGCTCCATCATGCGATACGCGCCCATGATGGCCACGCCCCGGCGGAGATTGACCGACTGCGCGTTGCCGATTCCACTGCCGCCGATCCAGATCACGTCGTGCGCATCCAGCGCCGCCGCATACGAAGCGGGAAAGACATGGGCGTCTCCGGCGTCAACGTAGGTGATGAGTCCGTATTTACGCGTCGCATCGTTCGCATCGAACCCCGCCGGCAGCCGAACCACATAACCCCGCGTCGCCAGGTCAGAGTTCGTGTAGGAAATATCCGCCGAGCCCAGCGAGGTGTTGAAAGAACCCGGATTCTGGATCGAACCCAACGTCGTGGTGGCGGCGGTGCCCGGCGTGAGGTTCAGCGGATTCGCCGCGCGCCCGGGGAAAACCCCCAGGAACAGGGCCACCACCCCTGCAGCGACCTGTCTTACGGACCATCCGAAAACCGGCGAGGAACTCTCGGGACGAACCCGAAAATGGGGGGAGACCTTCATCATGGGGGGAGCACTCCCTGAACTGTAAGCCAGCACCAACAGAAGGCAAAAACAAAATACAGATTGCAAACAAATGCAACAAGAGCGAACTTTTCCCCCAGCGTTATGGTTTCCCTCCGTCCGTGGATTTTTCTCCTTCTTCCCGTTCTGGCCCAAGCCCAGTCGGTTTCCGTCGTGGCTACGGATGCGGAAGCGACGGAGTCCGGGGTTTATCCGGGAACATTTCAGTTTTCGCGCTCCGGTGACACGTCCGCTCCGCTGGCAATTTCGGTCGGCTATTCGGGAAACGGCCGCCCGGGGTTCGATTACGAAACTCTGCCCGCCACGATTGTGATCCCCGCCGGCCAGGCGACGGCAGACGTCCTTCTGGACCCGATCAACGATCCGGATGTCGAGTCCGGGCCGGACACCGTGACTGCCACCATCCTGCCCGCGGCGGGTTACTCGGTGGGCAGCCCCGCCTCGGCGACCATCACGATCACCGACGATGAGACCTTTACCAACACTGCCCCCTTTCTCTACAGGGCCCGCTCGGATTCGCCGACGGCCTTGACGGTTTTCTGGACCGACAACTTCGAGACCGAAACCAAATACCGCCTGCAATACCGCGCGGAGGGCACCACGGCTTGGAGCACGATTGACAACCTCCCTCCCGGCACGACGAGCCGGCAGGTCAGCGGCCTCACTCCTGGGCTGGCCTATGAGTTCCGGGTGGCCGCTTTTCAGGGCACAACCTCCTCTCTCATTCAAAATTCTCTGCGGGCCGTCTCGCTCGCCCCCGACTCTCCGGCGCCGGCTTTTCGGTCGTTTGAACAATGGCGCATCGCCACGGGACTTGGCGGTCCCGCCCGGGCGAGCGAAGGCAGGACCACAGACGACCCCGACTCGGACGGTCGGACCAACCTTTGGGAATACCTGCTCGGCGGCAACCCTCTCGTCCCGGACTCCGTGGGCCTGACCCTCACCGGATCGCCCGCCGGGCTGGACCTGACCTGGCCGGAAAACCCGGACCTTTCCGATGCCACGGCAGCGCTGGAAGAATCCCCCACCCTCGCTTCCTGGAGCCCCTCAACCCTGACCTCCGTCTCCGCCAACGGTCAGCGCACCGCCTTCGACTCGCGGGGCGGCCCGGCGCGGTTCTACCGCCTTGTTGCCACCCCCTCCGCGCCAACCGAACCTTCCGCAATAATCACCTGCTGGGGCGACAGCCTGACCGGCAACCCCGGCACCTACGTTGATAAACTGAAAGTGCGTTTGCCCGGCCGGACCATCCAGAATTGCGGCATCGGTGGCGATACCTCGATTCAGATCGCGGACCGAATTCGAGGCCTTCAGATTACAGCACCGTTTCCTGCTGTCTCCGCCGACACCCCGCCAGGCACCCCGGTGCGGGTGGTGGCCTCTCGAACCACGCATACCCGGCTGATGAGCACCAGCCAGCGGGGCAACTGGTCAACCTACGCCAGCACCCTCGCCAATGCGTCCCGGGTGGAATTTTTTAACCTCGGCCACAAAATCGGCGAATCTTCCACCCCGCTCAGCGCCAGCGTGACCTCCAACCGGACCGCCAGCGCCTCGCGCCTCCTCGCCCCCGGCCATCCGTTCTCCACCGGCGACGTGGTCCATTTCCCGACCGGACCGCTCCCCTCACCCCTCGTGGCTGGCAAACCGTATTATGTCCGGGATGCTGATTCCGGCGGGTTTGCCCTGGTCGAAGCGGACACACTTTTCAGCATTACGGCCAGCAGCGCGGCGCCCAGCGCCCGGTTTGTCTCGGCAGGCCATCCCTTTGCTGATGGAAACAGGGTCTCCTTCCGAAAAGGCGGCGCCCCTCCCGGGTTCCTCAGCGAGTTTCCCTATTTTGTCCGCGATGCGGATGGCGGCGGGTTCTCCCTCGCCGAATCGCCCGGCGGGACGGCCGTCTCGACCATCTACAGCGCCACCGGCAACATCCTCGGTCCGCCAGGGGCGGCGCTTCCGCTAGCGGCAGATTTTGCCGGCCCCACCATCCTGCGAGGACCCTTTGTGCTCAACTGGACCCACCCCGGCGGAGCCACCTCCCTGACCCTCCGCACCCACACGGACCGCGACGCCAACACTTTCATCTTTTGGATGGGACGCAACAACTCCGCGCGTCCCCATGAGATTTACGCCGACCTCCACGCCGCGGTCGATCAAATCAAAGCCCTCAATGGACGGTTTCTCATCGTCTCCGTCACCAATGGCGGAGGCGAGTCGGCCGGGAGTCCCTATTACTACAACCCGGTGAATCTCAATGCCCTGATCCGGCAGGAATTCCCCGGGGAGTTTGTCGATCTCCGCTCCGCCCTCCTCCGCGCTGCCTCGTCGAGCGTCCAAGACCAGACCGACCGCGCCGCCGACATCCCGCCCGGCAGCCTGCGCAGCGACAACGTCCACCTCAACGACGCCGGCCAGCAACTCACCGCCGACCTCCTCGCCGAGGAGATCACCGCCCGGGGGTGGTAGGGGCAAATTCAGTGGCATCCAGGAGATCGCGAGCGGCGTTCCATAGACTAGAGTCGCCTTTTTGTCCCCCTTGCAAACGCCCCCCCTCATAAATCCCTCCAATTCCCCACAATCTCCCTCCGCGGCAAGGCTTCTCCACCGCAACATTTTGCAACATCAACCGCAACAAACAGTAAGTTTTTGCTTGCAAGATTGGCGCAAGAGTCCATTTTTTAAAACCTAGGCCCCAGCAGTGGGTCCAAAACCCCTCCATCAATCCCACCACCATGAAAAGAACCCTCGTTTCCTCGTTAACCCTCGGTGCCCTCGCTGCCGCTGGACTCATCTCACCAGCCCATGCTGTTCAGCGGACTTGGGAAGGCAACAACAGCACCAGCTTGACTGATGCCCTCAATTATCTCGGCGGAACCGCCCCCATCGCCAATTCGGATGGCATCCTCTTCAACGCCGCCGGCTCACAGGGCACCACGCTGACACTCAATACCAGCATTCAATATTCGAACGCAGGCGGCGCGCTTACCTTCTCCTCCCTCGCCCCCGCTTACACCATCGGCGGCACGGGCACCATCACCATGGGTAGTGGCGGGATCGTGAACAACTCCGGTCTCACCCAAACCATCAATAACGCTATTACGCGCAACACGGGCAACGCTATCACCATCGGCGCTAACAACGGTACTTTAACGTTCGGCGGGGGTATCAATGTTGCTAACGGCTCTCTTTTCACTGCGTTCGGCACGACCACTGGGGGCACCATCAACTTCAATGGTAACCTTACCACCGCGTCCGGCACAGGCGGCCTCACTCTCGGGGGCGGCACTGGTAGCGGAACTGTCAACCTGAACGGCTCCGCCAACACTGGCATCAACGGCACCCTGCTCGTCCGCCAGAACGTCACGCTGAACATTTCCCAGTCCACCGGCATCGACAGCGCCACCACGGTTACTCTCGATCCCCAGTCCGGAGCCGCTGCAGTTACCTTGAACAACACATCCTCCGGCGCCATCAGTACGGGTGCCTCTTTGGCAATTAACTCGGCAGGCAACCTGAATTTCGGCAGCACCAACAACCAGAATATCTCGTTCAACGGCACCGCAGCCATCAACGCCGACACCAATCGCACAGTCACGGTCGGCGGCACCGGTGTCACTGTCACCACCGCCGGAATCTGGAATAACACCTCAGCCGGCACCAGCCGCACCCTCACCGTAAATGGAGCAGGTAACACCTTCGCCGTCGGCGGCATCGCCATCGCCGCCACGGGCGACGAGGCTATTGATCGCAATTTCACGATCGCTGGCACGGGCAATCTCACTCTGGCTGGCGGCCTGACCAATGGTGCCACCAGCACCGGCCTCCGCGCTCTCACCCTGACCGGCTCAGGCACGACGACGATCAACGGTGCGAGCAACTACAGTAACACTACGACCATCGGCTCCACCGGCACCTTACTTGTCAACGGCTCTCATACTGGCGGTCGCGCTTACACGGTGAACGGCACCCTCGGCGGCACCGGCTCCATCGACACCTCTGTTGGCAACTTCGGGGTCACCGTCAACAGCACCGGCCGCCTCCAGGCTTCCAGCGTCGACAGCCTGGCTTTCTCCACCGGCACGGCCGCTTTAAACATCTCCAGTGCACTAGGCTCCGCTTCGCCCTCGATGCTCTTTAGCCTGGGCGCTCCAAGCGCCACGGTTGTTAGCACAACAGGTCAGCTAACCATTGGAACAGGACTGATGGAATGGAACGATTTTTCGTTCACCGCCGTTTCCGGATTTGGCGCTGGCGTGTATCAGCTCTATGACTACGGCACACTCTCCGGCTCGCTGGGCAGCTCCTTGACTGGCACAATCAGCGGACTCAATGGCACCATTAGCAACGACACGGTCAACGGCGCGATCATCCTCACAGTTGTGCCCGAGCCAGCCACTTGCCTGCTCGTGGGCCTCGGCCTGGCGTCGGTCACCATCCTGCGTCGCCGCACTCGGGAATAGTCTTTTTGTGGGGGTTACAAAGGCCGCTACGGGGAACCGTGGCGGCCTTTTGTTTATGCCGCAGAACCTTTCGAAAACTCCAGGATGGACCGGTCTTCCCGGTGTCCGTGGCTCCAACAACACCCCAACGTGAAATGAAAATTCCCAATCCCATCCTTCCCGGCTTCTTTCCCGATCCCAGCGTTTGCCGGGTCGGAGGAGATTATTATTTGGTTAACAGCAGCTTCGAATACTTCCCCGGGGTACCGATCCATCACAGCCGCGATTTGGTCCACTGGCGACAGATCGGCAACTGCCTCACGCGGCCGAGCCAGCTCCCGCTGGAGGGAGCGGCGGCGTCCGACGGGATCTATGCACCAACCATTCGTTACCACGACGGACGGTTCTACATGATCACGACGAACGTGCGGGGCGGGGGGAATTTTTTCGTGTGGACGGAGGACCCGGCCGGCCCCTGGTCCGAACCGGTCTGGCTGGCGCAAAAGGGAATCGATCCCTCGCTGTTCTTCGACCCAGATGGGCGGGTCTTTTTCACGTCTAATGGGACGAACTGGGCACCGGTGCGTGGGGTCTATCAATGCGAGATTGATCCCGCTACGGGTCGTCAACTGACAGAAACCCAGTTCCTCTGGCCTGGCACAGGCGGATCCTTCCCCGAGGCGCCCCATCTTTTTCGGCGCGGGGACTATTATTATCTCCTCGTTGCGGAAGGCGGAACCGCCGAGGGCCACATGGTCACCGTGGCGCGCTCGCGGGATCCCTACGGTCCCTTCGAAAGCTGTCCGCAAAACCCCATCCTGACCCACCGCAGCCTGATGGCTCCCTTCCAGGGCACGGGCCATGCCGACTTTTTCGAGGACGCTTACGGCAATTGGTGGGCGGTCTTTCTGGGGTTTCGGTACGGCGAATACGGCTGGCACCACCTGGGTCGCGAAACCTTCCTCGCCCCCGTGGATTGGACCGCAGACGGGTGGCCGGTGGTAAACGGGGGCGCCATCCTACAGCCCGAGACCGAAGTGGCACGCCCGTTCCGCGAACACCGCTGGCCTTCGGGTCCGGACCGGGAGGTCTTTACGCCGCCGACCCTCGGCCCCGCCTGGTTGCACCTCCGCAACCCCTTGCCTGAACGGTATTCCCTAACCGACCGCCCCGGCTGGCTTCGTCTCCACGGCGGAGCAGAAACCCTGGACGATCTCGCCAGCCCCACCTTTGTCGGACAACGGCAGCGTCACCATCAATGCCGGTTTGCGACCTGTCTGGATTTTGAACCCGCAACGGCCGGCGATGAAGCCGGCCTGACGGTCCTAGCCAGCAATCAGCATCATTATGAAATCGCTGTGGCGAGACGGGACGGCAAGCGATGTGTCGTCGTCAAACGCCGCATCGGCACCCTGGCCGCGGAGGTCGCCTGCGCCGAAGCGGAATCCGGACCGCTGGAATTTTTCGTCGAGTGCACCCCGACGGAATACCGTTTCGGCGTGCTGCGGGGTGAAACCGCACATGTTCTGGCCGTCGGCGAGACTCGATATCTCAGCACGCAAGTGGCGGGAGGCTACACCGGCGTGATCGTGGGACTCTATACAACCGGTGGCGGAGCCCCTTCGACGAATCCCGCGGAATTCGCGTGGTTTGAGATCAAGCAACCGGCCAGCGGGTAACCGCGCCCGCCCCTAAAAATGCCCTGCGGCAACAAAAAGCAACATGTGTCGCAACAAATGCTCGTTTTTTGCTTGCACATGGGGGAGCTTTTGCATATTTTTGTGAAGTTCGCAATCTCCCCAACCCCCCGTCCAAAACAAATCCCCGGTTCGCCGTAGACTCTACCCACCCCATCAAACCATGAAGCTAAAATCACTCCTCCTTCGCACTGTGCTCGGCAGCGCAATAATCGGTTCGGCATCCGCCGCGACGAATCCATGGATTGGCGACACAGACAACAATTTCCTGAACCCCCTCAACTGGACGCTTGATACCCTGCCTAATTTTGGGACAGACATCATGCGATTCGACGGTCCGGGCAGCCAAGGTAACAGCACCATCACGGGAGTTAACCTCACCATGACGAACGCTGGAACAGGAGCAGGCACGAATCTGGCACAGATTCTGTTTTCAGGAGGGGCCCCCGCGCTCACTCTGTCCGGCGGAACGATTACCTTGGGAACAGCTGCGACCAACACGTACAACAACGCCATCGTCCTAAGCTCAGGTTCCACGGTGACCCAGACGATCGGCAGCAACATTGTGATCGATGACGGCAAGGCCTACACCGCCTCGTTCGTCAATGCCTCCAATTCGGGATCGGGAGCTCTGCTGTCCTTCACCGGAAATATCGCTGGCGGCACTGGCGCGGGAACTCCCGGAATCATCTCATTGGGATTTGGCAACACTAGCACACACAACGGTGATTATGCAGTGAGCGGAAACATTAGTGCCGGTGCCGCCACCGGGATCAATATCACGAAGCGAGGCACGGGTGTGCTGACACTTTCAGGCACCAATGTCCTCGGCAGCGGAACCGCAGCAGGTGGCCTGGCTCAGAATGAAGCGGGAACCATCCGCATTTCGGGCGGCCTCACAACCGTCAATAACCTGATTGGGTCGGCCAATGCCTTCGGCGGGAACAACGTTGCATCTACGCTCCAAATAAGCGGTGGAACCCTCGACGTTAATGACGCTCGTGCTATCCGAAACAATCTGCTGGTAGACGGCGGCACTTTCGACGTTGGGACCGCCGGCTCCGGAGGACGGCTCAGTCTCGATAGCGGGCGTTCCTTTACGATGACCGCGGGCCAGGTTAATGTGAATTCGACGACCGGCAGTTTTGGTGTTCGTTTCGGGGGCGACAGTGGCGCCGGTGCCGCGGGCTTCGCTTTTGCAGGCACACAATCTGGTGGCAATTTTATTGTCAACGGCGCAGGCGGGCAGGATACGACTTTTCAGCTCGGAAGCACAACCGCGAGTATTGTCACTTCCTACGGCCTTTCCGGCGGTGTTCTTGATGTGAGAGGCAGCACCGGCTCGAATGCATTTGTGACAATCGGCGCCGATGCCGCGGGCACCAGCAACACCACCCTCAGCCTCTCGGGAACAGGCAAACTGATGGTCCGGAGCGTAACGACGGCTGGATCTCCTGGTAGCGCCGGCGTGAGCGGCATCCAGGGCCGGACAGGTTCGGCGGTCCAAGTTCTCGATCTCCAAGGCGGCACGCTGGTGGCAGGGCGCATCGACGCCACCAACCTGCGGGGTTCGATCGGAGGCAGCAATGGCACCATCGTTAATAATGGCTCAGGCATCGCCGCTGGTGATATTGGCGAAGCCGGTCGCACGGCGGTTGTCGGCAACTTGACGGTGTCGAGCGGAACAATGCTGATTGACGTGGGAGGCACCACCGCTGCGACGAACTGGCAGGACACATCGGCTGGATTCTTCGACAACATTGTGGTGACCGGCAACGTCACTCTCGCCGGAACACTGTCCGTATCACTTATCGATTCGTTTGATCCCGTCGCTTTGAACTCCTTCACGATCCTGACCAGCGCTGGACTGAGCGGAGCCTACTCGAACGTGGCGTTTAATGATCGCATCACCACAGTAGGTGGAGAGGGATCGTTCTTAGTCACCCAGTCGGGGAACAACGTTGTGCTCAGCGATTACCAAGTCATCCCCGAGCCCTCGACCTGCCTGCTCCTGGGCCTAGGTCTGGCGGGCATGGCGGTCCTCCGCCGCCGCTCGGTTCGTTCGTAAGGATTCTTGATTCGGGACGACGTCTGTCGTCCGACCAATTCCGGGGGGAAAAAGGCCGCCGTGGGAAACCACGGCGGCTTTTGTTTGGTAGTCCGATGAGTTTCCCGGAGCAGTTAGCCAGAGAAGGACAGAGTTTGAACAGGAGCGAACGGAGGGAACGGAGGTTAAGGGTTGATTGCCACCTGATTGAGCGCGACTTGAAAGCTCCTCCATCCGAGCCATCCGCGGCTAAACTGTTCCGTCCTTATGGTTAGAGCACCGTCACAATCAACGCCGTCGTATTGTCCCGACCGGACTGCGCCACGGCGGTGTTCACCAAATGCGCGGCGTGTTGGTCCACCGGGAGGCCGCTGCGCAGAAGGTCGGGGAGTTGCGAGTCGAAGACCCCATCCACCAGCCCGTCGGTGCAGAGGAGAAAGATGTCACCCTTTTCACAGGCCACCGCGCCGACCTGGGGATCGACGAACTGATGGCCAGCGCCGAGGGCTTTTTGCAGCGAACTGCGGCCGGGGTGCTGGCGGGCCTCCCACTCGCCAATTTTTTTGTTCCGCAAAAGCCATCCCACATACGTGTCGTCGTGGCTGAGCTGGCGCACCTCCTTTTCGCCGGCCGGCAGGTAATAGATCCGGCTGTCGCCAATGTGGCCGAAATACATCCAGCCGGGCGTGAACCAGCACAAGCTCAACGTCGCCCCCATCCCGTTGCAGTCGGGATCGCTGCTGCCAAGATACATCAGGGCGCGGTGGATTTCCTGATAAAGCTCCGCCAGCACGTCCTCGAAAGCCGTCGCCAGGCCGGAGGCCGATTGTTTGAACGATTTCGGCAAAAGACGCGTAATCTTATCGACCGCGATACGGCTGGCAAACTCCCCCACCTTGGCCCCGCCCATGCCGTCGCTCACGGCAAAGAGAAAATCCACGTCCCGAATGACGGCGTCCCCGATTCTCCCCAGGTAATGAACTTCCTGCGCATCGAACTGCAGGCAGAGAAACGAATCCTCGTTGTTTTTTCGCACCCGGCCGACGTGGGTGCAACCGGACCAGCGGAGCTCTTCGGGAGCGGCGGTTATAACAGGCGACTCCGTCATCCGGCCTTTTCCTCGAAGCCGGGCAGAATGGTGGCGAATTCAAAATCGATGATGCAAAAGCGGCCATCGGCCTGCCGGTACGTGATATTGCGGAGTTCCGCATCGTCGTGACGGACGCCGAAGGGAGTCAGTTCGTCGAAGATTTCCTTCATCCGGACCTCATCGAGGTGATCCACCCGATGCCCGCAACTTGTCGTCACCATTTTAAGTTCGTCGGGGTCGGCCTCCAAAAGACGAGGCACAAAGGTGCAGCCCATTTTTTCCAGGTGCCGCAACACCTTGACCTCCGTGGCAAACCGCTCCCCGGCGTTGGGACCGCGGAAGATTTTATGCACCCGGCCGTCGTAGCCAATTCGGACGGTGGCGCGGAGAGTATCCTTCACTTCCAGCATGCCCCCAGCATGCCTCGCCGCAGACAAGTCGCAAGCCTGGATGGGGCACGCCGGAAGTTTGAAATTTTTCTCCCAAACATGGCATTGTTCCTGCTTTACTCCCTCTGCGCCAGTAGGGCATCAGGGTAAAAATCAACACCGTGCGGCCAAACCGGCGCTGTCCGCTCAAAATTAGACACATCAACCAACATTTATGGCGAAGTATAAACTGGAATATCTCTGGCTCGACGGCTACACGCCCGTCGCCAACATCCGTGGCAAAACCCTCGTAAAGGACTTTGATTCCTTTCCCGCTCTCGAAGATCTCCCGAAATGGGGCTTTGACGGCAGTTCGACACGTCAGGCCGAGGGTCACAGCTCGGATTGCGTTCTCCTGCCCGTGGCGGTTTATCCCGACACGACCAAGGTGAACGGCGCGATCGTGCTGTGCGAAGTCATGCTCCCGGACGGCAGCCCGCATCCGACGAATGCCCGTGCCACGATCCTTGACGATCCCGAGACCTGGTTTGGTTTCGAACAGGAGTATTTCCTTTATCGGGACGGGGTGCCCCTCGGTTTCCCGGAAGGCGGCGGTTATCCCGCTCCTCAGGGCAAATATTACTGCGGCGTCGGTTTCTCCGATGTCGGCGACATCGCCCGCGAGATCGTTGACACCCACCTTGACCTCTGTCTCGATGCCGGCATCAATCACGAAGGCATCAACGCCGAAGTGGCGAAGGGCCAGTGGGAATTCCAGATCTTCGGCAAGGGCTCCAAAAAAGCCGCTGACGAAATGTGGGTCGCCCGCTATTTGCTCCAGCGCCTCTGCGAAAAATACGGCGTCGACGTGAACTACCATTGCAAGCCTCTCGGCTTGGATGTCGATTTCAACGGTTCCGGCATGCACTCCAACTTCTCGACGAAGTACATGCGCGAAACCGGCGGCAAGGAATACTTCGAGTCCCTCATGGCGGCGTTCGACAAATACAAAAACGAACATATCGCCGTGTATGGACCGGACAACCACCTCCGCCTCACCGGCCTGCATGAGACGCAGTCCATCGACAAATTTAACTACGGCGTCGCCAACCGCGGCGCCTCGATCCGCGTGCCGAACAGCTTCGTGCCTGCCGGTTACAAGGGCTACCTGGAAGATCGCCGTCCGAACTCCCAGGGAGATCCCTATAAAATCGCGAGCCGGATCCTTCAGACCATCGCGACCGTTCCGCAGCCGTAAGGTTTAGGATTGGTTTAAACTCATCGCGACGCCGCCTTGGAAACGAGGCGGCGTCGTTTTTTTTGTGCTGTGGAGCCACCGACTCACGTCGTAGGCTATTAGTCCATCCTGTAGCCGGGTTCCTGAGGAGGGCGTGATAAAAAGTGGGTGAGGTTCAAGACCAGCACCAAAGGTGCGGAAGTATTATAGCCCACTCCGCAGGGCTGGGTTCACGATGGTCAATTTCAAGCGGCCTGAAGGGCGCGATTGAAACATGGGGAGAGGCGGGCATCCTATCGCGGCCCTTCAGGCCGCCCTTATTTTTCGGCCAAAGCCCCGGGCCTTCGACCCGGGCTGTAGCATTACGGACCTTCGGCCCTCTGGCCCTCTCGCAGACCTCACCCAATGAAGTGGGCTGTCTGGCGTCTTGCACGGCAGGAAAAACTCGCGGAAACTCTGCAGATGCGCTTCGTCCTGCTCATTTTTCTCGCTGCCGCCGCGTCCGCTTTCGCCCAACCGGCGAAAGAAAAAGGCGGCCGGATCACATTTCCGCCCGGCTCGACGGAACCGGTCCTCTCCGGCACAGCCAGCACGGCCCCGGTGCCCGCGCCCCGCGGGGGCGACAAACCCGCGGAAATCATGGAATTGTTTTTCCTCGCACTGAAAGGCGGCCAGGTGGACGCCGCCTACGATGCTCTGGTGAAGGATTCGATCATCGCGGAGCGCAAGGAGGATGTGGCCGCCCTGAAGAGCCGCACCAAAACGGCGCTCGACAGCTACGGTCCGATAACGGGCTTTGAGGTGGTGGACGAAAAAATCGTCGGCACCAGCCTGCTACGGCGCACCAGTGTCTCGCTCAACACGGATCTTCCCCTGCGCTGGCGGTTTTATTTTTACAAATCCGGCGGGGCGTGGCGCCTGGTGGACCTCCGGGTGGACGACGCCCTGGTGGAGCTCTTTGAAGAGGCGGGCAAAGCGAAGAAGCCCTGAATCTCTTTCACAGAAGGGAACGGAGGAAACGAAGAGATGACAGACCGGCTTGGCGGAGAGAAGACATGTTGAAAAATTTTCTCCAATTCATCCGGTTTTCCCACACGATCTTCGCGCTGCCCTTCGCATTGGGGGCGATGTTTGTTGCGGCGGACGGTGTGCCTTCAGCGCGGATTTTCGCCCTCATTGTGCTGGCCATGGTCTTCGCCCGCACGGCGGCCATGGCGTTCAACCGGCTGGCTGACTGGGAAATCGACAAACGCAATCCGCGCACCGAAGGGCGACACCGATTGGTCTCGCGCCCCGCCGCCATCGCGGGCTGTGGCATTTCGTCCGTGCTGTTTATCGCGGTCACCGCTCTTATCAATCCCCTCTGCCTGGCGCTTTCGCCGGTGGCGCTTGGCATTGTCTTCTTCTATTCGTTCACCAAACGTTTCACGGACGGCGCGCAATTTTTTCTCGGCCTCGCCCTGGCCGTGGCTCCGGTGGGGGCGTGGCTGGCGGTCACGGGAAGTTTCGCCTGGCCGCCGCTCGTGCTGGCACTGGCGGTTCTCTGTTGGGTGGCGGGTTTCGACATGATCTACGCGACGCAGGACTACGAGGTGGACAAACGGGAGGGTCTGCATTCCATGGTGGTCCGGCTGGGCATCGCCAAGTCACTCGCTGCGGCGACGCTGCTCCACACGGCCGCGCTGGCAGGAATGGTGGGATTTGGCGTCATGGCGGAGTTGGGGAAGGTGTATTTTTTCGGCATGACCCTCATCGGCGCAGCGCTCGTTTTTGAACATCTTCTCGCCCGTCGGGGAAACCTCGCCGCCATTAACAAGGCGTTTTTTCAGGCCAATGCCGCCGTAAGTGCCGTCTTCCTGATCAGCACCCTGGCGGACCGGCTTCTCCGCTTCTAAAGGAAAGCCAGACCGCACGCTAAACCCGCCCCGTTTCTGGACGGGGCAAAATATAACTAGGGATTCCCGGAATGGGGACTAAGATGGAGTACGGTTGCGAGTTAGCGCCCCTCAATCGCAAACATGAGCAAAGAAACCGCGATCTTGTCCGGCCCGGGGGGAAGCCTCCCCCAGTCCGAAGATCCTGAAAGCAGGGAAGCCCGGCTGAAAAAAACGTCGGCAGACGAGGCGTTGAGCGCTTCCGAGTTGCGCTACCGGCGGCTTTTTGAAACCGCCAAAGATGGCATTCTGATCCTTAACGCCGCAACAGGCATGGTGGACGATGTGAATCCCTTTCTCATCACGTTGCTCGGGTATTCGCACGAACAGTTTCTGGGGAAAGCCGTTTGGGAATTGGGGTTTTTCAACGATATCCTCGCCAATGAGGACAAGTTCGCGGAGCTGCGAGAAAAGGAATACGTCCGCTATGAAGATTTGCCCCTGGAGACCGCCGATGGGCGGCGGATTGATGTGGAGTTTGTCAGCAACGTCTATTGGGTGGATGACGGCAAGGTGATCCAGTGCAACATCCGCGACGTGACCGTACGCCGGAGGGCGGAGGAGAAGGTGCGGGAACTCAACGCGATGCTCGAGCAACGCGTGATCGAGCGCACCGCGCAACTCGAAGCAGCCAATCAGGAACTGGAGGCCTTTTCTTTTTCCGTCTCGCACGATCTGCGCGGCCCGCTGCGCGCCATTGATGGATTCTCCCAAGCCGTGATGGAAGACTTCGGGGCCCAGTTGCCGGAGGAGGGGCAGCGCTATTTGCGAATCATCCGGGAAGGCGCCCAGCAGATGGGGGCCTTGATCGCCGACCTGCTGGCGTTTTCGCGCCTGAGCCGGGAACCGGTGAGAAAAGAACTCATCGCCACCGCACACCTTGTGCAGTCGGCTTTGGAGGAATTGGAGCTTCTGAAAAAAGACCGGGAGGTCGAAATCCGCATCTCCGATCTGCCGCCCTGCCAGGGTGATGCGGCCCTTCTCAAGCAAGTTTGGATCAACCTTCTTTCCAACGCTTTGAAATACACCCGAAAACGCGACCGTGCCGTCATTGAGGTGGGCTGCCTGCCGGGCGACAACGGAACGGTTTATTTCGTCCGCGACAACGGCACCGGTTTCAACATGAAGTATGCGAACAAACTCTTCGGGGTCTTCCAGCGCCTGCACCGGGCGGAAGATTACGAAGGCACGGGGGTCGGCCTGGCCCTGGTGCAACGCATCATTCACCGCCACGGCGGACGGGTCTGGGCCGAGGCCTCGGAGGATCGCGGGGCCACCTTCTTTTTCACCGTGGGAGGAGAAAAATCGCATGAATGAATCCGTCGTTGAACTTCTCCTGGTGGAGGACAACCCGCACGATCTGGAACTGGCGGTTCGCGCCTTGAAGAAAGCCAATCTCGCCAGCCGCATCCATGTCGCCCGGGATGGCGAAGAAGCCCTCGACTTCATTTTTGCCGAAGGCCCCAACCAGGCCCGCGGATCCGCCGCCCAGCTCAAACTCATCCTGCTCGATCTGAAACTGCCCAAGATTGACGGACTGACCGTCCTCCGCCGCCTCAAAGGCGATCCCCGCACCCGGACGATTCCCGTCGTGGTCCTCACCTCGTCCCAGGAACAAAGCGATATCATCGCGGGTTACGGCATCGGGGTGAACAGCTACATCGTGAAGCCGGTGGACTTTGAGACCTTCTCCAAAACCGTGCAGGACCTGGGACTCTACTGGCTGCTGCTCAACCACCCGCCGAAGCTGGACCTCTGATCATGCCTCCCCTTCGCATTCTGGTTCTGGAGGACAATCCCCTGGACACAGAATTGATGCTCCGGGAACTGCGCCGGGCGGGATTTGAAGATCCCGAGTGGCTGCGGGTGGATAGCGAGGAGGACTACCTCGATCACCTTCACGCCGATCTCGACATCATCCTCTCGGACTTTGAAATGCCGCAATTCAATGGCCTCCGCGCCCTCGAATTGCTGAAGGAGCGCGGATTCGACATACCCTTCATCCTCATTTCCGGCACGATCGGCGAGGATGTTGCCGTCCAGGCCATGAAGCGGGGCGCCGCGGACTATCTCCTGAAAGACCGCCTGGCGCGCCTCGGAGCCGCCATCCAACACGCCTTGGACGAGAGCCGCCTGAGGCGGGAGCGCAAGGCGGCGTGGGAAACCTTGCGACTGAGGGAATCGGCGTTGAACGAGGTCTCGCAGGGTGTGATCATCTGCGACGAAAAACACCTCATCACCTACGCGAATACCAGTTTTTCCCGGATCACCGGATATTCTCAGGACGAGATTATGGGCCGCAATTGCAACTTCCTGCAAGGCGTTGATACGTCACGGGAAACCATTCAGAAAATGCGTGCCGCGATCCGAGCAGGCCAGCCTTTTGAAGCCGAGATTCTGAATTACCGCAAGGACGGCCAGCCTTTTTGGAACGATCTCTCCATCTCGCCGATCCGCGGAATCGACGGCGAGCCCCTGCGTTTCATCGGAATCCAGCGCGATATCACAGAGCGCAAACTGGCCGAAGAGGCCTTGAGCCGGAAGGAAACCGAGTTGCGAGTGCTCTTTGATCTGGTGCCGGCCATGATCTGGTTTAAGGACACGGAGAACAACCACCTCCGCGTGAACAAACACGCTGCCGCCAGTATCGGGCGATCGGTCGAGGAACTCGAAGGAAAGCCCGCCCGCCACTTCTATCCCAAGGAAGCCGATGGGTTTTATGCCGCCGATCTGGAAGTCATGAGGTCGGGTTTGCCCAAGCTGGGTATCGTCGAGGCCATTCGCGATAACAGGAATCAGGACCTTTGGCTTCAGACAGATAAAGTTCCATATTGCGACGAGGACGGACAGGTTATCGGAATTGTCGTCATGTCACAGGACATCACCGCGCGCAAACTCGCGGATGCGGCGCTAAAGGAAAGCGAACTGCGCTACCACACCCTGTTTGAGAACATGGTGGAAGGGTATTGTTACTGCCGCCTTCTTTATGCAGGTGATAAGGCGTCGGACTACATTTACCTCGAAGTCAACCAGGCGTTTGCACCCCAAACCGGGCTGACGAATGTCGTCGGGAGAAAGGTCAGCGAAGTTGTCCCGGGGATCCATGAAAGCAACCCGGAACAACTGATAATTTACAGCCGGGTGGCCTCGACCGGAAAAACGGAGAAATTCGAAACGCATGCAAAAGTTCTCGATCTCTGGTTTTCCGTCTCGGTTTACAGCAATAGGCAGGAGCACTTCGTTGCCGTCTTCGACAACATCACGGAGCGGAAACACGCCGAGGAAGCCCTGCGCAAGAGCGAGGAGCGCTTCGCCGAGGCGTTTGAGCAGGCACCCATCGGCATCGCCCTGCTTTCGCCCGAGGGCCGGTGGCTGAAGGTCAACAAGGCCCTGTGCGACACGGTCGGGTATTCCGAGCAAGAGTTGGTATCCCGCACTTTTCACGAGATGACTCATCCCGAGGATCTGCCCGTGGACTTGGCGCTGGTACGCCGGTTAGTCGCCGGGGAAATTTCCTCCGACCAACTGGAAAAGCGCTACATCCACGCCGATGGTCACTTCGTCCCGGTCTTGCTCAACGTTTCCCTGGTTCGTGACGGACAGGGAGAACCGCTCTACTTCATCGCCCAAATTCAAGATATCACCGAGCGCATGCGCGCCCAGGAAGAGTTGCACTGGAAGACGGCTTTCCTGGAGGCCCAGGTGAACTCGTCCCTCGATGCCACGATTGTGGTGGACGAGCAGGGCCGGAAGATCCTTCAGAACCAGAAGGTCGCCGAACTGTTCAAAATTCCCCAGCACATTCTGGATGATCCTGATGACGAACAACAGGTCCGATGGGTAACGGGAATGACCAAATTCCCCGAGGAGTTCGCCCGAAAAGTCACCCATCTCTACGCCCACCCGGACGACATCGCTCACGATGAGATTGCGCTGAATAACGGCACCATCCTTGATCGCTACACGTTTCCGGTGGTCGGTCAGGATGGAAAATACTACGGGAGAACCTGGACATTCCGCGACATCAGCGAGCGCAAGCAGGCCGAGGAGGAACTGCGCGCAAGCCGACACTTCGCCGAAAGCATCGCCGAGAATTCGACGAGCGTCATTTATCTTTACGATCTCCAGACCCATGTGACCGACTACACAAACCGCAACGCCGCAGAGGATCTCGGATATTCGAAAGCGCAGATCTCCGCCGCAGGAGACGACTTCTACAGGACGCTCATCCACCCCGACGATCTAATTAGGCTGGTGCCGCAAACAATCAAACTAACCGAGGCGCAGGACGGTCAGGTCTTCGATTTCGAGCTTCGTGTGAAGCACGCCACCGGCGAATTGCGTTGGTTTTGGACCCGCGAGACGGTTTTTAACCGCCACCCGGATGGCACTCCCTGGAAGATCCTGGGGACGGCGCACGACATCACCGAACGCAAGATCGCCGAGGAAAAACTTTCCGAAGCTCTCGCACAGGAAAAGGAACTCTCCGAAAAAGCCCGCGCTGGCGACCGGGCGAAAAATGAGTTTCTCGCCGTGATGAGCCACGAAGTGCGCACCCCCATGAACGGCATCATGGGTTTTGCCGAGCTCCTTTCCCAAGCGCCGCTCTCTCCCGAGAACCATGCCTACGCCCAAACCATCGTGCAAAGCGGAGAGGCCCTCACCCATGTGCTCGATGGCATTCTGGACTTCAGCCGCCTGGAAGCCGGGCGACTGCAAGTCGCCGACGAGGTATTTTCCCCGCGCGCTCTCCTCCGGGACATTCACCGTCTGATGGCGCACCAGGCCGCGGAGAAAAATGTCAAAATCCAACTCACGGTCGCAGACTCTATCCCGGGACTTTTCCAAGGTGACGCCGGACGCCTCCGCCAGATCGTGCTCAACGTTGTTGGGAATGCCATGAAGTTTACCCAGCAAGGGACCATTAGCATCGCGCTGGAACACCATCCCGATCAGCCCTCGACTTTTATTTTCACGATCAAGGATACGGGGGTCGGGATCACGGACGAGCAGATTGGCCGCATTTTCCAACCCTTCACGCAGGCGGATTCCAGTATCTCCCGGAAATATGGCGGCACGGGATTGGGACTGACCATTTCCCGACGGCTGGCCGAGTTGATGGGCGGAGAGCTTACGGTTAAGAGCAAGCCCGGCACGGGGTCGACGTTTTTTATCACATTGCCCTTTGCCATCGCGACCGCGACTCATGAAGCCCCCTCCGTTGCCCCTCCCGAGACCCTTGATGGGGAGTTTGCCCTCAGACACCCTTTGCGGCTGCTGGTGGTCGAAGATGACCGGATCAATCTCAAACTCATCCAGGCCCTGCTTCGACGGCTCGGTTATTCGCCACTCACGGCGGGAAATGGCCGCGCCGCGATCGAAGTCTTCCAACGGGAAAATCCCGATTGCATTCTGATGGATTTGCAAATGCCGGAGATGGACGGCATCGAAGCTTCGATCCGAATTCGCGCCCTGGAAAAATCCCCGGTCCGACCTCCCGTCTTTATTGCGGCCCTCACGGCCAACATTTTTCCGGCGGATCGTCAGCGGTGCCTAGAGCCTGTTAGGCACTTTGACGTGCAAAAATGACTGTACTTTGTAAATACATCTCGGCAGTAAGCTTGGGATGGCGAAAAAAGTCTTCAAGAGTGGATCGGGAAAGAGTGGATATCCGAGCGATGTGAGCGAGGAGG
>JBGSVZ010000003.1:0-31992 GCA_041752695.1 Terrimicrobiaceae bacterium
CTTCCAGCGCCACTCGGGCTTTGAACTCCGGCTCGTGTCTTCTGCGTTTTCCTTTCATCGGCTTTTTCCTTGTATCCCTCCCTCCCGATTCCCGCAAAATCTATAGCTTAACCACTGGTCCGATTTTTGGGGTCCACCTCAATGCGATCAGAAAAGAAACGGACTTCAGCCAACTCGTCATAGAAAGGGAATTCACGAAATGATGAAGTGTAGTAGTAGAAACGCCGGAACGGCTGAGCTGATAGATTAAAGTCGAAATTCTGTCAATCTCGTGCGCAGACGCAGCGGGTTCCACCGGAAAACCGTTCGCATAGACCATCCGAGAAGAACGAGCCAAGCCACTGACAGTCAGGGAGATATGAAGCCCTGGATGCTCTTTCAAGTGCTCACTAGTAAAGGCAACCCCTCACAGAACCGCAAAACTCTAAAATCAAAGAATTCGAAACTAAGTTTCTTAACTTTTGATCGCATACGATACCGGGAAAGCTACAGACCGAATACGGTAACGTATTTATCGCTAGGTGGTTACGGAGAAGACCGTATTACCCGGACGCGAAGGAAACGTTTGGTTTCGGGAGTAAGCGCCAATCCATCTCGAAACGTCAACCGCTCGACGGCTCCGAGGGACTCTGTGTTGACCAAGGTGAACCCGGAGCTGTCCCATCCTCCCGTCAGATCACTGGATCCTTCCACACCGTAATTTAGATCGTCCGCTCCCAGAACCACCGTGAAAGTGATTGTCAGGTGGTCTCCATCCCTGCCCAGAATGGGCTCAACCGCATCGGGAATCTTGGGATTCCCACCAAACGCGTACTCGAGAAGGGTGCTGAGCGAATCCCCGTCGTAATCCGCACTCCCTCCGCTCACTGCCGGATCTTCCAAATCTGCCGCGGAAAATTTTGCCAACTTCCAGGCCTCCCAGCGGGAGACCCCGTTGGCCACAATCACGTTACGCTCCACGCTTGCACTCTGCCCGGCGGAGTCAAAGACGGTCAGGCGCACAACATGCGCCCCATTGGAAAGCTGCGTGGTGTCCCATTGGTTATGCGTCCCGCCGATGTGATAGTGGCCACCGACCGTGTTATCCGTGTAGCGCAACTGTCCATCGATATAAAACTCCCCGCGGACGGTTCCGACATCATCGCTGCCGTCGCCAAAAAATTCCGCGCCAGTGCCGGTGACAAATTCGCCTTCGTATGGTCGGGTCAGCGAGGCCACAGGTGGCTGGTCGGCCACCACGGAAATGGTGAAGTTTTGCAGTGCCGCAGGCAACGCCCCGTTCGACGCCTGAACGGTTCCGTTAAAGGATCCCAACGCGGTCGGCGTCCAATTGATGATCCCGGTTTCCGACGAAATCACCATGCCATTGGGCGCAGAGGTGAGACTAAACGCAGGAGGAGGATTTCCCGAGGCATTGACGTCAAAAGCGAAAGGCGCATTGATCACCGCCGTGGTGGGTGGGCTGGAGGTAATGACGGGTGCGATGGCGTCGTTGTCCGACTCCGTCGCGGTCACCGTTTGGCTGACGAACCCGGTCCCGGAAATGGTGATACTGGCGGAGCCATTGCCGGCATCGGCATCCTCTGCGGACGTCACAACCACGGTTTGCGCGGTGGAGAAATTCGTGGAGTTAAAACTCAACGAAGTGCCGCTGGACACGAAGAGATCGGGATCGCCGCTGGTGCGCGCCGCCGTCAAAGTCACGGGAGAGGAGGGCGGACCGGTGAGCCGGACATTAAAGGTGTTGGAAGAGCCTTCGGTCACCGTCAGGGCGGCGGAGGAAATCACAATGGTGGGGGCGTCATTATCCAGCGCAAAGACCCGGACCGTCTCCGTCGATAAGCCGGTGGCGGAAACGGAAAAGTCCGCCGTGTCGTCCGTCGCATCCGCATCTTCCACTGCTTGAATCATGACGGTTTGGGGCGTCGACCAGTTTGCCGCGGTGAAAGCCAGGGAAGAACCTGACTGCACAGAGAGATCGGAATCCCCGGCAGTTCGCTGAATGGATACGCTGAGGGTGTTGGCCGGAGCGGTGGCCAGCCGCACCGTGAAGGCGATGCGGGCACCTTCATCCGTTTGCAGCTGCGTGGGAGTCACAATGAGGGCTTGGGCACTTGGCGTGTAAGCCCATCGCCGGATATTCCCGTTGATTTGCAACCCATAAAGCGCCCCATCCGGTCCAACCGCCAGATCAATGGCCTGACTGGTCGTGGCAAATTCATCAACAGACGTCACAGCATTGGAAGCGTCCAGCGTCGAACGGATCACACGGCCCGAATTGTAATCGCCGAAAAAATAATTTCCCCGGTAGGTGGCAGGAACCGAGGTTGTGTCCAGGAAGGTACCTCCGGTGATGGATCCGCCGATATTCAGGGTCACAGCCGTGGCCGCCGGTGACGCGGGACTGCCGCTGGAAGCATCCGGGCCAACTTGCGCGTAGGTAAAGGTCGTTGCGGTCGGAATACTGGAAAGAAAAAACGTCCCGTTGAAACTTGCATTCGAAACGCCCGCGATCGTGATTTTCTCACCGGCTCGAAAGCCATGTGCGGCGGTGGTGGAAATGGTCACCACATTTCCCGCGCGTACCGCTCCACCGGCAGAGATCGTGCGGGAATCCGTGCCGTTGGTCCGGTATTTGATCACGGGAGTAATGTAGCGGGCATACGGGGCGGGGCTGCCCGACGGAATCCCGTTTTCCACATTGTCGTAGCCGCCGTTGTCTCCCCGTCCGACCACCATAACCTGTTCATAGCCATCCCCCACCACGTTGATCCAAAGGGCACCGGTTCCCGGCTGAAACGTCATGGTGTAGGGATTCCGCAAGCCTCCCGCGAAGATATAGTCGTTGTTGGGGCCAGAGCCGTCGAAGAACGGATTGTCCGTAGGCACTGTCCCGTCCCGGTTGGCGCGTCCGGCTTTGGCGGCGAGAGTCGTCGTATTGAGATCCACCCCGGTGCGATTACCCAGATCCCCCACTGCCCAGTACAGTTTCCCATCGCGGCCGATCCCCAACCCTCCCCCATCATGGTTCGCGCCGCGGGTGGGCAGCCCCGGAATGATCAGCGTGCGATCGATCCCCACATTCCCCGATGCCGTGTAGCGAATGATTTGTTGTTCGGTTGAGGAGACGGTCAGCAGAAAATACACATACCCATTGGTTGCAAAACCGGGGTCAAACGCCATTCCGATCAAACCACATTCGCTACTGGTAAAAACAGTCTCCGAGGCAAAAGCGGTGGGGAGGATCGTGCCGCTCTGGACGATGCGCACCTCAGCCGTTCCCGTCCCGTTGAAGCCTCCCTTGCGCAGGACAAAAAGCCGCCCGGACCCATCCGGCGCCCAGGCCATGCCGGTGGCGGCAAAATTCGAGATGGCATTGTTGTAGTAGAGGGTTTCGGTAAAATTGGGATCGGAAACCGCTGCTCTCAACGGCCCGGCCGCTAAAGAAAATCCAGCCAAGGCAAGACACAAGTATCGGGGGATTGTGACCATAGCGCCAACGGTCGCAGAAGAACGGTGTTTCGCAAGGGGGAGAAAGCCTTCAACAGGCGCTCTCCCCCAAGATACTTTCCGGCTCTGACGCCAAGCGACGACTCCCTCTTTACGCCGAGCGTGATCCTCGCCATCGTGCACACCTTGATCGCCGTCCCACACCCAGACCCTGACTCAATTCCCACCGAAAGGCCTGCATGAATATCCTTTTCCTCATGGCGGACGAGTTCCGCTGCGACGCTGCGGGTTTTGGCGGAAATCCCCTCGCCCGCACCCCCCATCTCGACCGTCTCGCCCGGGGGGCCCAGATTTTCGAGAACGCCCACACTCCCTCTCCCGTTTGTGTGCCCGCCCGGCAGTGTCTGGCCACGGGGAAATACCCCCATCAGATCGGCTGCGAGCATTTCGGTGACGACATCCCCCCGGGGTCCCAAACCTTCGCGCGCTGGTTTTCGGATCACGGGTATTACACGGTGGTCTGCGGAAAACTGCACCATCGCGGCCCGGACCAGATGCAAGGCTGGATGCACCGGATCGGGGCGGAAACGGCCGTACGGTGGCCGGAGAAATTCGCGGCCCGCAGTCAGATCGGGCGGCGCAAATGGGCGGGGGCCGCTGACCTGAAAAATGCCGGTTCTGGAGTGTCGCCGCTCGGCATGCACGACGACTACACGGTCCGCGGAGCGTGTGATTTTCTGCACATGCAGCAGATGTATGCCGTGCCGACGGATATCCCGCTTTTCCTCATGGTGAGCTTGCAGCAGCCCCATTTCCCCCTACTGACGGAACCGGACCTTTTGGAGTATTATCATGACCTCGTGCCGGTGTTCTGGAACGAACCGAGGGCGGGTCACCCTTTGCTCGACAAAGGCCGCCTCGGTCCCGAAGAGGGTATCACCGAAGGCGATGCCCGACGCGCCACCGCGGCCTATTACGGCATGGTGGAACAAACCGACCGCCGTATCGGCCTCGTCCTGCATGCGCTGGAGGAAGCCGGACAAAATCTCGACCAGTGGGCCATCGTTTTCACGGCCGACCACGGCGAGATGCTCGGACAGCACGGGCTCTGGGAGAAACGCAAATTCTACGACCCAAGCGTGAAAGTGCCGCTGTTTGTTCGCGCTCCCGGGGTCGAAGCAGGGCGCTCCGGACAAATTTGCAACCTGGTGGATCTGTTCCCCACCTTCACGGCACTCGGCGGTCTTCCCACCCCGGATGATTTGGCGGGCGAGGACCTCTTCTCCGCCCATCGCCCGAATGTCACGTTCAGCCAATACGACGGCGACCATTTCATGCTGCGCGAAGGCTCGTGGAAATACCTCCGCTTCCCCGACGGGTCAGAGGTGCTTTTCGACCTCACGACCGATCCGGGGGAAACAGTCAATCGTATCGCTGATCCTGTGTGCGGCGGACAAATCTCCTCGGCGAGGACCCAACTCGACGCGATCCTCGCATCCGTGGCTTGAAAAAAGACCCGGTAGTGGCAATGATGCCCCCATGCGCGAAGACGGATCGACCCCGGACAATCTGACCGGTTCGCTCCTCGTCGCGCACCCCAGCCTGACGGATCCGAATTTCCGCCGGACGATTCTTTTTCTTTCCCATCACAGTGCCGAAGACGGCGCTATCGGCCTTGTGCTCAATCGCCCCTTGCTCAAGACCTTCGGGGAAGCGACATCAACCACCAGCCCGG
This sequence comes from Terrimicrobiaceae bacterium, assembly GCA_041752695.1. Classification (GTDB taxonomy): domain Bacteria; phylum Verrucomicrobiota; class Verrucomicrobiia; order Chthoniobacterales; family Terrimicrobiaceae; genus CALCJD01. The sequence goes on from JBGSVZ010000003.1 coordinate 5,186, forward strand.
AACAGCTTGAAGAAGTTGGACTGTATTACGGCGGTCCGGTGAGCCTGGATCACGTGACCATCGCCAGCCTGCAATGGCGCACCGATCCCGCGGCGGTGGCTTTTCAGAGCTTCATGGGCAACGTCGAAAGCATTCAGATCAGTGCGGAGTGGAAAGCCGGGCTGCGCGCCTTTGTCGGGTATGCCGGATGGAGCCGCGGACAGCTCGAGGGCGAAATTGCCCAGAAAGCGTGGATCGTGATCGAACCCACCCGCGAGTTGATCGAGATGCCCAATCCCGAGAAAGCCTGGCGTGAAGTGATGCGGCACTCCGGCCCGCATCTGCGCCTTCTGGCGGAAGCCCCGGACGACCCGGAACTCAATTGATCGGATGCATGACGCCAAAGCTGCCAAAGCGGTTGAACTCCGGCGTTGGAGTCCAGCCTTTAGGCTGCTCTGGGGGGCACACACTGAAGCGTAGACTCCAAGGCTACGCCAAATTCGGAATCGTCCCTGTCAATCGCTGCCCGCGAACGTGAAAAAAATTCTACTTTTCCTGCTGGTTGTGTCCGGGCTCTGGTGGGGGTATTCCTGCCTTGCTCCCGCCCCGGAACCCGCCGCCGGGATCCGGGTCACGGAAATTCCCGAACAAACCCCAACGTTCGTGCCTGTCTGGAAAGAGGGCGATTTCGAAATCCGCCCCCTCGCGCGCTATCGCATCAAAGCCCGCATCCTGGCGAAAAAACGCTACTACCTCCAGGAAATCTCCGACCTCGCCCCTTACGACCTCGCCCTCGGCTGGGGCGACATGTCGGACTCGGCGATTCTCGCGCATATCTCCGTGAGTCAAAGCGGAAGGTGGTATGAGTATTTCTACGATGGACAGTGTCCCATCCCCCAATCGGCCATCGCGGTGCAAAGCGCCAACGTCCATTGCCTTCCCGCCAATTCCACCGTGCGAAGCGACCTCGGCCGCCTCAAAGTAAACGCCTTTGTGGAATTGAAGGGACTCCTCGTCGAAGTCCAGAAAGACGGCACCGGTTCGCCCTGGCGCAGTTCGCTCGTCCGGGACGACGAAGGGGCCGGAGCCTGCGAAGTCTTTTGGATCACTGATGTCGCGTCGTGGACGCCGTAAGGAAACGCTCCCCTTAGCCTCGGCGAGGCCTGCCACCGGGGCTTAGGGCTGATAGATGGCGCCGAAATATTTCTGGCCGATCTCGTAGAGCACTCCGCTTTCCTGCAGGCGGAGCAGCGCGGCATTCAGCGGTTGCCGCAAAGGACTGCCCTGGGCCAGGGCGAATCCGTAATTATAGGGCGAAAAAACCGGCCCGACTTCGGTGATGGGCAGGTCGGGATGTCTGGCGTCAAAATATTGCAGAAGCGGGGCCGAACCAACCACGGCCACCACCTTGCCACTCAGAAGATTTTCCACGGCGACCTCCAAGGTCGGATAGGTGGCCGCGTCCACATGATGGCGGCTCAGATAATCAACCGCCTTCCCATTTTTCACCGCCCCGATCTTCCGGCCTGGCAGATCCTGCGGGCCACTAATATGGGCCTGAATTTTTTCCACGGTCATCGCCGTGGTGATACTGGACGTGATGAACGCGACGGTGATGATCCCGAAAAGCATCCAGACCACGAGCATGATCCGGCCCAGAAACCCGGGAAACCCCTTGTAAGCGGACTTCCCGGTCAGGGCCAGGGAGATCACGTAGTAAAAGGCCTCGGCAAAACCATCAGCCCACTTTTTCGGAAATTCCGGATTATGCCGACGCTCAAAGAACGTCACCAAAACCGTCAAAACGACCACAATCCCCGCAATCGCCCAGAAAATTTTCATATGTCCCCAGGCATCAAGATCCTGAAACAGACGACGAAAGGTATGGGGGCGCGAGCCATCCACCATGATCTGAAGACCCGCGCGGAAATACGGCTGGGAGAACTCCACATATTGCAGGGACTCACTGCTGATCGGGATCTCCGACACCACCACATCGGCCTCGCCCTTACTCACCGCGAGCACGGCGGCGAGTTCGTCGGGATATCCGACAAGTTGGTATTCCCAATCATTGAGAGCCGCCACCTTCTCCCAGATATCCACCGAGAGTCCGCTCCAAACCCCGTCCTCCGACATCACAAATGGCTCCACTCCGGCCACTGCCACCCGCAGCGGAGCGGCGGAGACCGGGAGCAGGCCGAGCAGGAAGACCAGGGCCAACCAGCCCGCGCGGAACGTCACCATTTCTTGACGCGCCAGAGCCAGAACACAAACCCGCCCGAGGCAAAGGCCATCAACGTGATGAACCAGAAGGGCCACCAATGATCCTCCATCGGGATGGGCAGCGCCACGTTCATCGAGAAAAATCCGATGACCAAGTTCGCCAGCATGATGGCCACGGTCCAGATCGTGAATTTTTTGATCAGTTGGTTGAGATTATGACTCACGATGGACGCCCGGGCGTCCATCAGCCCGCCGATGACCTGGGCGTAGATTTCCGAACGTCGGTAGCACTGCTGGTTTTCGATGATGAGATCCTCCAGTACTCCCGTCTGGTCGCGATCAAAGCCTAATTTCTCCGCCGCGGTCTTCATCCGCTCCAGGAGGGCGCCGTTCGAGCCGATGGAGTTAATGATGTACACCAGACTCTTTTCGAGGGCGAACATGTTGATCAAATATTTGTTATCAAGCGACGTGCTGATACGACGCTCCAAAGATTCGGACAACATATTGATCGCCTTGAGATGGCCTTCAAAATGCAGAGTCGTTTGGTAAAGCAGGCGCAACATCACGTCCTGAATCCCCAGCACGGGAAAGGGCACCCGCCCTTCAAAGATCGGTGCCTCATCCGGCATCACGATCACCAGATGATCTTCGTAAACGAACACCCCGGTCGACGTCAGCTTGAGGAGAAAATTGTCGTCCGCACAAAAACTTTTCGGCCGTTTGAAAATAATGGCCGCGTGGTCGGATTCGAATTCCAGACGCGAAAGCTCATCCGGATCGAGCGAGGACTGGAGGGTGTGAAAATCAATATTATAGAGCTCCTGCATCTCCGCCTCGTCGTCGATGGTGGGCACCGAGTACACGATAATGGTGGCCTCACTCGGATCACAGGAGGCGAGCCGTCCAGCCTCCAGGCGGTAGCAGGTACGGGCGCTCACGCCGACCCGCGGCTCGGGCGCCGGAACGGGCTCGGGCAGGGGCATGTCACTTTCCACGCGCAAGGCGAGATCCACACTGTTTTCCACACTCGTCGCCATGCGGGGAAGGTGGCCTTACAAAGGCACATTCACAAACTTTTTGTGCGGCCGATTCGTCTCAATCCCAGAGTTTGTCGAGTCCGCGCCGGATGCCCCCGAACAACTCGTCCACTTCCGCGTGGGTGATGACGAGCGGCGGGGCCAACGCAATTAGATCGCGAATGCCACGCACCATCACGTTTTCCTCGCGAATGAGGGACCAGGCTTTCAAACCCAGCATCGACGTGGGAGTGAGGGCCTCGCGCCCTCCCCGCGGGACCAATTCCAGGGCGCCGATGAGGCCCGTGCCGCGCGCCTCGGAGACCGCGGGGTGGGCTTTCATTTCCTGGAGTTTGCCTTGAAAATACGGACCGATGTCGTCCTTGACGCGAGGGATGAGCTTCAGGTTTTCGATCACCTCCAGGTTGGCCAGCGCGGCCGCGGCACACGTCGGATGGCCGCTGTAGGTGAATCCGTGGGCAAAATAACCCCCGGTCAGCATCGCCTCCGCGACCTCATCGCTCATCATGGTGGCACCGAGCGGCAGATAACCGCTGGTGAGCCCCTTCGCCAGACAGATCAAGTCGGGATCCAGATCCCACATATTACTGGCAAACCAATCGCCCACCCGGCCAAACGCGGTGATCACTTCATCCGCGACAAAAAGGATGTCGTTCTCGCGGCAGATCTGACGCAGAACCGCGAGATAACCGTCGGGCGGAACAATGACCCCGCCAGCGCCCTGCACCGGCTCGACAAACATCGCCGCGATGGTGTCCGCGCCCTGCTCGGCGATGATGCGGCGGGTTTCTTCGAGACACCATTTCCCGTAATCCTCGTCCGAGAGTTCGGTTTTTGCCCCATAGGAATAAGGTCCGGGAACATGCACAAACCCTGGCAGGGGCAGATCGAACGGCTGCTGGCAGTTCGGCAGGCCCGTCATGCTGGTCGTTGCCAGGGTCACCCCATGGTAGGCAAACGTGCGGGTGAGAATGGTCCTTTTCTCCGGCCGTCCCTTGAGCTTCCAATAACCCCGGATGACTTTGAGCGCTGTCTCGTTCGCCTCGGATCCCGAATTGGAAAATACCGTCCGGTTGACCCTCGCCGGAGCCCGCTGGGCGAGAAATTCCGCCACCCGGATCGCCGGCTCGGTGGTGGAGTTAAAAAACGAGGGATAATAGGGCAGACGTTCCATCTGCTGCGTGACGGCCCGGACGATGGCCGCGCAGTTGTACCCGACATTGACGCACCACAACCCGGCAAGGCCGTCGAGGATGCGTTTCCCGCCCTCATCGATGAAATAACACTCGTCCCCTTCCGTAACGATATGCGTGCCAGCCGCATGCAAGTCGGCATGATTGGTGAAGGGGTGCAACTGATACTGACGGTCCTTGGCTTGAAGTTCGGCAATCGAGGGAGAGCTCATGGAAAAAAATTACCACCTTTCCCCGCGAAATACCAGCGCTCCGGAAGCCCTTTCGGTCTTGCCGCATTCCGAGACTTTACACGGCGGGATGGTGGGAGGCCCTTGGAATTACGCCGCTTTTTGCCAACGATTGCTTGTCGGGCAAGCCCGGGCGGGAGATCGTCAGACGGTATGCGCCATATTTTTGTTTCCGGCTGCTATGACATCATCCACGCGGGCCATGTGCAGTTTTTCCGCGAAGCCAAGGCGCTGGGCGATTTTTTGACCGTTTCCTTCGCGTCCTCGGAAGTTCTCTGGGCGCACAAACAGCGCCGGTCTTCCCTTCCCGACGAACACAAGAAGGGGATTCTGGAAGCGTTGGCCGTGGTGGACCAAGTGGTGATCGGGACCGGGCAGGAACACGGGCTCGATTTTTTGGAGGAGTTCCGACGCCTGCGACCCAGCGTGCTCGCGGTCACGGAGGACGATCAATACGCCCCAATCAAAAAAGCGCTCTGCGCGGAAATTGGGGCGGAGTACGTCGTGCTCCCAAAGACGCCTCCGCAGTACGAGCCCGTCTCCACCACCCAACTGGTAAAGTGGATTCGGGCTCCCATGGACGCACCGCTGCGCGTCGATTTCGCGGGCGGCTGGCTGGACGTCCCCCGGTTTGCCCGACCGGGCGCTTCGGTCGTTAACTGCGCCATTCAACCCAAGGTCTCCCTCCGCGATTGGACATACGAACGCAATGCCGGACTGGGCGGAAGTGGCGCGTGGGCCTTGCTCAATGGACACTCCGGAATTGAAGAGGAACTTAACCTTGGCGTGGGCTGGCAGGATCCTGCCGTGATCCGCGAGACCGGCCTCTGCGTTTGGCGCAGCGGACCACAGCCCTCGCTGGAGTTTAAGACCGACGGAGCCATGCTCGACGGTCGGATGGCCCTGCTTTGGACAGGCACATCGCACGACACTCCCGGCATGGCGGAAGCCCCGCGGAACTACGACGCCATTGAAGCAGCTGGCCGTCTCGCCCGCGCAGCGGTGCTTTCCACCGATCCCGCCAAACTTGGCGCAGCCATGGAGGCTTCCCTCGCGGTGCAGGTCGCCGAGGGCATGACTCTCCTGCCCGAGGCTCCGGGATGCCTGGGGCGCAAATACTGTGGAGGAGGATTTGGCGGGTATGCGGTTTATCTTTTTGCCGCGCCGGCAATGAGAGCCAGTTTCCTCGCCAGCCAACCGGCCGGCCGGCCGATTGAGCCCTATTCCAGCTGGGAAGAACTCACTTCCCGTGACGCGGGATAGGAAAAATGCTCCAACTGACGGGATCTTGGCCGGGCTGCGTCGGAGGAAAACGGGGCAACCTGTGTCGTCTGCACGTCCCCCCGGAACCCGCTTGTTCCCGGCTTGTGGTGTGATAAAATCGGTCCCCTCACCCGCTTCATGAAAACGCCCTTCCATACCATTCCCGAGGCCATCGCCGATATCCGCAAAGGCCGCATGGTGATCGTCACCGATGATGCCGACCGGGAGAACGAAGGAGATCTTGTGATGGCCGCATCCAAGGTCACCGCCGCGGCGGTCAATTTTATGGCCAAACACGGCCGGGGACTCATCTGCGCTCCCGTCACCGAAGACCGCGCCCAAAAACTCGGCCTGCAGCGGATGGTCGCTCACAACCGGGAGATGTACGCGACGGACTTCACCGTGTCCGTGGATGCCGCCAAAGGCGTCACCACCGGCATCAGCGCCAACGACCGCGCCGCCACGATCCGCGTGCTGGTCAATGCCGACTCGATCCCCGCAGATCTCGTCCAGCCCGGGCATGTCTTTCCCCTTCAAGCGCGCACCGGGGGCGTTCTGCGCCGCGCCGGACACACCGAAGCCTCCGTCGACCTTGCCCGCCTCGCCGGCCAGGACCCTTCGGCCGTGATTTGCGAAATCCTCAACGAGGACGGCACGATGGCCCGCCTGCCGCAGTTGATCAGGTTCGGCAAAAAACACGGCCTGAAAATCTGCAGCATCGAGGATCTCATTGCCTACCGGCGCAAGCAGGAAAAGCTGGTCGAGCGCGAACAGACCGTCCTCATGCCGACGGATTACGGCGATTTCGACCTCCACCTCTTTCGTTCCACCGTGGACGACCGCCATCACATCGCACTGGTCAAAGGGAAAATTTCCCCGCAGGTCCCCACGCTCGTGCGCGTGCACAGTGAATGCCTCACCGGCGATGTCTTCGGATCCCGCCGCTGCGACTGCGGCCCTCAGCTGCACAAGGCAATGCAGCAGATCAGCGACGCGGGCTCCGGCGTGCTCGTGTACATGCGCCAGGAGGGACGGGGCATCGGTCTCGGTCCGAAGATCCATGCCTACAAACTGCAGGAACAGGGGCTCGACACCGTCGAGGCCAACGAAAAGCTCGGCTTTCCGGGCGACCTCCGCGACTACGGTCTCGGCGCGCAAATCCTCGTCGATCTGGGGGTGAAAAAAATCCGTCTGCTCACCAACAACCCCCGCAAAGTGGTCGGCCTCGAGGGGTATGACCTCGAGATCGTCGAACAGGTTCCCATCAAGTCCCCGTCGAATCCGCACAACGAAAAATACCTCGCCACCAAGAAAAAGAAAATGGGGCACCTGCTGTGAAACCCCAGCAGGAGTGAGGGCGAAGGGGAAAGTGAAAGGGGGCCCCCCCAATTTTCACTCGCACTCCGCCTCCGCCGGCCTCACTTTCCCTTTCACTCTCATTTTCACTTTCACTCTCTGATGTCCACCGCTCATCCCATCCGCCCTCGCATGGTTGGCAAGGCCCCCCTTTCCTTCGCCATCGTTGCAGGGCAATATAATCTCACGTACACTCAGGGACTCGTCGACCACGCGCAACAGGAACTGACCGAACTCGAGCCCGGCTCGAACACCCGTCTGGTCTGGGCTCCCGGGGCCTTTGAGATTCCGCTCTTCGTAAAAATGCTCGCCTCGCAGAAAAAAATGAGCGCCATCCTCGCGCTCGGGGTTGTCCTCCAAGGCGAGACGGCTCATGCCACGCTGATTACCCAGACGGTCACATCCGCCCTGATGGACCTTTCTCTCGAGTTCGGCGTTCCCGTGATTAACGAAGTCCTCCTGCTCGACAGCGAAGAACAGGCCGAAGCCCGCTGCCACGGCGTCGAAATCAACCGCGGCGTCGAGGCCGCCCGCGCTGCCGTGGCCGCCGCCCGCACGGTGCGCGAACTCACCCCGAAGCCCCACTAACCCATGGGTGTCCGACGTGAAGGCCGCGAAGCAGCGGTGCAATATCTTTACCTCCGCGACCTCAGCGGCGACTGCAATTTGCTGAGCTTTTACAAATTCCGCGGTCTGAGCCCCGCCGCCCGCCGCTTCTGCGACACTCTGGTTCATGGCGCGACGGAGCACCTCAAGTCCATCGACGAAACCATCCAGAAGAGCACGCAGAATTACGAGTTGAACCGCATCTCCGTGGTGGATCGCAACGTGCTGCGGGTGGCACTTTTCGAAATGCTGTACTGTCCCGATACCCCACCCGTCGTCTCCATTAACGAAGCCATCGAGATCGCGAAAAAATACAGCACCGAGGAGTCTGGCCGGTTCGTCAATGGCGTGCTCGACCAGATCCGACATACCCTCAACCGTCCCGCCCGCACGCCCGGCAAGGCCGGGAGTGAAAATGAAAGTGAAAGGGCGTAGTGATTCGCCACTTTCACCTTCTCTTTCACTCGTCACCTTTTTAGGCCATGGCTCTTGGTTTTCTTAAGACCTTCGTCGCCAAATTCAGCGCCCAGCCGGTCGATTGGGACGAACTCGAGGAGACTCTCATCCGGGCGGACCTCGGCGTCCCGCTCACCCTGCGTATGCTCGATGCCGTCCGGGAACGCGGTAAAGAAGTGACCGCCCAGACCGCGTCCGAAGTTTGCAAAGAAGAAATCCTCAAGGTCCTTCCCGTTGGCAATCCGCCCATCCGTCCGCTGCCCGCCAAACCCAAAGCCATCCTGATGATCGGAGTTAATGGCACCGGCAAAACCACCACCTCTGCCAAGATGGCCCATTGGTTCAAAACCAACCGCCACACCTGCCTGTTGGTCGCGGCCGATACATTCCGTGCCGCCGCCATCGAGCAACTCGAAACTTGGGGCAGCCGCCTGGGCGTCGAAGTGATGAAAGGTCAGTACGGCGGGGACTCCGCCGCCCTTTGCTACGACGCGTGGTCCAGCGCTCACCGCCGCAATATCGAATTTCTCCTTTGTGACACTGCCGGCCGCCTCCACACCAAGGACAACCTGATGCAGGAACTGTCCAAGGTTAAACGCACCCTCGCCAAACACGACGCCGATGCCCCGCACGAGCGCCTCCTCGTCGTCGATGCCACCACCGGCTCAAATGCCCTGGTGCAGGCTAAGGAATTCCACCAGGCTGCCGGGCTAACTGGCATCGTCCTGACCAAACTCGATGGCAGCGGCAAAGGAGGAGTGGCCGTCGCCATTCAGCACGAACTCGGCATCCCTACCCGCTTTATCGGAACGGGGGAGAAAGTCACGGACTTCGCCGCCTTCGACCGCGAGGTCTTTGTGAACCGGATGCTCTAGGCCGCAGCGCGGAAAACCCACGTTTTCCGGCCCGGCCTCCCTCGACGGACCTAAGGTGCCGCGTTGGCACCCACCGCCGCAGCCCCGATCCCCAGAACCAGCGCCGCGATACCGATCACGAGTCCCACGATCAGGAACACGCAGCCAATGATTCCCAGAATCCGGCCAATATTGGTCATGTCCTTGCCCGAGGGATCCATCGTTCCCGCCGCAATAGCCTTCAAATCCGCATTGCCCATTACCCAGGCAAAAATGCCCAGGGGCTGACAAAGAATTATGCTAAGAACTCCCAAAACGAGAATTAGAGTGGCGCGGTGTGGTTTCATGGCGTCGGCATAATGCTCATCCGTGGATGAAAGGCAAGCCCTTCGTCCTCCGATTTCGCTAGGGGCAGGTATCTCTACAGCCGTCCTTCCATCACCGCCTCGACTAATCGCGCGGCGAGCGGCTCGGTCAGTTTGTCGAGTTCGTTGAGGGCGGATTTTAGTTTCTGCAAAGATCGGACCTCTTTCGCGCGACGGACCTTTTCCACCGCGGCCGCGATCGCCTCGCATTCCTCCGGCGCGGCCTCCCCGCCGAGTTGTGCCAGCGCGGCTTCGACGGCAGGGAGCATCTCGTCCGCCTTGAGGCAGGCTTCGGCAAACTGCCGGTCATCCATGTCCTCGAAAGCGTGTTCGAGAGAATCGGCCAGCATTTTTTCCACCGCTTCGTCCGTTACTTCGACCGCACTGACAATTTCCACCTTGGTATCAGCCGCGGTGGCCACATCTCGCACCAGCACGTGGAGCAGGCCACTGGCGTCGATTTCAAATTGTACCCCCACCCTCGCCTGACCCCGCGCGGCGGGTGTGAAGGGGATTTCGAATTCCCCTAATTTCCAGTTGTCTTTCGCCATCTCGCGCTCGCCCTGCAGGACCGATATCCGCATGGACGTTTGGTTCACCGCCGCATTGGTAAACATCTCGCCGGCCTTGCACGGGATGGTCGTGTTGCGCGGAATCAGCACATTCATCAGGCCACCAAAGGTCTCGATCCCCAGAGAAAGCGGTGTCACATCCAGCAGCGTCACATTTTGCACCGTTCCATCCAAAATGCCGGCCTGAATGACCGCCCCCACAGCGACGGCCTCATCGGGATGCTGGCTGGTATTGGGCTCCCGCTGAAAAAGGTCCCGCACAAACTCCCGAACCAGCGGCATCCGCGTGGACCCGCCCACCAGAATGACTTCGTCCAGATCGTCCACTGCCAGGTTGGCGTCATGCAGGGAACGCAAACAGAGGCCGCGCGTTCGTTCGATAATCGGACGACAAACATCCGCGATTTCTGAGGGCTGATGGTCGGCTGTCGATTGTTCCTTCAGTTGCCGGGCTTCGAGCCGGCTGATATCAAACGCGGCGGCAATGGCGGCATCGAAGTCATCACCACCGAGCTGGGTGTCGCCATTGGTAGAGAGCACATTGAAGACCCCGCCGCTCAGTTCCAAAATCGAAATGTCAAACGTGCCGCCGCCCAGATCGTAGACCGCCACCTTGGATTTTTCACCCAATTTATCCAGCCCGTATGCCAGCGCCGCCGCGGTCGGCTCCGCCAGCAAACGCTCGACGATAAATCCCGCCATCTCCCCCGCCCGCTTGGTGGCCGCCCGCTGGCTGTCGTTGAAATACGCCGGGACGGTGATCACGGCGCGCTCCACAGAAATGCCAAGGGAGCGCTCCGCGTCGGCTTTGAGTTTTTCGAGGATCCGGGCGGAAACTTCCTCGGGCGAGACGCCGCTCCCGCCCACCGTCGTTTGCCGTCCGATCAGCCGCTTCACGGAGAGAAGAACCTCGTCCCGATGCGCCAGCGCCTCACGGCCCACCACGGGCGAACCTCCCACCGGCCACCACACCGCCGAGGGGGTGAGACGACTGCCGGATTCGTCCGCAAACAAAAGAGGAAAACCCGAATCCATCGCCCCGATCAGCGAATTCGTGGTGCCGAGATCAATGCCAACTATCATTCGGTAAAGCCTGAACGCTCAGCCGCCGACGTTCAACGCTCATCTCCGGAGATCAGCCAATGGCTGGTTTTCCAGGAGGAACCGTTTCTCCTGAATTTCCTCGTCCCAGCGGGAGAGAAAGTGCCACTCAGCCGCAATTTTTTCCAGGGAGGAGGCAGACGATTTCCCCCACTCCGCGTCGATGGCGGCGATCTGCCCCCGCAGGTCCGCCCGCCGTTCTGCCACGCGCTGCGCGACGCGGCCCAGCCTTTTGCCCGCCTGGACGCACTCGGCCGACAGCGAGGCCCGTGCAATGGCGGACTGGGCGGCCAGCATTTTTGCCGAGACCTTCTTCACAAAGTCGAGCGCTCCGGCCACTTCGAGGAACAGTTCCGCGGAGGGCTGAAAACTCCCGTCCGACGGTTTTATAAATCCTTCCAGCGCCAGCAAATGGCGCAGCCTCGACGCCGGATCGAGAAGGGTCTGACGCGCCTCCTGCAACTCGCGGAATTTTTCCAGATCCCCTCCTGCCGCATCGGGGTGCCAGGCGGCCGCCAGGCGCAGATACGTTTCCTGCAGGACCGTCTCTTCAAGGCCCGGACGCCGGGGCAACCCCAGCACCGCAAAATAATCGGTCACGCGGAGAAACTTTCGCCGCAGGAACAATGGGCGACGGCATTCGGGTTTGTCACCTTAAAGCCGCCTTTTTGCAGGTCGTCGCTGAAATCCAACTCCGAGCCGCTGACGAACAACGCGCTTTTGGGATCAATGACCACCTTCACCTGATTCGACTGGACCACAATATCGCGATTCGCCGGGCCGTCCACCAGGTCCATTTTATATTGCAGACCGGAACATCCACCGCCAATCACGGCCACTCGCAGCGCCCCTTCCGCACGGCCCTGCTTCTCCAGCAACGAACGCAACCGCGCGCTCGCCGCGTCGAGCACACGGATCAGCTTTTCGTTCCCGATCCGGAAATTCGTCGGAGGTTTTGCAGTTTCCATCTGAGCGACGGTAACGCGGGACGGGGGGGATGGCAAGAGGCCCTCAGAATGTATGCCTCCTGAAAATAAGTGAAATTTTCAGGAGCGGGTCAATGGGGAGGAGCGTAATCGGCTGTAACGGGACCGCAATCTGCGGGCCTCTCACAAAACCACCCATGAAAACCGGAGTTCACAAATGAAACCAATCCCCAAAATCTTAAGCCAGACTGCAGCGACCTTCTGCCTCTGTGCCACCAGCCTCCATGCGGCAAGTCACAGCGATGCGCCAACCATCAAACAAGATCCCCAAGCCAACCTGACCGACGTTTACGCGTTCGTGGGAGACTACGCCATTGGCGGCAAGGCGCTGAACGTGGTTGTTCACGTCCGACCGTTTTCCGAGCCAGGCGATGGCGTAATCTATGACCGGTTCGCAGACGACGCACGCTACAGCATTCACATCACGGAACCAACGACCGGAAAAACTGTCGTGAGATACGACTTTATGTTCTCCAGCGTTAACAGTGGGTACAAGAACCCAAACACCATCCTCCAATACGGGTTGGGCACCGAGCTTGGTGCGATCCAGACGTTGGGCGATGCCCGGCAGAATTACGTCCAGACTTATCGCGTGGAACGGGACCCCGCCAAAGGCAAGTCCCGGGAAATCAGCCTGGGAGATCTTATCGTGCCCCCGCCTAATGTCGGCATTAGGACCACTCCGCTCTACAACGACTCCGAAGGGAAAGCCGTTTCCGGTGCGGCAACATCCGATGCACTGGATTCCTACACCAAGCAGGGCGTCTATCCCGTCCGCGACAACATCACCGTCTTCGCCGGACCGCGCGAAGATGGGTTTTATGCGGACACCCCCGCGATCTTTGACCTTCTCGCCCCCCGCTTTTTGGATAATACCGGCACCCTGGCGGAAGGTTTGGGGCAGGACGGCAATGGCGTGGACGGTTTTAAAGGCTACAACGTCCTTGCTTTCGGCATTCAAATCCCGCTCTCCGAAATCACCCAAGTCAATGGCTTTCCCAAAGTCGGGGTCTATGCTTCTGTCAGCCGTCGCAACCGCACCTATCGCGGTGGCGAAGCCAAGGCTTCGGGTCCTTGGACGCAGGTAAATCGGATGGGCAATCCGCTTTTCAACGAAGTCCTCGTCGCTTCAGCAGACAAAGACCGCTACAACACCACGTCTCCCGAACGCGACGCCGCCCTTTTCGCTAAGTATGCGCTGACCAGCGAACTCGCTTCCCTCGTCAACACGGTTTACGCCACGAATTTTGCCACCACCGGACGCACGGATCTGCAGGGAATTTACATTCCCGACGTGCTGCGCGTCGATACTTCCACGGAACCCGTCCGCCTCGCCGGACAAGCCGGTTTCAACCGTCTGAGCTTCCTCGGCGGTGACACCACGACCAATGGCACACCCAGCGGCTGGCCAAATGGACGGCGCTTCGGCGACGACGTTGTGGATATCGCCCTCACGGCCGTCGCGAACGGACCGGCATACACCCAGCCCCTCACCCCCGTGGGAGATAACGTGACGGACAACGACCAACTCTTTAACCAGGTCTTCCCCTACTCGGCCACGCCCCATGCGGGTCCGACGAATCGAAAAGATCCTTCGCCCACACCCTAGTTCCCCTGCCGAACAAAAGCGCGGCCCGGCCACCCGGGTCGCGCTTTTCCGTTGATGAAGACACAACTTATAGCGGCTGCCGTCGTGGCAATCCTGGGAACGATCTGCCCCCTTCCTGCGCACGATTTTTGGATCGAACTTTCCGACTATTCGCCCGATCCCGGAGCGCCGGTGAAAGTGTTCCTCAAATCCGGACACGCTCCCATGGGTGAACCCGTGCCGCGTCTCGCAAAAGCCCTGGCGCAATTTGTTTTGGTCAGTGCAGACGGCTCGAACCCGGTTCCAGGCCTTGCGGGGAAGGATCCCGCCGGATATTTTCGCGCCGAAAAAATCGGCCCGGGCATCGTCGCCTATTCAACCCAGCCTCGCTTCATCACTCTGGATGCGAAAAAGTTCGATACGCACCTCGTCCAGGAGGGCCTGGACGCCATTCGCGAACTGCGCGCCAAATCCGGCACCTCACAGGCACCGGCCCGCGAAGCTTATACCAAATACGCCAAGTGCCTGCTGCGCACCAAGGGGGCTGGTGAAAATCCCCCGATGCCCGTCGTTGGTCACTCTCTGGAGATTGTGCCGGACGCCGATCCCACTGCGGCTGATTTCGATGGCAAACTCACCGGTCGCGTGCTGTTCCAAGGCGCAGCTGCACCAGGACTTCTCGTTTCCGCATCTTCCCAGTCCACCTCCCTGCAAACGCGCACCGATCAGGACGGGCGCTTCCAGATCCCCTTGGCAAGGTCGGCAGTGTGGGTGGTGAAAACCGTCCGCATGGCTGAAAGCACGGATCCCACGCACGATTGGGAAAGCCACTGGGCTTCCCTCGTTTTCCATTTCTGAGGTTATTCTCTCTCAGACCCGCTTTCCGCTTGTTATTGCGACATTGTCTCAATAAAACTCCCGCGTGCTGACGGAAAAACCATTTCGAGAAGCTCCCGTTTGGGCGGGGGTGCAAGGCGAATGGCGGCCCCTGTTCGGGAATTTCGGTCGGGACGGCGTGAGCATCGAATGGCACGACTTCGAGTGTGAAAAACCCCTCGCCTGGTCCGACAGTTTTCATCCGGAGAGCTTGGAAATTTGCGTCAATTTCTCCGGCTGCGGGACCATCCAGGAACGCCGGTCTCAAACCACCATCGTCAATCCCCAGACCGTCGCCCACTATTCCGCCTCCCCGGAGAAACTCAAAGCGGACCGTCATCCCGCCCAACGCCACCGGTTTCTCACTGTCGAAATGTCCCGCGATTGGCTGGCGATGGCGGTGCGCGGACACGAGGAAAGCCTCAATCGCGAGACCCGCAGCTTCCTTGACGGGGTCACCCGGGCACGGCGGGCGCGGGAATTGCCCCTCCACCAACGAGTGCGCACGTCCGCAGAAGAGATGCTGCAACCTCCCCTCACGGGCTCCGGAGTGGCCTTTTGGTTCCACGCGAAAATCCTCGAGATTGCCGCGCACACGCTCACCGAGCCTGTCCCAGAGTTGTTTTGCCAGCGCCATAAACGCCTCGCCATGGACCGCGTGGAGCAGGTGAAAAAGCTCCTCGCCGAGGATCTGGAAAATCCCCCGACTCTCGCGCAGCTTGGCCGGAAGGTGGGATGCAGTCCGTTTTATCTCAGCCGGATTTTCTCCGAGAATACCGGCCTCACCATTTCGCGGCATCTCCGCCAGATTCGTCTGGAACGCGCCGCCGAGCTTCTTCGCTCGGGAAAATGCAATGTTACGGAAGCCGCCGTCACGGTGGGATATTCGAGCCTCAGTCATTTCTCCAAGGCCTTTGCCGAAATGTTTGGCGCCTGCCCGTGCGTCTTCCCCTTGCGGAAGTAAGTTTCACCGCCCCGACTGCATGCCGCGCACCGGTCCGGCGTAACCCGTCATTTCCAAATACCCCTTGGCCGTCGTTGGCTGCCCGCCCCGCGTGCCTTCCGCCCGCACCGCGCCCTCCCAGTAGATGATGGGCTGAAGGAGCAATTCCTGAGCTGCCATTGCGGCACGAACGTCAACCTCCAGCTCAAGAGAAGGCACCCCAATCCGCCAACTCACCGGATAGTCCGCACCAGTCGCCGGGCTCTTCCACAACTCCTTCGGCTCGAGGGTAAATTCCGCATCCGAGAGGGCCGTTGTGCGACCTTCGATGTCGATAAACGTGCCCGCCGAAAAGGGATCGCGCCCGCCGTCTTTCGTCCGGAGTTGAAAAAGCATCAGTTCACTCCCGTCCGCAAAATGCAGACTGAACCAGTCCCAGCCCGTCTGGTTGTCGCCCAACTGGTTCGTGGCCCATTCGTGATCGAACCAACTTTCGCCCGTCACCGGAATTTTTTCGCCCCCCAGCCGCACCGTTCCTTCCGTTTCCAAGCTCGTGAACGAATAATAGTGCGACGCCTGTCCGGGCTTTGCGCCCTTCCGACTAATGCCCTCCGAGCCGTGAAACACCGGCGGTTTCGTCGGACTCAGCCGCAGGTCGATGGCCACGTCCCCATCCGCCGCCTGGATGCGAAACCCATCATCCTCCCAGCGGCACTCCCACCCCTCGATCCAGGCCAACCGGGCCCCGTCATCGAACCCGGCCTCACCATACGCCCCGCGCGAAATCTTTTGGAAAAAATGAAACTTCTTTCCCGCGAGATCACTCACCGTGAAATGGGCGAACTTCACCTCCCGCGTCACGAACCTCGACAAGGGAATCACATCCTCGCCGCCGGAATCGATGCCCTGACGGAAAAAAGTCAATTGATACCCGAACTCCCGCCCGTCCGCCGCCTGCAGGTTGCCGGTAAAATACCACCACTCCGTTTTGAAACCCCTGTGACTGCCGTGATCACGCGGAAATTCATAGGTCCAGCCCGGCTCCGCGACGCGCCACTGGGCGCCGGCCGTCCACGACCACGCCGTCAGCAAAACGACGACCAGCAGTCTCATTGCCGCAATGACTTAGGATCCTGCGATGACGGCATTCACACCCTTCGTGTTGTTCAGCAGCGGTTTCATGCTCCAAAAGATCATCCCGCGCGCGCGGCTTGCACCGGTGCTCTGCTCAATGCGCAACTGGCGGGTGATCTCCTCCACCGGCCAGCCTTTCTCCGTCAGCCGATCCACCGCAATGCCTGGATAGACCGGCACGCCGCGGGGATTCGCCTGGGGGCTGCGCCACCAACTGAGCAGGAGCGAAAAACTCTGCGGTCCACCCTCCCGCCAGTAAAGCTGCGGCGACAGGTAATCAATCCACCCCTCGCGCATCCATTTCAGCGGATCGCCATAAAGCTGATTAAACTGATCCACCCCCGCCGTCGTTCCCGCGGGCACGCCGGGCTGGTAGATGCCAAAGGGACTCACTCCAAAAATGGCGCCCGCTTTCGTCGTGCGCACCGCCTGACCCACCCGGCGGATGAGACTGTTCACGTTTTCCCTCCGCCAATCCGCCTTGCCCAGCGCCCCGCCCTTCGCGCGATAGGCCCCATAGGTCGCATCATCGGGAAACGGATACACATGACCGCTGTTAGTCGGATACGGATAAAAATAGTCATCAAAATGCACCCCCGCCACATCGTAGCGGCTCACCAGGTCCCGCACGACATTGAGGATGTGATTCTGCACCTCGGGCGCGCCCGGGTCCATCCACAGGACCGTGCCGATTTTGTAGGCATACTGCGGGAACCGTTTGGCAATGTGATTGCCCGCCCGCGAATGACTGATGTTGGCCGCGCCACGGTAGGGGTTCAACCACGCGTGGATGCCAATGCCCCGCTTTTTCCCTTCACTAATGAAAAACGCCAGCGGATCGTACCCCGGCGACGCTCCCTGCGTGCCGGTGAGAAAGCGGCTCCACGGCTCCAGACTCGAGGCATACAACGCGTCACTTTCGGGCCGCACCTGCACCATCAGGGCATTAAGCCGACAGCGTTTCGCGGTATCAAGAATCCGGACAATCTGCGCTTTCTGCGCCTCCGGAGCCAGCCCCTGCGATGAGGGAAAGTTAATATTATGCACCGAGGCCACCCAGGCCCCGCGGAAATCCGCCATGGCAATGAGCGGGAGAAGAAGACAGGCTAAAAAGATTTTCACAATTAATAGATAAACGATTCCGGCGGGGGATCACACGGCGTGATGCTTTGGGCCACCACCACGGGAATGCGACGCCCCCCCTCCAGCGGAAACGTCGCCTTGCCGATCACCTTCACCCAAGTCATCTCCGCCGACTCCATGGGCGTTTGGGTTTCCACACTCACCGCCACCGGACGCGCGTCGGCCGCACAACACATGACAAACATCCGCACGAGGTTAAATCGGTTCCCCGCCGCATTCTTCTCCTTCGCCGGCATGTACTGGCCGATCATCTCGACTTCCTTGCCGTCGAAATCGCCCCGCATCGTCGGTTCCTCCGCCGCGTACAGCAGATCCACCGTCTGCGCCGTAATCTGCCCGGCCGCATTGCGCGGCAGGTACGCGGAACTGGGTGTGGTCTCGACCGGAGCGACCGACCCGTCCTCGGTCGGCAAGGCCGGCTCCGTGTAAGGCTGGAAGCCCGGCAAGTCGTTGATGTCCTGCACGTATCCGCGATTCATCACCACCGCAGCCCCGAACTGGCTGGGCGAGACGGTCGCCGCCACCAACAAGGGAACGGTTAGGATCAGCGCCGGAAGAATTCGCACTTTGGTCCCGCCGTGATCATGCCCACAGGCCCCCGCTTTTTTCTTTACCGCATGGTCATGTCCGCAACATCCCCCCCCGGGCTCATGGACATGCCAATGGTCATCCGGCGGAGGCGTTTGGGGAACGTCATGATCTCCACATTCATGCTCTTCCTGAGGCAAAAACAGCGTCCCCACCGCCATCAGCATCAGCACGACACCAGAGGCAATCGTCCACGGATGAAAAGCAGGGTGCAGGTAGGACCCGATCCGGTCCGTCACATAAAAATACGTCAGCACCACACCCCAGATGGCCAGCACCCCCGCGGAAACATATCGATGAATCGCCGCCGTCATAACTTCAATACCGCCAATCGCACGCAAATGAGCCCGATCAAGATAAATAATCCAATCCCCAATCCCGCCACAAACCGCTTCTTAAAGACCGCGCTGTAAATGAATAGCATCTTCAAATCGAACATCGGCCCCAACACCAGAAAGGCCAGCTTGGCCACCGCCGGGAACGCCACAAACGTCGCGGCAATAAACGCATCCGAGGTGCTGCACAGCGACAGGATCACCGCCAGTCCCATCAGCGAAAACACGGCCAGCCAGTCGTTCAGCGCCAGCGGCATGATGATCTCC
Organism: Terrimicrobiaceae bacterium; assembly: GCA_041752695.1. Lineage (GTDB taxonomy): Bacteria > Verrucomicrobiota > Verrucomicrobiia > Chthoniobacterales > Terrimicrobiaceae > CALCJD01. The sequence goes on from JBGSVZ010000003.1 coordinate 24,284, forward strand.
TGATTCACACTCGTGCTGAAAAGGGCGGACACCGCCACGCCCAGCACGAAGTACACCATCACATCCATGAAATCCTTCACCGCCACCCGCAGCGCGTTTCCGATCCGCAGCAAGCCTCCGCCCCCGTGCGAGTGATCATGTTCGCCGCCCCCTCCCGCTAGGATTCCCTCCTTCAAGACCGAGCGCACCGGCAGGTTATGCACCGCAAACGCCACCAGCACCGCCACGAAAAAACCCAACCCCAGACGCAGCGCCGTGAACTCCGCCGCCCCCTGCCCGCGGAACGCTGCATACGTGCTCAGCGCCACAATGGGATTCACAATCGGCGCCGCCAGCATATAGGCGATGGCGTTGGAAACCGGCAATCCCTTGCGCATCAGCCGCCGGATCACCGGCACGATGCCACACTCGCACATCGGAAAAACCATCCCCATCGCCCCGCTCAGACACACCCCCAGAAAAACATTCTTCGGCAAAAACCGCACCATCACCTTCGACGGCAGGAACTCGTCAATGATCCCCGACAAGATCGTGCCCAACAAAATAAACGGCACGCCCTCCAGCAATACGCTCAAAAACGCGTAGGCGAAATCCGTAAAACTGAAGGTGAACCACGGCATGAAAGGCGCAAACTATCCACCACCCTCCAAAAAAATCCAGCGCCAAGCGCCGCAGAGCGCGCCCGTGATCGAAGTTCGACGTTCAACGCTACGTGCTGCCCCCACGGGCGTGATGAAAAGTGGGTAAGGCGCAAGACCAGCACCAAAGGTGCGGAAGTAAAATAGCCCAGTCCGCAGGGCTGGGCTCACGATGGCCAATTTCAAGCGGCCTGAAGGGCCGCGATTGAGCCAAGGGGAGCGGCGGGCATTCTATCGCGGCCTTTCAGGCCGCCCCTATTTTCCAGCCAGAGCCTCGGGCCTTCGACCCGGGCGGTGGAATGACGGGCCTTCGGCCCACTCGCAGACCTCACCCACTTTTCATCACACCCTGCCCCCCACCCTCCTCTTTCGTCGCCATTGCAGCGCGCTCTCCTCCATGGTAGTTTTCTCACCCAACCCAGCCATCCTTGCTGACCGAGCAGATCGAAAACTTCATCGCCTACCTCGCGGTCGAGCGCGGTCTGTCGACGAACTACCAGCTTTCGACCCAGCAATCCCTGGAGTCCTTTGGCGGCTGGATGCAGCAAATCGCCCAAACCTCCCTCCCCGACGTCACCGCCGGCCACCTCACCGACTATCTCACCTTCCGCAAGCGCGCCGGTCTGGCCGCCGCCTCCATCAAACTCGAAGCCGTCGCCCTCCGCATTTTTTTCCGCTTCCTCGTTGCGCGCAAGGTCCTCCGCGACGACCCCGCCGAGCACCTCGCCACCCCGCGCATCGAAGGCTACCTGCCGGAAACCCTCAATCCCCGCCAGGTCGAACTCCTGCTCGAAAGCATCACCGAGTCCGACCCCCTCGGCCTCCGCGATCGCGCCATCCTCGAGCTCCTCTACGCCAGCGGTCTGCGCGTCGCTGAACTTTGCGGCCTCCGTCTCGAAGCCCTCCACCTCGAGGAAGGTTTTGTCCGGGTCACCGGCAAGGGCAACAAAACCCGCCTCGTCCCCGTCGGCACCCAGGCCCGCGATGCCCTCACCCGCTACCTCGCCACCGAACGCCCCACCCTCGTCGCCCCGAAAACCGGGGGCGAAGTCTTTCTCTCTATTCGCGGAAAAAAACTCACCAACCAGCGCATCTGGCAGTTGGTGAAACAATACGCCGCCCGGGCGGGCCTGGAGTCCAACGTCTACCCCCACATCCTCCGCCACAGCTTCGCCACCCACCTCCTGGCCGGCGGTGCCGATCTGCGCATTATCCAGGAATTGCTGGGGCACGCCGACATCTCCACCACCCAGATCTACACCCATGTCGACCGCACCCAGCTCAAAGCCGTGCACAAAAAATTCCACCCCCGCGCGTGAACCCGGCCGGGAAGGTCAGTCGCCGCGACACTCAGGAAAGCCTTGAAAAATCCCCCCCGCTCCCCCAACTTCCCCTTTATGACCGCCTTCGCCCGCGTTCTTCTTCCCGTCCTGCTCCTCCCCGTTCTTGCCCAAGCCGAAGAAATTCTGATCATCAACCCCGGCTTCGAGGACATTTCCGGCGAGGCCCCGTTTAACGAATTTACGTTCGGCCCCCTCAACGGCTGGAACCTGTACGATCCCGGCTCGGTCACCGACGGCGGAGACGGCCCCAACTATTACATCGGCACCCTTCGACCCACCGAGCGCAACCCGCTCACCAATCCGGGAGTTTACGAAAACTTCCCCAATGGCGCCGCGGAGGGGGTCAGGGTCGGGATCGCGTTTAACTTCGACTACACCGGCGGACAGGGGGAATACGGCTTCCAGCAAACCCTTGGGGCCACGCTCGCAGCGAACACCACCTACACCCTCCAAGTCCAAATCGGAAACATCGCTTCCGGCTTTGCCGTCAATGGGGAATTCTTCACCCTCGACGGCTTCCCCGGCTATCGCATCGACTTCCTGGCGGGCGGAGTCGTACTCCGTTCCGACAACAACTCCCTCGCCGCAGCCATCCCGGAAGGCCAGTTCGGACTTAGCACCGTTTCTTTCACCACCGACGCCAACCCGGCGCAACTCGGCCAGAACCTCGGCATCCGTCTCGTCAATCTTAATGTCGTGGACCCCGCCTTCCCCTCATCCGACCTCGAAGTCGATTTCGACGCCGTCAGCCTCACCGCGAATGCGGTCCCCGAACCCTCCGCCCTCATGCTCCTCAGCGGCTGCGCCCTCCTGGCCGTCTTACGACGCCGATCCGTGAGCTAAACCCGGCCCGCATCCTCTGCGCCAGCCCAAACGCCTCCCTGATTGGTTAAAATCACGAAGACGTTACTGCGCGTTTTTTCCTGAATCTCTTCCTTGCTCTAAGTCGACAAGAGGATTACCCAGGACTCGCCAGATCAGAAAAAGCGTCACGATATGAAAGGCCGCAATCCCCAAATTGCTGATCACCACAGGGTTCTGCCAGGTTCCGACGGTGAACGGCGTCGTAAGTTTATAGATCACCTGAACTAACAATAGCGCGGCAACGGCTCGTGGCCCGCGGAACACGATCAAAAGCACGGAGCCCATCAGGATGCTCAGATAAACGGCGAGCAAAATACCACGTGCCGGAGTCACTCCACCGAAGACGGCCTGCGTCCATTCCGCATTCGTGACGAGACCGGCACAAACCGGAAGAAGCACCGCAATGTTTACCAGCAGTGAAACCGCAATGAATTTTTGCATAACTCCAGGCCGCAGAATTTTGCCCGGCTTTTTTCCGATCGTGTCGTCGCGCTTGACCATGTCAGCCTCTTGCCGCGGCACTAACCGTTGAATTCTCCGTCGACCCTTTTGGCCTGTGGCAACTGGGAATCGAGCGATTGTCGGTATCGGACACAACCCCGGATGAACATCGGCCATTCCGGGACCTCTGGGACGACATCCGTTTCCTCGGGCAACAAGCTCCACAAGCCGGGTTGGTGCCAGCAAAGATCATAGCCACTCGCATTACGATGCTCCCGGACAGCCTCCTGCAGCCTTGTCACCTCCGCAATAAGTTGCTCCCGTGTCATCGCTTCCAGGTCGGTGTTCATCGTCATGTCCTCATTGATATTCATCGCAAGAACCGCATCGCTCCGCGCCATGCCTCTCCGCGGGGCGTATCGCTTTGTTGCCACTCAAAATTTTTTTCCCAGATTTCATCAGCTACTTCGAAGGTGCCAACAGCCACCGTAAATCAGACCGGCCGCCAAACCCACGATGTAGGGCCAGATCACGAACGGATCGAAATCAAAAAGCTTTACCAAAGTGTACGCGAAAAAGACCCCGAGCAGGGCAGAAAGATAAATCCTCCAGGCATTCTCCACGGAAGGACCTCGGTGACCCAGCGCCTCGAGCGCAGTCCCTATACCGCTCAATAAAGCTTTGATCAGGTCATCCATGGGAACCAGTCCCTGAGATACCTTGTCTTCATAAGGACTTCAACGGTCCTGCGCCGGGGCACCGCTCCGTGTGCTCATCTCCTCCCCGCCCCCAGTAGGTGACACGTAGTCCGCGCAGGAAGGCAATATAGCCCTGAACACCTGTTGTCATGGCCCGGATGGTAAAATCTCGATGATGTTGCCCGTTCACTTGGCTGTCGAGAATGGCTGCCCGTAAGGCCGCCTGATCAAACTCTGCAGAAACCTCCGGCAGGCCCTCATCGGTGATGGGAGTGACAACAACATCCCCGGCGCCACGGTAAAACGCCTTTCTCAAGGTCACGTAATCCACGTGGTAGTATTCCACCCCTGAGTCAATCAACCTGCCAACAATTTCTGCGAAAGGCATCGTCCCTGCAAGGGTGGCTCGCGAGGCTTCATCAACAATTTGCGCATTCATAGTTGGACTTTCGTCTTGGATCAGAAGTGTCACCTTATCGGCATCGCTGCTGCAAGCGTCACAAGAATCAAAAAGACCGGCGGTTCACCCTCCCCGCCATCCCGATTCGGCGGCGCGGGCACTCCGCCTGCGGCTCGTTCCGAAAGAATCCGTTCCGGCAGTTCCAACGATGTCCTGAGTAAGCTTAACGCGTCATTTAGGATTTCGGCATCTCACAAAGCACCACGGATCCACCGTGCATGACCACGGGATGCTTCTCCAGCAAATCCAAGATCTTCTCCCTCTCGTCGCAATCAAACCGCATAAACCCCGCGATATGCTCTGTTGGTCTGGCAGATTCAGGATCTCCGACAACTGTTCTTACCCCGATTTCGCTGCCTCCCAAAAAACAGCCACTCTGCTGCGCCGCCCTAAAAAACGCGTGCCATTCTTCAGGCGTGGGATCGCTCTTAACATTGTCTTGGATGAGGAGGATATATTGGGTCATAAATCAGCAGGAAATAGGCCGAAAGTCCCGAAAGGACAGGGAGTAAGTCGACTGGCTCGTTAGACATTAATTCTTTTTGATAAACGACAACCCCCGAAGGACAGTCTGCTCATACGCCTTGAAACGAACCTCGCCGCCTCCAACATGCGCACAGACCCTGAAAATCTTTCCGGCTTCGTCAAAAAAGTAGTATTTGACGATCGTGTATCGCCGTCCGCGGGGTTCGTCATAATAAAAATCTGCCCGCAATCCAGTTAAACCGGAATCGGTTTTGACGTGCACGCTGCCCTTGTAGCTTTGTCTATCATTGCTAGACCCCCATTTTGGAGAGAGCTCTGAGATTCGTTCGATTTCGCTGTCTATTGCTCCTTGGAGGTCCGTTGCAGCCTCCTTAGATCTGGAAAAATGAATTCTGCTTGGAGGCCCTTTGGATGGCTGATCCGCAGAATATATACCCATCTCCCCATTCCTTTCTTTGACCGTCCAGCCATCGGGGATCCGCAATAAGATATTGCTATCTGGCAGATTCAAAGAGGCCGGCTCCGCGCCAAAGACGGCGGCAGCACTCACAAGAAGAGCGAGGATAACGCGATAGGCCATGATGCTGTGTCTAACGAGACTAACGGAAAAGGGTCTTAGTTGAAAAAGTCGCAAAAATTCCGAATGGTTTGGCGGCGGGAGCCTCATCAGAGGGGCCTTGGCGGGCATCCTGGAGCGTTGTATTTTGGGACATTAGCTTAAAAAGGGGTTTTTCGACAGTCACAACGTCCGCGATCAGGAATCGCCACTTGCTTCTGGCGTGCTTCCTGCCCGCGTAGCGGGATCAGCTGGAAGCATGTCAGAAGTCCCGAAGGGATGGCGAATTGCTGCATCGCTCTGATGGGCTTTATCTTTGATTCTGGCCGTAGTCGCCTGCCAGCAGACCTCGAAAAGACAGGTCCTCATCAAGATCGGGCCAATGCAGGCCAAAAGGAGACACCTCGATATTGTTCAGTTGATCAGGTGTGCCCTTCGCCAGTCGCGGGTTGCGACTGACTGGAAAACGCACCTCCACACCGCTGTCCATCGTGATCACAATGTGACCGTCTCTGAATGCGGTCGCTTTTGCGGTATTAACCAAGGTGTTCATGCCAAGCCTCAATGATAATCGTTCTATTCTCTTCTGCAAGCTCCTCTGCGCGGGCGAGTTCGCGCACCTTAAAGCCGACGGACTCCCGCAATTCTACTGCGTCCTCCACATTGAATATCGCTTCACCGTTGCCCTTGCGGACGTGGACATGAATCGGTCTGTGGTCGTTGCTGTAAAACGCAAACCTGAAGCCGTCCTTCTCGAAAACCAGTGGCATATTGGAATGCTATGGCGAGAGGCAAGAAAGGCGATATTTTTGTGCCCATCGTCCCCGATGAGGAATCCCCGCTTGCTTCTGGCGTGACTCCTGCCCGCGAAGCGGAATCAGCAGGAGACATGCCAGAAGTCCCGAAGGGACGGGGATTTGCTCCATCGGTCTGTTCGAATTCATTCTTAAACGGTCTTCGAAAGTCCAACGACAGTTCCTAAATCGCCCATGGTCGCTTTGCGTCCATGACTCTCTTCAAATCTTTTTATGGCATATTGGGCTGTCGCCGCATCCGGAATCTGCCCTCCAGACAAACCGACGATAGAGCCGATCTGGCGGGGATCTGAAACGTCAATTATCTCACTCTCATCAAGTCCGCCGCCGCTCCGCCTGGTCCCGGATGGAGTAAGCAACCAAAGGACAAAAACGAGCAGGCCAACGGCTGCGACTATTCCGAAAACGTGAACCATATCTTTCTCGAACGAGACCGTCGAAAAAGCAGTTTTTGACTAGTTTTCAAAGTCACGGCACATAACAGTTAAGTTTTTGCGGATGGCGGAAGATTTTGAGGGGAAAGGCCGGATTCTCGAATATGTGTGCTGCTGCCGGTCAGGGGTGGCGTGTTATTTTGCTGAAAGGAGCGCACTTCCCCCCCTTAGTTCCTCCCAAATCCGTGTTTCCCAAGTTTTTCGAGGTTGTGGACCAGGCAGTAGAGTTTCCACTGGAGATTGACCTTGGCTTGACCGCGCAGCGTGAAACGGTCCAGGCCCTTATGGGTGGTGAGGTTGGCAAAGACGGGTTCGACGATGCCGAGGCGGCGCGAATAGGTGGCCCGACCCAGTGGGGTGTCGATCTTCGCTTTCATCGCTTCGGTCAGCGACTGGCCTTCTCTGCCCAGGAAGATACGGACCTGACGGCCGCTCTTTTGCTCAGGGTCTTTCAGGCATTTGCGGCGCAGCGGGCAAGCGGCGCAGGTTGTATCTGAAGCCTTGAACGCCATGACCCGGTATCCTTCCCGGGTCAGGATGTTGCTGCCACTGCGGCAAAGCCTCTTGCCGGCCGGACAGATCAGCCCTCCGCTCTTCTGGTCGGCGACAAAGTCATGAGGGCCAAAGGTTGTGCGTTTGCTCCGGTAGTCCGTCTTGTGGCGGTCGGTGGGGCGACGGTGCCGCTGGGCGTCCTGGAACCGTGGATCCCGCGAGCGGAACTTGGCATCCGGGATGTAGGCGTCCACCTTGGCCTCTGCGCAGGCCCGCAAGTTTTCTTTTGTGTAATAGCTCGTGTCCGCGCTCACCACCGCTCCCTCCAGGACAGCTGGCATCCCCGCAGCCGCCAGGTTTTCCCTGGCGCCCTCCAGCATGGGGGCCGCGTTGGTCCCGTCGTTGCCATCGCCAAAGGCCTGCGCATGGACTACGATCTGGCGCGCCCCGTCCACCATCGCGTTGGCATTGTAACCCTGCAC
>JBGSVZ010000004.1:0-14174 GCA_041752695.1 Terrimicrobiaceae bacterium
TCGGTTTTCCACAGGACTCACGGCCTTCCGCATCCTGTCACCAGTCTGCTCCAGGCAAACCTCAGGAGCGCTCGCGCGCCGTCCCGCCTCGCAAAGCCTCGGCGGAGCCGGCGGCTCGCGCAGACACGGGTTCATCGCGAAGAGACGAGTTCAAGTCTTGAGGGACTTGGACGCGCCCGAGGCGCAAGGGAGAAGACTACGGATATTGCATGCAACTGTTGCATGTCCCGTTCCGGTGGAACGGTTGGCGCTTCGCGCCGAATATCCTCTTCCTCTTGCACAGCAAGAGCCAAGAGCGGGAAGGCCGATCCCGGCCTTGAAGCCAGGTAACTCGACTTGTGTCTGCCACGTCGAGTTACCTGGCTCTCCGAAGCGGCTCTTCTTCTCTATATCCAACCACTGCGGTTGGCGCAGTTCCTGCGGAGGCGATTTGCAGCCGCACGCCAAATGGCAGCTTCCGGGGCTTGCGGCTAGAGTTCGAAAATGCTTCCATGCAAGTTCTCGCATGTTCGAAATGGGACTTATCCAGACAATTGTTGGCGGACTCATAACGGTGAGTGGTGGCGTCCTCGTGGCTTTCCTCACCCATAGGTGGAGATCGAAGGCGGAAACAGTGACCCTCCCGCCACAGACGCCCCTTCCGGCAGCAGTCATCCCTTCGCCCCAGCTGGAATTGCCAATCACTGTCTCGCCCAAGAAACACCCGCCTAATCCTTCACTCACACACAAGGCCATCGCCGAGGCTATTGAAGCTGTCCCGCCCTTCCAGCAGAAGGGTGTCGAGGAAAGCTTCCATGGAATCCGTGTTGCTTGGCAGGCCAAGCTTTTTGGCATCAGCCGACACGGCGGAGACGAACTCTCCGTCACGATTATTCTAGGAGACAGCCACAGGACGATGGTTTTCTGCCGTGCGAGACTGCAAGACTGCGAAGGGCTGACCCACGCTCCGACCGGTAGCCCGGTGCTCGTGACTGGCGACATCAAGATGATTTCGCTTTACGAGTCTGAGCTTGAGAATTGTTGCATCCAAGCATTGTGAACCCGGGCCGGAAAGTGCTGCAATATTCCAGTTCACGCTAGAATTTCAGCCTGGAGGCTTCACAATCAGCGGAAATGAGAAACCAAGAATTTCCCGCCCTCTCAGAAATGCGCCACTCGGCAAAGGCCGTTTGGAACCAGGAATTTGACAGCGACGAAGAATGCTTCCTCGACGCCTTCCTGCACGGAGAGTTCCACGAGGAGGAGCCCGATTTTGTCTCGCTCACGGAAGCACTCTCCAAGAGACAATTGATTTCGCTGTTCCTGCCGGTATGTCGTGTGCTGATCGCCAGTTCAGTCAATTGCAGGGAGGGCAGCAAATCATTAAAAACGCTCATGGACTGTTTCTCCGCACTTGGAAAATGGAGCAAAGCGCAACTCCGAAGCCCTGAGGAGATCCTAAAACCGCTTGGCGAGACGCGTGTGGTGGTTTTCAGAGAAGTCGTCGAACATCGCGGCGAGGGCTGGTGGGCGCATATCTTCTCCTATTTTGAGATGCTTGAAGCCGGAATCTATCGCAGGATGGGAGTTCATCAGATTGCCATCAACGACGAATATCGGGCGGTCGAGAGGAAGCTCAAAGCTTTGTGACGGAGGATTCCGCCGCATCACACCTTCCTGCCTTTCGCTTGGCGAAAGCCCAAAGCTCAATGTCCAGCAATCTGGATAGGTATAAAATTTTCGCTCGGTGTTTCCCACAGGGAAAACGGCGGACACCGCCGAGTTTTCTTCTGCTCACGCACGAGTAAAGACCGGTCACCCGGTCTTGGAGGCATCGACGCGGTCCGCAGAGGAACCGGACAGAAGTCCGGACCGCCCGGGCACGGCGCGGCTCGGTCCCCCTCCACCCAACCGAGACGGTTGGCGTGGATTCCTGCGGGGGACACGTCGCCGCCACGCGACATGTGACAGAATCCGCTTGGCCACTCGAAGACTCGGGCGCGGCGCAGATTCCATCACATCACGCTTTCCCACCCACCACCCCACGGGTTCCGCTTCGCGGGCATTAACCTTCAAACGATTGCCGACGCGCTGACGCGGCGGTATAGAGTCGGTATGACTCCAGAGATTACTGCTTCCATCCTCGAACGATTCCCCGAAGAAGCCCGGCTAGGTCTGCTGGTTCTCATGGAGAAACACAAGGATGAGCCTTTCATGGCTCATCTCATCAAGGAACTTTCGTTGGAAAGGCCACAATACCTCGACCTTTTCGCGCGCGGAATGACCCATCTTCCCGTGCCGGCCCAAGGAGGAAGACCTTCGATCGCCGCATACTTCCTCTTGCTTTCGGAAATCGAAGGGCTCCCGGACGAGGCACGCACGTTCGCGCTCCAGGCATCCGCGTATGCACAAGGGGCAAATGAGCATGACCAGTGGTATCGGGCTTTCTCTCTCGATTCGCGGCACATCTTCAAGGAAACCGTCTGGCCTGTCCTCCTCGGATTCCCCGAAAGCTCATCTGGGTGAAATAAACCCACGACACTTTTTGGTGTGCCCATTTACATGCAAGACTCAACGAAGGCCATGAAATCGCTATCCTGAAATTCCTTCGACTTCTTCCATACAGCCTTGGGAATCGGGAGGGAGAAAAACTGCTTTACGTCCATTCGTAGTCCTTCCTCCTCAAAATACATGCCGAATTTTCGGGCGCGATATGATGCAGCGAGATGGAGGATGAGCATCTGGACAAACAGCTCCTCGCTGTTTGATGCCAGCAGCGCTTCGGCTTCTGGCATCAGTATATTTGCAAGATTCGGGTGCTCGTAGAGCTTTGACCAAATGTCGCGGTGGGCGGCCGTCAGGGCAAAAAGGCTCTGAATTTTCCGCTGCCGTGAATCGGCTCGGATGTTGTAGCCAGTGAAAAGGAGCCCCGCGACGATGCTGGTGCTTTGAAGTATTTCCAGCCAATGCGTTGATACCCATGAGAAGACTCCCATGCAGGGGATTATACCCCGACCTTTTGTGCGACGCTAGAGGCGCGCAGGGATCTCCGCCCGCGCGAAGACGAGGGTCTTTCTCGGAATGCGAATGATTCGCTCGTCAGGGCCGCATGATGCTCCCTCGATCAATTGGGATGAGGCGTGCTCGGTGATATCGACACCGATGACCGCAAAATCGCCGTCCTCCAGTTCGAGGATATCGGGGCATCCCTGAAGCGAAGCGGTCGAGGCACCGTCTTGGTGCGGATCTGGTCCAATGCGACGAATGAACATTCCTGACTGTTGACTATAGTCAAATGCCTGTCAACTCCAAATATCATCTACTTCTCTTCGCGTGCCGAAGCACTCGATACGGGAAGACATCTCCTCACACGTCATCCATGCGCTTAAAAAGGAGCGTGTTCGCCAAGAACTGTCCATGAACAGCGTGGCTGAGCGTTCAGGCCTTCATGTCAGCACGATTTCGTTGGTCGAACGCGAGTTGCGAAAGCCGACTCTCGATGCTCTCCTCCGCATCGCGGAGGCATTGAAGATCGATCTCTGGCAGCTTCTGAAAGCGGGCACCGCAAAGGCAAAATCCGGTCGGAAATGAAAGTTCGCTGAGGAGAGCGTCGCCACGGTAGCGAAATTCGTTTTAGGAGAGGCTTGCACAAAATGCGTCTTGACAGTGGTGTTCAATGACTGTTGAACCTCCACGTGTTTTGATTTCCCGAACACACTCTCCTTCACGGGCTATCGCCACTATCGCTCCTCTTCTGCGGAGCGTGCAAGATTCACTGTCTAATCTTGGTGTTAGCATCATTTCCGCACTCCTCCTTTTTTCTACATGTGGAGGGACCCTGGCCCAGACTCCGCTTGTACCAGAAACGCGAATTGAAGTGGAGCCTACTGATCGCTGGCTTCTTCACTCAACTACCGAGCCTGGCGTCCATTACACGCTTCAATCGACTGGAACCCTATCAGGTTCAACGACTTGGAGTTCAGCGACCACCCCTCTTCAGGGCCTAGGTTCAGATGTCTCCATTATCCTCGTTGACCCCTCATCCCCGTCTGCACCGTCCGCGGCCACCTTCTACTACCTGGAGCCCCTTGGTGCCCATGGATCGGCTGTCAGTTGGTCAAGCGGCGGCAATGTCTACCGCCAAGTCATTCCTGAGGTGGTCACAGGACTTGCTGCGAGTGGACACCTCACCACCGCGAATCAGGAGATGTTCTGGAAGAAAGGTTCCGAGCTTCAAGCCGATCCAGGGACCTTGAACTCGACGCTTCCCCAAGCGGAGTCGGATAAGCTTGATGAGTTCCGCTCTTCTCTTCCCACGATGCTGGCCCAACCGCCAAACGCACCCGTTACGGTGAAGCTCGACGCCCCACTAGAAAGCCCTCCCGGAGAGCGACAATTCTGGCGATTGACCCTTTCTACCCCAGACACGGATGGGGACGGAATTTCCGACTACGACGAATTCACTGGCGGCTTGTTCACCAACCCTTTCTCGGAAGATACGGATGGCGACAATTTGTCGGATTCTGATGAAATCGCCGATGGTACCAACCCCGCAGGAAACGACTCAAACGAGAACGGAATTCCTGACAACAACGAAGTGACTCTTGAGAGCGAAACCGCGAGCACGAGCCTTGTCAAACATGGGTTTGATTCTTTCGTTCCCACAACGCCTCCCAAAAAGTTTCTCTTCCAGACTGTTGAATGGAATCCGAACTACATCGGAACGGTGCAGCCGTTTGATCCCGACATCACCGAACTCGGCAACCGTATCACCATTATTAACCGATTCACGGGGGGAGCGTTTCCCTTCACTTCGAAATGGGGCACACTCGACTACTACGCTGCTACTGTCACAGGAACTCCTACGGAAAATTCGCGGACGACCGCCATGCCGTGGAGCGCTCCGGGTTGGGATCCAATTCTCGGTGCACCGGGCACACTTGTGGGGGCAGCGACTGCATCAGAGGTTCTGAGCAATGAAAATACGACACCCTTTTTCAAACAGGAAACGCTTGGGACAATGCCTGCGTTTGCGGGGACTTTCACCACTAGTCCGAAGGAAAGCTCACATGCCCTCAGTGTTGATGAACTCAACTACAGCGCGAGCAAAATGCAGTATCGCTGGAAGTTCGCTGGTCCCGCATCGAATACCCGAAGTACTTTTTGGTTTGAAACGTTCACACCTAACAATCCGAATGATCCCGCTCTGACGGAAATTCCCGCAAGTCAAATTACTGTAGTTAAAAGCTACACGGGGACGGCCCTCTTAACAGATACCTACTCGGTGAATGTCGCCGAGCGCTTCCCGAACGTGAATGGGAAAATCGTCATTGACCCCATAGCGCTTGATATCGTTAGAAAAAATGACAGCGACGAATATCAGCCTGTCGATGATATTCCGGTGATGGTCCCTGAGAATGGCGTTGGCCGAGGGTCAGCTACTGTGCCTTTCAATGGAACTCCTGAATTTACTCTCGAAAGCTTGCAGGGTTTGGACTCTCAATCTATCGACACACTTGCCTTTGCGACTGGAGGACAACAATCCACTCTTACAGAAACAGGAAACGATACGAAAATTTTCGAAAGCCCCGACGAAGCTATTACGGTTGAAGTGTTATCAGCCATTTCTTTTGACGAAAATACCTACGACACATTTAATGTTCTCTACAGCAACACCGACGAAACTGTAAGCGATCAGTTAAACTCCATGGGTGAGACAGAAGATCCCGGCATCTTCCGCTCTATGCGTTTTGAGATGTCGGGCGCGTTCACGCAGGCACCAAGCTCTTCTCAAGTTGATACAATACGCTTCACCATCACCAATTCCGAAGTGGGCGACACGATTTCGGACACACTAACAGAAACTGGTACCAACACTTTAGTGTTCTCGGATACAACGTCGTCCATCGTAGTGAATCTTTCAGGAACGCTGTCATCCGGCCAAGTCGATTCTGTTGATGTGGAGGCAACATTTCCCGATATCAGAGCAAATGGGATAGCTCTCTCATTGGACGAAACGTCTACAAGCTCATTGGTGTTCTCAAATTTTTCAAGTGGGACGACAACGTTTGCTAATGAAACTCCACGTACTCCTTCTGAAAATGTGGAAATCTTTCGCGTACGCCGCTATTCAGGTCAGACAGGGGACACTATTCAAATGACGGTCAAGACTTCCGTCGATGAGGTGCCCATCACTCTGACCCGAACAACTGGAGGCGAGTTTATGTCGGAAAAAATGATCATGATCAGGGCAGGTGAAGATGTCAGCGAAATCCCGGAAGCACTGCTTTTCACCGTGATTCAAGTTGAGTCCGATGCCGCTCAAGAGAGCAAGGAGATCGAATTCGTTGAGGACAGTTCAGAACAAACCATTACGACGAAGAACGCTCTGCCATCGGCATATATTGCTCACAGTTTTACGAGCGATACGTTGAAGCAACAGGGCGAACGCTTTGTTGATCTTTGGAAAGCGGACGTGCCTGACAAATTAGGTTGGGCACTAACTGGAAATGCAGCGGACTACAGCAGCACCAAAGCAAAATTCTTGGACGCTCTCCCGAAAAGCGGGTTTTTGGGGTGGTTTGGTCACGGACTTCGAACGAAGGAATCCCCGGCATTCATCGGGCTTCAATTGGTGGTTCCGACCGGCGGGACGCCTGGCACTGACAACGAGCTTTTGGACAGTCAATTGCCTGCGGGATTAGAATACGAGTTCGTATTCCTCAACGGCTGTGGCTCAGCAACCGTCGGAAATCCCGCAGCAGAAAGCTTTATCGCCAAGTTCAATTCAAAAGCATACCTTGGCTGGACCGCGCCAGCGGGCGGGGCTCCAGCGGGCATTTTTGCTAATAAGCTTATTAAGGAAGTTGATCTTGGGAAGCCTCTCGCAGGGGCCATCAGCAAGGCGTGGAATGAAACCCCTCTCGGTCTCAAAGTAGTTGCGGCTTCGATGGGAGCTCCTGGGAGTCCCCGGACTGTGTGGCGTGCCGACGTTCCAGAACCGGAAAAGACGACCTTTACGCTCGACCGCAAAAAATGACCCCTCGATTCCTGTTTGCATTGTTCGCTTCTTGCGTTGCGGGCATGGTGTCTTGTAATGCGCAAACGTCAGCCGATACGGCGGTCGGCAAGGTGCTCTCGGTGACGACAAATTTAGGGGACATAACGTCAGAAATAGTCAGCCCCGACGGACAGACCACTACCGTCAAAGCGACTAACGGTAGCGTGGAAATCGAGTTTGACGCCGGCGGGCAACTGAAATCAATCTTGAGGCAGTCTGTTTTGCCTGACGCACCGCTAAAGTGGGAGGAAGAACAAGCGAAAAAAGAAGCTTTGATCTATCTGTCAAAACTCGTAAATGCAGAAGTCATTAAGGATTTGCCTTCCGTTACTCAGGAAAACCCTAACGGACTTAGAAATCTCTGGTCGGCTGGTTGGATCAGGAATATAAAAGGGTACAAAGTGAGAAACGACTTTGTTACCATAACATTCACCGAGAATGATGGTTTGTTCGGGTTCGCACGGTCTTGGTTAACGCCAGAGCCATTGAGCCTTCCATCAATTCCTTTGGCGAAAAAGGAGGCTATCAAATTGGCTGAAGCAGCCGCGGAACAGGTGATGAGGAAGTTCAGCAATCGATTTAACGGGTATCGTCTTGGCAGCATTGCGTTCGAGGATTTATTTATCGTTGCTCCTAATAATATTCTTAGCGCCGAGGTGAAAACGGAAGAGGATTTACTTAGGGGTGATGTAAATCATTCGCGTCTCGCTTGGATAATCGGATTCAATGTTGACGTTGATCCAAGCGGCAGTGAGTCCACGATTGCAATAACCGGAGGCTTGTCGATCTGGATCGACGCAGAGACCGGGGCATGCATAGGTGGAGATTTTTAATAGGTTTTTCCCCGAAAGTTGCGCCTCCTTTCTCATTGGACTTCAAAATTGCCAATGAGAAGAACTGCACTCACAAGTCTCTCATCTCCCCTTTCCGACGCACCTCGTCCTCACCAAGAATATCAACCAGAGAGACATGCAGGCGGCAAGCGATGCGCTGGAGTGACTCAAGGGTCATGCTCGTTTGCCGCTGCTCGAAGCGGAAGAGCATGGATGGAGTGATTCCCAGCTTCCGGGCAAATTCCCGGTAGGTCACGTCACCCCGCGCTTTCCGGAGGAAAGCGGCGATCTTCTTTTCAAATCTGCCACGCAACACGCTTGACAGCATCACGGATAGAATGTTCCTAATTAGGAACATTTTCCTAAAAAGGAACAGAATGCTGTCACCGACACTCCAAAACAAAATCAGGAAGGCCATCTCGCCCATTCCTCGCCGACTGGCGGCTCGATTCCGCCAACTCGACCCGAGCAATGAGCAAGAATTGCGGCGTTCCCTCGAAACCCATTACTTCACCCGCGAGATTTGGGGCAAGGCGACCACCGCCGCAGAATATCTGGCATCCAAGGAAGGCCAGGATGATTTCTCACAGCATCTTTTCGAGCGGTTGGACAACTTCCGTTCGACGGTCATTCCGTGGCTTGATAGGGTCATCGGGCTCAACGGGAAGCGGGTTCTTGAAATTGGTTGCGGCACCGGAACTTCGACAGTTGCCCTCGCCGAACAGGGGGCCTCTGTTACCGCTATCGAGATCGATGACGAAAGCCTTCGTGTCGCAGAAGACCGCTGCAATTTGTATCAGCTCGATGTGGAACTCTTCAAAGCGAATGGGGCCGATGTGCTCGACGCCGTCAAGCCAGGAAACTTCGATGCGGTAATTTACATGGCCGTGGTCGAGCACATGACCATACCCGAACGACTGCAATCTCTCCGCGATTGTTGGTCATTGCTTTCTCCGGGAGGGTTTCTTGCTATCATCGAGACACCGAACCGTCTCTGGCTCCATGACGCACATACCTCATGGCTCCCGTTCTACTTCTGGCTTCCCGATGATCTCGCATACCTCTACTCGCAAAAAAGCCCCCGGGTGCCTTTCAACACGGCTTTCCGCGATGCCAATTTAGCCGACATGGAGGATCTCCGCCGACAGGGCCGCGGCGTGAGCTTCCACGAAATCGAACTTGCGTTGGGAAGTGAGGGCTGGCAACCGCTTCTTGGCATGCGCGACTTCCTGCGACGCAGAAGCCCGCTCTGGAGCATTGCGCATCTGCTGACCACTCCCCACGGCTTCCAACGGAGCCTCCGTAAAGCAGCCCCGGGAATTCCACGTGTGTTCTTCGAGCAAAGCTTGGATGTGGTCATTCAAAAACTCTGAGCCGATGTCGTTGCAGGAGTACGTTTTCCAGGATTGGCAGACCAATGCTGGTTCCCGAAAAGCCCGCTTCATCGTCGTGTTTTTCAGGATCGTTCAATTTCTCGGGAAAAAAAGCCGGGTGACGCAGTTGCTCTGCACCCCCATCTTCGCCCTCTACGAATTACTGGTCGTCTGGATTTTGAAAGTCGAGATCCGGTATCCGACGCGGGTCGGTTCCGGCCTCTGCCTGGCAAGATGCGGCGTGGCAATCGTCCATCAGTCATCACTTGTGGGAAGAAACTGCACGATCGGGAATTGCGTCACCATCGGAACAAAAAAAGGAATCCATGATTGTCCCACCATTGGAGACAACGTCACTATAGGGCCGAATGCCGTTATCATAGGCAGCATCAATATCGGGGATGGTGCGACCATCGAGGCGGGCAGTGTAGTGACCCACGATGTCAGCGCGGGACAGACTGTTGGGGGCAATCCGGCCACTGTGAAATCCTCGCCTTGACCGGCCAGAAGGAAACTATTTTTTCCCAAGCTTCGAAAACGCCTCTTTTTTTGTCGGCAGGATGAGTTCGGGTGTCGTGTCAAGCGCAGCAGCTAGGGCGACGATTTCAAAATCCCTCACCAGCCTGATCTGCATCTCGATGTGATTGATCATTTCCCGGCTGGCATCCCAGCCGAGCCGTTGGCATTTGGCCGCCAAGGCCTGCTGCGAAAGACACTGTTCATTCCTGATCTTTCGTATCCGTTCGCCGATGAGGTTGGACTTTTTCAAATCCTTTTAAAATTACTGCGTCAAAAAACTTGAATTGGTCGAATTTTCGACCATATTACAGGTGATGCCTGACACCCGAATTTTGAGCAACATCGCACTCGCGATTGCCATCCTCCTATCCTCTTTTTGAGGAAATTTGCTCATGCTCTTTGTCAAAGCCAAGGTTGGACCAAGCTCCATTGACGGGCTCGGACTCATTGCACACCAATTCATTCCAGAAGGGTCAACCATCTGGCAGTTTACACCTGATTTCGATGTTGCTCTCCCGGAAACAAGCCTACTGAACCTCACCAGTGCGACACGTGAACAGGTGATTCGCTATGCTTACCGGGATCACGTGAAGAAAACGCTCCTACTCCCGAGCGACGATAGCCGGTTCACCAATCACGCGGACACTCCGAATACTCGATCCTTTAACCACCGAACCATAGCGATCCGTGACATCTTTCCGGGTGAGGAAATCACCGCGAGCTATGACGAATTATGCGCTGGTGCTGTTAAAATTGAGGCTGACGCGCGGCCGTGACGGAGCCGCTCCCCGTCCTTTACCGTTCTCGAATCAATGGATAGCCTCTCCCGACGAAGAGGAATCCCCGCATGCCCCGCAGACATGGAAACAACCTTGAACTCGGTTTCGACCCAAATGGTCGTCCCGTCTCGCTGTCATCCGACAAGCGTGCCACCCATCTGTACGTTTGTGGCTCGACTGGCACCGGAAAGTCAAAATTCCTTGAGCACCTGATCCGTCAGGACATAAAAAACTGGCGACCGAGCAAGTCGGGCCTTCTCCTCATCGACCCGCACGGTTCGGTATATGACAGCCTCATGGAATGGATGACATACCACCCCGAGCTAAAGCGTCCCGTCGTCCCAATTGATCTTCGGAGCAACGAGTGGATTGTCGCATACAACATGCTGAGAGATCGCCCTGGCGCCGATCCGTCCGTCATCGTGTCGACTTTTGTGCAGGCGATAGCTCATGTATGGGGACAGGGCGGAACCGACGAGACTCCGCTTTTCGCCCGCTGGGCGTCAAACATCCTTCGCACCCTCTACGAGGCCAAGCAGACCCTTGTTGAGGCCGAATATCTCACCGACCACCTTGCCAGCGAAATCAGACAGATATTCGCGTCAAAAGTCGGCAACAGGATGATGAGGAAGGATTGGCGGGACGTGGACAAGATGAGCGCTCTTGAATTTGAGAAGCAAGTCGGGAGCACCATCAACCGGCTACGACGTTTTTTGGGAACCGAACTGATACGCTTGATGTTCGGGCAGCGGGATGTCTCCATGGATCTTGGCACTGCTATCGAAGAGGGGCATATCATCCTCGTGAACCTTGCGCCGAAGGGGGCGCGAGTCAGCGACGAGGATGGAGCCTTGTTCGCAACATTGATTTTGAACGACTTGTGGACAGCAGCGAAAGAAAGGGGCAAGGGAGATAGCCGGAATCCGCCAAAACCCTTCTATGTCTACATTGACGAATTTCAGAATTTCGTCACCCCGTCCATCGCCCAGCAGCTCGACCAAGCGCGCGGCTTTGGCCTGCATTTAACGCTTGCTCATCAATACCCGAATCAGCTCTTGCACTCTGGAGCGCAGGGCAAGGCCATTTACGATTCGGTGATGGTCAACGCCCGATCAAAGGTGATCTTCCAAGTCGAGGGGGAAGAAAATTTACGTCCCCTCGCCCATTCTCTCTTTATGGGCGTCATGGACCCGGACGAGGTGAAATTGCGCATCATGTCCACCAAGGTCATGGGGCACCGAAAGGAAATCCGCCGCTCGACGACAAAAAGCTCGTCGGAGAGCGAAAGCAGTTCGGACGGGAGCGGCAAAACCCTTCCGACGGACGAGAACGATTCCGAACGGTTGTCTGAATTCTCCTCTTCCTCACGTTCAGGTGGCAAGGGATTTGCCGAAACCGAAATGGAGGTTGACGCCGCAGTCTTCGGACAGGAACTGTCAAGCGTCCAATTCCGGGATTTGGAGGAACAGGCATTCCGTGCCATGTCTGCGATCTTTTCCCAACAGCAGCGATCATGCCTGGCTCGCCTTGTCGGCGACCGAAGCCCGGTTTCAGTTCAGATTCCCAAGGTGCAAGGATACGGCCTCAATCCCGAACGAATACGTGCCCACACGAACGAGTTTCTTCACTTACTGCCATACGCGATTTCAAAAGGCGATGCACAAAGCAATCTCGTGTCTCGGGAAGGCGAAATAGTCGCGACCGTCCGTCAAGCTGCCGAAGATCGAGAACCGAAAACTGCCCGAAGGCGGGTGTCTTGAGGAATTTTCAGTTACAATATTTCTGTCGTGCCCGCCGCATCAACTGACATCGTTATCCAAGATCGGGACATCAAGCTTCTGCAACTTCTGCTGCACAGCCGTATCCTGACCCTTGCCCATGCCGCCGTGCTCGTTTTTGGCGGGAGCATGGAAGCCTCAAAGAAGCGCATTCAAAAGCTTAAGGCTAATGGCCTTATTCTTGAACGCCGACGAAAAGCCTATGAACAGGGAGTGCTCTTTCTTTCGAAGAAGGGATTTTTATGTCTAAAGAACCGGGGAACATTGCCACCCGAATGCGAGGACATCCCGTCATTCACGAAGCGGGCGGCGGTAAGCGAGCTGACCTTGCGACACGAATTGGAAGTGATGGGGTGGACCCCGTTTTCGAACCAGCAGGAGCTTAAAATAAGCTATGGAATGCTGATGTGATTTGGACTCTATGTATTGGTTGTGGAGGGATCAACCTCCGTTTGGAACGTGTCTCCGATTATTTTGCTCTGGAGCGCAAGGCCCGGCTGGCCTCGGAGCGTAGCGTAGAGGCCTGCGCGGGCCTGTAGCGGAAGAGCAAAATAATCGGACGGCGGAAGGGGAAGGTGGTTTCCGGCGATGGTTTTCATGCGGCTTTTTCCATTTCAGCAACGACTGGCTTCCTGGCACTCTCATACACCCGCGCCGGGGTTTGGTTGCCAAGGTTTTGATGTGGCCGCCAGGTATTGTAGCGTTCCATCCACTGCCTGATGCCGGCTTCAAGTTCCGCAAGCGTGGCGTATTCCTTCAGGTAGAGATCCTCGTATTTGTAGCTCCTCCACAGCCGCTCGATGAACACATTGTCCATCCACCGGCCCTTTCCATCCATGCTCACCTCGATCCCCAGCCCTTCGAGCCTTCCCGTCCATTCCGGCGAGGTGAACTGGCTGCCCTGGTCGGTGTTGAAGATTTCCGGCAGGCACGTGCATTGGGCCACAGCGGCCGCCACGGCTTTTTCTGTCAGCGCGGCGTCCATTGTGTTGCTCACCGCCCAGCCCAGCACCTTGCGTGAATGCCAGTCCATCACAGCGCACAGGTAGGCGTGCCCGTGCGGCATCGGGATATACGTGATGTCCGCACACCAGACTTCGTCGGCGTATTCCACGACCCGGTCCCTCAGCAGATACGGGTATTTCCGGTGCCCGTTGTCGGGAATGCTCGTGCGCCGGGGACGGCACCAGATCGTCTCGATCCCCATTTTTCGCCGCAGTCTCTGGATGCGTTTCCGATTGGCTTTGATCCCGTAGTCGCGATTCAGAACCGTCGGCAATCGTCGGCTCCCGATGCTCGGATCCATCGTGTAGATCTCGTCCAGTATCCGCATGATCCGCTTATCCTCCGCACTTTCCTCCACCGGCTTGTAATTCAGCGCCGAGCGCGTCACCCCAAGGATTTTACACTGCTCTCTCACACTGAGTTTCGGGTGTGCTTTTTCCACCAGCCCGGCCCTTTTCACAGGCCAAGCTGTCTGGATTTTTTTGCCGCAAAATCCAATTTCACCGTCAGTTCCCCGATCTTGGAGTGCAGCTCGCTGCGTTCGCTCTCGAAATCCCCGCCTCCTCCCCGGCCTCCTTTTTTTCCCTCGAAGGCTTCCGGAAGCCTTTCAAGCAGGGTTTTCTTCCAGTCCGAGACCTGAACCGGGTGAACCTCATACTCGGTAGCGATCTGTTGAATCGTTTTCACTCCCTTCAGCGCTTCCAGCGCCACCCGGGCTTTGAATGTTGCGTCGTGTCTTTTGCGTTTGGCTTTCATTTTCGATGGTCTTTCAGGTTGTGGTTTTTCACACCTGCACGCCATCGATTTTTATAGCTTACCTACTGGTCCGAATTCCGGGGTCCACCTCA
>JBGSVZ010000005.1:0-107125 GCA_041752695.1 Terrimicrobiaceae bacterium
GGGCAACTTCCGTCACGGGCTTTCCCAGGTTCACAAGGCCTACGGCCTGGGCCTTGAACTCTGCTGTATATCGTTTTCTGGTCACTGGATTCATTGTCGCTTATTCCTTTATTTCCTGGTCCAGAAATTTCGCGCGCCTCACAGGGCAACAGCTGCCACGACTGGAGGAGCAAGCCACTCCGCAGGTTTCAGCCAGATTCTAGCTTTTATTCTCCAGACAATCGCCCAAATAAGCGCCAATCCAGGCGCGAGCCAGAGCCACGGCTCCTCAGCAACAGAACTGAAAATAGCGCTTACCATAAAGGCCAGCCACACCCCGAAGGGAACCGCCAGCCAGCGCGAGCGCGAATTTGGCAGGCAAATCACGAAAACAGCCAACCATCCGGCTAGATAAAAGAACCGGCCAACCCAGCCGAACTCAACCAGCCAGGTAAGGTGACTGTTGACCATCGTCCGGTACGATTCATTGTGATTCAGATCCTGATACCATTCCATGAAGGCTTTACCGGAATTCCCAAGCCCCCATCCCCCAGGAGCGTCGAGCATCATGGAGGGTGCGGATTTCCAGAGTTCAAGCCGGTTGGTAACGGAACGATCTTCTCGGACGACTCCTTGTCCAAGACGCTCGTGGGCTTGGAGATACACCGAAAATCCAACAATCATCCATACCGCCGCAACGGTACCCACAATCCGTTTCCATGGCCAAGGCCGAGGAGCCATCAGTAGGACGGGAACCAATCCGATGAAGAGTGCGACGAATCCTCCCCGAGAGAAGGTATGGACCAGACAGATGCCGAGCCCGGTAAATCCGACAAGGGCTAGCCAAAATCCCCATTTCCGAATATACGCCAGCACCCAAAGCCCCACCATGAGAGTGGCGATAAGCGCAGCGGTTTTATTGGGATTACCCAGCCCCCAATCCATCCGCCAGATTCCTTTGAAGAAAAATTCCTCCATGTTGAGGCGAAAGCGGTAGGGAAATATTGCAGAACTTTCAAGGGTGGAGCTTGCGAGACTGCGCGGCCCTTCCCTCACAAGCGCAGCTTAACAGAGGCTTTTTCTGAATTCTCCGGATCTTGATGCAGCAGTCTATCCGCAATTGATCGTGTCAATTGAAGACCCTTTCGGACTAGGGGTTTAAGTCGTTGCACCCCTACCCTTCTGGACGAAGAGATGCTTTCCCAGATTGCCGGCCGGATGTCGATGCCGCGCGAAAAGCGATTTGTCGGCGACTGCACATCAAGAGCGGCTTGCCGATTCCCTTCTGGAAGCCGTTCCATGAGGCGGATCTTGTCTGGCGTATGAACTGTACAAGATTGGCGTCCCCGCGAGCAGGCAACATAGGTCCCTTTGGCGGTCAGATTCTCGGCGGCAACAACAACATGGGCCGCAGTTCGCCCCTGGGCCTTATGGGAGGTCACAACATAGCCGTGACACCATTGGCGGAATTCCGCCGGGATGCACACTCCTTCTCGGCATTTTATCGAGCCGTTCGGCGAAATCTCATCCACCGTAAGGACCTGTCCGTTGACAAGCCCGAGTTTTTTGTCGTTTGCGCGAATGAGCAGCTTGTCGCCCGAAGCGATTTCCAATTGCCGGGACCGAGCTACGTTAAAGGAATCCACCTGGCCCAGGTTCAGCGAGATTTCCTCCCCGCAAGCATCTGCCACGACGTATCCGTTTTCCACTCGAACAACAACCGCGGAAAACGCTGGGCGATGTGAGGATGGCGTAAAGTCGATCACCTGCCCCACCTCATACCGTCTCAGGTCTCGTTTTTGCTGATTGGTCCAGCGCAGCGACTCGTGGACCGTCACACTCGTTCCTTCTGGGGGGAGAACACCTTGTTTTTTCAAGCCATCCCGGATTGCTCCGGTAAAGCGGTGGTTTTCCTCCCAGGTAAAAGAAACTGCAATGCACCGATCCAGAGCCTTCCCCTGATCCGTCAGGCGCAAATAGTCCGCAGCCGCGTTGCTGAGATAATCGGCCTGTCCCTCCTTGATGCTGCCCATTCTATCCAACGTCTCCAGCCCACCCCGAACGTCCCCTCCCGCCATTTGGGTAATTGCGGCTCGGTAGTCCGCCGGAACCTGCCGGTGAATTTCGCCGACCTGGCACCGGCCAATCCGGCTATGGGCCTCCAAAACGCGCAGGAAGTCTCCCGCTTCGACAGAAACGTGCTGGCGGACGTCACCGACCAGCAGAACGCGCAGGTCGTGGCGTTCTGCCATCCGTAGGAGAGCGGCCCCTTGTCTGTTGGATTTCAAACCCGCTTCGTCACAAATCACAACCGCTCTCTTCAACCCATTCCGCTTTTCCCCGTTGCGCAGGAAATCCTCCACCGTGGTTGATTCGGGAAATCCCTCCCCCTGCAAAACTTTCGCGGCGGAAGTCGTGGGAGTGATGGCAAAAACCGTGTGACCCGATTCCGTCAAACCCCGTTGCACCTCGCGCAATGTCGTGGTTTTTCCGGCACCTGCCACGCCACGAAAACTGAACACCCGGTCTCTTGTAGAAAGAATTTCCTTCACAGCAGTCCGCTGTTCTGCGGAAAGATTTTCGGTTGGCACAAACGCGGAATTGAGCGGGACGCACTGGCTTTTGCCCGCATTCACGTAGGACACCGCCCATTGTTCCATGGCCAGCCCCTGTCGCGTGGCGAATTCGGCGAGCAATCCATCATCGGGAGTCAGCCGGACCAATCCGGCCTCCTCCGCTCGCAGGCGCGCCTTGAGTTTTTGCAAATCAAGGTTTCCCAACGACTGATTGAGAGCTTCCGCCAAGACCTGATGTTCTTTGAGAACGCTTTGCCGTTCAAATAGATGTTCCACACTGACGCTGAGCGCATCGTGCTCTCCACCAGCCGCCAGCCCTTCGGCAGGACATGAAGTGGCATGGCCACGTAACGCTTGCAGTTGCTCCCATTCGCCCGGCTGCAACTGCCCCCGCTGCCTGGCGAGGACCTCGGGAGTAGTGATTTCCTTTAACCCAGGAGAACGGGTTTCTCTCGTGATGAGGGAAATTTCTAGAGTCGTCGGTTCCCGCCCTCGTTCGCGCTCAAATTTTTCGATCTCTCGCTCGATTTCCTCCCGGCGTTTCGAAAAACGGTGGCACAATTCGCCGGAAACGCCCTCGATTTCAAACCCGGTCACATCGCCGTTTTGCCGAATTTCGCGGATTTCGTAGCCGAGTTCCCGGACGGAACGCGCCAGCTCGTTCTGATAGACCTTGCCTGCGTATCGCACCGCCTTGACCATCTCGAATTCATTTAAGGCATACCACCGGCAATTCGGCGCTTGGGTAGCATTGGCAATGACGAAATGCGTGTGCAACTGCGGGTCGAGCGCCCGGCTGGCATCGTGGGTAAATGCTGCCGCGCAAATATTCCCGGTGATCTCCGACCTGCGCTCGACCGGCGAGTTGTTCTGGCGCGAGGCGAACTGTTCCAGTTCCCCCAAGGCCAGCCGTGAAGCTTTGGTATGAGCATCCCGCAAACGAGGGTCTTCCGCCAGCACGGCCATGATGGAAACCGACTTGGGAGCCGAGCACTGGAAATCCAGAAAAGCCACCCGATTGGAAACGGGCTTCATTTCCAGCCGAAAGTTGGCAACCTCTTGGGCCGAACCCGAACGACCATTCTTTTCCCTAAAGGCCCGAGCCGCCTCCATCAATGTCGGTTGCCGTGTATCTTTAGTGCGTGGAGTCAATCGCTCGGAAGTTCCAGGATGCCGGTTGATCCGCAACGCTTCGAAATCCGCAGGAGTAACAGCCCCAGAAAGCCCGAGGGATTCCGACGCCTTGCCTACCCACTGCCCGGTCACTTTTTCCCCCTTGGCGTAGTAATCATTCGCGGCGAGGTGATTCGCCAGATAGGTCGAACCGTTGCGGATTTTTGCCGATGTAAACATGGTGTCACTTGACAAATATCATTGTGTGCAATATGTGCAAACTAAACATCGCGCACATGGTCAAGAATGTCATCACGAATTCTCGTTCCCCCAATCTCCTTCAGGAGGAGAGACGCAATATGTCAAACAGGGGTTTGATTCCCGGACCGGACTCGAATGACTCTCGAATGCCATTCGAGAGTCGTTTCAAAGAATTCGAGCTGCCCTCCCGTTATGGACAGTTGCCAATCGAATTTGCTGAAATCCGCTCGAATCCTCTCGAACGGCAACCAAGAGAGGTCCGCCGTGCCTAAAACCCAGCCGCCTGCCTCCAGCCGCAATCCGGCGTTTCAGTCGAAACTGGAGCCCCATCGCGCATTCATCCGGGAGTGCCGCTCCAAACGGTGGAGCTATCCGCGCATCGCGGCAGCGTTGCGCGAGCAATACGGTGTGAGTGCCGCTCCGAGCACCATTTTCAATTTCGTCAAAGTCCGCGCCCGGCGGCGCAGCGTCTATGCGCTTCCGGACGACCTGCCGGTTTCTCCAGCCGCTGCCTCAGACCTCGAAAGCCAAAGTTTCTTCACGCCACCCCAACCCATAAAATCCCATGAGCACAAACTCCGAAAACTCAACCTCAACAACCTCTAAAGTCCTCCATCGGCTCGTCCTGCCGATCCAGTCACGCGGCAACCTTGGCAAATCCACCGAGACCCTTGCCCGTTGCGAATGGATGAATCAGCGCAGCGTCTCGTGGAAGGGTTACGACCTGGATGCCTTCAACCACACCTTCAGCAATACTTTCCCCGATCGGGTCGCTTTCGTTGAACAGAGCCGGGAACCAGAAGGAGACTTGATCAAAATTTTTCGCCGCTTGAGCGAGAATGACGTGACGGTGATTGATCCCCGCGCCCACATGAACAAGGTCATCTTGAGGGCGATGGAAATGGTTCAACTCAGCGAAAGATGCGGAAGCATCGGAGCTCGAATCACCGTTCTCATCTATCCAACCGACGATCTCTCCGATATGGAGGACATCGTTGAGACGGTTGAAATTCTCTCGAATAAGGTCGATTGGGTAGTCGTCCGAAATCCGGCAAAAATTCCCGCAGCGAATTTCTTTCGCGGTTCGGAATTGGAGGCGCAATTGGCGGGATACGGTGCCGCCTTTCTGGAAATACCCGCGCTGCTCTCCGACACCCGCAACTATCTACGCTCACGGGAAGTTCAACTTGGACGAGCGCTCTCGCCTACCGAGGCACTGAAAGTTCAATTTGATATCGCCCATCGCATCGTTCTCGAACAATGGCTTTCGGACGTGTTCGAGCGCTACGACGCCATCGCCCGGCATCTGATACCCACGGCCAAGGTCGCTGCGTTGAAATCGCCGCCCACGATGAAACCCGCCACCAGAAAACGCCGGACTTCTGGAGTCAATTTAGAAAACATCGCGTGAGCGAAGGCACATCAACGCCGGTAGAAAACCCCTATTGGAAAGCTGCGATTTCGCGGCTCTCCAATCCCGAAATGCGAGATCGGGCCTGGGAGTTTTACGTGCAGCGTCTCGCGCAGAATCCTAAAATGGCCGACACGTTTAGCGGTCTGATTTTGGTGTTGGAGGCCCACGGGCTTTACATGCTCGATCTGCCCAAAGCCCTGCACGACGCGACGGTCACCCCGCTCGAAGCGGAAACAGCGAGGTTTCGCGAGGCAGCCGAGGAGTCCGTCAATCGTCACAAGCAGGTCGCACAAGACAATCTGCATGCCTGCGAAAAAATCCTCCATACGGCGGAGACGGCGACCGCCGCCGTCCGGGCACTTGACGATGCCATTCGGGACGGCTGGCAGACTGTGGACACGGCGAAATTGGCCGAGCGGATTCAACAGGACATGGAAAAAGCTCTTCTTCAGCCCCTCGCCAAGCAATGCCAGGAGTTGGAAGCAGCAACTCCGGCGATCCTCCTAGCCGCCGGCAAACTCAAGGAGTCGGCCCGCGAACTGCAAATCCTGCATTCCAAGGGCGTACTTTTTGTTCTCATGGTGGCCTGCCTCGTTGTTATGGGCGGGTGCTTCTTCTATGGCTGGAATCTCCTCGCCGAGCGATACTCCCGGAAGATCGGCCTCGCCTTGGCAAAAATCGAATTCGTCGGAGGACAAAATCGTGAGGCGTTTTCCAAGTTGCTGGCGATGAATGTGCCCATTCATGTGGTGCCGGTCGTTGACAACAACGACAAGGTCATCCCCGGAAAATTTGCCCTCATCATGCAAAAAGCCGACGAAACGAGATTGGAAAATTCCAAAAGCGGCAAGGAGGCGACCATTTTCTTTCGGGAAAAGTCCTACTGAGGATTTCCTCGAAGGCAACCGAGCGGGCCAGAGCGCCCGCACCGTTGCCCTCGAAGATCGCCTTGCACTGGCAAAAGCGGCGACCATGACAGATTGCTTCCCTCGCTGCGCTCGTCGCAATCCGGCATCGTCGCCTTGACCTCTCAAGCCACGCAGTTTTATTTTCCCTGCTCGGTCAGAGCATTCCGGGAGGTAATTCCATTCGGGAAATCAGGAGTTTGCCAGCAGGTCTCTTTTGGAGTTATCTCAACTCATGTCCACAGTCGTCGCCACCTTGAGCGCGAATGAAGTTCGCGAGGAAAGCCGAGCCATCAAGAAAGCTGGCAAGGAAATCCGCAAGGATCGAGCCACGACCCTCGCGTTTCTCCACAAACATGGGTTTGTGACGAAGACCGGTAAATTGACCAAACGCTACGGCGGATGACCCCACAAGGGTTTCTTCTCGTGATCGCTTCTGGTCGGGATTGAGAGGAACTCCATTTTCCGGGTAGGGAAAAAAGTCGCTTGCACGGCTGGCATCGCGGACAATGCACATATAGCACGGGATTTCTTGCCGGAGATTTTTAGTTCTATAAATTCGAGTTCATGAAATCGTCCACGGCTCCGAAACGCATCACTCTTGTTCTTCGCGGCGACCTGACCGAGCGGGCTCTCGAAAAAGCGGCCCTTCTTCAGCAAAATCCAAATAGTTTTGTTAATCTGTGCGTGGAAGGGATGCTCGACGCGATGGACTCTCCAGGGAGCTACGATCCTCCCGTTCTGGAACTCTACAATCGTGTCAAAGGCCGCACCTTTCTGACCTCCAAGGCTGTCATGACCCTCGTTTCCGCATTCGTTCCCGAGGTGCAGGAAATCGACGATCAAGAGCGGAAATTCCTTATGGAATTGGTCGACAAACATGAAGGGCGTCTGACGCCCGATATTTTCAAAGGATACTGCCGGGTCGCCAAAAGGATGAACATCGAACGTATCGCCCATGAAAAGGAATTGAAGAAACTCCAGGGCAAGAACCGCTGAAAGTTGCTCCGAATTCGGAGACATGCAGTTGGAGTTCGTCACTACAGTCCGCGGAATGCCTGCGGAATCTCTGACCGAAATCGAAAATTCTCCCGCCGAAAATCAGTCGAAAAGTTGCTCCCATTTGGGAACACCCGGCTCGATTGATCGGACTACCGTCAGCCGCATGTTCCAGCAACATGACCTGACAATCCTGGAGAACAGACCGGAAGTCGGAGCTTTGGCCCGTATGCTTGACGGACTTTCTGCGGCGCCCGTCATTGTGTCGATGCTTGAAGAGCAGGGCCGTCAACTGGCGGCCTTACGCGAAGACTTGAGGAGAAAATCCACCTCGGAAACCGATGGCTGGCTCGATGCCAAGGCCGCCGCTCATTATTTGGGTCTTTCCGCCGCCACCTTTGATAAATACCGCTATCAGACCAAAGTGAAAATCAAGGGCTACCGGGTGGGCGGAAAGCTGCTTTACCAGCGCAAGGATTTGGACAGTTTCGTCAGGCTCTACGAAATCAATTCGACGATGTAGCCAGATACGCTCGAAGAAGCTCCGCGTAGTTTCCCGGCGGCATTTGCGCAAACCATGTTTCCGCGTCAGCGTCCGTAACGTTTCGCTTGTAGCTGTCCACGATTTCAGCAGGACTGTTGCCCATTTCTGCAGCCAACTCCGCCAGATTTCCTTTCAACTGCCGAATACGGTAAGAGGCATAAGAATGACGGCATCCATCATAGACACTCTTGACGTTCGCTTTGGTGCGCAACGCGATCATTTTCTTCGAATGGGCTGATTGATGCCTCCAGATCGGGCCGGTCAAATCCGAAAACGGCTTCAGCCACGCTTGAGCCGCGGCATTCAAGGGAATATCACGCGTGGCCTTGGAGCGCACTTTCTGGCCTTGGACATGCAAGAGCAGGTCATTCCAGTTCAAAGCCTCCCACCGGAGTGGCGGCCGGCTCAATCCTTCCGCGTGAATCTCAAATGGCCGCAAACCGCAAAATCCGCCCAACACCAAGACAGGGATCAGATCTACGTCATGTTCCAGCGCCGTTTTCAGAAGCTTCGTGAATTCGGCGGGCGTGTAAATATCCACGGCCTCCCGCTGTTCATCCTTGGGAGGTCGGACTTTCTGGAACTCCGTTTTACCCGTGTCGGGAATGGCCTTCAAAATATCACGCGAATATAGCGACAGAGACACCAGGGAACCGCGCACCCCTTTGCGGGTTTTTATGCCCCAAGGTGCGCCCGTCTTTTCATCCAGACACGTCCCCAGCCAGTCTGAAACCTCCTGCGTCGTGATGTCGTGAATTTTGCGGTTTCCGAATGTTTTGTTGAACCGGCGAAAATGTTTTTCGAGGGTCTTGATTTGAATGTCCGTCACTCCGTTCGTGCGCTGCGCCGCGACAAAGCTTGTCGTGCAATCCGAAACGGGTTTGGCCTTGAAGTGTTTCGTTTTGTGGTGGGCGATGTAAAACGCCACCGCCTCGCGCAATGACGCGCTGTTTCCCTCCTCCCGCAAAAGCTGCTCCAACTCCGCGTAAAGCTTGATGTTGCCATTGAGGGGATGCAGGGCAAGGGAGTTCTCCCGCTGGTCATCCAGCTTGGAAAATTCCGCCTCCAGATACTCCAACGCGGATTGAGGAGTTTTGAAGGTATTTTGGCGAGGCGTGCCAGCAAAAGTGAATGCCGTTTTGAAAGTCCCATTACCAAGACGGTAAATTTTTCCCGTCCTGCCGTTCTTCTCGAACTTGAAGGGAAAACGGAATTGTTGGGCCGTGCGCGGTTTCATATGAGCTCCCTTCCATATACCACAATATACAAAAAACGACAAGCTGATTGATGTGTGGAATGTTTCGGCCTCCCCGGGAGGAATCCAAGAAATCCCCTGATTTTCAGCAATTTACGCCGATTTCACGTGGGTTTGAAAAGTGGAGGCGAGGGGAGTCGAACCCCTGTCCATAACGCGGTCAGCGAAACTTTCTACATGCTTAGACGATCTTTAATTTCGGAGATGAGCTGCGAACCGTCACGCCACGTCTCCTAGGTAGCCACGAAATCGATTCACCCTCCACCGCGGTTACTCCGGCGAAGAATTAGCCTGCTGGCATCGCATTCGTCCCTAGCAGGCGTTGGGCCGAACACGTCACGGCGATTTAGGCCGCGAGAGCGAGATTTTCGGAATCTGCATTTATTTTTTTGATCCGATTTTTAACGAGGCCAACGAATCATCCTCGGCATGCGAGCTTGGCATCAAACATCATGTCGAAACCAGTGCGCCCCCAATGAGAAGCAACATATGCCAGAAGCGCGAAAGATCAAGGGACATTCCTCGAGCGCAGGGTGAGCAGCGCGATTTCCGGGGGGCAGCAGAAACGCACGGGGGGGAAGGCCGCGCCGACGCCGGTGGTGACAAATACCTGGGCCACCGGGCCCTGGCAGAGTCCGGAGGCATATTTCTGGCCATAGCGTGACGGGAGAATAGGGGCGCCGAGCCACGGAATGACACATTGTCCCCCGTGGGTGTGCCCACTCAGGACGAGGCCGACCCGGTCGTCGTTTATCTTTTCGACGTAGTCGGGATTGTGTTGCAGCAGGAGGACGGATTTTGGGACGCGGGCTTGGGCGAGCGCCTGATGGAGGTGTTGTTTTTCCCGCCAGTAGTCTCCGGTGCCGGCGACGTGGAAGATTTGCCCGCCACGCTGGAGGGTGATACCGCGGTTGGTGAGGTCGGTGATCCCGGCGCGTTGCAGGCCTTCGCGCATGACGGGTGCAGCGTTTTGGTAGTGGTCGTGGTTCCCAAGCACCGCAACGACGCCGTCCGGTGCGCGAAGGCCTGCCAATGCCGCCGCGCAGCCTGGTACCCACTGTTTACCCCGATGCACAAAGTCCCCGGTCAGAGCGACCAAGTCCGCGCCGAGGGTGTTGGTGCGTTTTACGAGGTGTCTGATGTAGGCGGAAGAGATCCACCAGCTGTGATGAAAGTCGGAGAGGAGCGCGACCCGGTAGCCGTCGAAAGCCCGCGGCAGTCCGGTGAGCGTGATCTCCCGCCGGGTCACCACACAGCCATAAACATCCGCCAGGGCAAACCCCGCGCCCGCCAGGCCGGTGGCCGCCGCGCCCTTAAACGCCAGCGCAAGGAAACGTCGCCGGGTCATCACGCCGCCCCCCGCACACGTGAGCTCCCGGGAATGGGAGGGGGCAGCGCACCCCCGGTGAATTTCGCGCTCCAGTCCACTTTCGCCGTGGTCACCATGAGAATGGCGAGTGTCAGGATCGCGCCGATGGTGATGGTGAGTCCGGTGAGGCCGTCGAAGAAGAAGCTGTAGCTGAATAAGACCATGTAAGCGAACTGGGCCAGAGCGGCTAAGCGGGCGAATTTTGCCCCGAACGCCAGGAACAAATAACCCGAGACCAGGAGCAAGGACACCGCGGCGGAAACCAGAAACGCGACCTCCATCGGAACCAGATCCACGAGGTAGGCAAAAAGCAGTTGGAAGGCGAAGCACCCTGCGCCCAGGAAAAAGAAATTCATGGGATGGAGGTCCACTTTTTGCAGCAAACAGATCACGACCAGCGCCGCGAAAAAGAAGAGGAGCGATACCGGGGCGAAGAATATGATCCGGGCGGCGGTCGGGCCGGGGTTAAGGACTTTCGGCATGGCCATGCCGATGGGGCGGGCTCCAATTTCGTCGGGATAAGCCCAGTCGAGTTTCCAGCCCCCACCTTCCCGGACTCTCTCGCTGGCCGATCCCGTTCCCACGGGAAAATCGATTTCGGCGAAATTGGTGAGCATTTGCAGCGAGAAATTTCGCACCCGTGACTCCGTTCCGAAGGAATATCCCCAGGCGTCGAGACCGCGGGTTTTGTAAGCCACTTCGAGGGTGGCTTTGGCGCCCGGCTCCACCATGACGGCTTCAGTAATCGGGGCACTGCCGGAGACGCTGGCAGTGGTTGGACGTCCGTTGAGCGTGTACGAAAACTGGGTGTACGAGGCGTCTGCCGTGGGTAGGGAGAACTGGACGAATAGAGTCTGCGGAATCGGCGTGGGGTTTTCGAAGACATATTGTCCGCGGAAGCCGACATCGTAGGTCCGGAATTTCACCAGGCCCTTGCGTTTGGGGTCGGAGGCGAGGTTCACGTCCACATGGCTTTCCGCAGGCCGGATCCCGGCGCGTCCATCGCGGGTGCCCGGGCTTTGGTAATAGGCCGTCGGGTGCGGCTGAGTCATGGCTGGCCCCCAACCCTGCGAGACCGGACCACTGGCAGACCGGACCGCGTCCGTCGTGCGAACGTTGAGCGCGCCGCCGAGAAGGAACCATGCCACGGCGGTGCAGGCGTAGATGAAAAGGATGGCGAACAGGCGTTTGACGGTCATGGTTTTTTCGTGGCCTCGGGTTTTTGGTAAAAAAGACGGACACTGGGCGACTCGCCCTGGCAGAGTTCCTTGCGCAGCAGCACCTCGCCAGAACTCCCTGCGGGGGCAAACTCCACATTGCCCTGTGCCGCCACGGTGTCGTAGGCCGTGGGGAGGGTGAGCTGCCAGGCAAGGGATTCGATCAGGAGCGGCGTGGCCGGCAGGTTTAAGGCGAGATCGCCGCGCACGGGATCAAAGGGCGCGACGCGTCCCGTGTAACTCAGCTCAACCACGGTTTCCTCACCGGACGACTCCGGCAGGCGGAACTCCAGCGTCTTTGCATCGGCCCGCGACGGAGAAGCGGCACGGCCGCCGACTTTGGCGGAGACAAGCTGGTTCGACTCCGGCAGAGCAAGGCGCCAGACGAGCGGACCTTCGTGCTGGATGCGCCAGGACATTTTGTTGAAAAAAGCTCCGTCAGAAACCACACGCATCTCGCTGGTTGCCTCGCGAATCACGGCGGGAAGGGTGACGGAAGGTGGTTGAGTCTCCGGGGGTACATAAAGCGCGAGCCGGACGAGCGGGTCACGGCCGAGCCGCCATTTTCCCTGGCCGGCGAACACTGCGCCTTCGACTTGCAGCGGACCCGACTGGGCCGAGGCCTCGAGGGTGGTGGTGACGGCCGGATTCACTTTCCACTCTGCACCCTTCCGGTCTTTCCGCAGGGGCAGGCCAAACCGGAGGGTCACGCTCGCACGGTGTTTGCCCTCCAAGGCGAGGGCGTAGAATCCCTCCCGTGCGAGGAGAACAGCCTCCTTGGGTTCCACGTTTTCGAGAATCAGCCCGTCGCCCACCAGAGGCACGACATGGGGTCCATCCCGGAAGGTTTGCACGTCGAATGCCGCTGTGCCCGTGATCGCACCTCCCTCGACTTGCACCGCGTAGCGAGCGGCCAGGACAGCGCATTCCAACGGCGGCGGCGTCCATTGCGCCGACGCTGCTTCCAGGAGGGTGCGCAGTTCCTTGTAAGAAATCTGCACCCGCGCCTCGTCCAGATCCTGGGCCAGCGCCGGTGCCGCCAGACAGAGAAAACCAATCAGCCATCGCATGCCCGCACTCTTGCGGCTGATTTTGAAAGGTTGATGAAGGCTTGGTGAAATTTCCGGGAAAATGTGCCACGCCAGCGTCGACATTTACGACGGAGTTGGGCGTGGAAAAAATCGGACATCCGGATGGCCGTCGAGTTTCGTAATGGGGTTCTCAAGACCTCATCTCGAACCCACTGATCCTTAGTCATACCATCATGGAATCTCTGCGAGAACGATTACACCGCGAGGCCGCCGAAGCGAGGGCGGGGCTGGTTGATGAACTGGATCGGCGCACTGTCGAATTGCAGCAGGCCCGGGAGGAACTCCGCCGGGCGACGGAGACGAAGGATCAGTTTCTGGCGATTCTCAGTCACGAGTTGCGGACGCCGTTGACGCCGATCCTCGCGGTGGTGAGTCACCGGGCCGCCCAAAAGGATCTTCCGGAAGACGTGTTGCGGGATTTGGAAATGATCCGTCGGAATGTGGAGCTGGAGGCGCGCCTGATTGATGATTTGGTGGATTTTTCCCGCATCACCGAGGGCACGCTGACGATTGATCGGGGCGAGGTGGAATTTGCCAGGATCGTTCGGCATGTGGTTGAAATGTGCCGCGACTCCGGCCAACCGCAGGCTCACGTTTCGTTTACGGATTCCGCAGACCGCACCCGGGTAAATGGGGATGCGGGCCGGCTCACACAGGTGGTTTGGAACTTGTTGCGCAACGCCCTCAAGTTCACCCCTCCCTCCGGAGAAGTGAACCTGCGCCTGTTTAACGACGGAGACCGCATCCTTCTTGAGGTGGCCGACACGGGTCAGGGGATCGACGAGGTCCGTCTGCCACAAATTTTCGGCGCGTTGGAAAATGGTGGCAGGCTCAAATCGTCACAGTTTGGAGGGCTCGGACTGGGGCTCGCCATCAGCCGGGCGATCCTGGATCTGCATGAGGGGAAGATTACCGCGGCCAGCCGGGGACGTGACTGTGGGGCAACGTTCCGGGTGGAGCTGCCAACTCTGCAGGGCGCGCAGGAAGGCGGCAGCAAAACCTCCCGGCTCGATCCCGGTTTGTCCGCGGGCGGCGAGCGGGCCCATGTGCGAATTTTGCTGGTCGATGACCACGCCGACACGTGCGCGATCATGGGGCAAATTTTAACCGCGATGGGCCACGAGGTGACGCTGGCCTACAGTCTCGCCCAGGCGGTGGCGGTTGCGTCGGACAGGTCGCTGGATCTGTTGATCAGCGATTTGAGCCTGACAGACGGGAGCGGGCTCGATGTGCTGCGCGAGGTGTCGCGGATTCAACCGGTCAAAGCCATCGCGGTGAGTGGCTACAGCATGGAGAAAGATGTGGCCGCGTCGCGGCAGGCGGGCTTCTTGGCGCATCTCACCAAGCCTATTGACGTGCAGGCGCTGGGGGAGTTGATCGCGCGTGTATTTTCCTCCGTAAGTCCGGGCTCATCGCAGACCCCTTCGCGACCCGAATCGTCGGAGGGAATTCTTTCCGTTCTTTTAGTGGAGGACCATCTCGACACGGCGATTGCGGTAGAAGAGGCCCTGAGGCATCGGAATTGCCGGGTGCGGAGGGCGGCCTCTGTGGCGGAGGGTTTACAGGCGATCATTGAGCAGTCTTTTGATGTGATCGTGAGTGATGTGGGTCTGCCGGATGGGCATGGGGTGAGTCTCATCCATGGAGTGCGGCGGTTTTGTCAGACCCCGGCCATTGCGCTCACGGCGTTTTCTTCCGCCGACGATGTGGCCCGGTGCATGAAGGCCGGATTTGATTTGCATCTGCCGAAACCCATTGAAATGGGAGTGCTTTACCGGGAAATCGTCCGGCTTGCCGATCTGGGAAAATCCGGCGGGTCTAACCGGTTGGGTGGCCTGGGTGGTCAG
Source organism: Terrimicrobiaceae bacterium (assembly GCA_041752695.1). Classification (GTDB taxonomy): domain Bacteria; phylum Verrucomicrobiota; class Verrucomicrobiia; order Chthoniobacterales; family Terrimicrobiaceae; genus CALCJD01. Next base: position 14,571 of record JBGSVZ010000005.1, read on the forward strand.
GGACCGACCGAATCGATGGCACGCGTGAAGCCGGAGTGAATCTCCTCCCGCATCTTCTTTTCCTCCGCGACCATTCGCCGGAAATAGTCGTAAGCGGTGCGAGTGTCGAACGCGTTGATGTCGCTGATCGAGGCCGATCGTAAATCGCCGAGGAGCTGGCGTCGGGCGCTGGCGAGATCAGCAGCACTCATGCGGCTGCCTGCCTTGAGACTGCGTTCGAAGGTGTCCAAGGCCCGGCGGATGCCGGGATTGGTAAATCCCGCCGAGGAAAGCTGGCGGGCCTTGGCGTCGGCAAAAAGCTTGATGAATTCGGTGCTGGTCGTCTCGATTTTTCCCAACTGTCCGGATTGGAGATAAAAGCGCGGCCACTGGATCGGTTCCCAGGCCTTGACCTTGTCGAGCCGATAGCCGAAACGCCTGACGGACGAGTCGACCTCGCCGCTGGCGGAATTCACCTTGCGGACCAGCAGGTAGGTGGCGATACCGATCACCTTGCCGGAATCGACGTGGATGATCGGGCTTCCGCTGTTTCCGGGCACAAAAGGGGCGTCCACTTCGATGAGATTCGGTCCGATGCCGACGATCCGGCCTTCCAGGGGTTTGACCACGCCGGCGCCTTCCGCGTTGCCGAGAACGGCGATGGGATCCCCCACGCGCACGCTCGAATCGAGCTCCTTAAGCAGCTCCAGGTTGGTGGCGGTGCCGTCGGGAAGCGTGATTTTGCTCACGTCGCTCTCCACGCCAACAAATGCCGGGCCGGGGTTGAGGGACGTGCCGCTGAGGGTGGAAAAACGCGGTTGTGGATTGTTGCTGAGCACGTGCGTGTTGGTCAGCAGGATAGGCTGTCCATCCATGAGGCAGACAAAACCGCTGCCGACACCGTTTTGGCCCTCAATGACGACGAGGCTGCTGTGATTTTTGCCGAGGAGTTCGGTCACGGCGGCGGACGGTGGGCCAGGCGTCGCGGAGGGTGACGGTAAAGCAACCGGCGTGCTCGTGGAAAGAGAAGGCCCGTTGCCCAGGAAGCTGGCTGGCGGCTGTGTGATGTTCGTGACCGTGGAGGGAGTCGCCAGGGCGGCCGCGACGGGTGCTCCCTGGAAGTTGAGAGAGGCGAGCAGGTTTTCCAAATCGAGACGGCTGGTCGGGTCGGATTCGTCCGACTGCCAGTAGCAGCGCAGAGAGGGCGGGGGAAAACGGTTTATTGCGACGCAGGAGAATGTTCGCCGCAGTCCACTGCCGTTGATGGCGGAGATTTCGCCAAAGAGAATCGAATCGGAGCCGCCTGGAGTGCCCCGGGAGATGAATTTTTCCGCCCGGTATCCCCGGTCCGCCGCGATCTCCGTGAGCCGCACGATGAGGTCCTGCATGGCGAATGGGCCCCCCGCGGTGCGGTGGCTGCGGTCCCGGACGATGGTAAGCGAGGCCTGACGCTGACCATCTACCGGCCTCGCGTGAAGCAGCAAGGTCAGCGCTTCGGGATCTTCCAAGCGCGCCGGAACCTTCGTGTTGGACCCTGTGGGATCCAGCACAGTGGTCTGCCATCCTGGCGGCAACGTGAGGGTCAATCCGTCGCCCAGCGCGATGGGAGGGGTTTGTGCAGCCAGAAGGCCAGAAGAAACCACCAAGATGGCGGACAGAAAAATCAGCGGGCGGCGGCGCATGGCGCGAGCAAAGCCCGGGGAACCGGGGATTTCAATCCGGAAGATTGGGGGAGAGTCCGAGACGCGGGGGGCGGGCGGCGATTTCGCCTTTTTTCGGGGAAAGCACCCCTATTGACAGTCGGCGGGACTCCCTCCATAGTCCCCGGCCCGTCACTTTCGGCGGAAGACACCTATGGAAAAAATTCGCAACATCGCCATTATCGCCCACGTTGACCACGGGAAGACCACGCTCGTGGACCAGCTGCTCAAACAGGCGGGCACCTTTCGCGCCAACCAGAAGACCGACGAGCGCATGATGGACTCGATGGACCTGGAAAAGGAAAAAGGCATCACCATCCGCGCTAAAAACGCGGCGTTCCGCTGGAACGACTACCACATCAACATCGTGGACACTCCCGGCCACGCCGATTTCGGTGGTGAAGTGGAGCGCATCATGAAGATGGTGGACGGCGTGTTGCTCGTGGTTGACAGCCACGACGGCCCCCAGGCGCAGACCAAGTTTGTGTTGCGCAAGGCGATGGAAAACGGCCTCAAGCCGATCGTGGTCATCAACAAAATCGACCGCGAAAACGCCCGTCCCCACAAGGTGCTCGACATGGTGTTTGAGCTTTTCCTCGAACTCAATGCGACGGACGAGCAACTGGATTTTCCCCACATTTACGCCAGCGCCAAAGCCGGTTATGCCAAACGCGAGTTGGTGGACCCGAGCGAAACGATGGTTCCCCTTTACGAGGCCATTGCGTGGCACATTCCGGCTCCCAAAAAGTCGGACAAAGACTATTTCCAGTTCCTGGTGTCCAACCTCGATTACAGCGACTACCTGGGCCGAATCGCCTACGGACGCATCGTCAGCGGCAGCGTGAAGGTGGGCCAGAGCGCGGTGTGTTTCCATCACACCGGCAAGAAAACCCGCGCGAATGTCACGGCGGTGTTCAGCCATGAAGGCCTGGAAAAAGTCCAAATCGAAAGCGCTAGCGAAGGCGACATTGTGGGCATCACCGGCTTTGAAGACGTTTTCATCGGCGAAACCATTTCCGACAACGAGGACCGCGAACCGCTTCCTTTCGTCCACATTGATCCTCCGACGATCACGATGAAGATTTGCGTGAATGACTCGCCGCTCGCCGGACGCGAGGGCAAGTTGCTGACCGCGCGCCAGATCAAGGACCGCCTCACCAAGGAAACGCGCACAAACGTGTCGATCAGCGTGGCGGAAACCGAAGTGGCCGGACACTTTGAAATCAAGGCCCGCGGCGAAATGCAGATTGCCGTTCTGGTCGAGCAGATGCGCCGCGAGGGATTTGAAATCCTCGTCTCGCGTCCCGAAGTCATTTTCCAGCGCGCCGAAGACGGCTCGCTCGTCGAACCCATGGAAACACTCTACGTGGACGTTCCTCCGGACAACTTGGGCGACATCCTCCAATCCCTGGCCGGCCGTAAAGCCGAAATCACCAACATGGAGCACCATCCGCACAACGTGCTGGTGGAAGCCGTCATCCCGACTCGCGGTTTGATCGGATTCGAAACCGACCTCGTCAACGTGACGAAGGGCCATGGCATCGCGTCGCACCTTTTCAAAGAATACGGCCCGCATAAAGGCGACATCCCGAGCCGTGGCAAGGGTGTGCTTGTTTCCATGGAAGGTGGCATCAGCATGGCCTACGCGCTGGATTCCATCCAGGAACGCGGACGCCTCTTCATTGGGCCTCAGGAAGAAATTTACGAAGGGATGATTGTGGGCGAAAACGCTCGTCCGGATGACATGCCGGTGAATCCCTGCAAGGCGAAAAAACTCACCAACATGCGCTCCCAGGGCGACGGTAAGGGCATATCGCTCGCTCCTCCGCTCGTCATGAGCCTGGAACGCGCGCTCGAATACATCGCCCCCGACGAATACGTCGAGGCCACGCCAAAGTCCCTGCGCCTGCGCAAGAAAATCCTCGACGCCAACATGCGCAAACGCGCGACGAAGGCGGTCACGCCCGAATAGGTGTTTCGCCGGGATGGAGGGACGACCACCGCGTCGTCCCTCTGCCGGAATTGCGAGGGAAGTTCTCTCCGAGAGCGGCAAGGGGGACAGGGCTTACGGTTTCTCCGCGATTTCGACCACCAGCGCATTGTGGTCGGATCCAAGGGCGGGTTCGACTCTGCGGTCCACGAGAGTGAGGCCGGGGCCGAGGAGGACGTGGTCGATCGGGATGCCAAAAAGCGGGTGGTGCCGCATCCATGTCGGCGAAAAAGGCGGTGAAGGGTTTTGTAGCTCACCGCGCTGCAGGACTTCCCGAAACCACGGAGAAAACGGGGTGAGGTTCAGGTCCCCGCAGAGGATGGCCCGGGGCCGACCTTTGAGAATCGCGGCGGCTTCGAGAAGCTGCTGATTGCGCATGGCGCTATGTTCCGCGCTGGATGGCGGCATGGGATGCAACGCGAGGATGCGCAGGCCTGACACCGTAACGTCTGCCCAAGGTAGGCCGTAGTCTCCAAACGCCTGCTCTCCGCCCTCCATGGGCTTTCTGCTGTAGAGCGCGATGCCGAAATTGTCCTCCCTCGTGCTGACCAGGCGATGCGGATATCGCACCTCCAGCGGACGGAGCGATTGCATCCAGGAGTTGTTCACCTCCATAAGGAAGACGACATCGGCGTCCTCGGTTTCGAGAAACCGCAGGACATCGGCATGGCGCGGGTTGGTGGTATTGACATTGTAACTGACCAGTTTCAACCGGGGTGCACCTGGGGCCGGTGGGGCGGGGGATTGGAACGGCAGGAAGCTGGTCAGGACGACCAACGCGGCGAGCAGTGAGGCGATGGCACTTTTCCAGAGGCGGAGGAGAAGAAAAGCCAGTCCGCAGAGGAGAAGTGCGGCGGCGTATTGCGCGCGAAAGTGGCTGAAAAGATCAAGCAGCCAATGCCAGCGGCCGAGGAAACCGAGGAGGAAAAAGGTCGCCGGCAGGATCGCCGCCACCTGCAACAGTCCGCTGATTTTGGGGCGGACCATTCAGCGCACGGCCAGGCCGGGGGAGGGCGGCTGGGCGGGGGCAACCTCCACGATGAGCGGACTGTGATCGGAGCCAAGTGACGGGCCGACCCGGCGGCTGATCAATTGAAGATCCTCGCTGAGGAGAACGTGATCGATGGGAATGGCAAAAAACGGCAGCCCGCGCATCCATGTCGGGGAAAAACCGGCATGGCGCGAAGAGTCCACGAGGCCGCCACGTGTGAGGGCTTTTTGAAACCAGGGTGAGAACGGCGTGATGTTGAGGTCGCCGCAGAGAATCGCCCGTGGCTGGCCCGCGAGATGGGAGGCGATTGCCAGTAGTTGATCGTTGCGGATGTCGCTGCAGGCCATTCCCCACGGAACGATCGTATGCAACCCCGCCACCCGGTAGGTGTCCCCGTCCTTGGCAATCACCGCCTCGGCCCAAGGACGGGCCCCCTTGGTACGATGCATCGTTTCCTCGATAAAGGGATGTTTGCTGAGCAGCACGATGCCGTGGTTTTTCCTGCGGGAGGACGCGACCTTATAGGGATAGGTTTTGCGCAGTTCCTCGACGTCGTCATTCCAGAGATCGGTGACTTCGGTGAGAAAAACGACATCGGCATTTTCCGCAGCGAGGAAGTCCCGGATCTCTCCACGACGGGGATTGGTTTTCAGCACGTTAAAACTGATCAACTTCATCCGGGCCGGATTGGCTGGCGCCGCGGAGATTTCGCGGGAGGGAAGAAAGGTGACGGCCAGCGCGAGGCCCGCGGCCAGGCTGGCCGATCCGCTCTTTTTCCGGCGGAGGACAAGCAAGGCCAATCCGCAGACGAGGAAGGCCGCGCAATATTGTCCGCGGAAGTGCGCCAGGATGTCGAAGATCCAGAACGATTCTGCAAAAACCCCCAGCAGCAAAAATAGCGCCGCCAGCGCAGCCACGAACTGGATCGCACGGACGGCGAGAATTTTCAGCAGGGCCCGGAGATCCAAGCGCGTTACATCCGCTGGCCGACCGCGACGCCGGCCAGGGTGGCATTCGGGGTTTCCGTCTCGGCTTCGTTGATGGCGTCAATCAGCAGCCGCATCGTGCCAAAGTCGCGACGGTGCGGGGTGAGCACCACGCGGTGGAAATGGGCGAGTCCGGCGTCGTCGGCTTCCTCCGGCAGCGGGCCGCTTTGCACGATTCGGTCGGCCACCAGAAGGGCGTCGAAGTCGGTGTTGAGCTTGGCCACGGCGGCGTCGGTCAGCCGCCGGTTCACCCGGATGACCATGCGGTCCTTCACCCAGCGGTAGGAGTGGAAGTTGCTGTAAAACTTCAGGATGTGCGCCTTCGCGGCTTCGATGTCGTGGGTGACGATGAAGAGATTCAGATCACTTGGGGAGATCAGTTTTTGGTCGAGGAGGTCGTTGACCACAAACCGCCGCCAGGTTTCCCAGTAGTGGCCGTTTGGGCGATCAAGGAGAACGATGGGCACAATCGGGCTCTTGCCGGTCTGGATGAGGGTGAGCACCTCACAGCCTTCATCATGCGTGCCGAAGCCGCCCGGAAAGAGGGCAAAGGCATGGGTTTCCTTCACGAAGTTCAACTTGCGCGTGAAGAAATACCGGAAGTTGATCAGCTTGGGGTCGCCCTGGATCCATTCGTTGGCGTGCTGCTCGAAGGGCAGCCGGATGTTGAGGCCGAAGCTCTTTTCCGCGCCGGCCCCCTTTTGCGCAGCCCCCATGATACCATCGCCGCCGCCCGTGATGACCATCCAGTCCTCCGCGACCATGTTTGCGGAAAAATCGTGGGCGAGTTTGTATTCCTCCGCCTCGGGGCTGGTGCGGGCGCTCCCGAAAACGGCCACTTTGCGGATCCCCTGGTAGTTGCCGAAAACGTTGGAGGCATAGCGTAATTCGCGCATGGCGCGGCTGTAGAGTTTGAGGTCGGCAATGCCGGTCTTGTCCTTGCCGAAGCGGAGGGCGGTATCGATCATCTCCTCGATGAGCTCGGCTTGCCTTCCCTGCGCGACCTCGGAGACGAGGCTCTTTATGCGGGAGTCTTTTACTTTTTCTTTCATAACGAAACGGGTGCTGGAAGATTGGAGCAGGTCGTAAGGCCCTCAGGACGGCCCCAAATTCACAGAAAATCAGCCATGATCATAGTCATCCGCCCCCACGCGTCAAAACAACAAATCGCCGAGGTCATTTCCGAGGTGGAGAAACTTGGCTACACCCCTGCGCCAATCCATGGGGCGACCCAGAGCGTGGTGGCGGCCATCGGCGACGAACGCACCCACGCCAACCTGGAGTCCCTCACCGCCATGCCGCAGGTGGAGAGCGTACTGCGCGTGCAGAAACGCTACAAACTCGCCAGCCGGGAGTCGCGCAGGGAAGGCACTGTCGTCGACGTGGACGGCGTGCAGATCGGCGGGAGCACGGTGTGCCTGATGGCCGGTCCCTGTTCGGTGGAGAGCGAAGAGCAATTGCTCAGCACGGCGGAGGCGGTGAAGGCGGCGGGCGCGACCATCCTGCGCGGAGGGGCTTACAAACCCCGCACGTCTCCGTATGAATTTCAGGGCCTGGGCAAGGAGGGGTTGCGTTTGCTGGCGCTGGCGAAAAAACAGACCGGGTTGAAAATTGTCACCGAAGTGTTGAGCGAGCGCGATGTCGAGCATGTCGCAGAGGTGGCGGACATTCTGCAAATCGGCGCGCGCAATGCGCAAAACTATCAACTCCTGATCGAGGCGGCGAAAAGCGGCAAGGCGATCCTGCTCAAGCGCGGCATGAGCGAGCGCATTGAAGAATGGTTGCTGGCGGCAGAGTACATTCTGGCGCATGGCAATCCGAATGTCCTTCTTTGTGAACGGGGCATTCGGACGTTTGAGACCTACACCCGCAACACTCTCGATCTTGCGGCGGTGGCCATCGCCAAGCAGGAAAGCCACCTGCCGGTGATCGTGGATCCGAGCCAGGGTTGTGGCCGCGCCGATCTGGTGGTGGCGCTGTGTTGCGGCGCCGTCGCGATGGGCGCGGATGGACTCATCATCGAAGTGCATCCCAACCCCGCCGAAGCGATGAGCGACGGTCAGCAGCAGGTGAACTTCGATGGCTTCGGGAAACTCGTCGAGGCGATCAAGCCGTTCCTCACGGCGGTGAACAAAACGGTTTGAGGGTGGGGGATTCGACGGAACAGGGTAAGGGACCTCGGTCTCACGAGCGAAGCTCAGGGTCAGGTTGGCGGGAACGTGTGGGGGCTTTTGCTTCGCAGCACCCGCTGTTGCGCGATGTCTTGATGTGGTCCCTTCCGGCCCTGCTCATCGGCGCTGTCCTGCGACTCATTCTGATTTACACCTCGCCCTACGCCTTCTGGGGCGCGGATTCGCGGTCGTTCATGGGGTTCACCAACGGCGGGCTGACGGATCTTTATTTCAGCATCAACGAAAAACGCCGGTACCTGTATCCGCTTTTTTTGTTCCCGATCTCGCTGCTGCCCGGGGGGACCCTGCGCTGGCTGGCCTGGATTCAGCCGGCGCTCGGCCTGGCCAGCATCTTTCCGCTGGCCTACATGGTGCGGAAGATTTTTGTCGGATGGAAAATGTGGATCGTTCCCGTGACCGTCCTTTATGCAGGCATGCCGGTGTTCCTGTGGTTTGAGCACGAACTCATTGCCGAGTCGGTGTTCTTTCAAGGCATGGTTTGGGTGCTCGGTGGCTGGGTGGCCTGGGTAATGCAGAAGGATGCCAGCCGCGCTCGGCTGCTCTGGTGGTGGTTCCTCGTGCCGTTGGCTATTATGCTACTGACCAAGCCCTCCGGGAAAATGCTCTGGCCCGGCATGCTCATCGGCCTGGCCTTGGTGGGGGCGTGGCGTGTCCTGAAATGGCCGCAATGGGCTGCGCTGGTCGCTCTGTTTTTTGCGGGCCTCACGGTCGGCGATGATAATCAGGGTTCCTGGTTGCTCTACACCACGGCCTTCCCTCTCACGCAGGTGGACACCCCTCTGCACGCAGAGTTCAAGGCGGAGATTCGCGAGTGGGTTTTGCACAAGCGCGAGCGCCTCACGCTTTACGATGAGGAGGATGACGAGGTACACGATTTCCTGCGCAGTCCGGAAATGCGACCCGAGTTCACCCGATGGAACACACTCCCGAAAAAAAACCGCGACAAACTCTACAAGGAACTGGCCCTGGAGGGAATCAAGACCCGGCCGGACCTGTTTTTCCTGATCGCACTGCAGCGCCTGGCGGGGTCGTGCAATCAGAACGATTTCAACACGGTGCGTTTCGAACCCCGCTATTACGCCGACTATCTGGAGAAGATGTATTTCCACAGCGGGGTGGAGGAGAGCATGATGCGGATCGCTTTCGGCATTCCGAAAGACGCGCCCTATCCCAGCTACGAGGAGCTCAGCACACGGGTTACTCCGCGACCGGAATCGTTTTTTACCGGTTTTTTCCTCCGTTACGCCAATGCTTATCAGTCGTTTGGCGATTTGCTTTACCGGCCCCACCGGCAGCAAACCGTGCTGTTGGACATGCGCGTCACGCCTCTGGGGTGGTGGGCGATCCTGGGAGGTATCCTCTCGCTCTTCGTGCCGTTTCTCCGTCCGCTGGGAGTGTGGACACTCACCTTCGGCGGTTATCTGATCGCAGTGTTTATGGTGGGGGTGGAGCATCATCGCTACTTCGCTCTCAACTGGCCGTTTGTGTTGGTCATCCTGGCGCTCGTTCCCGAGGTGCTCTGGCGTGGGTTGTTGCGCTGGCGGTCCTCGCGCTAACTGTGCTCGGCGCGAAGGCGCAGGAACCCCGCGCTCTCATTCCAGCGGTCGTCGTCGGGCTCGATTCTTCGGAATTGGAGGGGTTTGACGACTATCCATTCGCCGTGAAGGATCTTCTGGAGAATGCGCTTGCCCTCACCCGGCAAAATCTTGGCTATCGCTTCGGGTCGGCAGATCCCGGGGAGAAGGGTATGGACTGCTCCGGAACGATATTTTTTCTGCTGAGAAAATCCGGGGTGAACGACGTTCCGCGTTCCTCGGAGGCCATTTATCAGTGGGTCTTGCAAGAAGGAACGCTCCAGCCGGTTAATGCAGACAGCCTGGAATCAAAATCGTTTGCGGGACTTCGGGCGGGCGACCTTCTTTTTTGGACGGGAACGTATGTGGCCGGGGGAAAAAATGTCGTGACCCATACCATGATCTATCTGGGCAGGGCGAAATCCGACAGCCTCCGGCTAATGGTTGGTGCGAGCGACGGTCGCACCTATCGCGGCAAAAAATGTTTCGGAGTGAGTGTCTTTGATTTTCGGTTGCCGAAGGCGGACAGCAAGAGCCGGTTTGTGGGATATGCCAAGGTCCCCGGATTGATCTCAAAGAACCGTGAACAATCCTTCTTGCTACAGAACCCCCGGCTCCCGGTATGCTGCGCGGGTGTTTCAGGTAATTTTCAATGACATCAGTGCGGGGGAAATGGCGGCGCTGCCAAAGGATTTGCAGCTGGATTTGCTGATGGAGTTTCAAGTGCTTCCGGAGGACTTGGAAAATCTCGACAGCACCCGCTTCGGCACCGTGCGGCGCGACGGGCGCATCCTGCATCGCTGTCGTGCAAAGGATTACCGCATCTATTTTGGTAAACATCCCCAGGGGATCGCGGTCCATCGGGTGCTCCACAAAAACACCATTCGGGATTTTCTCTACCGATCCAATTTGCCAATGGATGAGGAGGACGAACACCTCGCCAAGGAAAAGGGGTTCTGGCAACTGATCGAAGAGGGCGAAAAGAAATGAGCGCATTTTTTACGGATGAGGCGGACCGATTGGAAAAGTTTCCGGTCGCGGCCGAACAAATTTTTCTGGGTCATGCCGGCGTCACTCCGCTACCCCGTAGCGCGGCGGATGCGATGATCGGCCACGTGCAGGCCAGTTGCCGGAATCATCAGGAATTCGGGGAGGTCCTGCGCGATATCGAACGCACGCGCTTGGTCTGTGCGAATTTTATCGGTGCGGATAAATCCGAAATCGCCCTGCTCGGACCCACTTCGCTTGGACTGAGTTTATTCGCCAATGGCCTCACCTGGAAGGACGGGGACGAACTCGTTTGTTACGAAGATGATTACCCGGCGAACGTCTATCCGTGGACCGCGCTGGCCTCCAAGGGCGTTGTTGTGCGTTTTGTGAAACCGGATCGGACCGGGCGGATTACGGTGGAAGACGTTGTCCGCGAGTTGTCGCCGCGCACCCGGCTGGTGGCTCTCGCCTCGTGCCACTATCTCACGGGCTGGCGGATTGATGTGGATGGAATTGGCGCGCTGTTGCAGGAACGCGGCATTCTTTTTTCGGTGGATGCCATTCAGACTCTGGGAGCCTTTCCACTGAGCGTGAAGTACGTGGATTTTCTCAGCGCAGACGCGCACAAGTGGATGCTCGGGCCCATGGCCATCGGAATTGTTTACGTCGCGCGGCGCAATTTTGAGCGGTGCCAGCCCACCTTGTTGGGGGCCTGGAACATTCGCTCGCCGCAATTCATCGCGCAAAAAGCCATCGAATTTTTCGAGACCGCCCAGCGATACGAGCCTGGCGTGCTCAATGTCACCGGGATGTATGGCATGAAGGCCAGTCTGGACTTGCTGGCAGAGGCGGGGGCGAAAACGGTGGCGGCAGCGATTCTGGAATTGGCCGACCATTTGCACGGAGGGTTGGCCGTACTGGGCTTCGACTTTCTCTCTCCCGGCCGCGACGAGCCGCTGCGCTGTGGCATCGTGACGGCGAGGCATCCGCGTACGGCGTCCGGAGTTCTCTTTTCGGCTTTGGAAAAAGCGCGGATCACCGCCTCCCTCCGCGAGGATCGGGCTGGCACGGGCTGGTTGCGGTTCAGTCCCCATTGCTACAACACGCGCGCGGAAATCGACCGGGTTTTGGAAGTGGTAAAGGCAGCGCTTGGTTGAGCAAATGGGATGCGAGGGCCCGCATCCCTCCAGGTATCGGAGTCACTCGTATCGGGACAGAATCCGCTGCACCCGCCGTTCATCGAGATCGAAGTCGTACTCGATACGGCGGCGCAGGTCCTCGGAAATTTCCCCGCGGTCGCGCATCTGAGCGAGGTGGCGCCGGGCGTGATTCATCAGTTGGGGGAAGATCCGACGTTCGTGGCGAGCGGCTGCGGCTCGGCGTTCATAAGGCGCTGCCACCCGCTGACGCATTTGTTCGACACGATGACTGTAGTGAGCACGCCAGAATTCCAGAGACTCATGTTCAGCCGGGTTTGAGCAATGGCGGGCGAGGCGGCTGATTTCGGTGACAAGTTCGTCCAGCAGGGTGATGCGGGCTTCCGCTTCCGTTTGGTATTCGCTGTTGGATTCCTCCACCTGCAATTTCCGCACGAGCCAGGGCAAAGACAATCCTTGGAGGACCAGGGTCACGAAGATGACACAAAAGGTGAGGAAGAGAATAATGTGCCGGTCGGGAAACTCTTCCCCCGTGGCCGTGGTGAGAGGAATAGCCAGAGCCGCCGCCAGGGAAACCACCCCGCGCATTCCCGCCCAGGATGCCACCACCAACGCACCGGTGGGTAGTCGTTGATCGCGTTCCTGGGGCGGACGAAAGAAGCGCTGCTCGAGCGTGGCGAGGGGAAAAATCCAGAGGAATCGCACGACGATCACGACCAGGGAAATAGCGGAACCGGCCACCAGAAGTTGCCAGAGGGGGATGTGCTCGAGGCCTTCCATGATGGAGGGGAACTGCAGGCCAATGAGAATGAAGACGGTGCCGTTGAGCAGATATTCCAGGAACCGCCAGATGGCGACCCCTTGCAACCGGCTCTCGGGAGAGAATGCCTCCCAGGAACGGTGTCCCACGTAGAGACCGGCCGCCACAACGGCCAGTACCCCGGAGAACCCGAATTTTTCCGCGGGGAGATAAGCGAGATACGGGGTGAGAATGGAGAGAGTGATTTCCACCGCGGGATCGCTCAGGCGGCGGTGCAGGTAGGTGACCAAGATGCCCACGACCAGGCCGATCGCGATTCCTCCCAAGGACATGCCAAGAAATTGCGTGCCCGCCTTGGCGAGCGAAAACGAACCTGTCACCACCGCCGCAATGGCAAATTGGTAGGCCACCAGGCCGCTCGAATCATTGACCAAACTCTCGCCCTCCAGCACCGAAGTGAGGCGCTTCGGCACCCGGAGGTTCTTCAGCACGGCCGTCGCCGCCACGGCATCCGGGGGCGAGACAATTGCGCCCAGCACGTAACCTGCCGCCAGGGTCATGCCGGGGATCAGCCAGTGGGCGGCATAAGCCACGCAGACAATGGTCATCAGGACGAGACCGACCGCGAGGGCGAAAATCGGCAGGGCGTTGGCCCGGAAGTCCTGCCACGGAAAATTCCACGCGGCGGAGTACAACAGCGGTGGGAGGAAAATCATCAGCACCAGTTCAGGGTTAAGCCGCACGTCGGGCAGACGAGGGAGAAACGCGATGCCGAGGCCCGCGAGGACGAGCAAGATGGGGAAGGGGAACTTGAGGCGCTCGGCCAAGACGGCGAGCACACCGATCATCCCCAGCAAGAGGAGCAGCGTTTCCAGTTTTTCCACCATGAGACCGCTTTCCTGTAACGGCGGAGGAGCCAAAGGTCAAAGCCCTTGCCAGACTCCGTCTTCAGCTTCAAATTTAGCTCCCGCATGATTTCCAACGAACACCACGACCCGCTCAACGCCCGCATCCTCAGCGTCTCCGAGGACAAGATCGCCGGATTTGTTCGCGATCCCTTCGCGGAAATTGCCCGCCGTTCCGACGTTCCCCTGGAGACTGTACTCGCCCGCATCCGCGCGATGCTGGAGGCGGGAACCATTCGCCGCGTGCGTCAGACTCTGCTTGCGACCAATCTGGCCGAGGGGGCCCTGGTCGCCTGGCGGGTGCCCGCCGATCGGCTCGACGAGACGTTTGATTTTCTGTTTCAGCAGGATCCGTTCTCCGGTCATGTGGTGATCCGTTCGACCGACGCCAACATTCCCGGCGAGGCTTATAAACTTTGGACAACGTTGAAGGTCCCGACCGGTCATTCGCTGGAAGCCCATTGCCGGTTGCTCTGCCGCCTGACGGGCGCGGAAACCTTCCGCCTCATGCCGGCGAAAGGCATCTTCGCCCTCGGGGTCGGCCATGTGCGCCGCAAGACCATTGAACCCGGCGACAAGTCCGAAAAACCCGCCGTGATGAATGTGGTGGGCACAGTCAAACTCACCGACCACGAATGGCGCGTCCTCACGACGCTCAAACGCGAATTCGCTTTGGATGAAATCCGGGAGCCAGTCTGGGATTCCCGCGCGGCGGAGGCGGGGGTGACGCTGGAGGAATTTTACGCTGTGGCCGAGTCCCTCGCGGAGAGAAAGTTGGTTGGCCGCTTTTCCACTTTTCTCGAACATGTGAAGCCGAATCAAACCGGCACCAGGGTCACGCGGTTCAACGCCCTGTTTCACTGGGCGGTCCCGGCCGGTCGCGAGATCGAGGCGGGTAGTGAGATCGGGCGTCACGAAGTCCTCACCCACTGCTATTGGCGCGAGGGAGGTCCGGAATTTAATAACGTCAACATCATGGCCGTGGCCCATGGCACCGATAAGGATCGCGTCCTGGCGCACAAGGCGGCGATTGACCGTCATCTGGAAACCATCGAGATTCCCGTGGCTTACACGAACGTCTTTTGGGGCGGACGCTCGGAGATCAAACCCTCCGAGATTTCCCCCCTGGCTTACCGCGAGTGGTTTTCCGCCATGGAAAACCGCGCTCCGGTCGGGGTGTAAGGGGGAGGCTGGCAGGAGTGTTGGAGTTCACGCTTTAGCGTGCGCCATGGAAGAACAAACAGCATAAAGGCTGGACTCCAACCGCCTCGGAAAAGGATTTCCTTTTGCCTCATCGCGGCGTAATGTTCTCACAGCCGTCGGCCCCCATGGACATTCTCGCCCGTCCCCTTCTCTTCGCCAATATGGCGTGCATTTGGATCTACATCGTGCTCTGGCAGGGCGCGCATCGGTTTTATATTGAGTCGTTCGGAACGTGGGTCATTTCGCCGGTCATTTACACCCGCCTTTGTCCCCAGGATTATAAATACGGCCTCCTCAAAGCCCTCAATTCCGGGCCGGCTTTAGGCTATCTGCTGTGTGGGATTCCGGTCGGGATGTTTGCCGTGGCCTGTGCCCTCGGCGTGGTGGCCTATCGCAGGCGCTCATTTCCCTTCGCCCTCCTGGCCTGTGTCATCATGAGCACCATCTTTGTGACCTATCACTCGGTGAAGCACATGGGCATGACACTTGTCATGGATTGAGCCGATTGGGGGGCTAAGCGTTTGTGGGAAAAGCCGATTCCGGCCGCTTCGTCCCGGATCTCCGTCTGGTTCCAAAAACCGCCACCAATCCACCGAGAAGAAGCAGGGCGCTTCCGGGTTCGGGGACGGCGATCCCATTGTTGAGCGAAGTGAGTCCGAAAGCTCCGGTCTCGGCATTGAAGGCGGTCGAGAATTGCCAGCCTTCCTCCAATCCACTCACGGCAAAGTTTGTCGTGCCGGTAAAGCCGCCGCCGACATTAAAAAAGGAAAAGGTCTGCCCAGTCTGCGGCGCAAAGCCATCGCTGAAAGCAAGTTCGATCGTGCCGTCCGTGAGAATGAGGTTTCCGGAGACGATAAACTGATCATATTGCGTCCCGGCACCGGTGCCGCCGATTTCGAGTACAAGCGTGCCGCCATCAAGTTCGTAGTCCCCGACGATGGTAAGGACTCCCGGACTATTGCCCGGCCGCAGATAGCCCCCGGTGTGCAGAACCCCGCCGTAGAGGGTGCCCTTGCCCATGATCGTTCCGCCTTCTAATTCCAGCGTGTTGACCAGAAGTTCCGATCCCGCTCCGATGTCGAGCACACCTCCGAGCATCCGGGCACGTTCGCCGTTCGATTGCTGAATTTCCATAAAGGCCCCTTCGTCGATCGTCACCTGACCACCTGCCAGGAAAAATCCTTCCGTGCTAACCGCTGTATTTTGCCCGCTCACCTCCAGGCTGCCGCCGGAGAATACGGCAACGGTCCCACTGAATCCCGTCTGCGCTCCTCCCGTCACAGAAACGGCACCGCCTTCAATGTCGAGATTTGTCGCCACAAGAGACGCTTCCTCACGCACGTTCAGGATCCCGCCTTGCCGGACGACAATGCGGCCTCCCGCCAGGCTGGAAAAGCTGGACCCCAACCCTCGCACGTCCACCGTCCCGGTCCCTGCCGGACCGTTGCCGATGAACGTCGTGGCACCTGTGCCGAGCAGGGCTTTGCCGCCGTTTTCGAAAGTCAGGGAACCGGCAGCCCGTAGACCCACGGCGAGTGAACCATTGGCCAGAACCTGCAATTCAGCCCCCCCCGAGAAAATCGCCGCCCCCACGCCATCCGCGGCCACGTTGAAGTTTTGCTCAGCGATGACGCTGGCCTTGTCCGTCGCGAACAGATTGCCTTTCCCCTGATCGCCAACCGTTATGGTGAAGGCTTCGACGAGGGAGTTGGATCCTGTCACCTGTAGGGTGGCGGCGCCAGCGCCCGGTCCTTGTCCGATGGAGATGACGCCATCCGGAGCCCGCAATTTTCCACCGCTCTTGACCCCGAGAAAGCTTCCCGCTGTCGCGTGATTGGCCACCACCACGGCACCGCTGTTCACCTCCACGGTGCCGTTGAAAAACTCCACCGTTGCACCCTCCACGCGGAGGTCCCCGGCCGCCCCGGCTGTCGCACCCAGTCGCCAGATTCCGGTCTTGAGATCAACCTCTGTGTCGCTGCCGTTGCTGGCCAGCAAGCGTCCGCTATTGACCAGTCCCGCGGTAGGCAGTTCGATCGTTTTCAAACCTTGCTCCGTCAGCCGCACGGTGTCCCCCGTGCCGGGTACCACGCCTTCCGACCAGTTTGGCGCATGATCGAAGGCAAACCCCTCGGCCCCCTCCCAGACGAATTCTGGCATGAAAAAGCTCATCCGATAGTGTCGGAGTTCGGAATCCGTTCCGTTGAAATATTGGCCTGTGCCCACGATGTAGCCGTTACTGAGCGCCTGGATGTCGAGCAAGTTCGTGAAGCCCGGCGTGATGCCGTCGCTCATGAATCCGGCGGCGAGACTTTCGATGTCGTCGATAACATAGCTGACACCGCTGTAGTAGACGAGGTTGGAGCCGACCAACACATGGCCGAAGTCGTTGATCGCTCTGGCCCCCGACTGTTCGATACTCCTCATCACGCCATTTTCGTAAAGGAAGCTTTCATTGGCTCCCTGCGCGGTGGTGGAGTCCCCGATGATCTGTCCGGAGCTGTTGATGGCCGTGGCGCGACTGTAAGTGCCCCCCAAAGTGCCCAGACCCGTCATGCCGGACTCGTCGGAGTAAAGGAATGCGTGGATTTCCAAGTTCGCTGTCGAGGATTCTCCGACGACCATCCCCGCCGTGTTGATGCCGTTGGCCTGACCGTAAAAGGCGTTCCCGGACGTGCCCCCGAGATTTCCCAGAGGAGTGAGCGTTCCGTCGCGGTAGACGAAGGGTTGGGTTTTGTCGAGCCCGGTCCGATACTGTCCGGCAATCTGCCCGGGGTCGTTAATCGCAAGACCGTAGGTGGAAGTTCCCCCCCCGCCTCCGATCGGGCTCGTGGTCCCTTCGAAATAGACAAACGCTCTGGGAGAAAAACTGACCACGGACGTGCCCGTGACCTCCGCGGAGTTGTTCAGCGCCGTTGCGCTGGAGGTCGGGCCGCTCCCCAGATCTCCGACGTCAACGTAGGTGCTGCCGTCGTAAAGAAACGACCGCCGAGCGTTGTAGATATCAAAGTCGTAGAATGATCCCACAAATTGACCCGCATCGTTCACGTCCGTGATATCGCCCTTGTAAGCCGCATCAAGCAGGCCGGTGACTGCGAACGGTGCGGCCCGGAGTGGCGAGAGCGGGAGTAAACTGACCGCCGCGCAGGTGGCGGTCACCCATCTCAGCTTACCGGCTCGCTGCCTCGCCCATTTCCCCGCCCTTCTGCATCCCCGTGGTGTAACCATCCGGGGGGCTTTACCCGTTTTCCGGACGGTTGCCAATCGCCCATTCGGGTGATATTCGGAGAAATATCCGGAACACCACCCGGCCGCGCGGTCCAATTTCCTGGAGGATGCCTTACATACTCATGCCGCCATCGACTGCCAGCACCTGTCCGGTGATATAAGCGGCTTCGGGGCTGGCAAAGTAGGCAACGGCTGAGGCGATGTCGTCGCTTGATCCCATGCGGCCCTGCGGAATCATGGCGAGGGCACCCTTTTTCACTTCGTCGCTAAGGACGGCGGTCATGTCGGTTTCGGTGAAACCCGGCGCGACGACGTTGACCGTGATGTTCCGACTGGCGAGTTCGCGGGCCAGCGTTTTGCTCAGGCCGATGAGTCCGGCTTTGCTGGCGGCGTAGTTGGCCTGTCCGGCGGTGCCGAGGATGCCGCTGACGGAGCTGATGTTGATAATGCGACCAACCCGTTGTTTCACCATGGCGCGGAGCACGGCGCGGCTAAAGTTGAAAGCGCCTTTGAGGTTGGTGTTGAGCACGATGTCCCAATCGTCCGAGCTCATGCGCATGGCGAGGGTGTCGCGGGTGATGCCGGCGTTGTTGACCAGGATGTCGCAGCGGCCGAAGTCCGCAAGGATTTGCTCGCCGACTTTCTGCACAGCGTCGAAATCCGCCACGTCTACGGCGTAGGGTTTGGCGGTGTCGGGCGTGGCGGCGTTGAGGGCGTCGGAAACCTTTTGGGAGTTGGCTTCCGTGCGGCTGACCACGGCGACTTTTGCTCCCTCGGCAGCGAGGCGCTTGGCGATGGCTTCTCCGATGCCGCGTCCGGCTCCGGTGACAATGGCGACTTGGTTTTCGAATCGTTTGCTCATGATATGTAATTTAAAGTTTCACCCAGCTCCGGGTTTTGGCGCTCTGCTCGACGGCTGCGAGCACCTTTTCGTTTTGCATGCCGTCCTCGAACGTTGGCTGCACGCTTTTGCCGGCGACCACGGCCTTCACAAAATCCGCGAAGGCGTTCACGAAGGTGTGTTCGTAGCCGATGATGTGCCCGGGCGGCCACCATGAGCCGGCATAGGGATGAACGCCTTCAGTCACGATGATGTCGCGAAAACCGCGGCGATCCTCCGGATCCTCGGTGTTAAAATATTGGAGGCGGTTCATATCCTCGAAGTTGAAGGCGAGGGAGCCCTTGCTGCCATTGACTTCCAGCGTGATGTGATTTTTGCGGCCGTTGGCAAAACGGGTCGCTTCGAGGTTGGCGATGGCCCCATTCTTAAAACGCCCAATCCACGACACCGCGTCGTCCACCGTGACTTTGCCCGTCTTTTTCGCTCCCTTCGCCGCGAGGCCCGCGCCGGCTTCTTCCTGCAGGGGGCGTTCCTTGATGAACGTTTCCATCAGCCCGCAGACCTCCTTGATTTCGCCCACGAGATATCGGCCCAGGTCAATGATATGGGCGTCGATGTCGCCATGGGTGCCGGATCCCGCGATCTTGGCCTGGAGGCGCCAGACGAGGGGGAAGTTCGGATCGGCAATCCAGTCCTGGGCATACCGGGCGCGGTAGTGGTAAATCCGGTCGCCGAGGTCGCCGCGCTCGATCATGCGTTTGGCCAGCGCGATGGCGGGGATGCGGCGGTAGTTGTGGCAGATCATGTTTACCACCTTCGCTTTTTTGACGGCCGCGACCATTTGCTCGCATTCCGGCACGTCCATCGCAAGCGGCTTCTCGCAGAGAATGGCTTTGCCGTACTTCGCGGCCTCGAGGACGATCTCACAATGACTGTCGTTCGGCGTGCAGACGTCAATGACATCAATCTCCGGATCGCTCACCACCGCACGCCAGTCCGTGCTCGCCTTCTGCCAGCCGAGTTGCTCACGGGCGGCTTCCACACTCTTGGCAGTGCGACCGCAGATGGTGTGGAGGTTGACGCCGGCCGGCAGATCGAAAAACCGCGGGGCCTGACGCCACGCATTGGAATGGGCCTTGCCCATGAAGTTGTAGCCGATCATTCCAATGTTGAGAGTGCGTTTGGGCATAGGAAAAGGGAGTTTGGGTGGAAAAGCGACTCCACCAAAAGCGCCGCGGAGTGGAAATGAAAAAGTGCGGGCGAGATGGCCCAAGGCGGGGAGATCGATGCGACTATCGGTCCTCGAAATCCAGATGCGGCTGCCATTCCTTGCCAAAAGGCAAAAACTGCCGCGCGTTCGGGTCGTAGGCAAAGAGCTCGGCGCCCGCGATTTTGAAATACCACGCGTGCAGGCTGAGTGAGCCGTCGGCGAGCCGGCGTTGGACGCAGGGATAGGTCGTCAGATTTTCCACCGCGAAAAGGACGTTTTCCTCTCCCGCCGCATTTGACTGATCGTCGGCCTTGTTCAGATGTTGGTAGCGTTGGAGGACGGTTTCACGAACCGGAGCGGCCAGCGACAACCATTTCCCGAGGTGGGGCATGGCCGAAAGATCCGGAGCGTCAAGGAGCGCGCGCATGGCACCACACTGCGAATGACCGCAGACCACCACATCGGCAACCCCCAGGGTTTCGACGGCAAATTCGACGGCGGCCGCCGTGGAGTTGTAGCCTCCGACGGCATGTGGCGGAACGATGTTCCCCACGTTTTTGACGACAAACAAATCGCCCGGTTTGCTTTGGGTGATCAACTCCGCGAGCACGCGCGAATCCGAGCACGTGATAAAAAGCGTGTGCGGGTTTTGCCCGTCCTTCGCCAGACGCTGGAAGAGTTCTTCGTAGTGACCAAACTCCTCCGTGCGAAATCGGTGAATTCCTTCGATGAGTTGCTGCACGGCGACAGGGAAGGGGATTCGACCCGTTTGAACAAGGACGGATTCCGCCGCGGGGTCTCCGATAGAAATCCCACCATGGCCTTTCTCGAATGTCGCTTTTTCTCCGAGTCTCTGCAGTTGTCCTGCACGATGAACGTCATCCTACCGCAGCAGACGCGCGCGCAGATCGGCATGGCCGGACAAAAAAACCGCCCTCTGGCTTCTTCACGGCATGAGCGATGATCACACCATTCCGGGCCCGCCGCACTTCCATCGAATGCTACGCCGCCGAAACGGGACTGGCCGTCATCATGCCCGCCGCCAACCTGAGTTTGTCTCAGGACATGGCCGCCGGCCCGAAATACGTCACCTCTCTCCCCGCAGCGTAACTTCGTCGCCGGCCTCTCCATGGGCGGGTACGGCGCGCTTTCCCAGCCCGAACGTTTCGCCGCCGCGGCCAGCCTCTCTGGCGCCTTGGACGCCGCGGAAATCGCCCGCCGACGCGATGACCATATTCGCACGGTCAGGCAGTCCGCCTTCGGCCCAGCGGACAAAATTTCGGGCGACTCATCCGACCTCTTTGCCCTCGCCAGAAAGCTTGTTCGCTCCTGTGCCAAACCGCCCGTGCCTTACGCCTGCTGTGGCACCGACGACCACCTCCTTCCCGGCAACCGGCTTTTTGTCGAACATGCCAAGAAGCTGGGACTGCCTCTGGCTTACGAGGAAAACCAAGGCTTAGGAGTATTTGTAAGTTTCAGCGCACTCGCCGCAATCGCAGGACGGCCAGCGCGCCCAGACCGAGAAGCATGGCACTTGAAGGCTCCGGCACCGCGGTCGCATCAAGGCGCACATCGTCGAAGTTCACCTCAATACCCTCACCATTCAGATTCACCAGCCGTATGCCCAGCGCCTGACCGGCGTTGGCATGGCTCAATCCCGTCGTGAGCGTCACCGTGGACGTTAAGAATTCGCCCTCCCCCGGAGCCAGCGTGTTGTCGTCGGTCGCAATGACCACTCCGCCCGCCAGCAATTCCACGCGATAGCCGGGGAAGCCTTCGAAGTCGAACGTAGGAGTCGGACTGTCCTCGGGGGCGAAATTTCCCACCTCCACCGTGAGGGTGTACTGCGTAGAGAGTTGCAGGGTGTCGCCGAGCGTCTGTCGCAAACCGGCTTCCGCAATGTTGAAATCGTTGAGGAGAAAAACCACGCCGACATTGGCTCCCCCGGGTGCCCCCTCCGTGAAGGAGTTTGTCGTCGAGGGATTCCACACGCCAAAGTAGCGGAAGCCGTTGGTGTCGCCCGTATTATAGACCGCCCAGCCAGCTGGCGCGGCATTCGTGTTTCCCGTGAATGTTGCGGGAGCCGTGACCGGGGTCTCGAAGCCCGGATTGGAGATGGAAATGGAGGCCGCATTTGCCGCAGCGCAGAGCGCGAGGCACATGCCAGTCAGCAGGAAATGAGGAATTCGCATAACCCCGGGAGGTGAACTGATGTGAAATTGTCAGATGAGCTGAGGAAGTCACTCCCATTTTAATTCGGATCGCCAAGAACAACGGTTACGGTCCGTGGACTAGCGACGCCACGGAATGGCGGGTGCTTTTCTTCGATGAGGGTCTGCACTGACTCCCCGCCGGGCAGGTGTCAGGTCGAGACCACCGAGGCCGGAAGGGCGTAAGTCAATTTGCGGAAACGCTCGTTAAAACTCGATGCGGAGCACCTGGGCCTGTCGTCCCGAGCGGAACTCGCGGGGGGTCAGCTGATTGTCCTTGTTGGAATCCGCGTAAGTCCGCGTGAAGTCGAAAACCCGCACGTTGGAACCCACGCGCATGAGTTCCGTCCGCGTGACCACGCCGTCCTTGTTCTGGTCGGCGAGGAGGAAGCTCCGCCTGTCGCCGCCGGCGTTGGTCCATTCGACGAGCGTGACCGTGCCGTCCTTGTTGGCGTCAGAGATCTCCAGCGCACGTTCGCTGTAGGCCGTCGGGAAGGTTTGCAGCGTGTAGGGAACGTCCCATTGCGTGTTTTTTGGAGGAAGTTGGCAGCCGGCGAGAAACAAGCTGGTGGCCAGCGGAAGGAGGCCCAACCTGATGACGCGCGTCGCGAAAGGAAAAGTCATCTGCGGGGAATATCCGAAACGCTTACCCGCGGGCAACTGCAATCTGGACGCCCTGCCCAGCCGGCGGCGCAGCGCCGATCGTCCCACCAGCATCAACCGCACCAGTTCCAGCCCCCTCACCTTGCGTAACAATAAATGTCCCAGGTGGGACATTTATTGTAAAAAGTTTGCGAGGCGGATGCTGGGCGTGGGGTGTTGCTGGGGGGGGCTTTTTTTGCGTCGCGGCCGATGTTCTGCGGGTAGGCAGGGCAGTTCTTCACCTCTTGACTCAGAGGTGCGGAGGGAATAGCACGGCATGATGCCGACGGAGCCCACCCCTAGCGCGCCCCCCTTTGTCTCAACGGGGAAATTGCCCAGTCCGGAACGTGCGCAAGCTTTGGTGGATGAGGCGCATCGGTTGTTCCGCGACAATTCGGAGGGGGAAAATTCTCAAGTGTATCCGGCGCTTGCCCGGGTGCCTGCCCAGCTTTTCGGTATTTGCATTGTGGGGGTGAGTGGGAATGTTTTTCAGGCCGGTGAGGCCGACTCGGAGTTTTCCATCATGAGCGTGTCGAAACCCTTTGTCTTCGCCTTGATTTGCGGAGTGATCGGGGTCGAGGAAGCTCGTGCAAAAATCGGTGCAAATGCCACCGGGTATGCCTTCAATTCCCTGGCCGGGATCGAAAGGCATCCCAAAGGCCTGACGAACCCGATGGTCAACTCCGGCGCAATCGCCACCACAAGTCTCGCGCCCGGGGCCACCCACGAGGACAAGTGGCAGTTTCTTTATGACGGGCTGTCGCGGTTTGCCGGGAGGAAACTGCCGATGAATGAGGAGGTTCTGGCCTCGGCCTCCGCCACGAATTTTCGCAACCAAGGCATTGCGCGGACGCTGCAAAGCTACGGAGCCATTTACGACGATCCCGCGGCGGCTGTTGATCTTTACACCCGGCAATGCTCCCTCAACGTAAGTGCGCGGGACCTGGCGGTGATGGGCGCCACGCTGGCTGATGGCGGGGTGAATCCCATCACAAAAGAGCGGGTTGTTGATGCCTCGATCTGTCATTACGTATTGGCCGTGATGGCCACCGCAGGATTGTATGAAACCTCGGGGGACTGGCTGTTTGACATCGGGCTGCCGGGAAAAAGTGGCATCGGCGGGGGGATTGTGACGGTTTCCCCGGGCAAGGGGGGCTTGGGAACTTTCGCGCCGCCGCTCGACAAGGCCGGGAATAGCGTAAGGGGTCAACTGGCCGCCAAGTTTTTGTCGCAGCAGTTGGGGATGGATCTTTTTGTCTCACAGCCTGAGGCCTGACCCGTTGTTCGCCGCGCTGGCGCGGGGCTTTACGGCGGGGATGCCAATTTTCGAAAACCTTTATGAATAAGAAAACTGTTGCGGGTGCCGGACCGGTTCCCGAAGAGAATGCGTCATGGCTACCCATGGTTGTCATCGCCATGGGTCAAATGTTGATGTCGTTTAATGTGGCCGCCCTGCCGGTCTCCATGAGCGGCATGGTGAGCAGTTTTAACACTCCGCCCACCACCGTGGGCACGGCGATTGTGATGTATTCGCTGGGCGTTTCAGGTTTCGTGATGCTCGGCGGCAAGCTCGGGCAGCGTTTTGGCTCGAAGGTCTTTTTTCAGGTGGCGGTGGCTCTTTTCCTCGCCGCGATGGTGACGATGGTGCTGAGTCCGACGGCCGGGGTGATGTTGGCGGGTCAGGCTCTGGCGGGTTTCGCGGGTGCCTCGTTGGTGCCGTCGTTGGTGGCGCTGATTGCCAATCATTACAGGGGTGCCCAGCAGGCCAAGGCGGTGGGCTGGCTGGGTTCCGCGAGGGCCATTGCCGGGGTGCTGGCCTTTGTCATCGTCGGTTATGTGGCCATGATCAACTGGCGCCTCGCTTTCGGGCTCCTCATTGTCCATGCGTCGGTCCTGTTCCTTCTGAGCCTTAAGCTCAAGCCGTCCGTGCCCAATCCCGCGGTGAAAATCGACGTTTCCGGAGTGATTCTCTCGGCAGTCGCGGTGATCCTGATCAGCTTCGGGTTCAACAATTTGCGCAACTGGGGGCTCACGCTGGCCCGGCCTGCCGCCCCCTTCGATCTGTTTGGCGTGTCCCCAGCTCCACTCATGATCGGGTTGGGAGCCGTGATCTTTATGGCGTTTTTCTTGTGGAGCCACCGGCAGGCGCAGAAGGGAAAAACGCCCTTGCTGGCGCTCCAGGTGATTGACTCCCCCAAAGAATGGGCGGCTGTCTTTACCCTCTTTCTGATTGTTGCGACCGAGGCCGCGATCAATTTTACCGTGCCCCTGTATATTCAAATCATTCAAGGGCGTTCCAGCGCGGCGACTTCGGTGGCAATGATGCCGTTTATGCTGACGGTGTTTTTCACTGCCATTCTGATTGTCCGCTTATACGGCAAGTTCCCTCCACGCACCATCGCCCGCGCCGCTTTTGGGTTGGTTGCCGTCGGAGCGCTCTGGTTGGCCTTTGTCGTGACAAACGATTGGAGTGTCTTCCCGGTTATTATTGGACTTATCACGGTCGGGCTTGGCCAGGGTGCGCTGGTGACTTTGCTTTTTAACGTGTTGGTAACCTCCTCGCCCAAGGAATTGGCGGGTGACGTGGGTGCCTTGCGCGGCGTGACGCAAAACCTGGCCGCGGCCGTAGGCACGGCCCTGATGGGCACTCTGGTGGTTGGTGTCCTGAGTGCAGGAGTGATGAGCCGGGTGGCCGACAACCCGCTGATCTCCGCGGAAATGAAAGCTGAGGTGGATCTGGATAGCATCAATTTCCTGAATAACGATCGCCTCAAAGAGCGTTTCGAGGCCGCCAATGCCTCGCCCGAACAGATCGCCGAGGCTGTCCTGATCAACTCCGAGACTCGCCTGCGGGCGCTCAAAATCGGCTTTTTTGTCCTGGCTTGCCTCGCCCTGTTCGCCATTGTCCCGTGCGGTTGGTTGCCGGACTACCGGCCCGGAGAATTGCCGTCGGGAGAACCGGCGAAGACCTGATTGATTTTTATGGAAATTGCGAATACAGCCCCGGAGAGGGACGGGATGATGAAGCGCCTGCTGGACGTCGTTGAGAAGGTGGGGAACAAGGTTCCGCATCCGGCGATGATTTTTCTGTCGCTCATGGTCCTGGTCAACGTTCTCTCGCACGTGATGCATCTTTTGCATGCCTCGGTGACCCAGCAGGTGATTGACCCGGTGACGGATCAGATTCAAACCACCACGGTGGCGGCCCGTAGTCTTCTGACGACCGAGGGTATCCGTTTTATGTATGCCTCCGTGATTCCTAACTTTATGGGTTTCACCGCCGTGGGTCTGATCATTGTCGCGATGGTTGGGGTGGGGGTGGCGGAGGCGTCGGGCCTAATCAAAGCGCTGATTCGCAAGTTGGTCGCCGTGTCCCCAGGTTGGGCCATTGCGTATATTTTGGTTTTTGTGGGGATTGTCTCGAGCATTGCCGCGGATGCGGGATATCTCGTTTTGATTCCGCTGGCGGGATCCGCTTTCCTTAGCGTGGGCCGTCACCCGCTGGCGGGACTTGCCGCGGGATTCGCCGCTGTCGCCGGGGCCTTCACGGTGAACATGCTCATCAAGCCCCTGGATGCGGTTCTCACCGAGTTTACCAACGACGCCATCCATCTGGTTAATCCCGCCCTGTCGATTGACCTGACAGCCAATCTTTGGTTTTCGCTCGCGTCGGTCGTTGTGCTGACCGTGGTCATCACCTTTGTCACGCAGCGGGTGATTGAGCCTCGACTGGGCAAATATGTTCCGGAGGACGCGGGCGACCTGTCGGGAACCCCTGATTCCGCCGAGGCTGGGGTGATGGGGGATGAATCCCGGGGGCTGAAGTTTGCCGGGATCGGGTTGGTCGCCGTCCTTGTCCTGCTCGGGTTTCTGACCATCGGATCGGGAGCCCCTCTGCGCAACCCGGAGACGGGCGCTTTGATTGGCAACTCACCGTTTATGAATGGTCTGATCGCAGTGATCATGCTGGTCTTCCTGGTCACGGGTGCGGCTTACGGCTTTGGCGCCCGGACGATGAAAAACAGCACCGATATCATCAAGGCTATGGAGAAAGCCCTGGCCGGTCTCGGCAGCTTGATCCTCCTGCTGTTTATCCTCAGTCAGTTCATTGCGTATTTTAATTACAGCAACATCGGAACCATCCTGGCCGTGTCGATGGCTGACGTGCTCAAATCTGCCAGTATCCCGCCGCTGCTGCTCCTGTTGGGTTTTATTCTGGTCGTGAGCCTGATCGATTTCCTCATCTCCGGCGCGATTGCGAAGTGGGCGCTTTTTGCTCCCATTTTTGTGCCGCTGCTGGTGCAATTGGGCGTGGCACCCGAGTCCGTGTTGGCGGCCTACCGGGTCGCGGATTCCCCGATCAATGTGATCACGCCCCTCAACGCCTACTTTGCTCTGGTGGTCGTATTTGCGCAAAAATACGACACCAAGGCCGGGGTGGGAACTCTTGTGGCCCTGATGATTCCTTATGTCATCGCTCTCTATGTGGTCTGGACGCTCCTCTTTGTGGTGTGGTTCCTGTTGGGAATTCCGTGGGGACTGAACTAAGGGGTTTGGGTCGAAGTTGGGACCCGCCCATCGCCCCATGAGTGACGAGCTTTCTCCGGCCGAGTCGCCGTCCGTGCCGCACAAAACGGTCGTAGTTCTTGAGTTTCTCTTTCGGTTGGGACAAGCCTACCTGGCCTGCGGCGAACAGACGGCGAGGGTCGAGGACCATTTGCGGAAAATTGCGTCCGCCTACGGAATGCGCCGGTCCCGGGTCGTGGCGTTCCCCACCGCTGTTTTTATCTCCCTCCATGACGGCAATGGCGAGCGTGTGACCCTGGCCGAAGGCAAACCGCAGACCCTTCGCCTGGACCAGATGGCCGACGTTTATGCCTTGGGGGAGGAGGCTCAGGCGGCCACGGTCGTCCCTCTGGAGGGCTTGAAGCGCCTTACCGTGATTCGCCGACAGAAGCCCCGGTTCGGGCCCGTGGGAATCGTTGGCGGGCACATGATTCTTACGATGGGCCTGGCACTCATTTTGATGCCAGATCCGGCCAACCTTGCCGCCGCTGCGGTGTTGGGGCTGATGGTGGGATTGTTGAAGTTGCTCAACCGGGGGCGTTCCGTCTTGTCGGTGCCCCTACCCGTGATTGCGGCGACTCTGGTTTCGTTGCTGGTCTTTCTCGCGATTCGCCGCGGGTTTCCCGTAGATCCGCTGCACGCCCTGGTGCCGCCGCTGGTGACGTTTCTGCCGGGAGGCATGCTCACTCTTGGGATGCTGGAGCTGGCCTATGGCGATATGGTCAGCGGAGCCAGTCGTCTGATCGCTGGCTTTGTTCAACTCGTCCTGCTGGCTTTTGGCCTGGCGATCGGGGCGACGCTCACGGGGTATGTGACGGCTGACCTTGTTCATTCGGGTGGGAATTATACCACGGTGCTTTGGGCCCCCTGGGTAGGCGTCCTCATTTTTGGTCTGGGCGTCTATCTTCATTTTTCCGCCCCCCGAAAATCGCTGCACTGGATGTTGTTGGTTCTCCTGCTGGCCTTTGCGGCGCAGCGTGTGGCGTCCGAATTTTTCAGTACCGAGTTGAGTGGCTTTTTCGGCACCCTGGTGGCGACGCCACTGGGTTATCTGATTCAATATCGCTTTCGCGGGCCGCCGGCCGCTGTGACGTTTCTGCCCAGCTTCTGGCTACTTGTGCCCGGTGCGTTGGGTCTCTTAAGCGTGACCCGGATTCTGAGTGATCGCGCCGGCGGTATTGATGGTCTGGTGACGGTGATCTCCGTCATCACCTCCATCGCCCTGGGCACGCTCGTCGGGGCATCACTCTATCGGTGGGTGGACGAAAATGTGGCGGCGTCGCGGGCGCGGGTCCGGGGGGTCGTTTCGTTTTTTCACCGCCTCCGCAATAGTCGTTGAGCTCCCCTTCGTCCTGGTATGCCCAGAGAGGGTTTGACCTGAGCCTAAGTGGAAACTTCCGCCAATTCCGGCCAGAGTTGAGCGCCCATCCGCATTCCGGCCATATACGCATCGAGCGAAAAATTTTCGTCCGGGGAATGGGCGTTGTCGTCCGGCAGCGCCAGGCCGAGCATGAAGGAATCGGCTTTGAGGTGTTCCTTGAAAGCGGCAATGATGGGAATACTGCCGCCGCCCCGGACGAGCACACATTCGTGGCCAAATCCTGCCTTGGCGGCTCTCATGCAGGCTTGAGCGAGCGGCCCCGTGGGATCCACGATGTAGGGGCCTCCTCCCTGACCTTCGGTGATGGTCAGCTTGACGGTCGGTGGACAGATGGCCTTGAGGTGTTTTCTCACCAGTGCGAGAATTTTTTTCGGATCCTGATTCGGAACGAGGCGCATCGTCACCTTGGCGCTGGCCCAGGAGGGAACGATCGTCTTCCCGCCCTCGCCCTGATAGCCGCTGGTGAGTCCGTTGATTTCGAACGTGGGCCGCGCCGCGCGTTGTTCGTCCGGGGTGTAGCCCGCCTCCCCGAAGAGAGCGCCGACGCCGACGGACTTGCGAAATTTGGTTTCGTTGAACGGCACTTTTGCCATTTGCTTGCGCTCGTAAGCGGAGAGTTTCACCACATCGTCGTAGAACCCGGGTATGGCGAACACCCCGCGTTTGTTCCGCAGGGAGCCCAGCATCTGGCAGAGAACCATCGCGGGGTTGTCCACCGCACCGCCGAAGAGTCCCGAGTGCAGGTCCCGGTCCGGGCCGTCGAGACGGATCTCCAAGGGAGCCATGCCGCGCAGGGAATAACAAAGCGCAGGGTGTTTCATGCTGGGAATCTCGGTGTCCGAGACAATCAAGGCCGTGCAGGCGAGTTCCTTCGCAACTTTGGGCAGAAAGCCATAGAGGGCCTTTGAGCCCACTTCTTCCTCGCCCTCGATGAGGAAGTTCACATTGCAGGGCAACTCGTTTCCCGTCTTGAGCCAGGCTTCGACGGCATTAATGTGCGCGAGGTGCTGGCCTTTGTTGTCGCTGATGCCGCGGGCGTAAACATTGCGACCGACCCGGCGGGGCTCGAAGGGGGGGGAGGTCCAAAGTTCCAGCGGGTCCGGTGGCTGCACATCGTAGTGGCCGTAAACTAGAAAAGTGGGTTTTTTTGGGTTTTGTTGCGGCGTTTTAGCAATGACCACGGGATAGCCGGACGTTTTGCGAATCTCGGCCGTGAGGCCCGCTTGGCGGCAGCGGGCGACGAGCCATTCCGCACATTTCTGCATGTCCCCGGCATGGTCCGATTGGGCACTGATGCTGGGAATGCGGGTGTAGGCGAAAAGTTCTTCAATGAAGCGCTCTTCGTGAGTGGCGAGGTATTCAAGAACCGCGGCAGGGGTCATGAAACACGTTTCATACGGTGGGTTGGAGACCCCGGCAACTGAATTGTGTTGCCTCCCTGATCCGAGGCGTTGCCGGGCTTGTTTTTGTCTTTACATCGGGTCCATCCGTTCGCTTTTTGAGCGGGAGCGTTGGTGTCGAAAGTGACCATTTTATGATAAACAAAATCTCCCGTGTCAGTAACCGCCCCCAGCTGGCCCGCCAGCTTTGCGTTCCAGTCAGTTTAGCTTTTCTGGTCCTGGTCGGAGGGTGCAAGCCACCGGCGGCCACGGATCTCAATGTGGTCCGACCCGTGAAGACCATGGTCGTGGTCGCGGGAGGAGATGCGAAGGTTCGCAGCTTCCCGGGCAAAGTGGAGGCGGCCAAGCAAGTGGAACTGACCTTTCAAGTGCCCGGTCTGCTGGTGAGCCTTCCGGTTCGTGAGGGACAGCGGGTCACACAAAATGAAGTGATTGCCCAGTTGCGGCAGGAAGATTTTCAAGCGCGGTTGGCAACGTTGCAGGGCCAACTCGACCGGGCCCGGGCCGACCTCCAGGCGTCCCTTGCGGGCGTCCGACCTGAGGAAAGGCAGCGCCTCGAATCGCAGGTTCGCTCCGCCGAGGCCTCTCTCGTCAATGCCCGGGCGGAGTTTGGCCGGGCCACACAGTTGTTGCGTTCGCGGACCATTTCGCGCGTGGAGTTTGACCGCGCGGAAACGACGTATCGGGTGGCGCAGGAAAACGCGGAAGCGGCCCGCCAGACCCTCGACCAAAGCGCGATTGGGCGGGACGAAGAGATTCAAGCGAGGGCGGCTGAAGTGCGCGGCCTGGAAGGGCGCGTGGTGGAGGCCAATCTTCAATTGAGCGACTCGACGCTGCGGGCGCCTTACGACGGAGTGATCGCTCAGCGCTTTGTCGAGCAGGGACAAAATATTCGCGCGAAACAGCCGGTGGTGAAGTTTCAAGATGTGGACGAGATCGAGATCGTGGTGGACGTGCCGGAGTCCGTCATGGTGGCGGATCTGGGTTCCTCGGATATTCAAAAATTAACGGCGGAATTCAGTGCCGCACCCGGCCGAGTTTTCCCGGTCTATCTGAAGGAAATTGCGCAGCGGGCGGATCCGGTCACCCAGACCTTTGCTGTTCGGGTGGCGATGAAAGTTCCGGAGGGACTGAATCTTCTGCCGGGTATGACGGCCAGCGTGACACTTACTTATGGGCGGGCTGCGATCCTGGGCGCGGGGATTTCCGTGCCGCTTTCGGCGGTTTTGGAAGAAAGTCCGGGTCAGCAGGTGGTTTGGGTCATTGGAGAGGGTGACGTGGTGGGTCGCCGTCCTGTCAAATTGGGCGAGGCCTCGGGGAGCCGGATTTCCATCGTGGATGGTTTGCAGCCCGGTGACCGCATCGCCATTGCGGGTGTGACCTTTCTCCGTGAGGGCATGAAGGTTCGTGATCTCGGGGACGCGCTCGGGGGCGGTCAGCCATGAACCCGGGCGAATTCTCAGTCAAGCACAACCGGGTGGTCCTGGTGGCCATGGTCATGGCCATGGTGGGCGGCATCATTGCGTATCTGAATATTGGCCGGCTGGAGGATCCGGAGTTTACGATCAAACAGGCCTTGGTGATTACGCCATATGCCGGAGCCAGTGCAGAGGAGGTGGCTCAGGAGGTGACGAATCCAATCGAGATCGCCTGCCAGCAATTGGGACAGCTCGACCGGGTTGAGTCGGAATCTTCCCGCGGCAGGTCGGTGGTGTCGGTGACGATAAAAGATCAATACGACAAACACCGGATGCCTCAGGTCTGGGATGAACTTCGGCGCAAGGTTGCGGACGTGCAGGCGCAGTTGCCTCCCGCCGTGCGCGGCCAATCGATCGTGGTGGATGATTTCGGGGACGTATACGGGATTTTCCTCGCGGTCACGGGCGAGGGTTTCTCATTTGCGGAGCAGCGACGTTATGTGGAGTTTCTGCGGCGTGAACTTTTGCAAGTGCCCGGGGTCAAAAGTGTGGTGCTCTTCGGGGAGCAACGGGAGGTTGTTTTTCTAGAAATTTCCCGGCAGCGACTGGCGCAGTTCGGTCTGAATGAGGAGACGATTTACAGTCAGCTCCAGGAAAGAAACATTGCGGCGGACGGCGGACGTATTCAGGTGGGTGACCAGCATATTCCGCTGGATCCGACCGGGGCCTTTGCGTCCGCCGAAGAGATGCTGGAGTTGGTAATTGGCTCGGATCAGAGCGGACGCCAGTTGCGGCTTGGGGATATCGCGACGATTGAGCGGGGGGATCAGGATCCTCCGCGACGGCTGCTTCGCTACGATGGCAATCTGGCCATTGGACTCGGCATCTCCAGCGTGCCAGGGGGTAATGTGGTCAAAATGGGGCAGGCGGTGAGGGAAAAGCTCGCTGAGCTGAAGAGCAATCAGCCGGTCGGCATGGAAATTGGGGAGATCAATTTCCAGCCCGAGGCGGTCTCATCTGCGGTCAACGAGTTCATGTTCAACTTGGGCAAGGCCGTCACCATTGTTTTTGTGGTGCTGATCTTTGCCATGGGTCGCAAGACCGGCTTCATCATTGGTGTGGTGCTCTTCCTCACCATCATGGCGACGTTTCTCGTCATGTACATGAAGGGGGACCTCCTGATGGAACGTATTTCGCTGGGCGCCCTGATCATTGCGCTCTGCATGCTGACGGATAACGCCATCATCGTGATTGAGGGAATCAAGGTGGGCATCGAATCCGGCCGGAACAAAATTGAAGTGGTCCGGGAGGTGGTGGCGGAAAACATGTGGCCGCTCTTCGGGGCCACGGCGATTGGCGTCATTGCCTTCGCCGCGATTGGCTTGTCGGAGGACGCCACCGGCGAATACACGAACTCGCTTTTTTGGGTGATCCTGATTGCGCTTAGTCTCAGCTGGGTGTCGTCTGTCACCGCCACTCACCTGTTGAGCTACATGATTTTCAATACTGTGGCGGGCGGTGGGAAAGGCGGCGATCCCTACGCGGCCCTCCCTTTTCGAATTTACCGGAAGCTCTTGATTCTGGCGCTACGTTTCCGCTGGGCGGTCGTGATCGTTTGCGCGTTGGCTTTTGTGGCGGCGATTTTTGGCTTTCGCAAAGTGGACCAAAGTTTTTTTCCTCCGGCGACCCGGCCGCAGTTCATGGTCGATGTCTTTTTGCCGGCCGGGACGCATATCCGGGAAACAGAAGCGGTGGCGGGCAAGATTCAGCAATTTATTCAAAGCCAGCCCGGGGTGACTCATACCACCTCTTTCATCGGGGGTGGCGGTCTGCGGTTTTTGCTGGTCTATTCTCCCGAAAACGAAAACCGGGCCTATGTGCAGTTTTTGGTCGATGTGGATGACCCCAACAAGATCGCCGGGTTGATCGGAGTGATTCAGAAACAGCTCGACGACAACTATCCTAATGCCAATGCCATTGCGAAAAAGTTTCTCCTCGGCCCTGGCGACGGCGGACGAATTCAGATCCGTTTCCGGGGTCCGGATTCGACCGTTCTGCGGGATCTGGGCGATCAGGCGATAAAGATTCTGGACGATGACGGCCAGGCCCTCTGCGTGCGCAGCGACTGGAGTGAACGGGTGCCGGCCATTCGTCCCGAATTGCTGGAGCTGCAGGCCCGCCGCAATGGCATTACGCGAGTCGATGTCGCCCGTGCGCTGGAGAGCAGCTTCGAAGGGCGCACCGTGGGCTTCTATCGGGAGCCAGGCTACGCCAGCGCGGGAATTTTCCCCCAGGAGACGCGCCTGCTTCCCATTGTGGTGCGGCCGCCGCTCGCCGAACGCGAGGACGTCGGCACGATCAACAGTCAGCAGATCTGGAGCCCGGTGGCTAATCGCATGATCCCTCTCAGCCAGGTCACGGGCCGTTCCGAGGTGGTCTGGGAGGATCCCTTGGTGGCGCGTCGGGATCGATTTCCGACTTTGACCGTTCATGCCGATCCGCGATCCGGTCTGCCGAGTCAGTTGCATGCTCGGGTGCGTGAGCAGATCGAAAAAATTGCTCTGCCGCCCGGCTACTCGATGGCGTGGGGTGGGGAATACGAGGATTCCTCCCAGGCGCGGGCCGCCCTGGTCGAGCCTCTGCCCTACGTCCTGGCCTTGATGGTTTTCATCGTGGTGTGTTTGTTTAACTCCATCCGCACCACGGTCTTGATTTGGCTGATCATTCCGCTTTTCATTATCGCTGTGACGGTCGGACTTCTGCTCACGCGCATGCCGTTCGGTTTCATGGCCACCCTGGGTGTTCTGGCCTTGGGCGGTGAATTGATCAAGAATCAGATTGTTGTTCTCAGCAAGGTGCTGACCCTGATCAGCAAGGGAACGCCGCCCTATCAGGCGCTGCTCGATGGGGGCACGGCGAAAATGCGCCCAGTGTGCATGGTCGTGCTGACGACGGTGCTGGGGATGATCCCCATGCTTACGGATCCCTTCTTCGGATCCATGGCGGTTTGCATTATGTTCGGTCTTTCCTTCGCCGCCGTTCTCTCCCTCATCGTCACGCCCGTCCTCTACGCGATGTTTTATGGAATTCAGGAACCGGCCGACGGGTTGCCGGAACCCACCAAATGAAACCTAACTGGCCCATGGCGGACGTTTGGCGGAACTGGCTGCTGTCGGGTGGGGGTTCTTTGCTGGTGGTGGCTTCCGGTTGGGCGCAGGCGGCCGGGGAACCGGAAGTTTCTGTCGAGGAAGTGGAGGTGAGGAAGCCAACCATCCAGGTCATCGAATCCTCCAACTACGACGCGGATTTCTCTCCGGGTGAGTCGACCACAAACACTCCGGCGGAGTTGGACGAGATCTACGCGCCGAACGAGGGGTATTTGGATTCCTTCGGAGCAAATCGTCCCCTCGACCTGTTGAAGATGCCGCTGGATTCCCTCTATGAAAAGACGGGCCTCCGGATCGGGGTGGCTAATACCATGCTTTTTATGCAGCCAATGGGGGGCCAGAGTTCCCGCTACGGAGCGGCAGGGGATCTGGATCTGATGTCCTCCTGGACGCTGATCGGACGGGGAACTCAGGACACGGGGCGGTTTGTTTTCACGGGGGAGTATCGGTATCAGGTTGGCAGCCAGCCCCCCTCCCGGATTGGCGGGCAGATGGGGACGTTGGTGGCACCGACCGGAACCTTTAATGATCGGGGTTGGGTGATTCGCGACGCCTATTGGGTGCAACGACTTTTCGAGGCCAGGGTGCGGATTATCATTGGTCGCGCGGATCCGTCGGACTACGTCGGCTCCCATTGGTTGCAGAATGTGAACAATTCGTTTGTGAATCGGAATTTTTCCGCGAACGCTTCCATTCCCTTCCCCGGCCACGGTCCGATGCTTGGCATTTCGATACGACCTACCGATCAGTTTTATCTCACGGCCGGAGCGGCGAACGCCTACAGCACGACCATCCGGAACGAAGTGGATTCGCTTTTTGAAGAGTGGGACATTTTTAGCTTCGGGGAAATTGGCTATACGCCGACCTTCCAGGGATTGGGGGCCGGACGATATGCCTTCGGACTTTGGAACATGGACGCCCGGGGCAAGGATAATTTGCCGGCGGACTACGGGTTCACCTTCATCGCGGACCAGAACCTCACGGAGAACCTCCAGGTTTTTGCCCGCTATTCCTATTCCGACGGAACTCTGACAAATATCCGGCATAATGGTCAGATTGGCTTCGGGCTGGGCGGACTGCTCGGGCGGAAAGATGATTTGACCGGTGCAGCGTTTTCCTTGGCGGTCCCCCGGAGCGAATTGACCCGCAATGAAGCGGTGCTGGAGGTCTTTCACCGCTTCCAGGTGACGCAAAATACTCAACTCTCGGTGGGTTTGCAGATGATCGCGAATCCTGGCAACGCGCCTGACAATGAAACGGCGGGAGCCTTTTATGCCAGGCTGCGGACTTCGTTCTAAGATGCCGTGAAAAAAGGAGTGCCGCATCCCGGCGGACCCGATATATCCCTTTTCCATGAGCGAAAATTCTCCCGCAGCTGCCGTTAATGCCCTCTCGCAAAGCCGTGGCTGGTTGATCTTCGGAGGGTTGCTTTCGATCTTCGTGGGTTTCATGGCGATGAGTTCGCCGGTGTTTTTCTCCGCGTTTATCGTGCAGTTTCTGGGGGCTTTTGCGCTGATCAGCGGCTGTATTTCCCTGGCGCTCGCGATCTTTAGCAAACATGTCGCCCATCGTGTCCTCGATGCGCTTCTGGCACTCATTCGCATCGCCGCCGGCATCGTCCTGCTGCGCTGCGTTGCCTCCAGCATCGCCGTGATCACGCTGATCCTCGCCGTTTTTCTCATCATCGAAGGCATTTCCTTCATCATCGGTTCCTTCAAACTCCGCGCGCACAGCGGATGGGTCTGGACCCTGATCAATGGCATTGCCGCTCTTGTCCTCGGGGTGATGGTTTATTCCCGCTGGCCCTCGGACTCCTGGTGGGTTCTGGGTCTTTTCTACGGGATCAACTCGATCTTCTGGGGAGTTTCGCTCCTGGCCCTCGGTTTCGGTGCGCCGAAGCAAGCGGCAGCGTAGCGACGGTATTCTGGGCAGGGTTGGCCCCGACCACTTTTGAGCGGCGTGGTGTTGCCGCAAGCGTCGGGTGACGGTCAGGCCGTTCTGGAACACGCATCCTGGGATACAAGCGGTTGCCTTCCCGAGGTCATTCCTTTGAAAAAAGACTTCTTGAATGTAAACCTCGTTTTCTGAAGGATGCAACCGCTTGCACGAGCAGGTATTTTTTGAGGATTAAAAAATTACGGCCATGAATCGTCTAAACAAAATCTTTCCATCCATCTTTGTGCGTTCCCTGTTGGTAGGGGCGTGTGTTGTGGTGGGAGGCGTCGCCAACTCTTGGGCGGTTTTGCCTTTCGTCGTTTCAAACACGACGACGGGAGTACTCGACCCAGTTCATGCGACGTGGACCGGCAATGGAACCGTGCAAAACAATTTGTTTCCTGGAAACTGGACCAGCACGGCCTCCACAAACAAGGACGTTTTGGCCAATAATTTCTCAACCGGCACGCTGTCGATCAAGCCCGGTTCACTTTATCCCAATCCGAGGATTTCCACCAACCAGGGAGTGAGTGTTTCTACCTCCCTGACCGGCGGAACGGGAGATCTGGTGATGGTAAATTCGACGAATTTCGATGATAGTGCGACGAAGTATAACAGTATCGCGTTGACGGACCTTCAAGGGGTGACATCCATCTCGTTGACGATCAGCTTTGTGCAACCGATTGCCGCGCGTTCCGATTTTACGACCCTCAATCTTGATTCCTTCCCCGTAGGAGCCGCTCTGGGTTTGGTGAGCACAGGCTCCGGACTTGCTCTCACCGATTTTAACGTTGCGATGTCTTACGGGCAGGTTTATTCGGACGCGAACGACGATGGTGTGTTCATCGGCGGTGTTCCCAGCACCGCGCGTCCGTTAATTTCGGGAGGCTGGGTGGGAACTTCAACGACTCCGGTTTACGGCACCCCGGGGGCGACAAGCTTCAATTCGAGCGGATTTACCGGGTTGATTAACGTGCTTGGTGCAGGAGATACGGATTTTCTAATGGTCCGCGGATGGGATACGAGCAATAACGGCACCTTTAGTCCTGCAACGGAGGCGGACTTGGTTTACGTTTCGTCGCTCACATGGACGATCACGCCCGATGCGGGAAAAACTTTTGCGGCGGGAACAGAATTCACGATTTCCATGGATGGTCAGCAGCATGCCAATCTCAATGCGGTTCCCGAGCCCTCCGCATGGATTCTCATGGGGGCAACCGGTGTGACCTGCTTGATTCTGCGGCGTCGCGGGGCGCGGCGGGCGGCTTAATTCGCTGAACGCGGATTCGTTTCTCGTGATGTTTCCTGGGAACGACCTTGGTCGAAAGCTCCCTTGCTAGTTTTCCGTTAATTTAACGCTCGCCGCGGCAAGCGCGTTCGCCAGGTCCCGCTGGCGCAGGACGGGGAATCGCGCGAAGAGGAGGGTTTCAGTCGGCCCCCACAGACTCACCCAGGCGACGATGATCAGGCTCTCGCTCAGAATGGTGAAAAGACGACCGTCCCCCAAAAGCAGCACCGCCTCGCTGATGGCAATTAAGAGGGCCACCGCCAGGAGGGCGAGAACGAACGTCCAGCGGCCTTTGTAGGCGATCGTGCGCAGGTCTTCGCGGCATTCCGCCAGCTCGCTGCGAAAGTGGGCTTGAATGGCCGTTTCGACCTCCGCCTGCCGTCCCCGGTCGGCGGCAGGGACGGTGATTTCGATTCGAAAAGCTGAGCGCCGCGGATGCTCGGCGGCCTCCGCCCGGATGGCTCTGGCGACTTCGGGGTGGATACCAGGCCCGGCCATCGGCGAATGACCGAGATCGAGCAAACGATCAACCGAATGGACGGCAAGGTGAAGGGTGATTTCGGACGCGGGAGCGCTCAAGGATAGAGGGGAAAAAGAATCGGCACGAGCAGGATACAGATGAGCAGAACAACGATGGTAAAGGGCACGCCCATTTTCACAAAGTCGCCGAAGGAATAGCGGCCCGGCGCCAGCACCAGCGTGTTCACGGGTGACGAGATCGGCGTCATGAAAGCCGCCGAGGCGGCGATTGCAACGGTCATCGCAAAAGGATAGGGCGATGCACCGAGATGGTAGGCGGTGCTCAACGCAATCGGTGCCATGAGGATGGCGGTGGCAGTGTTGGAAATGAACATGCCGATGAGAGCGGTGAGGATGAAAAGACTGCCCAGCACGACGCGCGGGCCCGCCCCGCCGACCACGCTCAGGAGCCCGTCTACCGCAAGGTCGATACCACCCGTGCGATCCAAGGCGGTTGCAAAGGGCATCACGCCGACAATGAGAAGGAGGATTGGCCAGTGGATCGATTTGTAGGCGTTATCCATGTCGATGCATTTGAAAACCCCCATAAGCAGGCAACCGATGATGGCGGCAATCACGTTGGGGACGATGCCGGTGACCATCAGAACGATCATGACGCCCAGGCTGAACAGCGCATAGGGAGCCTGACTCTGGGCCGGGGCGACCTTGTCGATTTCGGCCGGAAGACCGAGCACCAAAAAATCCTGCGGCTGGGATTGGAGTTGGCGCACTGCGTTCCAGGTGCCAATGACGAGGAGCGTATCGCCGGCTTTGAGCTTTTCTTCGAGGATGGCTCCCGACTGCGCGACGTTTGCGCGACGCAGCCCGATGACACTCAGGCGGTGAACGCGGCGAAAGCCCACCTGAATAATGGTTTTCCCGATCAAGCTGGAGTCTGGCGGAATTAGGATTTCCGCCATGCCGACGTCGCGCGATTGATCGGTAAAATATTGTCCACGCAGCGGAAGGGGCTCGAGGCCGAACTCGCGCAAACTGGCGGCCGGATCATGGTCGGGATTCGCGGGGACATCGACCAGCAGGACGTCGCCGACTTGCAGCACCGTTTCTGCGGACGGCTGGAGAACCTCGGTGCGAAATTTTCCCCGGCGTTCGATGCCGACTACGCTGGCCTTGCTCGGTCGCCGGGCCTTTACATCGCGCAAAGTCAGACCGATGAGCGAGGAATCGGGCTGAATGCGAAGGCGGTGTTCGCGGCCGGCCAGACTGTAGTCCTTGATGAAGTCGAGGAGATTCCGACGGGTGGAATTCGCGGTCTCGGCCCCTTCGTTCGAGGAACGCAGCCAGCGCCTGGCGAAAAGCATGTAGAGGATACCGCTGATGACAATCACGAGCCCGATCGGAGTGAAGCTGAAAAAGCTGAATCCCCCGAAACCGTCGTTGGTCAGGGCACTGTCCACCACCATGTTGGGCGCCGTGGCGACCAATGTGAGCATGCCGCTCATCAGTCCGGCAAAACTCAGCGGCATCATCAGACGGCCTGGCGAGATCCGCAGGCGCTCGGCCAGGCTGAGCGCCACCGGAATAAAGATGGCGACTACTCCCGTGGAACTCATCACCGAGCCAAGACCGGCCACCGCGGCCATGAGCAGGGCGATGAGTTTTGCCTCACTGTCGCCAGCTTTTTTGATGAGCAAGTCGCTGAGTTGGTAAGCAATTCCGGTGCGCGCCAGACCTGCGCCAATGACGAACAACGCCGCAATGAGCAGGATGTTCGCGTCGCTGAAACCTGCCAGGGCTTCGGGCACGGTGACAATGCCGCAGAGGGGCAGGATGACAATGACCAGCAGAGCAACGACATCCATGCGGGGCTTGTTGATGACAAACATGCCGATGCAGGCGGCCAGGAGGCCAAGGACGAGAAGGAGTTCAGCGTTCATGAGAAAAGTGGACGGTTTTCGGCCGGAAAATGCGGGGGAAAAGCGGATGGGTCGAAAATCACCCGCGCATGGTCGCGATCATCCCGAGATCAGCAAGCCGATTTTTTTCTATCCCCAAACATGATCACAAAAATTCCGCGATCTTGTGAGAGTGAGTCGGCTTTCGCGTTATAATGTGCTCGGGGTCAGTGGGTTATGAGGAAAAGTTGGCGCCGAAAAAAATGCGACAAATTTTTGAACAGCCGGGGGGGAGGTCTGTCTAATTAATTAACTGCATTAAATACCTTTCACTTTTTTAGAACCCAACCCCCTTTCCCATCCGTTTCATAAATAGGAGAACATATAATATCATGGCCTTGGAAGACAACGAAACTGGTTTTCAGCTTTACCTGAGGGAGATCGCAAAATTCCCCCTTTTGACCCCTGCACAGGAGGTGAAGCTGGCGCGTAAAATTAAAAAGGGCGATCAGGCGGCTCGTTCCGAAATGGTTCGTTCGAACCTGCGGCTCGTGGTGAAAATCGCGAGGGATTACGCCAATCTCGGGCTGCCTTTGCTCGACCTGATTTCCGAGGGGAACATCGGCCTGATGAAGGCGGTGGAGCGTTTTGATCCGAAAAAAGGCGGCAAGTTGAGCACTTACGCCGCGTGGTGGATCAAGCAGTCGATCAAGCGCGCTCTGGCCAACCAGAGCAAGACGATCCGCTTGCCCGTTCATCTCGTGGACAAGATCGCCAAGATGCGCCGGGTTTCGATGCAGATGACCGAGGAACTGGGCCGCGAACCCACCGATGATGAGTTGGCGGAGGAGATCGGCCTTGTGCCCTCCAAGGTCACCCAGCTGAAGAGCGCGGCGATCCGCCCGGCTTCGCTGGACCAACCCATCGGTGACGACGACTCCACGGAGTTCGGAGAAATCGTGGGCGACGAAGAAGCGGACGATCCGTTTGAAACCCTCCGCGACAAGGACATGCGTGAGGAAGTGGGCGAATTGCTCGATATTTTGGACGATCGCGAACGCCGCATCATCAATTCCCGCTTTGGTCTGGATGGGCAGAAGCCGAAGACCCTGGAGGAAGTGGGTGAAAAGTTTGGAGTGACCCGCGAGCGCATCCGCCAGTTGCAAAACATTGCGCTGCACAAGCTGCGCAAGGCGCTGAGCAAGAAGGAGCGTCCGCGAGTCGAAGCTTTGGTATAGGTAGGTTAGGTT
This sequence comes from Terrimicrobiaceae bacterium, assembly GCA_041752695.1. GTDB lineage: Bacteria > Verrucomicrobiota > Verrucomicrobiia > Chthoniobacterales > Terrimicrobiaceae > CALCJD01. Next base: position 55,909 of record JBGSVZ010000005.1, read on the forward strand.
GAATGGAGGTGAAGGGGTCGCGCAGGCGACCCCTTCCTCTTTTTCCAGGGTGGTGAATTTTGCGCCCCGCGTAGACTTCCCCCCGTATCCCTCCCGTGAAGACTGCCATCCATTGGTTCCGGCGCGATCTGCGCATCACCGATAATACCGCGCTGGGCCAGTGCGCTTCCCGTGCCGCCGAAGTGGTGCCGGTTTACATCCTGAGCGAGTGGACAATCGCCCACCGATGGACGGGATCGCACCGCCAGGAATTTCTTTGCGGCAGTCTTGAGGCGTTAGCCAAAAATCTCTCGGCGATCGGAGGCCGTCTTTTGATTCGCCAAGGCAATCCGATTGAGGAATTGGTGGCGCTCGCCCGCGAGACGGGTGCTGGAGCGATCTATTTTAACCGGGACCCCGACCCGTTCGGTCGCGCGGTGGAGGAGAAACTTCTCCAGGCCGGACAAGAGCTGGGCCTGGAGGTCGTCGCTTGCAAAGACATCTGCATCCACGAGCGGGTGGAGGTACTGACGGGATCCGGCGATCCTTTTCGCGTTTTCACCCCCTACGCCAAAGCTTGGGCTAAACTCCCGAAGATCGATCCCGTCGGGCGGCCGCGGAAACTGGTGACTCCCGGCCACGTCAAATCCCTCGAACTTCCCTCCCTCGCCACATGGGGCTTGAGGGCTGAGGGCCGGATTGTGGCGCCGGGAGAAAAGGCGGCGAGAGAGCGGCTGGGGAACTTTCTGGGAAATGCCCTGGCTTCCTACGGGGCTAAGCGGGACTTTCCCGCGGCGGACTCGACGTCCCGTCTTTCTCAGGACCTGCGTTGGGGATTGCTTTCCACTCGCGAGGTTTTTACCCGCAGCGAAAAGCGGGTGGGGGAACTCCCCGCGGCTGATCGGTCGAATGCCATGAAGTTTATCTCCGAGCTGATCTGGCGAGAGTTTTATCTCAACATCCTCTGGCATTTTCCCCAGGTGCTGGACACGGAGTTTAATCCCAAATTTCGCGGCATGGTGTGGCCGGGGAGTCAGGAAAATTTTCATCGTTGGGAAGCGGGGGAAACAGGCTTTCCCATCGTGGACGCCGCCATGCGCGAGTTAAACGAGACGGGTTTTATGCATAACCGCGCGCGGATGATCACGGCGATGTTTTTGACGAAAGACCTCCACCTCGACTGGCGCCTCGGGGAACGTTATTTCCTGCAGAAACTCACCGACGGAGACATCGCCAGCAACAATGGCGGCTGGCAATGGAGCGCGGGGACAGGAGCGGATGCGGCTCCCTACTTTCGGATTCAAAATCCCTGGACGCAGACCCGGCGGTACGACCCTGAGGGAACCTACATCCGTCGATGGTTGCCGGAACTACGGGATGTGCCGACGGAACGCTTCTTTGAGCCACCGGCGGTGGGTCGGCTGGTGGCCCAATATCCGCCGCCCGTCGTCGATCACGCTCTCGCGCGGGAGAAGACGCTCGAGCTTTTCGCCGTGCAGAAGGAGATGGTGGGGAGTTAGGGCGGCTTCGATGGCGCGATAGACGCGGTTTAATTCAGGGAAGCCGGACCTCCAGGAGCACGGTGTGACTGACGCGCCCGCCAGGCCACCACGGAACGAGCCGCGGCGACAGATGTTCAAATTCCAAGAGCGGGAAAGCATCCGCACCCAGGTAAATTTGCGAGTCGTAGGGTCCGTCGGGACGGTTCCTGGCTTTCCCCTGAATTCGCCCGGGATGTAGTCGCAATTCCCCGTCGGGCCACCGGGCGGAAAGTGTCTGGGTGGGAAATCCCAGCTTTTCCTCTTCGGGCATTCTGCGCAGCAAAAGGGTTTTGCCGGTGGAAGTCGCGTGCGGTGGCAGGGCAAAGTCCGTTTCGGTCGTGGGACGTGGTCCGATGGGCAGACGGACAAATCCGCGCGGCGCCGATTTTGCGGGTTTGGGGGAGGCTTCGAAGACTGCTCCCTTGGCGAGCTGAAAGATTTGCATGGACTGATGTCCCCTCGGGCTGCGTTCCTGCCAGGAGACTTTGCATTCCAGTAACCCCTCTTTCTGCCAGCGATACGAACGTCGGATGGCGATTTCTTTGCCCGATTTTGCGGAAGTTTCGAGTTCCAAAATGCCCCCGCGATTTGGTTTCACCCACTGCGCGGCTGTCATTTCCCAATTCGCGGGCGGGGGCCAGAAGGGATGCCATTCTGTTTGCGGACCGAGCCAGACCCTATGGCCCCCGAGTTGCAGGGGGTCCGCCGGGTCTGACGGACTGTTGAGAAAGTTAGGTCCCTCTCGGGGGCCCAGAAACGAAAGTCGCCCCCGGGCAGGATCCACCTCCGCCCTGAGATTGCCGGAGTCCGCACGCCAGACGATCCGGCCCTGAGCGAGGGTGGAGTACCATTTCCCAGGAGTGGCACATCCAACCAGACAGAACGCCAAGATGAGGAACGAGGCGAATCGCGTCGCAGGGATGTTCCCGGGAGTCGATCCGGAGCCAAGTCTCCCGAGTCGCATCCGACGAATCAAGGGATTGGATGATTTTCCTGTCGGAGGGAAAATCATGATCGTGAACTAAGTGCCGGGTCCGGCGACCGCGTTCCGTCTTTGCACCGTGCCTTGCGCGAAAGAACGGACACTGCCGTCGAGCATCAGGGTATTTGTACTCTTTTTGGGATGATGATAGGAGAGCCCTCCGTGATGGCCATCCGTAGAGTCAATGAAGGTGTCCGGACTAACGGTCGATGTGAGGGCAAAATCGTTGGGAAAATAGAGGCTGACTTCCGCCAGATTTTTATTCGCGGGATTCTGGACTCCATCCGCCACCAAGACGACTTCGGAGGGTTTTGCCACCCGCACTTTTCGGATGCGGTAGTTCGCGTCCTCAGCCCCCAGCCGAACATGCATCGAGTAGGTGGACACCCAGTCTCCGCTGGCTTGGGTTTGAGGCTTCAGCCGGGCGTCAGGACAGACCCAGGTGGTCGCGCGTTGATTTGCACTCTGAAGATAAGGCGTGAGGCGTTGCACCCAGGTTTGGGTTCCGTCGGCATCCTTGCTGGTTGTCCAGTGGATCGGGAGTTGGTCGTCATTCGAGGCGGCATAGGCATGCATCGCGATTCCGATCTGGCGCAGGTTCGAGACGCAGCGGACGGAGTTTGCGGACTTTGTCAATTTGTTGACGGCGGGCACAAGCAGAGCGGCAAGAACGCCCACGATGCCAACCACTGCGAGGAGCTCCACCAAGGTGAAGCCTGCGCAAGATATCCGCCGAGCCTGTTGGCGAAGAGGGGGCGTGGGGTTTGTGAGGTATGCGATCATAGGGGATTTGATCAAGGGGTGAGATCCTTGAATCGTTGTTACCTTACCCTAGCTTCGAAAATTTGGAAATTGATGAAACGTTCGCTTTTATAGGATTCGTTCAGGACGCGTCTGCGCATTTAGCGGATTTCCATATGTTCGTGGCGATAGTTTAACGGGGTCTTTCCGAGGTGGGTCTTGAAGGAGGCGCAGAAGGCGGAGCTGCTGCTAAAACCGGCCTTCTTGGCGACCTCGGACACCGGTAATCGTGTTTCGCGCAATAGGCGCATAGCCTCTTCGAAACGGGCATGGCGCAGCACTTCGCTGGGATTGCGTCTCCAAATCGTTTTTAGACGCCGGGAGAGATAGGAACGGGAATATCCCATGCGGTCCGCAAATTCCTTTACCGATCCGTGGCTCATCGGAATGAGCCCGGGAAAATTTGCGCTGAGATTGACAAGTTGCGGAGGACCAGGCCTGGTGTCCTCACAGGAGGCCCACCAGGAATTCAGCCAGCGATACGCCAGGACGGACCAGAACCGCGCGGTGCGAACCGGCTGCTGCCGCACCATTTTGCAGAAGCGCTGCGCGCCCCGTACGGCAGCGCAATCTGGTGGAAGCGACTGGAGCGAGCCGAACTGCTGCACGACGTAATCAAAAAGCCCGAAGGCGGCGTCACCGGTGAACCCAATATAAATGCGCCGCCATGGCAGCCCTTGTCGGTGATAAACCAGCGTGCCGGGCGCGGGTTGGCGAACGGCCAGGGCCTGTCCGGGACCGACTCTTAGCTTTTGATCGCCCTGCTCATACTCGACAAAACCTTCAATCGTGTAGATCCACATTCCCTGCGGCGCGAGTGCCTGCAAGAAAAACGGGTTGGGCGGGCGCATCGTTTCCTCCACGTCGTCGGAACAACAAAGCACCCGGCAGATGGGACCGTGCCAGTCCGGTGCTTCGGGAACAAGTGTCGCCTCCTTAAGGGCGCTTGCGTTCTGGGGAAAATTCCTGCGCATGCCGGTAACCGTAACAGAGGAAGCTTGGCTGTGTCGAGACGGCGTAGCACGAAATCACAATTTCCGAACGAAATCTGCATTTCAGTTTGGCGGCATTGGGGCGAAAGTCCTCGTCAGAATGAGATCGCAAAATTCCCTCCGTACGTTTCCACCGGATTTCGCCTGGGGTGCGGCCACGGCTGCTTACCAGGTTGAGGGAGGGTGGAATCAAGACGGACGCGGCCCGTCGGTCTGGGACGATTTCTGTCACCGCGGCGGAAAGATATGTGATGGCTCCAGCGGCGATGTCGCCTGCAACCACTACAATCTCTGGCGCGAGGATGTGGAAATGATGCGCGCCATGGGACTGCGGGCCTATCGATTTTCGCTGAGTTGGTCACGCATCCTGCCGCAGGGAACTGGTGTGATCAATGAAGCGGGATTGGATTTTTACGACCACCTTGTGGACGCCCTTTTGGAAGCGAACATCACCCCGTGGGTCACGCTCTTTCATTGGGATCTTCCCTCCGCCCTCTATCATCGCGGGGGATGGCTTAATTCCAATTCCCCGGAGTGGTTCGCGGAATACACCCGGGTGGTGGCCGCGCGCCTTGGGGATCGCGTGACCAACTGGATCACGCTGAACGAGCCACCGTGTTTCACCGGGATGGGCCACCTGGACGCCGTCCATGCGCCGGGCGACAGCCTGTCCTTCGCCAACTTTCTCCGTGTCGCGCACCATGTCCTGATGGCGCACGGAAAATCCGTCCAAGTCCTGCGCGCGGGGTGTCCGCGTCCGGTGCAGATCGGATTTGCCATCACGGGAAACGCGAGAATTCCCCAGACCCAATCTTCTGCCGACATCGAAGCCGCGAAGTCCCTGCTTTTCAGTGTCCGCCGCAAATCGCAATGGAACATCTCGTGGTGGATGGATCCTGTGTTTTTGGGCAATTATCCCGCCGACGGGCTCGCGCTCTTCGGAGAAGACATGCCCGAGATCGGAAGCACGGATATGGAGATCATCAACCAGCCGCTCGATTTCATTGGCTACAACGGTTATACCGGAGATCGGGTCAAATCGACGGCGGAAGGTCCCTGCGAGATTCCTCATGAGCATGGGCATGCCCGCGGTCTTTTGAACTGGGTGCGAATGGAACCCTCCGCGCTGTATTGGATGACGCGGTTTCTCCAGGAGCGATACGGTCGCCTTCCGTTGGTCGTGACGGAGAATGGTTTCCCCGGTTCCGATTGGGTGGACCGCACCGGCAGGGTGAGCGACCCTCAGCGTATTGACTATACCGCCCGTTACCTCATGGAGATTGCCCGGGCGAATCACGAGGGATATCCCATCTCGGGTTACTTTCATTGGACACTCATGGATAATTTCGAGTGGGCGGAAGGGTACCACGCCCGGTTTGGCTTGGTTCACGTGGACTTCCGCACCCAAAAGCGTACGTTGAAAGAGTCCGCCCACTGGTATCGCAAAGTCATCGAAACCCAGGGAGGGAGCCTCTCCCTGGTCCCTGAGAGGGAGGAAGCCTCCCTCCAGTCCGCCTATGCCTGAACTTTAACTTAGCTAATCCCTCCGCTCTCCCGCGAATCCCAGTTATGACCGTATCTCCCCATTTCCCCCTCCGTGGACGTCCGTCCCTCCTTGCCATCGCCGGAATGTTTGTTCTTTCCGTTGGCTTTCTGGCATCCCCCGCACCGGCCGCCGAGCCGTCCGTTCCGGGGCAAACCCACTACGGCGCATGGCGTTCCTCGCGCATTGGCGGAGGCGGATATGTTTCCAACCTCATTCCCACAAGCGACCCGAAGATTTATTACCTTCACACCGACGTGGGAGGATTTTATCGCAGCGAGGACGGCGGCGCCAACTGGAGAATGCTCCAAGGCAAGCTTCCCGCCACCGCCGGGAACCAGCAGCCGCGGGGATTATTGGTAGATCCGCGGGATCCCAACCAAATCCTCGTGGCCACCGGTTCTCATTGGGAAAACAAACCCGAGGGAATCTACCGTAGCAGCGATGGCGGCCAGACTTTTGAACGCACTCTTGAGGCGGCATTTGCCGGCAATGGAAACACGCGGATGTGGGGGGAAATCCTTTCCGTCGATCCCGCCAACCCGGACGTGGTGCTGGCAGCGTCCATGAACGACGGGGTGTTCCGCTCCCAGGATTTTGGGCGCACCTGGCTGAATGTGGGGCTGACGGGCTTGAACCCGACCGACATCGATTTTGACAAAACCCAGCCGGGCCGGGTGTTACTCAGCGCGCAGCCTTACGATTCGTTTTTTCAAGGCAATCCCCAAATGAAATTGCGGGGAGGTTTGTTCGTGAGCAGTGATGCAGGCGCGACCTGGGAGGAAATCAAGCAAGCCGTGCCTCCTCCGAACGAGTTGACTCAGGCTCCCGCTGCCTTTGGTTCTGCCTGGATTGGCGTGTTCCGCAATTCTCTCGTTAAAAGCAGCAAGGACGGGGGCAAAACCTGGCAGGAATTTGGCGAGGGCCTTCCCACTCGGCCCGACACGGATACAAAAACTTCCCTCAGTCCCACCGCGCCCTACACCTTTACCGCCATAACGGCCGGGCCGGATTTTCTTTTGCTGGGAGCCGGTGACGGCAAACTGTACCGCCGGAACCCGCAGGATGCCGCCTGGACACGCATTGAGTCCGCGACCAAGGCTCCGGACTTCTGGTACGGTAACCCCGGCAACCGCTCCGGGTGGGTTCACTTTGGCAAGGCCATGTCCACGCTCCGGGTTGATCCTCACGACCCGAACCGCTGGTGGTTGGGTGATTGGTACATGCTTTGGCAATCGAATAGCGGTGGCAAACAATGGGACTATGCCGGAAACGGGATTGAGGTGACTGTCGTGCATAATGTCACCCAGACGCCCGATGATCCCGGCCACGTGCATCTCGGCATGGCGGATAATGGATACTTCTCGTCGCCCGACGGCGGGGCGACCTTTCAGCAGAATTGGCGGGTCATTACGAATAATATCAAGGACGTTGCCGTCTCAGCGAAGGATCCCACCCGCACTTATGCCATCGGTCCGATGGAAAACGGTCCGTGGCATAGCAATCAACTCTTTGTCAGTGACGACCGGGGTGCCACCTGGCGCAAAGCCGCCATGCAGGGGCTTCGCTCCGCGGACTCCCGCCGTATGAACTCTCTCACGCTGGATCCTACGGACAAGGATCGCGTGTTTGTGGCGCTGGCGGGAGAACCCGGCACAGGCGGTGGGGTTTTTCAGTCCGAAGACGCGGGTGAAACCTGGAAACCGATCTCGTCCGGCTTGCCCGACGAAGGTCTCTTTCAGGCGGAGATCTGGCACGTCGGGCGTGAGTTGGCGGCCTCGCAGGATGGCAGCCTTGTGGCCATCTCCAGTTATAAATCCCGTGTTTTCCATCGGTCCCCCGGCACCCAATTGTGGGCGGAAGCGACCGAGAAGTTCGGCAAGATCAATAGCGTCGAGGCGGACCCTTTCGTTCCCGGCCGCTATCTCATTGCCTCGCCAACTTCGGGTCTCCATGAGTCCAGCGATTCTGGAGCGACCTGGACGAGGCTTAACCCGGACTCGCCCGCTCACCATGTTACCTTTGACAAAGCGGTGGCCGGTCGCATTGCTGTGGGTACGTCTGACGGAGTCGCCCTCTCGACCGACGCCGGCCAGACTTGGCGTTTGCTCGACAAGGAGCTTCCGAACCGCGCGGCCAACAGCGTCGCCTTCGCGGGAGACCGTCTCATCGTCGGCACCGGCGGATGTGGCGCATTCTGGATCCCGCTGGCGGAGGGCGGTGGTCAGGCTGTCGCCGCGCGGCATTTTGCGGAGGTCGCCGCGGTGCCGGACAAGGAGCTCCTGACAAATGGGAATTTTGACGACCCCTCCGGCGATGCACTTGCGGGCTGGGCCTTGCGCTGGGCCAGCGTGAAGGGAGTGGACCTTCGGTCGGATCTTTCAACCCAGGCGAGCAAGCCGACCGCCTTGGTGCTGGAAATCCCCTCCGACGGTATCGGTGTTGTGGAGCTTAGGTTGCCAGACGACCTGGGAGGCAAGCGGATCAAGGTCTCCGGGAAAATTCGCGCCGAGGGGGAATTTTCCGAACTCTTCGTTGCGATTCAATCTTTCGACGATTCCGACAAACAAAATGCTTGGGTGAATGTATTCGACGGCTCGAAGCAGCAGTTCGATTGGACGACTTTCGAAAAAGCCGTAAAGGTCCCATCGCAAAGTTCGCGGGTTTTCCTCCTCATTCACGCCAAAGGTACCGGCAGCGTCTGGCTGGATGATGCTTCCGTCTTGGAAACCGAAAGATAACCGCGAGGAACTGATTTCCGCACACAATCGATAATTCGGAACGCAAACAACAGCGAATATCCCCGCTCCGACTGATACTTCTTCCTAATTCACCGGGGATGGCCCCGGGCAAAAGCCAATACAAACCCCACAAAACAAACTTATGAAACGTACATCCCTCGCATTCATGGCCATTTCCCTGGCCGTAGTCCTAACCTCCCCTGCCGCAGTTATTGTGGACTCGGGTTTGGTCGGCAACAGCAACAACAGCACGCTTTCCGGCGGCACCGGCGGTGCCGGGAAAGCGGTGGGATTCACGATGGGTACCCAAGCCTATACCCTCGATAGTGTGAATATCCGCCTCCTGACCAGTGCGACCCCCCCCTCGGCCGCACAGATGAACTTCGGCATCTATCTTGGTAACAGCAGTGGCATCACAAGTGGGAGTGCTTCGGCGGTTTTTAACGACCCCACTCTTACGGCCAGCACGGTCCTCAACTATAACCTCACGTTGACGGCCCCTTTCACTCTGGAGGCAAACACCACGTATTGGTTTGTCGCCTATACCACCGATACAAGTACAGGCAGTCTTGGCTGGACGTTCAATACTGCGGGTCAAGACGCCACCACCTCCGGGGGCGTCACGATTACGACGACCGAGGGGAGGTTTTTCCAGACTGGCAACACGGTGACAAACCCCACGACTTGGGGAGGCACATCGTCCACATATAACAACATCCAGATCAACGCCACGGCTGTTCCTGAACCGTCGGCGGGCCTGTTGCTTTTGGGGGGTTTTGGGATTCTCGCGGGGCTGCGTCGCCGGGCTGGCCGCCGAATTCCTGCCCAGGCTTGAGGAAAAAGGCGGGGGTCAGGCCGCTTTGTGCGGACGGTTGATGAAGAGAAAGACGAGAACCCAGAACGCTTGAAGGAGCGACGCCACGGGAATCTGCAACTCCGAGGGCATGAAATAGACCAGGCAGACTCCCGGGATCCAGATGCACCAGGCTGCCACCTGAACGGGAAAGACCCGGTCGAGGAAAAACCCGCGGCGGAAAATCTCGCGTGCTGAACTGCGTCGAAATCCGGCGTCCCGCCAGGCAAAATATCCCGCGGAAAGGGTGTTGGAGATAAACGGGCTAAAGATAAACTGATCGACCACCATTTTGCACAGGATGGTCTGCCAGTCGCTCTCCGAGCCGAACCACCCGATCTGGAGGCGATAAAAGAGGTCCACCAGGATTCCCATCAGGCCCCAGAAGGGCGCGGCGGTGAGAAAACTCCAGAGGTTTCTCCGGTTCGCTTTGCCCTCCTGAAAAAAGCCGATCCGGAGGATTTCCGGCAGCAGCGCGGCTGAGAGGACGTAGCTGAAAAACGCGAAGGCAAAACCGACCTCCTGCTTAAGATTGGCGACACGCCCCAGAACCTCCCGCGTTCCCTCGTGCATCACATAGAGCGCGAGGAAGACAATCATGAGGGATTGCAGGAGGAGGCCGGGCAGGAGGTTGGCCCAGGCTCCCTGGGCGGCGATCCGCAGGGCGTTGCGAAATCTCATTCGAGGAAAATTTTTCCCTGACGGCGCCGGGCGTGCCGCGCGCCGGGCAGGTTGATTTTTGCCGGGCCAATCGCGGGATCGAGCAAAGACAACACGCGCTCGACTTCGGCGTATCCGGCCTCGGGGATGTCCTGTCTTTTCAACCACCGCAACACCATGCGGCGCTGAAGCGCCAGTGGCAGATTTCGCAGTTCTGCGCACAGAAGTTTTTCCCCGGGTTCGGGCGTCAGAGAATCCAGCAGAGCGTTTTCCTCCCGGAGAATCGTGGCGGTTCGCAAAAGGGCGGGACGGAAGGCGTTTCCGAGGGTCTTCTCCACAGCGGGGAGAAGAGTGTGGCGAATGCGGTTTCGCGTGTGTGCGAACGACGCGTTGGATGCGTCTTCACGGAAGGTGATTTTGTGGCTTCGGACGTAGGAGTGGATTTCGTCCCGGGACGTGGCGAGCAGGGGGCGGTGGACTTCGATTTTTCCCAGCAGGGTGACAGGTTTCATTCCTGCGAGGCCGGCCGTGCCGCTACCGCGCAGGAAATTGAAAAGGATGGTCTCCACCTGATCGTCTGCGTGATGAGCGAGGAGGAGGCGGCGGCAGCGGTGTTTGCGCGCGCAGACCTCAAAAAAGGCATGGCGCAATTCCCGTGCGGCGAGTTCCAGGGAGAGGCTGTGTTGGCTGGCGAAGGCGGTGGTGTCGGCCCGGGCGGTCTCGAAGACGAGGCTTAGCCGGTGGGCGGTTTTGCGAACAAAGGTGGCGTCGCGAGTGGAGGCCGCACCCCGCAGTCCGTGGTTGAGGTGGCCGACGACCAAGTTCGTCCATCCGGCCTCGACCAGGAGATGGAGGAGTGCCATCGAATCCCGTCCGCCGGAAACACCGACGAGGTGTTTTTTCCGGCGGTCGTTCGGATTCAGGTTCGCAACGACCTTGGCGGGCAAGATGTCCGTCGGATCAGGAGATTTGGGACGCGCCGAAATAAGGATGCAATGGGGGCGGCAGGGTCACCGTGCCGTCGGGTTGGAGGCCCGTCTCCAGCAGTGCCACGTAAAGGCGAGCCAGCGCGGTGCCCGAGCCATTGAGGGTATGACAAAAGCGGTTTTTTCCGTCCTCGCCCTTAAACCGCAGATTCATGCGGCGGGCTTGGAAATCTTCAAAATTCGAGCAGCTCGAGACCTCCAGATAGGCATTCTGACCCGGCGACCAGACCTCAATGTCATAGGTGCGGGCCGCGCCAAAACCGAGGTCCCCGGTGCAGAGTTCGATCACGCGGTAGTGGAGGTCCAGAATTTGCAGAACCTTTTCGGCGTCGGCGGTGAGGGCTTCGAGTTCTGCATCCGAGTTTTCGGGCGGGCAGATTTTGACCAACTCCACCTTGTCGAACTGATGCATGCGAATGAGTCCGCGCGTCCCCAGTCCGGCCGAGCCAGCCTCGCGACGGAAGCACGGCGTGTAGGCGGCGTATTTGATGGGCAGCGTGGCAACGGGAAGGATTTCCTCGCGGTGCAGATTGGTGACGGGAACCTCGGCGGTCGGCACGAGATAGAGATCGTCATCTGCGCAGCGATACTGTTGGTCGGCAAATTTCGGGAGCTGTGCGGTTCCGATCAGGGCCTCCGGTTTCACCACCAGGGGCGGTTGGATCTCGGTGTAGCCGTGTTCGTCCGTATGCAGATCGAGGAGAAAGTTGACCAATGCCCGCTCGAGGCGTGCCCCCTGGCCCGTGTAGCAAACGAATGCGGTGCCACTGATTTTCGCGGCACGATCGAAGTCGAGCAGCTTCAGGCGGCTGGCGATGGAGAGATGGTCCTCGGAGTTCTCCAGGGCGGGTTTTTCGCCCCAGACGCGAATTTCCGGATTGTCATCGGCCGAGCGGCCTTCCGGCACGACGGCCTGAGGCAGGTTGGGCAGGGTGAGCAGAAGGGCGCGCTGCTTTTCCTCCAAAGCGGTGCTTTGTTCGCCGAGGGACTGCATTTCGGCGGCTTGGGATTTCACCTGGGCCTCCACGGCGGCGCTGTCCTGGCCCTGGCTGCGCAGACGGCCAATTTCTTTGCTGAGTTTGTTGCGGTCGGCCTGCAGGGTTTGGAGCCGAGTCTCGGCCGCCCGGCGTCCGCTGTCGCAAGCCAGAACCTCGTCGATGACGGCATCAAGGGAGGAGCCGCGGAGTCCGAGGCGGGTCTTGACGAGATCGGGTTGTTCGCGGAGCAGGCGGATGTCGAGCATGGGAGGACGGAGTTTTAACGCTCAGCGTTCAACTTTCAACGCTCAACTCTGAAATCCTGTGCAGGTAGCCAACTTGAATGTTGAACGTTGAAGGTTGAGCGTGGAAACTTGGCATTTCGCCATGCCTGTCCAATACCGTGATTATTACGAAACTCTGGGAGTCTCCAAGACGGCAACCCCGGACGAGCTCAAAAGTGCCTTCCGGAAACTGGCGCGAAAATTCCATCCCGATACGGCGGAGGACAAAAAGACCGCCGAAGAAAAATTCAAGGAGATCAACGAGGCTTATGAGGTGCTGGGCGATCCGGAAAAGCGGAAAAAATACGATGAGCTGGGACCCAACTGGCAACAGGGTGGGTTTCCGCGTCCGCCGGGCGGCGGGGCGCGGCCGCAGGGATTTCCGGGTGCCGGAACGTATGAGAGTGGGGGCGCGGAATATCATTTCGGCGGCACGGGATTCAGTGACTTTTTTGAGCAGGTTTTTGGAGCCCGGCGCGGACGCAGCCGGGGTTATGACGATTTTGAATATGGCGAGGCACCGCCAATGCGCGGTCAGGATGTCGAAGCCGATATTCTGGTGACGCTGGAAGAGGCCTTAAACGGGTCGAACCGGCAGATTTCTTTTCGCCGGGGGGATTCCGGGAAGGTGCAGACTTACACCGTGAAGATTCCGAAAGGGGTGCATCAGGGTCAGCGAATCCGGCTGGCCGGCCAGGGAGGATCCGGGGGGGCGGGTGGTGAGGCGGGGGACTTATACCTGCGGATCAAATTCGAGCGTCATCCGAATTTTGAAGTGGAGGGGAGCGATCTCCTTTATGAATTGGAGTTGCCTGTCCACCGCCTCGTGCTTGGTTCCGACGCGGAAGTGGTTACGCTCGATGGGCGGGCGAGATTTCCCATTCCTCCGGGAACACAGGTCGGACGGAAATTTCGTTTCGCGGGAAGAGGGTTGCCCAAAGGGGGGGGGCAGCGCGGGGACCTTTACGCGGTGGTCACGGCCACTGTCCCGCAGAATCCGAGCGAGAAGGAAAAGGAACTCTGGCAGCAGATTGCCGCACTCTCGGGAGCCTAAAAAGACAGGGAAACTTCGGCGGATTGCCCTCGCTGCGACGGCAAGTCCGCCGATTGAGCTCGGGCTCAGGAAGCGGGGGGCGGCGGAGTGGGGGTTGGTTCAGCCCCTTGATTTCCGGTATTTCCAGCCCCCCCTGCCGATCCCGCGGACCCGGGAGAAAAGACGGCACCTTGATTGATAACACCCTGATCGCCGCTGAAGGCGGTTTCCCCCAGCTGGTCGCTGGCAAAATTATCCGCCATCACGAGAAACTCGGGCGAGCCTGCGTAGGGGCTGAGGATTCCTTCGTTTACCAGGGCCTCATCCACCGCGAGTGCGAACGCGGCCTGTTCCTTGGTGGGAACGTTATCGATGGCAGAGTTCCGCAGGGATTTGACGAGTGATGCCACCGCGGTCTGTCCCAAGCCTTTCACCGAAACACCAGTGATCAAAGCGATCAGCCGGGTTGCGTCCTTCAGGTCTTCCGGAAGGCCTTTGAGGGCGGCACGGGCGATCTTGAGACGATTCTCTGGAGACTGGCCGCCGGGCAGTTCTTTTAACATTTCGATGGCGGATGCCACGATTGCCGGTGAGTCGGACGGGTTTTGGCGCACCAAGGCGGTGACAGCGTTCGCCAGCGAATCGACCGTCAGTGTGCCCGCCGATGTGCCGAGGGACTTCAGTTTCGCCATGGTCGCCGGTACGGCGACGGTGTTGACGATCTCTTTGGAATAGGCATCGGGTGGGTTTACTAGAAGGACGACATCGTTCTGGTATCGAGAAACCAGCAGAGCGAGTTGTTCTTTGTCCGTTGCTTGCGCCCCATTGACTCCTCCGAGAGGGAAATCCATGGGCACCGTGATCAACGCCAAGGCGTAGGGAAGGGACACCGCGGCCAGTCCGAAAAGCAGGAAGATCTTTTTCATCGCTATAGAGAGACAAGACCACTGGGCCCTGGCTTTGTCCAGTCACAAATGGCGGCCTTAGGTTGTGCAACCTGTTGAAAATCAGGATTTAACGACGATTTGTCTGCGGAGAGTTTCGCTGCGAAATGTTGATCTTCAAAGACTTGCACGAGCGAAAGGGTGGGCGTGGGCGGACTCAAGAAATTGTCCACATTTCCGAAAATTCCGCACGGCTGGGAAAATCCAAACCGCGTATCACTGTCTCGAACGGGGGGCTTGGCGGTGACGAGGCCTAAGTGGCGTCGGGCAGAATTTCTTTCGTCAGTCGGGAAATCCCCTGTTTGGCGAATTCGCTGGTCTTGTACTCCTTCTGCGCCTTGAGGTACCAGGCCAGACTGGAGCCGGCCTGTTTCTTTTCCTCGAGGATTTCGGCCTGGCGGATGGCCCGGACAAAATCCGCGGCCTTGGTGGTGAGGTCGGCGCGGATCTGATTGAGTTTATTGTCGTCGGGGAACGTGCGGAAAGCGGTTTCCGCGCTCTCCCAGGCCCCGGCGTAGTCGCCGCGTTTTTCGATCTCCTGGGCCTGGATGATCGCCTTCTCGATGGTCTGCATGTCCGTGAGGACTTTGCGGAGCTGCTCTTGCTTTTCCGGATACATGGCAGTCGCGGCGATGAAGCGCATCTGATCGTCAAAGATCTGGCGGTAATTTTTCTGGCTGAGGAGTTGATCAAAATCGACCAGGGCGCGGGCTTGGACATCGCCTTGATTGAAGATCGTGCCCGCCACGGTCTTGAGATCGGGGTTCCGCGGCCAGATTTCCATGGCGGCGCGGAGTTCGGTCTCCAGGGTATCCTTGTCGCCGCTCACGGCAGCGTTGCGCGCCTTGGCGATATGCATGGCGGAAACCTGTCTCGCCGTCTCGATCGCGGCGGTCGCCTTGGAGGTGTCGATGTCTTTCGCCGACTCATTGAGTTCGAGAACGAGCTTTTCGGCCAGCGTGTAGTCCTTCACCTGAATGGCGCTGATGAGCTGGTTGCCCTTTTTGACGAAGGCCAGTGCTTTCCGTTTGTCATCGCGGTCGAGCGTGCGCACGCTGGGGAGGTATTCGCCGATGAGGAAGGTTTCCGCCAGGCGTTTGCTGGCACTTTCCATTTCGCCCTTTTCCAGGAGGTATTTAAACGACTGAACGCCTTCATTCACATCGCGCATGATTTCATTGGCGAGCGAATCAATCGTGCCGAGGGTCGGAGGCATGCCAGTGGTCTTCGAGAAAAGGCTCTTGGCGTCTTCGCCCACCCGCAGCTGGCTGTCGCCGTCCGAAAAGACGCTGCGGTAAAACCGCGTGCCGATCACCGCATGCTGGTAGCGGCGCTGGAGAAAATGCTGGACGATGAGGGCCTGAAACTCAATTTTGACCTGTAACTCGGCGACTTCCTTTTTCAGTTGATTTGCCTTGAGCAGCGCATTGATTTCCGCGAGGCGCGTGAGAATCGGCTGCATCTCCATGTCGCGTTTGGTCTGTTGCTGTTTTTGCCATTCCGCGGCAAATCCTTCCTTCTTCGAGCTGCCTCCGCCGCTCTGCAAAAGACTTCCCTCCGCGGCCATCTTGGCGTTCCACTCCAGCCGCTTGCGCTCGGTTTCGAGGCTCTTGTTGGCATTCATCATGCGCTCGTTGTTGTTCCGGGCCAGCCAGGCGGCATAGACTTGAAACGCAATGGAGTCGCAGAGATTGGCATCATCTGGGAACTGCGAGGCCTTGGCCAGGAGGTTGAACGCTTCGTCCATCGACTGGGGCGTCACTTTGCCGGGGGAAAGCCGGTCCATGATCTTGTCGACGATGGCCTGATATTCGGCATCCGACTCCGTGGTCTGCGCCGGGGCGCTGAGGAACTTTTCGAAGCGGGCCTCAAAGACGCGGTTGTTATTGATGTTCCAGCTCTTGCCATCCCAGGTGGCGATTTCTCCGCCCGGGTCGATGAAGGGAATGTCTTTCCCCAGAAAACTGGAGCCGCCGTCATTGGCCGCTGGAGCACCGCTTTGTCCGCCGTTTGAAGTCTGCGCCGGGGGGGCGGGAGCCGGAGCCGGGGCGGGAGGCTGCGCGTCGGGAACTTGGGCGGAAGCGAGGCCAGCTGAGGCCAGAAGTGCGGCAAGGGGGAATTTCATGCTTTGGTCAGGTCCTTCGTCCGGAGCATACCATCGTCATCCACTTCGAGCAAAAAAATAAACCGCTGCCCTTTCTGCACATTCACGTCGTTAAACTTCGTGGTGATCAGGACGGGCAACACATCGTTGCTGTCGTCCACGCTGATGGCAAAAAGCCGGCCGGACGAGGGCGACCAGGCGAGGGATTCCTCCACCTTGCCTTCAATTTTGTAGACATTGCCGCGCAGGCTGTTGGCATTTTCCAGATAGGCCCGGACGTCCAGCGTGGCGGTCGTCCGAAACGGTTCGGAGGCCACACCAAGAAACAATCGGGATCCGATAAAGGCTGCGACCACCAGAACGGCAGCCAACACAATCCACATCGGTTTCAGGGAACTTTTACTTCTTCTCGCCACACTTCTGAGTAGCCCTGCCCCTGGTGAACATCAAGAAATCTTCACGCCCCTCTTCTCAGGGGCCAACGACCACGTAGCCCAACTTTTCAAAAAACGCCCGCACGCGGTCGGGCTGGTCGCCTTGCAATTCAATCTCCCGGCCTTGCAGAGAACCGCCACACCCAAGGGATTTCCGGGAGTCGCGGCACAGATTCTCCAGTTCCGGCGGCGAGAGGTGGGTGGGAAGCTGGCTGACCACCACCACGGTTTTGCCGCCCCGATGAGACTTTTCGCGGCGCAGCACGATGCGGTGGCGGGTGCGTTTTTCCGAACGGTTTGGTGGGCGGGAGGGTGGGGCCGGAACGTCGGCGGGACCTTCCGGCAGTCCAGCGGAGTCCAACGACGCGAACGGGGACTGCAACGGGGACTGCGGAGCGGAAACGGGAATTTTTTTGCTCATCAAAGTGGGTGAAACTTTTCGCGAACTGCCTCGGCGCGTTGGAAGTCTCGTCCAGGCTCCGCTGACCGGACAACCTAGTCGCCGATGGTGACCACCGTGCCAGACGGCGCATTCTCAAAAAACAGCCGGGCAATTTCATCAGGGAGACGGACACAGCCATGAGAAGCGGGATAGCCGGGAAGGACGCCGGTGTGCATGCCCACTCCACCGTCGGTGAGGCGCATGAACCAGCGCATGGGGGCGCCGCGATAGACGGTTCCGCTCGGCGCGGAGTCGATTTTTGTGCTGACACCGGAACGGACGACCCGTCCTGTCCGGGGATTGATGAACTCGCCGTAGATGTTCGAGCGGTGATCCTTGTTTTTCTGCGTGATCTTGAAAGTGCCCTTCGGGGTCATCCCAGCGCGTTTGCCGGAGGAAATGGGGGTGTCGATCGCGATTTCTTCGCCGACAAAGAAGAACGCTCTTTGCTTGCCCAGAGAGATGGAGATGGAGACATTCTCCGGCGTGGCTTTCTCCAATACCCTCGGATGCACTTTGGGCGGATCCTGTTTTCTGATGAGCTCCGAAGCCTTTTTTTGTTTTTTGGGCAACGGAGTCGCACCGGTCTGTTGCTGCGCCAGCGCCTGGCCGAAAACAAACGTCGCCACGAGGAGGGCGATTGCGGGAAAGGCGGGAAATTTGATTTCCGGAATAAAGGCGCGGGTCATTGTGTTGGCACGGATGCCCTTCCGCTTAATCGTTGCCGCCGGATTTCGCAACGAGATTCCATGAACGTCTGCCGCATACTTGTTCTGCTCTGCCTGGTTGCGGCGGGATCGACCCTGGCTGCACCGAAAGAACCACCCAGTCCACCACCGCCGCCGATGCCGCAGGCGCAGAACGTCACGATCTTCCGGGGCCGTTCGGTGGAGATCCCGCTTCGCGCCATCGGTCGTGCTCCGAGCCAGTTGAAATTTCTCATCCGCACGCCCCCCAAATATGGCCGTCTCGGCGAGATCCGTTTCACCGGGCGCAAGACGGCGGTGGTGACCTATTCCCACGACGAAAAGGCGACCGCAGCGTACGATAGTTTTACCTATGCGGTGCAGGCGGTCGATACGGCGGTTTCCGCGGCGGGTACGGTTCACATAGCCATCTCGGAGGAACCGCCCGCGTTGTCCGTTGTCCATACGCTCGATTTCGGGCAGCTCTGGGTGGGAGAAACGCGCGAGGAGGAAATCACGGTCCTGAACACCGGAGGAGGTTCTCTCGCCGGTCGGATGATCGTTTCCGAACCCTGGCGGATCCTGGGTTCGGCCGAATACCGCCTTGCCCGCAAGGAGCAGAAAAGAGTGCGTGTCCTCTTCGCGCCAGCGGATGCGGGGGAGTTTGCCGCCCGACTGCTCTTTAGTCACGACACGCGTTCCAGTGTCACTCTGTCGGGGGCGGCGGAGGCACCCCTGGAGTTCGCGCCGGCCGACGAGCTGCTGCTTTCCCCCGAAGCTGGAAAAACCACCCGTGCCGGAAGCCTCTCCATCCGCAATCGCACACCGGCTGAGCGTGCGGTGGAGATTTCCGTTCCAGACACCATCGAGGCGCCGGAGGAAATTGTCGTTCCGGCCAATGGCGAGACGACCGTGGAACTTCGGACCAAACCGGGGTTTTTGGCGGCGCTGGAAGATCGGGTGGATTTGCAAAGCGACCGCTATCAACGCAGCGTACCTTTGCGCGTCCTGGCCATGCCGCCCGTGTTGCGGGCAGAACCCGAAAGCCTCGACTTCGGTACGGTTCCCCTTAAATTTCCCACCCGCAAAACACTCACCGTTGTCAACGACGGCGGTTCCCTGGCACGGATGCGCCTGGAAACGCCTCCTGAAGTTCTTCTGATTCCCGACCCCAACGCCACCGTGCTGGCACCCGGGGAGAAACGCATGTTTGAAGTGGAGCTGGAGGTATCGGGCACCGGGACGTTTCGCAAAAACATCAACGTTGCCACGGAGGGGGCTTCCGCTTTGACCATTCCCCTTTCGGCCGTCGGCATCGCCGGCGAACCCCAGCCAAAATCCACGCTACCGGCTCAGACTCATCCCTCCGTGAAGCGGGATCTCCCTTCGTCGCTTCCTCCGCGGATTCTCGTGGAAGAAATCCCCGCCGGGACCTTGAGCAACATTCCCCCTGTGACCGAATTTCAGACGGTCGTGATTTCTCCATCCTCCTTGGAAATCAAATGGAAAAAGCCCGCGCCCAATGCTGTTACGACGTTGATCGAATACCGCAGCATCGAGCCGGGAATTAACGGTCCCGCCAAACTCATCTGGCACAAATGGCAGGGCGCCGCCGTGCGCGAGGAATCGGGGAATGTTGTCGCCCTGTTCGGCAATCTTCCCCTCGGACGCACTTGGTACATCCGCTTCACCTCGCTGGACGAAACCGGCCGCCGCTCCCGCCCGTCTCCCACACTTTTGCTGGCCACACCCCCGGCTCCTCCCGTCAGGTGGCAGTGGTGGGTCCTCGGCGTGGTCGTTGTCGGCGGAGTCGTTTACGCCATCGTCCTCATCCGACGGGGACGTGAAGCCGAAGACCAGGCCGACGCCGATCGGCTGGCCAAGCTGGGGAAGGTTTGAAAGGCGGGTGGCCCGTCCGCGGCGTCAGACAAAGGCCCCCTGCTCGCGCAGGGTTTCGCGGAGGAGAGCGGCATCGAGATCGCGGGTGGACTTCAGACCCGCCCTGACGCACAAAGCGGCCGCAGTACCCGCGGCCTGCCCGATGGCCATGACCTGCGGGGTGATGCGGATTGCGGCGTGGGCTTCGTGGGTCGAGTCGAGGCATCGGGAGGCGATAAGAAGATTCGCGATGCCGCGGGCGCGGATGCTGCGATAGGGGATTTCATACCATTTGCCCTCTGGCGGATGAATGCGCTGGGTGCCTTCACCGGTGGGACTGTGGATGTCGATGAACCAGTCGCCTCGCGCAATGCAGTCCTCAAACGGCACGACGTCGATGATATCCTGCGCGGTGATGGTGTAATCGCCGGAAATGCGCCGAGTCTCGCGCACGCCGATGTGGGAGGGCGTTTCGGAAACGGTGGCGTTTTCGAAGCCGGGGATGTTTTTCCGCATGAAGGCCGCGACCTCGGCGACCTGGCGGCGTCCTTCGATGGTGGCTTCCGTGACGTCCCGCACCTTTGTGCCATCCTTACCCACAATGCGGGTGGTGTTGAAGTTCCATTGTCCCGGCCGGGGGTTCGGCCCGGCCAGCACGTCCTCGCGGGGGACGGTGACTTCGCCGCGGGCTTTGGCGGCCTGCCAGGCGAGGGTAAAATCGGGATCGGCTGTTTTGGCTTCGAGCGCGCGCTCTGTTTCGACGCCGTCCATTTTGAAAATCATCGTCATCGGTTGCACCCCACCGTCGCTTTCGCGGCCCTGGGCGAACGGCACCCCGGCGCGGACACAGACGTCACCGTCCCCGGAGGCGTCGATGATTTGCTTGCCGAGTATGACCTGGCGGCCTTCCTTGGACTCCACAATCACTCCGGTCACGCGGTCCCCTTCGCGGATGACATCGGCGACTAGGACAAAAAAGTAGGGGATCACCCCCGCTTCGACGACGAGTTTGTCGAGGACGCTCTTGGCGATCTCGCTGTCATAAGTGCCGCCCCGGCCGGGTTGATCGCTGAACGCCGCCCAACCGCCCTGGCGGGCGAGGCCCTCGACGACTTCGAGAAAAATTCCGCGGACAAACGGGAAAGGCATGACCGCGCTGAGGATGCCAGCCGTCCACGTACCGCCGAAGCTGCCGAAACGTTCGACGAGAATCGTCCGCGCTCCATTACGGGCCGCCGCGATGGCGGCTCCGACCCCGCCGGGTCCCCCGCCAAGCACGAGCACATCCGCTTCATCCAACACCGGGAGGGCTTTGGCCGGTTCCTGATACGTCTTCATCAAGTCACGATGGCAGGCATGACTCAATTTGCCAGCGAAGGAGCTTGCTGAACTTACAGAAAAACTTACATAATAACCTGATGCAAGGCATGGAAATGAAATTGACGGTGGAGGATTGGTCGTCTCTGCGTGCCCGGCTGCTTTGGTGTTACCAAGGTGAGGTCGCGCCTTCGAATCGTCGGGAAATAACTCAAGGGCGGCGTCTGACGGCTTGGTGGATTCATGCTGGCGCGGTGACGGTGACGAGTCGGGGAAAATCATTAAGTGCGGGCGAGGGCGACTGGATTTTTTGCGGTCCCGAACCGTGGGAGCAGAGTTTCACGGGAAAGGCTCGATTGCTCTCGATCAACTTCCACCTGGAGTGGCCCTCGGGTGACTCGCTGGTCGAACCGTTTTTTGTCATCCCGGCCGCTGATCATCCGGCCCTGGCGGCGGCAGCGAAACCACTCCTGGCTTTGCTCCGTCGGAAATTTCCCGGTGTTCGCGTGGACCTCCAGGGACTCTCCGCCAGTCCGACGGCGTTTTTTCAGCTGCAGCAACTTTTTTCCGCCTGGGTGCTGGCCTATCTCGAAACCGTGCTGGCTCTCGGGGTGCTGCCGGCGCGTATGACGGGAGTGGACCCGCGGGTGCAGGCGGCTCTGCGCCTGCTGGACCGGCAGGGCTGGGAGGTGCGGTATCGCGAGGAGGCGCTTGCCCGGCAAGTGGGTTTAAGCGTCGGGCACCTCGACCGGCTTTTTGTTCATCAGATGGGGACGACTCCCCGGGGTTATCTGCAAAAACGACGGTTGGAGTCCGCGCGCGCCCGGCTGCGGGAGCCGGTCATGGCCATCAAAAAAGTGGCGTATGAACTCGGCTTCTCGTCGCCGGCGCATTTCAGTCATTGGTTCCGCGAGGCCACCGGGCAATCGCCCCGGGAGTTTCGCGCCGCGGACTGAAACGGGATTTTCCGTCTGAGCAGGCGCCCTGGCCGTTTTGCGCCTTGGGACATGATTCTTGTTGCCTGGGCGCGACCCGCCGCAGACACTGGGCGTTCCACTACCTCTCGACATGCAACTCGGAATGATCGGTCTCGGCAGGATGGGCGCCAACATGGTTCGGCGGCTCATGAAACAAGGACACGAATGCGTCGTTTTCGACACCAACCCGGAGACGGTTGCCCAGCTGGTCAGCGAAGGAGCTATTGGCTCGGCTTCGCTGGCAGAATTTGCGGGTAAACTGTCCCAGCCGCGTAATGCCTGGGTGATGGTGCCCGCCGCCATCACGGACAAAGTGGTTGACGACCTGGCGTCGCATTTTGTGACGGACGACACCATCATCGACGGTGGCAATTCGTATTTTCGCGATGATCGCCGCCGCAGTGCCCGGCTGCGTCAGGCTGGCATCCATTATCTCGACGTCGGCACCAGCGGCGGCGTGTGGGGACTTGAACGCGGATATTGCATGATGATCGGCGGAGACAAGGAAGCCGTGGATCGTCTCGATCCAATTTTTTCCACCCTCGCACCCGGAATGGGCGATGTGCCGCGCACCCCGGGTCGGGAAAAACTCGGCGGAACGGCCGAACACGGTTATCTGCATTGCGGTCCATCGGGCGCCGGCCATTTCGTCAAGATGATCCACAACGGCATCGAATACGGCATGATGGCGGCTTACGGCGAAGGGTTTGATATTCTCGCCAATGCCAACGCCAGCCTGAAAAAAGGCCAGGCGGATGCGGAGACGGCACCGGTGGGCGACGACTATGTGTACGACATCAATCTGGCGGACGTTTCCGAAGTCTGGCGTCGGGGCAGCGTGGTGAGTTCCTGGCTGCTCGATCTGGCGGCCTCGGCCTTTGCCGAGAGTCCGAAGCTCGAGGAGTATTCCGGCCATGTGGCGGATTCGGGCGAGGGACGTTGGACGATCATGGCGGCGATTGAGGAAGCGGTGGATTGCGACGTGCTGAGCGCGGCGTTGTTTGCCCGGTTCCGGTCCCGCAAGGACCACACGATGGCGGAGAAAGTTTGCTCGGCCATGCGGTTCCAGTTCGGCGGCCATCTCGAAAAGCCGGTCGTTTAAAGGCGACGTTGACGCCCAATCAGGACGGCAGAAATTTTACCGCGGATGAAGCGGATTGAGCGAATCAGAGGCAGGAAATTTATCCGCTTGATCCGCAAAATCCGCGGTTAAAAATCCTGTGAGGCGTGTGTTGTTGGGAATGCTTTTGCTCGTCGCCGGTTGCGCCGCCAGTCGCGAGGCGGTTCCGTTTGTGACGGCCTCAAGCCAGTCTGCGGTCGTGCGCTGGCAGCAAGGCGGGCGGGTCTTTGTGCGGGAGGCCGTTTGCGAACGCTCCGACGCGGGTGCCGTGCGGGTCGCTCTCGGGGAAAAACCCGCTGAGCGACAGTTTTCCCTGGAACCCGACGGGTGGTTCATCGCGCCGGGCTGGTCGGGGGAGGTGGGCGAGGCGACGCTGGATCTGACGGTCTGGGCCTCGTTCCTCACCATTTTTCAGAATGCCGACCGGCTTCCTCTTGGGGAGCGCGAACTGCACACCCCGGCCGCACGCGTGGCGGTGGACAAGACGAGAGGCGGCCTTCGGTCGCTGAGCATCCGCAGCCAGGATACGGCGGAATCGCTCAGCGTAGTATTTCACAAATAGGAAATGCTGTAGGCCGTTGCGCTGCGACGGCAGGACGTGAGCCGCCCCGGCGGTGCGGCCTACAGTGATGGCTAAGCGTGTGATGGACTCGGCTCAGCCCAAGACTTCCTTCAGCGCTCCGAGGAGCGTGGCAATGGGCTGACGCGAGGCGTTGCCGCCCATCAGGCCGATGCGCCAGATTTTTCCCGCCAGCGGGCCGAGTCCTCCGCCGACTTCGATACGGTAGTCGGTGAGAAGTTTCGCCCGGACGCCTGCTTCATCAAATCCTTCGGGGAGTCGCAGCGTGGTGAGCGGATGGAGGCGGTGGGGTTCATCGACCAGTGGTTCGAAGCCCAGGGGGCGGAGTTCGGCGATGAGGTGTTGGGCGGCGTCGTGGTGGCGTTTCCAGCGTGCCGGGAGGCCTTCTTCCAGGACCTCGGCTAGCGCCTGGTGCAGGGCAAAGACCATGCTCACTGGGGCGGTGTGGTGATAAGCCCGGGCGGCGGTGCCATTGCCGACGTATTTGAGGATTTCGTTCAGATCGAGGTAGAAGCTGGGCACGGGAGTCGTGCGTTTGGCGTGACGTTCCAAGGCGCGCGCGCTCACGGTCACGGGCGAAAGTCCGGGCGGGCAGGCGAGGCATTTTTGCGTGCCGGAATACGCGAGATCCACACCCCACGCGTCGAGGTGGACGGGCATGCCGGCGAGTGACGTGACACAGTCGGCCAGGAGGAGGGCGTTGTGTTGGCGGGCGAGGTCGGAAAATCCGGTGAAATCCTGATACACTCCGGTCGAGGTCTCGCCGCTGACGAGGCAGATGATGTCGGGCCGGAACGTTTCTGCGGCGGCGGTCATGCGCTCCAACGTGGCGGGTGTGCCCCAGGCGAATTCTTCGCGATGCACCGTGCCGCCGATTTTTTCGGAGACGTTGGCAATGCGGCCGCCGAAGACCCCGTTGACGGCCACCAGCACGCGGGTGCCGGGTTCGACGAAGTTCACCATCAGAAAATCCATGCCCGCACTGCCAGTGCCGGAGACAGGAAAGGTGACTTCGTTTTTGGTATCAAAGATCTCGCGCAGCATCCCCTTGCACTCATCCATGATGGCAATGAATTCCTTGTCCATATGCCCGAGGAGGGGAAGCGCCATCGCGCCGCGCACGCGGGCAGAGACGTTGCAGGGGCCGGGGCCGAGGAGGAGTTTTTCGGTGGGAAAGAGTGGTGTGGGCATGGGGATCGGAGATCGGAGATGGAAGTTCGGAGATGGGGAGGGGACTATCGGCCGACAACGGCTTCGATGTAGCCGAACGGATCGTCGGTTGGCAGGAAGACTTTCTTTTGTCCGGCGGGGCGGCCGATCTTGGTGAGGTCGAGGTTGAGGTAATGTTTATTTGGCATCGTGAGTTTGATGCGCGACAGGCTCGGCGCCGCGGCCAGTGCGGCTTCGCCCATGAGGAAAAGCGTGCGTTGCACAGAGGGGCTGTAGGTTTCCGAAAAGACGCGGAGCATGGCGTCCATCAGTACGTCATCGACATCGGCGGTGGAGTCGGCGAATTCCCATTCCGCATTCAGGCTGGTGGCGAGGATGCGGTCGGTGGTTTCCGGCAGGGTGGTCAGATCGCATTTCGGATAACCGACAAACCCGGACTCCGTGGTTTTCATAATGACAAAACCGCGAATGCCCGAAGAACGGCGCACCGTGCCGTCCCGTTCCACCCGGGCCTTGCTGAAGGGTTTGCCATTGGTGTCGCGCAGGAAACAATGGTCGTGAGCTTGGCCGCCCGGGGCCATGCGAGTCCAGAGGGATTCGGTGACTTCGGCTTCGCAGGCGGTGAGGTGGGGGTATTTCGCGAGAAAATGGCTGGCGAGGGCGAGGGCAAAGCCGTCACGGGTGGCGTCTTCAAGGTCGTGCGCAAGTGCCAGGACAGTGTTTTTCACGGTGTCGGTAGGCACAACGCTGGAGTTGTCGTCGCCGAGGTAAGATCCGGCAAGGTCACCTTCGAGGAGCACGTTGGCCTCCCATTCGGCAACCTCGTGCAAAGTTTCGTGACGTTTTACGCGCAGCAAACGCACCGCGTGTTTTCCGTAATGATTAAATTCCAGACGGCTCATTTCATTTTCCCTGTGTCAAAGCGCTGGACAAAGGCGTCCCGATTGACGCATGACGATGCACCGGGAATGTCAGCCATCACCAGCAGAAAATGCACTCTGGCGGAATTGAACGCCTGCTCCGCCGCGGAGTTTGCCATGCGGGTGGGCGGAATTTTTGAACACTCTCCGTGGATTGCAGAGGCGGCTGCCGGGAAGCGTCCGTTTGCCGATGCGGACACCCTCCTCGCCGCCATGCTGGAAATCGTCGCGACATCCGGCCCCGACAAAAAACTCGCCCTCATCCAGGCACACCCGGATCTCGCCGGTCGCCTTGCGCAGCAGGGTCAACTCACGGCGGAGTCCTCGCGGGAACAGGAAGCGGCCGGGCTCACCCGCGCGGACGCCGACGTAGTGGAACGAATTCACTCGCTCAACACCGCCTATCGCGAGCGGTTTGGATTTCCTTTCATTATTTGTGCCCGGCTCAATGGCGTGGAGGCGATCGTTTCCGCCATGGAGGCCCGGCTCTCCCAGGACCGGGAGGCGGAGATTTCCACCGCAGTAGGCGAGATTGCCAAAATCGCGAGGTTGCGACTAATGGATTTGATCGAAGGATGAAGACGCGCCCCCTCCTCTTTGTACTGTTTGGCATTCTGCCGCTCACGGCCCTTGTGGCGGAGGCCCAGGCCGGGTCCGTGCGAGAAGTCAAGCTCCTCACCGTGGGCAATAGTTTCGCGCAGGACTCCACGGCTTATCTGAAGGATTTCGCCGCTGCGGCCGGCCGCAAGCTTCTGCTGCGCGGGGCCAACCTGGCTGGTCACTCCCTGGAACAGCACGTGAAACGCCTGCAGGCTTACGAGGCGAATCCTGCTGATGGGGAGGGGCGCGGATACACCAATCCCCTAACGCGCAAAAGCAAGGACTGGAGCCTGCGCGAGGCCCTGGAGTCGGAGAAGTGGGATTTCGTCACCATCCAACAGGCAAGTCCGAAGAGTTTTCTCCCGGAAACGTACGAGCCCTTCGCGGGAATTCTGGTGGCCTATATCAAAAAATACGCACCGACGGCGGAGATCCTCATTCACGAAACCTGGGCCTATCGCGAGGATCATGCCCTTTTTTCCAAGGGCGACGGGTTTACCCAAATGGGGATGTATGAAAAACTGCGCAGTGCTTATGAAGACCTCGCGCGGCGTTATGGACTTCGCGTGATTCCCGTGGGCGCGGCATTTCAGCGGGCCAGGGCGCGGGAGCGGTGGACGTTTGCGGGGCCGGATAAGGCCTTCGATTACCAGGCACCCGTGGCTGACACAATCCCCCGACAATCCGGAAGTCTAAACGTCGGCTGGCTCTGGCGGAAAAACTCCCAGACCGGTCAGGTCGAATTTGTCCTGGACGCCATTCACGCAAATCGCGATGGCCGCTATCTGGGTGCCGCAGTTTTCTTTGAGGAAATTTTTCAAGAAAGCGTCGTGGGAAGCTCGTTCGTCCCGCCCGGGATGGATCCTGCCGATGCCAGGCTTCTGCGCGAGATCGCCCACGAGGTGGTGCAGGCGAGGGCCGGCGGTGCGGCGCCGTCCGCGAAACCTTCGGAGGCTTTGTAAATCATCCTATGGCCGGAAAACTCACCACCCACGTCCTCGACACCGCGAAAGGCAGGCCCGGCGCGGGCATTATCGTTGAACTCCACCGGTGGGAGGCGGGAGCGGCAACGTGTTTGATCCGCACCGTGACCAATGCCGATGGACGCACCGATGCGCCACTGCTGGAGGGGGAGTCTTTGCAGGCCGGCCTTTACGAAATCACGTTTGCGGTCGGCGCCTATTTTCAGGACGGATTTCTGGAAACTGTCCCGGTGCGTTTTCGGATCGACGATCCCAGCAGGCATTACCACGTCCCGCTCCTTTGCTCGCCGTGGTCCTACAGCACTTACCGGGGAAGCTGATGCGGGGCTTTGATCCGGGAAGCGAATCGGTGCATGACGACTTCGTATGACAAGGCCGCTGGAATGAGCGCATTGGAAAATCAGGCCGCTGCCTACCTGGAAGAACTGGGCGCCATTACGGATGAGCCGCCCGGGCTCACCCGGACGTTTCTTTCTCCTGCCCTGGACCGGGCCAGGCTCCAGTTGGCCGTCTGGATGAGTGATGCCGGGCTGCAGGTCTCGGAAGATCAGGCGGGAAATCTGATTGGTCGGTGGGATTGTGGAGATCCCTTGGCAGGCACGGTGGCCTGCGGGTCGCATCTCGACACCGTTCGGAACGCGGGCAAATACGACGGGGCGATGGGCGTGGTGGTCGCCCTGCTGGCGGTGGTGCAGATCGCGGAGCGCGGGATCCGCCTGCCTTATCATCTCGAATTGGTGGCATTTTCCGACGAAGAGGGAGTTCGTTTTCAGACCACCTACCTTGGCAGTCGGTATTACACCGGCCGATTGTCGGGTTCCGAGCTTGACGCACGTGACAGCGAGGGTGTCAGCGTCGGAGAGGCCATTGCTGCCCATCAGCCCCGCTTCTCCGCGCCGGTTCCGCGCCGGTTGCTGGGCTACGTGGAAGCCCACATCGAGCAGGGTCCCGTACTGGAAAAAGCCGGTCTGGCTCTGGGCGTGGTGACCTCCATCGCGGGCCAGACCCGGGCGCGGGTTTTCCTCGAAGGCAAATCCGGCCACGCGGGAACGACCCCCATGACGCTGCGGCGAGATGCCCTGGCGGGGGCGGCGGAATGTATTTCGCTGGCGGAAGAGCGGGCACGATCCTCCGATGGTCTGGTGGCCACGGTGGGAGAACTGCGGCTGGATTCCCCGGCCAGCAATGTGATCCCCGGCCGGGTGGAGTTTACCCTCGATATCCGGGATGCGGAGAATGAGAAGCGGCTGCAGTTTTGCCAGGATCTTTTTGCGGAAATCGAAAAACGCATGACGGCGCGCGAGCTGACTGTCCGCATCGAGAGTCCGCTGGTTGCTTCCCCAACCCCCTGTTCCCCGCGCCTCACCGAGGCCCTGGCCGCGGTGGTGGCAGGCGTGCAGGGGGCGTGTCCTCGTTTGGTGAGCGGTGCCGGCCATGATGCCGTCGCGCTGGCGGAGGTGACCGAGGTGGCGATGCTTTTTGTTCGCTGCCGGGATGGACTCAGCCATCATCCCGAGGAATCTGCCACATCCGCCGACATCGCTCTGGCCGTTGAGGTGCTGACCAATTTTTTATCCGATTTTCCTGATTATGAATGATCTCCTGATTCGCAATGCCCTCGTCGTCGAAGGTGGCACAGTCAAAACCTCCGACGTGGCCGTGGAGGCCGGACGGATCGCGGCGGTTGGCCCCTCGCTTCCCGGCTCGGCCCGTCGGGAAATGGATGCGTCCGGTTTGCATCTTTTCCCGGGTTTTATTGATGCCCATGTCCATTTCAACGAGCCCGGCCGGGCGGATTGGGAAGGACTGGCTTCCGGGTCGGCTGCCCTGGCGGCGGGTGGGGGGACGGTTTTTTTCGACATGCCGCTCAACTCGGACCCTCCGGTGCTGGACCGCGGGCAGTTTGAAGCAAAACGGGGGATCGCGGCGCAAAAATCCCTTCTCGATTTTGCGCTTTGGGGAGGACTCTGCCCCGGGCACACGGATAAGATTGATGAGATGGCCGAGGCGGGAGCTGTGGGATTTAAAGCCTTCCTTTGTCCGAGCGGGATCGAGGAGTTTCCGGCCAGCGACGCGGCCACCCTGCGCGAGGGGTTAAAGCGGGCCAAACGCTGGAAGTTGCCGGTGGCTGTGCATGCCGAGGATCCTGCCACGCTGGAAAAATTCGAGACCAAGGGCCGCACGATGCGGGATTTTCTCAACAGCCGGCCGAAGGCGGCGGAGGTCGAAGCCGTGCGGTGGGCGTGCGAAGCGGCGGGCGAAACCGGTGCCGCCCTGCACATCGTGCATGTCAGCTGCGCGGAGGCTCTGGAGGAAATCACCAAAGCCCAACAGGCTGGCGCGGACGTGACGGCGGAAGTTTGTTCGCACCACCTCCTTTTCAACGCAGCGGATGCCGAACGACTCGGCGCGCGGGCGAAATGTGCCCCGCCTCTACGAGAAGACGCAGACGTTTTTGCGCTTTGGAAAAGTCTTCTTTCCGGCGCCGTGGAAACCATCGGTTCTGATCACTCTCCCGCTCCGCCGGACCGCAAAACAGGCGAGGATTTTTTCACGATCTGGGGCGGCATTTCCGGGTGCCAACACGCCTTTCCCGCTTTGCTGGGCGCATTGAGCCGTCGGGCTCCGGACCGTCTGCCCGGGGCCTCGGACTGGCTGGCCCGCCACCCGGCCGAACGTTTCGGCCTTGGCCGCAAGGGACGGGTAGCGGCGGGATTTGATGCGGATCTCACTCTGGTAAAATTCGGGGAATTTCCGGTGATCAAACGCTCCGACCTACTCTATCGCCATCCGACGAGTCTTTATGAAGGCTGCCGGCCGACGTGTCGGGTTCTGCATGTGTTCCGACGGGGCGCGGGCATCCTGCAAAACGGCACTCTCGTGCCCGGGCAGAATCCGGGCCGGTTTCTGCGCCCGGATCCCACCTGAGGGCTCCGGGCGGGTACGATTTTTTCCCTCGCTGGGCATGACATCCCCCAAATGCGTGTATAGTGGCGAATGGTTGTGAATCGTATCTTCCGTGACAGGAGCCGTTCTTCGTGACGGAAAAAAGCGTTCCGACCTTCCGTCAGCGGCTGGAATATTTCGGCCTCTGGTGCGGCGCGCAGGCGGTGCAGCGGCTCCCGTTTTACTCGCTCCGGTACTTTGCCAACCTGCTGGGGCTGGCGGCTTATTTTCTGGATGGCCGCGGACGTCGTGTGGCGGAGGCAAATCTCACCTCGGCACTGGGCGAATTCCCGCCGGAGCGGAAAAATCAGATCATTCGTCAGAGCTATCAAGGTTTTGCCCGCACCATGCTGGAATTGATCTGGGCGCCCAACCTCACCCCGGAGGTTTTGAAAAAATATGCGCGAGTCGAAGGCCTGGACGCGGACCCGGCTGTATCCGATCAGGCCACCATCTATTTCTGCCTGCACGCGTCCAATTTTGAATGGCTCAGCCTTGCCTTGAGCTACGCGGTCGGGCCGGGGATCGTTATCACGCAGAATTTTAAAAACCCCCTCCTCGGGCGGTTGTTCGATCGATTCCGCAGCAGCACCGGGCACACCATCATTCCGCAGGAACGGGCGATGATCCGTATGCTCAAACATCTGCAGGCGGGCGGCTATTTTAACATGGTCGTCGATCTCAATCTCGACCCCCGGGAATCCAGCGTGATCATTGACCAGTTCGACGGATTGAAGGCCTGCGTCACGCAAATGCACTCGGCTCTGGCCCTCCGGGTGAATGCGCGCATCGTGCCCGCGGAATGCCAGCCGCAGCAGGACGGCACCTACCGGCTGATTTATCATCAACCGATTTTGTTTTCCCGGGAGAACAGCCCGGATGAAATCGCGCAGCAGTGTTGGGACGTCCTTGAGCCGGGGATTCGTCGCCACCCCGAATATTGGCTGTGGTCCTATAAACACTGGCGCTTCAGGCCGGACAATTCCACGGAAGACCGGTATCCGTTTTACGCGAACCGGGCCGGGCGATTCGACAAGAAGCTCGCGGCGTAAGGGAGGGGCTGCTGGAGTCCAGCCTTTAGGCTGTCGAAACCAAAGAACAGGCTGAAGCCTGGACTCCAACGCTCGACAGGCTTGACCTGCGCTCGGCCCAGCAGGATCGTTGACTTTATGAAAAAAAGCGCCGTCCGTCCGCGCATCCGCGTTTACCAAGGCGGCGAGGTGGCGCTGGGTCCGGGCAAAGTCGAACTGCTCGGTCATGTGGCGGAATCCGGGAGCCTGAGTGAGGCCGCCCGGCGGATGAAGATGTCGTACATGAAGGCCTGGCTGCTGGTACAGCTCATGAACAAAAGTTTTCGCAAACCACTGATCAAGGCCGGCCGCGGCGGCAGCGGGGGAGGGGGCGCGGAACTGACCGAGGCCGGACGCAAGGTGCTGGCGTTGTATCAGGACATGGAAACAGCAGCTCTCGCGGCCATGGAGGAACCCTGGGAAAAATTGCGCCGGTTGCTGAAAGCGGATTGATCGGATGTCTTTTTGGGCTTTTCGATATATGGAATCCGATATAACGAGGACGGATGTTTCGGTTTGCTCTCGCGACCATTTTTGCCTGTCAGTTCCTGCCCTTGAGGGCGGAATCGCTTTCCATCGCGGCCGCCTCTGATTTGGTGTATTGCCTCGACGAATTGCATGCGGCTTTCCGGAAAGCCCATCCGGACGTTGACTTGAAGTCCACGACCGGGGCCTCCGGAAATCTTTTTGCCCAGATTCAGAATGGCGCACCGTTTGACGTTTTTCTTTCGGCTGATCTGACGTATCCTCGGGCACTGATCAAAGCCGGACTCGCGGATGAAAACTCTCTGACGGTTTACGCCATCGGTCATCTGGTCGTCTGGACGAACAAGGCGACCGTCGATGTTTCTGCCGGGCTCTCCGCCCTTGCGGGGGAGGGGATCCAAAGAATTGCCATCGCCAATCCCGAACACGCCCCGTATGGCCGGGCCGCCCGGGCGGCCCTCGAACAGGGGAAGTTTTGGGAGAGCCTTCAAGGCAAACTCGTCTTTGGGGAGAACATCGCGCAGACTGCGCAGTTCGTGGAAACGGGCAACGCGGATGCTGGCATTGTGGCGCTCTCCCTCGTGTTGTCCCCGCGTCTGAGCAAAGTCGGTCGCTGGACGGAGGTACCCGTGGACGCCTATCCCAAACTGGAGCAGGCGGCGATTGTCACGAAACGCGGGGCCTCCAATCCCCGGGCAGCGACGTACCGGGAATTTCTGCGTTCCCCCGAGGCACGGAAGGTTTTTGACCGTTATGGTTTCCGCGTTTCGGAATGAGATCGGCATGACGAGCAAGGAGATCGCGTGACGTTCGGGCCCGAAATCTGGCAGGCGCTCTGGCTCACTTTCGAGCTGGCGGCGACGACGACCACGCTGCTGCTCATCCTCGGTCTGCCGCTCGCGCACTGGCTCAATACCAGCCGCTGGCGGGGCGTTGTTTTTGTGGAGACTCTGGTGACCCTGCCCATCGTTTTGCCGCCGACGGTCATTGGCTTTTATCTGCTGGTATTTTTTGCGCCGCAACACCCCCTGGGCGGGGCCTGGATTGCGGTCGTCGGCGCGCCCCTGGCGTTCAGCTTTGCGGGATTGGTGGTGGGGTCGGTCCTCTACAGTCTGCCTTTTGCGGTGCAGCCCTTTCAGGTGGCGCTGAGGGCGGTATCGCCGACGCTGATTGAGGCCGCGCGCGTCTCGGGGGCCAATGGGTGGCAGATCTTCTGGCACATCACCTTGCCGCTGGCCCGTCGGGGCATTGGCGCGGGTGTGACCTTGAGCTTCGCCCACACCGTCGGTGAGTTTGGCGTGGTGCTGATGATTGGGGGCGCGATCCCGGGCGTCACCAAGGTTGCGTCGATTCTTCTGTATGACGAGGTCCAGAAGCTCGATTACGCCAGAGCCCATGGCATCGCTCTGATTTTGCTCGCGGCAGCTTTTGTGCTTCTCTTTGGAATCGGTCTACTCCAGCGAAATCGGGACGATTCCCATCCTGCGTAAGGGCGGTTGGGGCGGAGGAAGCGGCGGTGGAATGCCTCGCAAGCCTCAAATATTTCGCTTTTTCCTTGCGGGGTTGGCAAAAGTTTCAGAGTTCAAACACGAGGTTACTCTTCGATGTCATCTGACAAGTCCGGGTCGGAAATCTGGCCCACACTCCAGCGGTTTTTCCCGTATCTCTTTCCATACTGGCGGAAACTTTTGGTCATTTTTGTGCTGATTTTGCTGGTGACGGCCTTCGAATTGGTCCGGCCGAAAATCATCGGCATGATCGTGGACGAAGCCGCGGCGGGTCGGTCGTGGCAGACCGCCATCTGGCTGCTGGCCATCTTTCTGGTTTCTGTGGTGGGGCGCAGCGCCGCTTTGCTGACGCGAAATTTCCTCATGCAGCGGACCGGGATGCGGGTCACGTGCGACATGCGGGTGAATATCTTCCGTCACCTGCAGAATCTTTCGCTGCGCTTTTACGATGCCCGGCATACCGGGAAAATCGTCTCCCGCATCAGTATTGATACCGGAGCCTTCCACAATCTCGTCACCGGAGCCTCGGTGAATCTGTTGGGCGACCTTGTGATGATCGTCGGCGTGCTGGTGATTCTGCTGAGCACCAACTGGAAACTCGCGCTTATCACCTACCTGGTTTTGCCGTTTTTTCTCATCAACTACTTCTGGCACAAACGCCGCCTGCGGGTGGAGAGTCGCCGTCACCGTCGGAACTGGGACAGTGTGCTGAGTTTCCTGCACGAACGAATTTCCAGCACACGTCTCGTCCGGGCCTTCGCCACGGAGGACAGTGAAGTGGAAGTTTTCCGGCAGCGGATCGAGGCCGATTACGTCAATTTTACGCGGGTGGTCTGGCGCAACTCGCT
Organism: Terrimicrobiaceae bacterium; assembly: GCA_041752695.1. Taxonomy (GTDB): domain Bacteria; phylum Verrucomicrobiota; class Verrucomicrobiia; order Chthoniobacterales; family Terrimicrobiaceae; genus CALCJD01. The sequence continues at coordinate 90,294 of JBGSVZ010000005.1, forward strand.
GCTGAACGTCGGCGCGGATTTTCTCGCCGGTATCGGGACATTCATGGTTCTGGGCTACGGGGCGTATTTGGTCATGAACGAGAAGGATTTTTCCGTCGGCGACATGACGAGTTTTATCTTTTTCCTCGCTCTGCTCTACACACCCATCATCCGCATCGTAGAGTCCAATGCCGTCATCCAACAGGCCGCCACGTCGCTGGAGAAAATCTTCACCCTGCTCGACACCCAGCCGCACATTCCGGAGAACGACGACCTGCCCCAGCTTCCGAACCTCACAGGGCGGGTCACCTTTGACCATGTCTCGTTTGCTTATCGCCCTCAGCATCCCACCCTGCGCGAATTGCAGTTTGAGGTCCCCCCTGGCGAAACGTATGCCCTGGTGGGACCCAGCGGATCCGGCAAAACCACCATCATCACCCTGCTGGCGCGTTTTTACGATCCCACGGAGGGCCGCATTTTGGTCGATGGACAGGACATCAGGAATTTTAACGTCCAGTCCCTCCGGCGCCAGGTCGGGATTGTCATGCAGGACAACATCCTTTTTTCCGGCACGATCGCGGATAACATCAAATACGGTCGCCCGGGAGCTTCACACGAGGAAGTCATCAAGGCAGCGGAGGCGGCGAATGCTCACGAATTTATCAGCGACCTGCCGCAGGGCTATGAGACCTGGCTGGGCGAACGGGGCGTGCAACTTTCCGGCGGCCAGCGTCAACGCGTCGCCATCGCCCGGGTGATCTTAAAAAATCCCCGCATCCTGATTCTCGACGAAGCGACGTCTGCCCTCGATACCGAGTCCGAGCGCCAGGTGCAGGAGGCGCTGGATCGCTTGATGAAAGGCCGGACCAGCATCGTCATCGCCCACCGCCTCTCGACCGTGATCAACGCGGATAAGATCCTCGTGCTCAAGCAGGGGGTCGTGGTGGAGAGCGGACGCCACGACGAGTTACTTCGTCAGGACGGCGTCTACCGGCACTTGCACCAATTGCAGTTCGCCAAAAAAACCTCGCCCGAGGAAGTGCCGTCTTGAGAATCGGGTCGGACTGGCCTCTACTCCTTCCCATGAATCGGCAAATCTCCCTGGGTATCGTTTTGACTCTCCTCGCAATTTTTGGCTTTGCGGGCTGCGCCAGCCTGGAATCGGGCAACACCGAACAACTGCTTTCCGCCGCCGGGTTTCGTTCCCGGACGCCGACCACTCCGAAGCAACTGGAAATGTTTGCGGCCATGCCGCCGTTCAAAATGGAGCGCCGGACCGTGAACGGGAAGGTGGTCTACACGTTTGCCGATCCGAAACGCAATTTGGTGTTTATCGGCGGAGAAGCGGAATACCAGCGTTACACCCAGCTTGGTCTCCAGCAGGAGATTTCGATGAACAATCTCGCCGCCGCCCAGATGAACCAGGCGGCCGCCATGAATATGGACGCCTGGGGTCCTTTGGGCATGTGGTGGTAGGGGCTGGGAGATCGAGGGTCGGAGTTGGAAGATCGGAAGTCTTAAAACAACTCCCGCTGCGCCACGGGAGCGAAGCTCATCCGGTGCAGGGGACACGGTCCGTGCTCGCGGAGGGCGGCGAGATGTTCCGGAGTGCCATATCCCTTGTGATTGCGGAATCCATAGTGGGGATACCTCTGGTGGGCCTCGTGCATGAGGCGGTCACGCGTGACTTTGGCGATGACGCTGGCCGCAGCGATGGAGTAGCTCAAGCCGTCTCCGCCGACCACGGCGGTCTGGGCGATGGGAAAATTCCGCACGGGGAGCCCGTCGATCAAGGCGTATTCCGCCGGGCGGCTTAGGGCCCTCACGGCCTCCCGCATGGCTGTGTGGGTGGCCTGAAGAACATTGATCCGGTCCACGATGGGCGCATCCTGCACAGAAACGGCCCAGAGAACATGAGGCTGCGCGACGAGCTGGTCGTAGAGATCCTCGCGGGTGGCAGAGGACAGTCTTTTGGAGTCGTCGAGTCCGTCGGGCGCGGAGTGCTCCAGAAAGATCACCGCGGCGGCCACCACCGGGCCCGCCAGGGGACCGCGTCCCGCTTCGTCGATGCCGGCGACCAAAAAAATGCCCTGCTCCCGGAGAGCACATTCGCGCTCGAAGGAGCAGGGCATGAAATGAAAACCTTCGGGTGGGTCGACTACTTGGCGCCGGCGGCTTTTTCCTTCACCGTGGTGGCGGATTTGCCCTTGCGGCTGCGGAGATAATTCAGTTTGGCGCGGCGGACCTCGCCCTTGCGCTCAATCTCAATCTTGGCGATACGCGGGGAGTGCAGCGGGAATACACGCTCGACACCCTCGCCGTAGCTGACGCGGCGGACGGTGAAGTTGGAGTTTAAGCCGACGCCCTTGCGGCCAATGACGATGCCGCTGTAAACCTGCACGCGTTCTTTGTCGCCTTCGATGACGCGGGTGTGAACTTTGATGGTGTCACCCACGCGGAATTCAGGGACGTCCTTCTTGAACTGTTCGCTTTCGATTTTTTCGATGATGCTGCTCATGACTGTAAAAAGTGGAACTTTCCACCCTGCCGTAGTTCGGCTTGGGTGGCAAGCGGGACTTTTGGAGATTTTGTTCCGAGTTAACTCAGGAGGTCAACCCGGCCGTCCTGAAGTTCGTAGATGCCGCCCACGATCTTGAGTTTTCCCGCCGCAATGGCTTCCTGGAGAATGGGCGTGGCCGACTGAAGTTTTTTGACGGTGAGCCGGACATTTTGCGCGGTGGCATTGGCCAGCAGGTCGCCCGGCTGGTCGAGGACGTCCTTCACCGCGGGTCTCAGGGCCTTGATGAGCGAGGGAATGTGGCCGGGGAACTTGGCGCCGTCATTCACGGCTTTGATCGTGGAATCCACCGCGCCGCAACGCGCATGGCCCAGCACAAGAATGAGGGGAACACCGAGCACGGCCACCCCATATTCAAAGCTGGCGATCGTGTCGGCGTTGGCAAAGTTTCCGGCCACCCGGCAGACAAAAAGATCTCCCCGGCCAGTGTCGAAGGCGTATTCTGGGGCGATCCGTGAATCCGCGCAGCTCAGGATGCCGGCGAAAGGATTTTGTCCGAGTGTGAGTGCGGGACGTTCGGCCAGGAAATCGTGGCGATTCATCGAGCCGGAAACGTAGCGAGCATTCCCCTTGAGCAGACGCTCCAGCGCGGCGTCGGGAGAAATCACATTCTGAGGCCGTGGCGGAGGGGCGGCTTCAGCTCTCCCGGCCAGTCCGAGTCCGAGGGCGGCTCCGGCGGCGAGTTTGAGAAAATGGCGGCGGGGAACTTCCGGTGAGGGTGGGCAGTGCTGGCACATGCCGGGAGATTTTCTGGCCGCGGCCTTATTCGCAAGCGCGAAATCTCTCCTATGCAACTGTTGTGATTGCTTTCCTTTCCGAGTTCCTAGAGCATCGAGATGTCCCCGGCCGGCCATGAAACTCAGCCTGCGAAAAAAAATCATGGGCATGATTGTCCTCGTGGGAGGACTCCTGCTCCTCCTGGCCCTCGCCGTAATCTGGACTCTGGGGTACCGCCAACGTGTGGCCGAGCAGGGAACAGGCTTTCAAAACGAGGCCACCCATGTCGCCGGAAGCATGCGGCGTGTGGTGGAAAGCGATGTCAGCAGGCTGAATGACCTCATGGTGATCGGGAATTTGGCGGAACTGGCCGCCGCGGAAAGCCGCCCGTTGGCATCTGTGGCGGAGATGGAGGCTCGCTGGAAAACGTGGTCCGCTACGGAACCCGCCGTGACCGCGGTGCTGAATAATCCGCTGGCGGATAAGCTCCGCCTTTTTCAGGCGGTCAATCCCCTGGTCGTCGAACTGATTGTCGCCGACGCTACCGGCCGGCTGATTGCGGCCACTGGAAAAACTTCGGACTACGACCAGTCCGATGAAAGCTGGTGGCGGGACGCCGCTCTCCTCGGCGCGGGAGACGCGGTGCTGGAGGGATTGGCCTTCGACCAGAGTGCGGGGGTATTTTCGCTCGATTTCGCCCTGCCCTTGCGGAATGTAGAAGGTGGGCTTGTTGGTGTTCTCAAGGCGGTGTTGAATGTTTCGCCCCTTTTCGCCGGAGTCTCGGTGATGGCAGCTCATGAAGATGCGGTGGGGGAGGTGGTTGGCTCGGACGGACGGATTTTGCTGCGGCTGTCCGACAAGGATTTTCTGCCCTCGGGAAAAGTTCTGCCGTCGGAACTCATGGCGCGGATCAGGACCGGCGGCCCGGGGTGGTTCTTCGCCGATTTGAATGGTGGCGGGCAAAAACTGGCCGGGTTTGCGCCCGTCCAATTTCTGGGCGTCCGGGACCGCGCCGGAAACGTCACGGGGGAGTCCAGCTACGTTCTGGTGCATGAGCCCGCCTCGGTCGTGCTGGCGCCGTTGTTGCAGCGCGCTTGCGTTCTCATGATTGCCGGCGCGGGCATTATTCTCGTCTGCGGGGGAGTCACCATGTTTCTGGTAGGTCGGAATTTTTTGACGCCCCTGGAGATCCTGGAAAACGCCGCTGCCGCCCTGGCCGCGACCGCCGGCCCGGGGCTTCAGTCTGCGGGGTCCGGCGCAACCTCCGACCCCTTGGCCGCCATCGCCGCGGTGGCTGGGATTAAGACGGGTGACGAAATCGAGGACTTTGCCAGAGACTTCGGGGCGATGTCCGCGCGGCTCATGCGGTATCAGGACGATTTGCGGCGCGAGATTGCGGAAAAAACCGAGGCCATCCAGACCGATCTCGAGATGGCCCGGGAATTCCAGCAGGCGTTCCTCCCCAGGGCCTACCCCGAGGTCCCCTCCGCGGCGCAGAGCGATTCCCTGACGCTCCATTTTCAGCATGTTTACCGGGCGGCTCTTTCGGTGAGTGGCGATTTTTTCGACATCATTAAACTGGGCGACAGCCGTGCGGGAGTGCTGATCGCCGATGTGATGGGCCACGGGACGCGTTCCGCGTTGGTCACCGCCATTCTGCGCACGCTGCTGCACGGGCTGGCCCGCACGGCCCACGACCCCGCCATGTTCCTGAGTCTGCTCAACCGCAACTTCCACGACACCATGAGGCAGGCCGATCAGCTGATTTTTGTCTCCGCCTGTTTTGTTGTGCTCGACACCCGTGACCAGACCCTCCGATTTGCCTCGGCTGGGCACCCAAGCCCCTACATTGGCAATCGTCTGACCGGCAAGGTGGAGCCCCTGCACGGGTCGCTGAAGGAGAATCCCGCGCTCGGGCTTTTCCCCGAATCCGAATATCGCGAATTCACCCGGCCCCTTTGCGAGGAGGACCTGCTGCTGCTTTATACCGACGGCATTATCGAAGCTCAAAATGGCGCTGGGGTGGAGTATGGCCGCGAACGCCTCGCCGCCGCGATGCGCCAACACCTTGAACTGGACCTCGCCGATTTCACCCAAGCGACCCTGGAAAGGGTGTTGGAGTTCACTGCCTATGAACCACCGGCGGACGACCTCTGCCTTGTGGCGGTTGAAGTGACGGCGAGTGGCGCCCAGCCGTCCGATCGATGGAATTCGCTCCGCGAAGCGGTGATGGAGTTGTAAATGATCGGGCTGGCCTTGCCTTGGACCGATCTCGCCACTCCCACCGTGCTGATCGAGGCGGATGCGATGGAGCGCAACCTTCGTGGTATGCAGGAAGTCTGCAATTCCGCGGGGGTCGAGCTCTGGCCGCATTGCAAAACCCATAAGCTGGTTCCGGTGTTACGGCGGCAGCTGGCTTTGGGCGCGCAAGGTGCGACCTGCGCGAAGCTGGGCGAGGCGGAAGCCATGCTGCCCTCCGGTGTGCGGCGAATCTTTGTCGCGCATTCCCTGGCGGACCTGCGGCAGGCTTCGCGGCTGCGGGCCCTGGCCGCGCGACTGGATCAGCTGGTCCTCGCCGTGACGAGCGAACCCCACTGTGAGGTGCTGGAAGTTTTATTGCAGCAGGCGGAACTTTCTCTTCCGGTGCTGATGGCGGTGGACACCGGTCTAGGTCGCGAAGGGGTGCGGGGCGCTGCTGAAGCGGCCAGTCTCGGTGCCCGGATCCGGGGCTCCTCCCGCATGGAACTGATCGGGCTGTTTACGCATGAGGGTCATGCCTACGCGGCCACGTCCGCAGACGAGGCGCTCCAGGTTGCGGTCCGGGCCCACGGAAGGATGGCTGACTGCGCTGCTGCCGTGGGTGGGGATTTGCCTCTTTGGCCGGGCTGCAGTGTCACCGCCGCCATCATGGCCCGCCAGTCTGGCGTCCAAGCGGTGCGGCCAGGCAGCTACGTTTTTGGGGATTTGTTTTTGGCGGAGGGCTCCTCCGTCATGCCTCTATCCGACACGGCCCTCACTGTGCTTGCCACGGTGATCGACCGTCCCATGCGGGGCCTTGCCCTTATCGATGCAGGGTCCAAAATTTTCAGCAGTGACAAAACGGCCGGGGGTCTGGCCGCGCGATGCGTGGAGTTTCCCGGCATCGTGGTGACGCGGCTAAGTGAAGAACACGGGTTCCTCAGTGGTCCGGGAGTGGATGATCTTGATCTGGGGAGTCGCCTGCGGTTTGTTCCCGCCCACGTTTGTCCGGTGGTCAATCTCGTTTCCCAGGTCCACCTCGTGCGAGATGCGGAGGTCCTGGAAACCTGGACGGTCGACGGCCGGGGCCGCTCGGACTAGGGGCGCGCCTATTCGGAATCGGTGCCGGAGTTTTTTAGGGTGTCACCGAAGCTCTTGGCCCCTTCCTTAAAAGCCTCGCCGATGCCCTGGATGGCGTTCTTGGCGTCGTTGAGGGTCTTGGCGAGTTTCGCCGCCTGATATTCCCCTTGCAGCCCGGCGTACTGGCGTCGGAGGAGATCGGCTTGGATGGAATCCTTCCCTTCGGTTTTGGCGATCTGTTCCTCAAGCTTGGCAAAGTGGGTTTCGATCTCCGCCTGTTTTTTCGCGTCGGGGGCGGTCTTGAAAGCCGCGATCTCAGCACGCAGGGTGTCGATCGTGCGCTGCGGACTGTCGCATCCGGCGAGGGTGAACACCGCGAGAAGGAGGACGACCAAATTTCGGAAATTTTTCACAGGCGGTCAGGGTGGGGGAGAACGTTGGGGTTTTCAAACTCAAACGATCATGGCGGGAATTGCGTTGCGCGCGGCTTCCTGCTTGGGTCGGCGGATGGAAGGATCCCGTCGTCCCATCAAATCCCGCAACACGCGCTGGGCGGCGTCCATCGCCGGTCTTCTGACCAAGAGCGGCATCCGGCCGAATCAGATTTCCGTGGCAAGCGCGGTGTTTGGGGCGGCCGCGGGGGCATCGTTGGCCGCAACGGGGGCGGGTTGGTGGTGGTTCCTTGTCGCCGCGGTTTGCATTCAGGCGCGTCTGCTCTGCAATTTGTTCGATGGCATGGTGGCGGTGGAAGGCGGATTCCGCACCAAGTCGGGGGAAATTTTCAATGAATTGCCCGACCGGTTTGCCGATGCGTTCATCTTTATCGGGGCCGGGTATGCCGCGATGGTGACGCCCTGGAGCGCAGGGCTGGGATGGACCTGCGCGGTGCTGGCCGTGCTGACCGCTTACGTGCGTGCGCTTGGGGCCTCGGCGGGAGCGGGACAGGATTTTTGCGGACCCATGGCGAAGCAGCACCGCATGGCGGTGATGACCGCCGCCTGTGTCCTTGCTGCGGCGCTGGGGGTGATTGGTATCGCCTTTCCCGTGATCACGCTGGCACTTGCCGTAATCGCCCTGGGTTGCCTTGTCACGGTCTTTCGCCGCACGGCGCGTATCGTGCGGGCGCTGGAGGTCCGATGAGCGCGAGGGTGGCTTTTTTGATTCGCCTGCTCACCGGAGCAAACGCGCGGTGGTTGGGCGCGGAGCCGGTGGCCCGGCAGCGGATTTACTTTGCGAATCACACGAGCACGTTGGATGCGGCGGTGCTTTGGGCGGCGTTGCCGTCGCACATCCGCGCGAAAACGCGCCCGGTCGCGGCCAAGGACTATTGGTCTTCGGGACGGTTGCGGCCGTGGCTGGCTGACCATGTCTTCCGGGCGCTGCTGATTGAGCGCCGAAAGGTGACGGCGGAAAACAACCCCCTGCGTGCCATGCTGGCGGTGCTGGAGGCGGGGGAGTCACTCATCATTTTTCCGGAGGGCGGGCGTTTTTCCGGTCCCGAGCCGCAGCCTTTCAAAGGCGGTCTTTATCACCTCGCCAAGGATCGGCCGAAGACGGAACTCGTTCCGATTTACCTGGAAAACCTCAACCGTATCCTGCCGAAGGGAGAGATCGTTTTTGTCCCCCTCCTCGGCAGCATCACGGTGGGAAAACCGCTGCGGCTGGAGCCCGGCGAAACGAAAGCGGATTTTCTCGCCAGAGCGCGCGAGGCGGTTTGGTGTCTGCGGCTGACCTAAAAAATATGACGCTGTTATTTGATCGGGAAACCGGGTGGCTGGTGGGGGGCGTGATCGCCATGCTGGTGCTGGCGAGCTTGGCTGGCTGGCTGCTAGCCCGGCGGCCGGGGGACGAAGGATATCGCAAAACCATCGCGAATCTCAACGCCCGCACCAAGGCCTGGTGGATGATGGTGGCGATCTTTTTCCTCGCGATGTTGAGCGGTGGCATCGGGTCGGTGGTTCTGTTTGGGCTGACCTCATTCCTCGCGCTGCGGGAATTTCTCACCATGGCTCCGACCCGCCCGGGCGATCACCGTACGCTTTTCTGGGCCTTCTTTATCATCACCCCGGTGCAGTATTGGCTGGTGGCGACGGACTGGTATGGTCTCTTCGCCATTTTTATTCCGGTCTATGCCTTTCTTTTTGTCCCCCTGCGCAGCGTGCTTTGCGGGGATACGGAAAACTTCCTCCAACGCACGGCGACGATTCAATGGGCACTGATGATCTGTGTCTATTGCGTCAGCCACGCGCCGGCCCTGCTGACCCTGGACATTCCGGGTTACGAGGGTCAGAACGGCAAACTCCTCTTTTATTTTGTTCTGGTGGTTCAAGCCAGTGACGTCCTGCAATACATTTGGGGCAAAACCTGCGGAAAACATAAGATCGTTCCCCTGGTCAGCCCGAATAAAACCTGGGAGGGATTTGTTGGCGGCGTGCTTTCCGCAACCCTGCTGGGCACGGCGCTGTGGTGGGCGACGCCGTTCACTCCGTGGCAGGCGGCGGGAATGTCGCTGGTCATTACTCTGCTCGGGTTCGCGGGGGGATTGGTCATGTCCGCCATCAAACGTGACCGCGGGGTGAAAGATTATGGCTCGCTGATCGAGGGGCATGGCGGGGTGATGGACCGGATGGATTCGCTCTGCTTTTCCGCGCCGGTGTTTTTTCATCTGGTGCGGTATTTTTTCACGGTCTGACCCTGAGGTCCGCGTAAGGGTGGTTGTAGCTGACAAGCCGTGGCCTTGAGGCTATCGGTGGAGCTGTGGGAGAGACTGTATCGAAGCCGAAATTTCGCTGGCTGAAGCGCCTTGTCATGGCGCTGGGTCTGCTGACGGTTGTTGGTCTCATCGCGGTGGCCTTGGTCGCGTGGGTTGTGGTCTATCCGAAGTATCTGGATTTTCAAAAAACCGCGGATTCCTTTGACCTGGCGGAGTTGCATGCGATCCCGGCGATCTCTGAGGTTTTCGACGCAAGTGGACAGCGCTACAGTCGCCTGGAGGGTGAGGTGAGGTATGTCGTGCCTTTCGACAAAATCTCGCCGAACTTTATCAATGCCGTGATCGCGCGGGAGGACTCCCGCTTTTACGAACACCGGGGCGTGGACTTCAAAGGCATCGCCCGGGCTGTCCTGAAAAACCTCCAGGCCGGCGGCGTGGAGGAAGGGGCCAGCACGATCACGCAGCAATTGGCGCGCAATACGTTTGCGCTGGATGAAAATCGCTGGCGGCGAAAGGTCATTGAGGCGCTGCTGGCCTTGCGCATCGAAAAGAATTTTTCCAAGGCACAGATCCTGGAGGCGTATGCCAACCGCATCTATTACGGTCGCGGATTGTATGGGGTGGAAACGGCGTCTCGGGCGTGTTTTGGAAAAACGGCGGCCGAGCTTTCCCTCTCGGAAGCAGGAATCCTCGCGGGTTTGATTCGCAGTCCCAACCGGCTGAGTCCCTTGGAGAGGACCGCCACGGCGCTACGCGAGCGCGACCAGGTGCTCGTCCGCATGGAGGAGATGGCGATGATCACGCCGGAGGAGGCGAAGGCGGCCCGCGCCGAAAAGATGCCTCTGGGCAAGCGCCTGCCTCCCGTGAGCCAGAAAGACTATGCGATGGACGCGATGATGCGCGATTTGAACATCGTGCTCGCGCCGGATGTGATCGAGCGCGGCGGGCTGAAAATTTATATCACGATCGACCGTCGCCTGCAGTTGCTGGCGGAGGATGCGGTGGAAAAGCACCTGGCCGAAATCGAATCGGAGAAAGGGTGGCCCCATCCGACTCGTGAGACTTCCCTGGCGCTCCCGGAACCCGCGCAGGCCGCGACGGAGAGTCCGTATGTGCAGGGCGCACTTCTGGCGATTGATAATCAAAATGGCGGTATCCTTGCCATCGTGGGTGGGCGGGATTTTAAGCATAACCCCTATAATCGCGCTCTCCTTTCCATGCGGCAGATCGGCTCGACCTTTAAGCCGTTTGTTTACGCCGCGGCCTTTCAACGAGGCATGGTACCGGGAACTCTGGTCGACGATGGACCGATTGTCGCCGGGGACATCGCGGGTCTGGAAACCACCTGGTCGCCGAAAAATTCCGATGGGAGAAATGAGGGTCTCCAACCCGCTTCACTGGGATTGATCCGGTCGCGTAACACCATGACCGTCCGAGTGGGCGAATATGCCACGCGTCGGGCCGTGCATGATCTGGCGGTGCAGGCGGGGTTGCAGGACGTTCCCGACATGCCCGCGATCTATCTGGGGGCATTTGGCACCACTTTAAAGAGTCTGGTCGGTGCCTACACGATGTTCGCCAACAATGGCGTTCGCAAACAGCCTTACATCATTGACCGGATTGACGACCGTACCGGCAGGACCATCTACAAGGCATCGCGCGGGGAGTTGAAATGTCTGAATCCCGGCGTGAACTGGTTGGTCAACGAACTGCTACGCGATGTCGTGCGCAAGGGGACGGCTGCGGTCTCGGGATCACTCGGACTGAAGGTTGAGGCGGCGGGAAAAACCGGGACCACCGACGAGTATAAAGACGCCTGGTTTTTGGGTTACACGACACGATTGACGTGTGGAGTGTGGGTGGGAATGGACCGTCCCCAGACGATTACGAACCGCGGATACGGCAGCGCGCTTGCCCTGCCCATCTGGGTGGACTTCATGCAGCAGGCGGCCAATTTTAAATACGAAGCCGCGCCGTTTCCCCGCTCCGAGCTTGCGGCAGTCCAGCTTTGCCGTTCGTCGGGAATGGTGGCGACGACATCGTGTCAGGAGGCTGGGACCGCGTATGATGTCGAGTTACCGAAGGAAACGGTTCCCACCGAATCCTGCGCGATGCATGGACCCACCTTTGTGGGGCTGGAGGAAAATTCCGGCACGCCCTTGGTGGCCGACAAGGAGGAGATTCCCACCGCACCCGCGGTCCCGGCGGAGTCGGCCAGTGGTCGTTACAAAGTGATTCGCAAACAGAACGGATTTATTTTTCAGAACAGCCGCTGATTTTCCTGGTCTCTACCACCAGGGATTCGGTTGTTTCTTGATATTCGGGCGGGGGAGTTTTTTGTTCAGCTTCTCATACGTGATGGCTTTGAACGAATACGTCGCGCCGGTGGACTCCGTGAGTTGCATCGCCCGCAGGCGGTAGTTCTCGTCGAAGGTGAAGGAAATCTTTTCCACCGAGATGGGGCCGAAGCGTTTGACGAAAAAGATCTCGGTGATGCCGCCGTGCGTGTGCATGTCCATCTGCATCAATCCGGAAAAGAGCAGCGTCCGGAACCCGGCCCCTTTTTCCGCTTCCCGCAAAACGTCCCAGATAAAATTGAAGGCGGGCCGGTAGGGGGCGCCGAGCCATTCGGATTTCACCACCGTGCTGCGGTCCCGATTATAGACGAAGAGAGCGAGGTTCTTGTTCCAGAAATAGAAGTCCCAGGGCTCGGGTTCGTCGCCCGTGGTGTTGTAGGCAAAGACGGCTCCTGTATTGCGGTCGAAACGGATCCGGGCGCCGCATTCCACGGGAGGTTTTCCAGGTTTTTTGATTGTGATGATGCCGCTGATGCGGAAGCGCGGCTGCTCCCGGAGAAACTCGCGGATGAAATCATCGGCTCCCGCCGCCTCGCCCTTGTCGTCCGCCTGGAGGGGAAAGAGCATCGCCGCAAAAAAAACGGCAGAAACCAGAAGGCGGAACATGAGATTCGGAGGCACCTACGAAGGGCTTGCCACCTCTTCGTCTGTCGCTTCCTCATCGACCGTGTTTAACCACTCCCGCCACGTGGCGAATAGCAACGCCATCAATACCGGTCCCACGAAGAGTCCCACCAGGCCCATGGTTTTCACGCCGCCAATCAGCCCGAAAAAAGTCGGCAAAAACGGCAGCCGGATCGGCCCCCCCACCAGCTTGGGACGAAGGGTTTTGTCCACGATGAAAAGTTCCACCGAGCCCCAGATGAACAGGGCCAGTCCAGCCATCGGGCTCCCGCTGACCACGAGGTAGAGCGAGACCGAGGTGAAGGCCAGGGGAGCACCCCCGGGAATCATCGCCATAAAGCCCGTGACCACACCCAGCAGAAAAGCCGAGGGAACCCCGGCCAGCTTGTAGGCGATACCGAGGATGATGCCTTCGCCGACCGCAATGATGGTCATGCCCGTGACGGTGGCGCTCACCGTGGCCGGAACGACCCGGGAGAAACGAAGCCAGCGCCGGGGAAGAATGCGCTCGCCCACCCGGTCAATCTGGGCCGCCATGGCCGAGCCGTCCTTGTAGATGAAGAACAGCGTGAGCATGACAAACAGCACATTCAGCACGAGGTTGAACGAATAGTTGCCGGTCGCGAGCATGAGCCGGTAGACACCGCCGATCTGTTCACCGCTGATGCTTTTCACCAGCTCCTCCAGGGCATTTGGTTTGCCCAGATAGACATGCCAGCTTTCCAGCAACCAGGGGCCGGCAAAGGGCACCGTGGCCAGCCAGGCCGGGGTGGGCAGGCCGTGTTTGTTAGCCTCCATCAACCAGCCAAACCAACTGCGAAACTCCGAGATCGAATAGGAAAGCATGAACGCCAGCGGAATCACCAGAACCAGCAACACCACGAGCAGAGCAATGGTGGCGGAGAGGGCCGTCCGGCCGCCGCAGGCCCTGACCAGTCGACGGTAGAGCGGCCAGCTGGCAAATCCTATGATCAAGGCCGCCAGAACGGGAATCAGGAAGCCCTGAAAAAAATACACCCCCGCCAGCAGCATCAGCACGAGCAGCCAGCGTGCAATGGGATTCTCGGGGAGCATCGAGTTCATGGGATGGTTGAGAAAACGTTATCTGGCCCGAAAGCAAAGCCAATTTTTACCCTCCCGCCGCGACCTTGAGAATCTCCAGGCGGTCGTCGGGATGCAGTTCCGTGGCCGGCCATTCCGAGCGATGCAGCGCGGTCCCGTTGTGTTCGACGAGCAGCATTTCCGGGGGCAGGCCGAGTTCCTCCACAAATCCGGTGACGGTGGAGGCGGCACTTTCCCGCCGTTCTCCGTTGACCAAAATCGTGGTCACGCGGCGTTGAGGATGGCGGCGTCCCAATCTTTCCAGACGGGGTCGAGTCCGAGGTCGCGCAGGCGGGCGGCGACGATTTCGGGCGAGCGGTCGTCGGAGATGGCGAATTGTCCCTCCGCGCCCTCCCCGACCGCGGCGATCTGGCGTCCGCGCACGGTCTGGTGGAGGTTTTCTTTGCCCTGTCCGGTGTACCCCCCGGGTTCGGTGTGGCTGCCGGCACTCATCAGGGTGACACCGAGCGGCGCCGTTGCGTCGCGCAGCGCTGCTGGTTCACGCGTGCTCATGACGAGGCCGATCTGCGGGAAAGTGATGCGGAGGGCGCAGAGGAGTTGGATGAACTCGCGATCGGGCAGGGGATGGGTGGGTTCGAATTCGCCGGCGGCCGGACGTAGCCGCGGCAGGCTGACGGTGAGCTGCGCCTTCCAGCACGTCCGCAAGAGATATTCCAGATGCGCGGCCAGCGCGACGGCCTCTTCCTGCCAGTTCCATAGTCCAAAAAGCGCCCCCACGCCGACGCGGCGGAATCCGGCGTCGTAGGCACGTTCCGGGCAGTCGAGCCGCCAAAGGTAGTCCTTTTTGGGACCGGTGAGGTGCATCTCGGCATAGGTCGGTTCATGATAGGTCTCCTGATAAACCACCAGCCCCTCCGCTCCGGCGGCGACCAACGGGAGATAGTCGGCGGTTTCCATCGGTGCCACCTCCAGACTCACGCTGGGGATGATCGGAGTGAGGCGGCGCAGGCAGCGCTCCATATAGCCGCCGGAGACGAATTTCGGGTGTTCGCCCGCCACGAGAAGGATGTTGCGAAATCCCTGGGCGGCGAGGTGTTCGGCCTCGCGGGCAACTTCGTCAAGTTCCAGCGTGACCCGCAGGATGGCGTTCTCGCGGGAAAATCCACAGTAGGCGCACGAATTGATGCATTCGTTGGAGAGGTAAAGCGGGGCGAAAAGACGCATCGTGCGCCCGAAATACCGCCGGGTGAGGGTGGCGGATTCGCGCGCCATGCGCGAAAGCGCCTCGTCGGCGACCGGTGCCAGGAGGTCCTCGAAGCGGCGCAGGAGCGGGGATTTGTCCCGCAGCGCACGAGAGATGGCGGATGAGAAGGGCATGAACCGTAGATCATTCCACAAAACGCGCTGCCGTGTAGCGGAAAACGTCAGTTTTCCGAAAAATCCAGAGCTGAGGCCGTGGGGATTCCGTGAAAAGCAGAGGAGCCAACCTACGGCAGAACGGATTTCAGATCAGCGGCGGAATAGTTTTGGTGATCGGGATTTCCAAGACAGTCGGTCCGTTCCGCGTCCAGGCGCTGACAGCCTCCGCCTGAATCGCCTCAATCGTTTCCACGCGCACCGCTGTGCAGCCGTATCCGCGCGCGAGGGAGACAATATCAAGACCGGGGATATCGAATCCGGGTACGCCCGGGGCTTGCTCAAGCACGGAGAAGGACTTCAGGATGCAATATTCCTCATTGCATAGCACAACGATAAGCATGGGGATCTGGAGATGCGCTGCCGTCCAGATCGACTGCACCGAATACTGGAACGAGCCGTCGCCGATGACCGCGAGCACAGGCCGGTTCCGTCCGCTGTCTCGTTCGGCAAGGGCGATGCCAACGGAAGCCGGCAGGTTCCATCCCAGTCCGCCGCTGGCAAAGGTGTAGAACGTGTCCGGTTCGGTGATCGGCCAGGCCTGGTGGAGAGCGGCCAGATTCGATGGACTTTCTTCGACGAGGACCGTATGGGGCGGGCGGATTTCCTGCAGCGCGGCAAAGACTTCCGCAGCGGTGAGCGGGCCACCGGCGCTTGGTTCCTCTTGGGCGGGAGGATGCGGTGCCATTCGGTGCTCGACCCGGGTATGGGAGGCGGATGACTTCGGAGTGTGGTCCTCGATCAGCTTGGTTAGCGCGGCGAGGGAAAGCTTCGAGTCCCCAATCAGGCTGTCACCGACAGGCGCACGGGAGGTCTCTCCCGGATCGTCGGAGATGTGCAGCAGGCGCAGACCCGGTGGCAAGTAGGATCCCTCGACATAGGGGTAATAGCGAAAGACAGGGGCTCCCACCACCAGTACCACATCGTGTCCCTCAAGTTTTTTGCTCAGAGGGCCAATGGCAAAAGGCAAGCCGCCCACATAGAGAGGATGATCCTCGGGAAACGGCGGAAGCTCACAGGCCGGTGCGGCCCAGACCGGGGCACCAAGCGCTTCGGCCAAGGCAATCGCGTCATTCCAGCCCTGCGAGCGGGCGATGGACGCGCCGTAGATGAGAGCCGGAGCCTCCGCTCGGCAGAGGATTTCGGCGAACTCTGCCAGGCGGTCGGGGTCGGGGGCCGTCCGCGTGGAGACGGACCGAATGATGGCCGGTCCGAGGGCCGGTTTTTCCCAATCGTCGAGCGGCAGGGAGAGGAAAACCGGGCCTGCCGGCGGTTGGAGGGCGGTGGCGATCGCCCGCATAAAAGCGGCAGGAACGTCCTCGGCGCGAGTCGGTTCATACGCCCATTTTACCCATGGCTTGGGCATCAAAGTCGGCTCGATGTTGGTGAGCCAGGGTTCCATCAGCAGCATCTCGCGGGTTTGTTGCCCGGCCGTGATGATCAGCGGCGTCTTATTCTGGAAAGCCGTCAGCAGCGTTCCCATGGCATTGCCGAGTCCGGCACCGGTGTGAACGTTGACCAGGGCGGGGCGGCGCGTGGATTGGGCAAACCCGTCCGCCATTCCGACAACGGACGCTTCCTGCAGTCCCAAAATGTAGCGAAAATCGGAAGGAAAGTTCTTCAGGAACGTCTCCTCCGTTGAGCCGACATTGCCGAATATGGTTGTGATGTCGAAGGCCCGAAGGAGGTCAAAAGTGACGTCGCGGATGGTTTTCATCAGGATGGGTTTGGTGGTGGGGTTGGGATATTGCTGGCGCCGTCGCCGCCGGTCGGATCGTAGGGCCCCAGAGACCATGAAGGCTGCGTCCGAGGCAAGAAAAACAACCACGGGTGCGACATCCGAGGAAAATTCACTCGACCAGCGCGACCGGGTGCGGAAGCATTGTTCGATGATCCGACGTATCCTCCGGCTTGCCGTCGTGGTCGGGGTTGCCATGGCGACGGCGGCCCGGGCCGAAACTGATCTCTCGACGCGCTTGGAAGCGCTGCGGGCCAAATACCAACTGCCCGCCGTCGGCGCGGCGGTCGCGCGGGACGGCCGCATCGTGGCCCTGGGCGTCGCGGGAAC
>JBGSVZ010000006.1:0-2345 GCA_041752695.1 Terrimicrobiaceae bacterium
CCGATCTCCCGGGTTCTTTCCGTCACGCTGACCAGCATGATGTTCATGATGCCGATTCCTCCCACCAGCAAGCTCACTCCCGCCACGGCGGCGAGCAGGGTGGTCATCATTTTTGTCGAAGCGCTGAGCGTTTCGGCAATCTGGCGGGTGTCGAAGACGTTGAAATCATTGTCCTCATTCCGGGCCAGATTTCGTCGGCTGCGCATGAGAGACGTAACATCCGCGATGAGGCGCTCGCTGCTCGCACCCTCCTCGGCGGAGATGGTGATCTGCGAAATGTCCCGCGAGGAAGTGCGACCGGTCAATCGGCGCTGCAAGGCGGAAATCGGCACGATGATTGTGTCGTCCTGATTCCCCATGCCGGATTGGCCTTTTGCCGCCAGAACGCCAATGACCTGAAACGAGGAGGAATACGGCGTCTCCTTGGTCGAGGAGGAATTGCTCGTCGAATTGCTAGTTGAGGCCTTGCCGATCCGGACCAATTTCCCGATGGGATCCTCCGTGCCAAAGAGTTCGGATTTTGCAGTATCTCCGATGACGCAGACCGCAGCTCCGGCGCGAAGGTCGGTCTCGTCGAAAAACCGACCCTGGGCCAGTTTCCAGTTGTTGATCCCGAAATAGGCTGGGGTGGTCCCGGTGATGCTGGTGGAGCGCGCATTCTGCCGGTAGATCGTGCTCAAGTTGCTGGTGGTCACCGGGGCGATGGCTGCGATTCCGTAGACCTGACTCTGCAGCACCGCCACGTCCGCTTCGGTAAAGTTCGGCACGCCCGCCGCGGAGGCCCGTGGACCGAAGCCCATGCCGGGACGCAGCATCACGAGGTTGCTGCCCAGGCTGGAGATCTGGTTTTTCACCGCCTGGGTGGTTCCCTGCCCCAGTGTCACCATGGTGATCACCGCGGCCACGCCAATAATCACTCCCAGCACCGTCAGGAAGGCTCGCATGAGATTGCGGCGGATTTCCCGCAGCGCGATGTGAAAGGCGTTTCCAATCATGATTTCAATTTTTGGAGTGGTCGGCCGCGATCAGACCATCCCGCACTTGAATCGTCCGGCGGGCATAGGCCGCGACGTCGTCTTCGTGGGTGACCAGCAGGATGGTGATTCCCCGCTCCACGTTGAGGCGGGCGAGGAGTTCCATGATCTCCGTGGTGGTCTTGGAATCGAGATTGCCCGTCGGTTCGTCGGCCAACAGGGTCGATGGGGAGGTCACGATGGCGCGGGCAATGGCCACCCGCTGCTGCTGTCCGCCCGAGAGTTCGGCCGGGGTGTTCGAGAATTTGGTCTCGAGGCCCACGGTGGCCAGCGCTTCCTTCGCGAGTTGCTGCCGCTCCGAACGCGGGGTGTCGCGATAGATCATCGGCAACTCGACATTCTCCAGGGCGCTCGTGCGACCCAGGAGGTTGAAGCCCTGAAAAATAAAACCCAGGGCATGCCGCCGCAGTAGGGAGCGCTGGTCGGCATTGAGTTGCTCCACGGCAATGTCCTCGTAGAGATATTCGCCCGTGGTGGGAGTATCCAGGCAGCCGAGGAGGTTCATCAGGGTCGATTTTCCGGAACCGCTCGGCCCCATCACTGCGACAAAGTCGCCCTGGTTGATGGTGAGGTCGATTCCCCGAAGGGCCAGAAATGCTGCGTCGCCCGTGCCGTAGCTCTTGGTGATTCCACGAAGCTCGATGAGGGGCTTGTTCATGGCTGGCTGTTCCGCGCATGGGTGATCACGGACAAACTATCGGTGAGACCCTCGCCAGAAATAACGGTGACCCGTCCGTTGGTGAGACCTGTTTGCAGTTCGATTGGCACAGGCGCATCCTCCCGCAAAACCCAGATGCGGGCGTGCTCACCGGGCTGAGTCGTCGGCGCATTTTCTTCAGCACCGGGTTTCCCCGAACCGCGGCGAGGCGGTCCGGGTATGAGGCTCTGTACGAACGAGCGCTTCGGCTCACCGCCCGCGGCTTTTGGTTCGTCGGATTCGGGTTTGAATCGCAGGGCCGCATTGGGCACGAGAAGGGCACCATCGGTCTCAGCCACCGCGATCTCCGCCGTCGCCGTCATTCCGGGGCGCAGGCTAAGGTCGTCGTTCGAGACCTCCAGCTCGGTCGAGTAGGTCACGACGTTGTCAGTCACCGTGGACCCATATTCCGCCTTTTTCACCGTGGCTTCGAAAGAACGATTAGGCCACGCATCCACGGTAAAGATGGCCTGCTGGCCGTCCTTCAACCGACTGATGTCGGCCTCCGCCACGGCCACTTTCAGTTTCATGTTCTCGAGCTTTTCCGCCACAACGAAAAGCTCCGGCGCCGTCATGGTGGCCGCAACCGTCTGCCCCGGCTCGATCGATCGGGT
>JBGSVZ010000007.1:0-36303 GCA_041752695.1 Terrimicrobiaceae bacterium
CAGCAGGATGACACCATCGTGTCGGACGTGAAACAGGATCGGGTGAATGGCCAGCAGGGCCGCAACACCCTGATCCGTGAAGCGATCACCGCGGTGACCAAGCAGCAAGCCAAACGCATCCGGTTCGTGATCAACGACTTCGGCGTTTAAGCCCGAGTTTTGGGCCTGCGGGCTCCTTAGGTTCCAAAATGCGAAGCCCGGCGGTCACCCCGCCGGGCTTCTGCTTGGGGATTTGATTAACGACCTAAAGAATCACACCTGATTTTCATCCTTTCGGCTGATTGCCTGCCGCTCCCATTTCTGATAAAGCAAGTTCTCGATTATTCAATAAATGAAAACCCACACCACGCTCGGCGAAAGCCTCGAAAATGAGATCCTCAACGGTCTCAGTGAAATTGAATCCCTGGAACAACGCCGGACACCGGCGTTTGTCAGTTCCGTGTATGACCCGGTTGCGCTGACCTTGACGGTCAACTTCAACGGCGCGGACGACGATATCTCGCTCTATCAGGGTGGTGGCGGGGTCTACCTCTCCTGGACCGGCGGCGGGGGAATCTCTCCGTCCGACCTCGAAGCCATCGCCCCCGGCATCCAGGGGATCATCATCAACTCGGGTGGCGGCGAAGACACGATCACCTTCGAGAACATCGACTTCGGCGGCGACTTGAACTACGGGGACGACACGATCGTCATTAACGGTGAGGGCAACGACGACGCCATCTACTTTTCCTCCAACGCAGGCGACGGTTACAACACCGTTTCCATCGATGCCGGTGCGGGCGATGACTATGTCTTTCTTTACGACATGTACACTGCCACCACGATCTCCGGCGGCATCGGTGATGACACAATCGTGTCTGGATACGGGTCCGATTCCGTAGTCGGCGGCGAGGGTGATGATTCCATCTATTCGGGCAACGGCAACGATACCATCCTCGGTAACAGCGGCGATGACGTCATCTTTGTCGAGGCGGACGCGGTTGGCAATACCTTCATCGACGGCGGCGTGGGCGATGATTACATCTACTCGGACACCTACGGCGACACGATTTACGGCGGTGAAGGCAATGATACCATCTTGGCCAGCGACTTCGCCGACTATGTCAATAGTGGCGATGGCGACGACTCCGTGAATGGCTACGCTGGCAACGACACGATCCAGGGCGGCGCTGGCAATGACTCGATCTTTGCGGATAATTCTGACATGGACGCTGCTGCCGACTCTGTTGACGGCGGATCTGGCAACGACACCATCTCCGGACTATCGGGTAACGACACGATTCTTGGTGGCGACGGAGCCGATGTGATCAACGGCGGCAATGGCAGTGACTTCATTGATGACCAAAGTGGAAACGATTACGTCAACGGCGGTAACGATGCGGACTTCATCCCCTCCTCCGGCACCGGAAACGACACGATCTACGGCGGCGCAGGCAATGACAGCATCTCAGGCGGAGACGGAAACGATTCCATCGACGGTGGACTAGATAACGACTCGATCTACGGTAACGACGGCAATGACATCCTCTTGGGCTCCAACGGCGCCGACACCCTTAGCGGTAATTCCGGCGACGACAGCCTGATCGGCGGCAATGGCGCGGACTTCCTCTACGGCGGCTACGGTGATGACACCCTCCTGGTGTTCCCGGCCGACGCGACCAATGACACTTTGAACGGCGGTTACGACTTCGATGTGACGTCGTGGGCCGGAGCAACCGTGGGAGTGAACGTGGGCATCAATGGCTACTTCAGCAACACCTCTGGTGGTTTTGACACCCTGAGCAATATGGAAGGTGTGATCGGCACGGCTTACAATGACACCATCCTTGGTGACACCGGAGCCAACTATATCCTCGGCGGAGCCGGAGCAGACTCCATCTACGGAGATTCCGGAGCGGATACCCTGCTCGGCGCAGCTGGCACGGACTTCATCAGTGGCGGCGCTGGGGCCGACAGCATCGACGGAGGTTCCTACAACGACACCATCCTTGGTGGCACCGACAACGATCTGATCGATGGCTACTCGGGCGATGACTCGATCCTCGGCGGAGCGGGTCTGGACGAAGTCGACGGTGGCGATGGAAATGACACCATCCTCGGTGGAGCGGACAACGACACGCTCTTCGGCAACAACGGCACGGACATCGTGAATGGGGAAGCCGGAGCCGACAGCATGTTGGGCGGTCAGCAGGATGACACCATCGTGTCGGACGTGAAACAGGATCGTGTGAATGGCCAGCAAGGCCGCAACACCCTGATCCGCGAAGCGATCAATGCGGTGACCAAGCAGCAGGCCAAGCGCATCCGGTTCGTGATCAACGACTTCTAAACCGAAGTCCGAGGGAAACCTCAACAACCTTCAACAACGCGAAGCCCGGCAGAGAACCTGCCGGGCTTCTGCTTGGGGGTCAGACGGACTTCGAGCGAATTTTCTTCGATAAAAATTATTAACCTCCTTAACATTCACCCCTGATTTTCATCCTTTCGGCTAATTGCCCGTCGCTTTTGATTTTGTTAAAACGCGTGTTCTAATTGAGCAAAAAATGAACCACACCACCCTCGGCGAAAGCCTCGAAAATGAGATCCTCAACGGTCTCAGCGAAATCGAATCCCTGGAACAACGCCGGACACCGGCGTTTGTCAGTTCCGTGTATGACCCGGTTGCCCTGACTTTGACGGTCAACTTCAACGGCGCGGACGACAACATCTCGCTCTATCAGGGTGGTGGCGGTGTTTACCTCTCCTGGACCGGTGGCGGGGGAATTTCTCCGTCCGACCTCGAAACGATCGCTCCCGGCATTCAGGGGATCATCATTAATTCGGGCGGCGGCGATGACACGATTACTTTCGAAAACATCGACTTCGCCGGCGATCTGAACTACGCGGCGGACACGATTGTCATTAATGCTGGCAATGGTGACGATGAGGTGAATTTTTCGGACGCCAACGGCAACGGGGAAAACACGGTTGCCGTTTATGGAGCCGCAGGCAACGATGACATTGATCTCTTTTACTCCGATGCCGCTGTCACGATCAACGGGGGGGACGGCTCGGACACCATTGTCTCGGGATATGGTTCAGACTCCGTCGTGGGCGGGGAAGGGAACGATTCCATCTTCTCGTACGAGGGTAGCGACACGATCAGCGCTGGTGACGGCTACGACACGGTGCGGGTTTATGGCACGGGCAATGCCTCGATTGATGGAGGTGCAGCAGGCGATTACATTTATTCCAACACCAATGGAGACACGATCTACGGCGGTGAAGGAAACGACACCATCCTTGCGAGCGACTACGCCGATTATGTCAACGCTGGAGCCGATAATGACTTCGTCAACGGCTACGACGGCAACGACACGATTCTGGGCGGCACGGGCAACGACACGATCCTCGCGGATGACACGGATTTGGACGAAGGCGCTGACTCCGTTGACGGCGGCGACGGCAACGACACCATCTTCGGCTTCTCCGGTTACGACACGATTTACGGTGGGGCCGGCAACGATTCCATTGACGGCGGCTTTGCCGGCGATTCTCTGAATGGTGGCACCGGAGCGGATTCCATTTACGGCGGTGAAGGAGCCGATGCCATCTTGGGAGGCTCGGGCAGCGACACCATCTCCGGTGGAACGGAAAATGACTCAGTGGACCCCGGATCGGACACAGATTTGGTGTATCTTGGAGACGGCGACGACTCCCTGAATGCCTTCGGCGGTGGCAATGACACCCTCTTCGGTGGCAACGGCAACGACACGATCTTTGCCTCCTACGGGAATGACTCCATTCTCGGTGAGGATGGAAATGATTCGCTGAATGGTTCGCTTGGTGCTGACGTCCTCGTTGGCGGAAATGGTGCAGACTTCGTCTACGGCGCAGGCGGTGACGACACGCTCTTCGTGTTCCCAACTGACGCGACCAACGATACTCTTAACGGTGGCGGAGACTTCGACGTGACATCGTGGGCCGGAGCAACCGTCGGAGTGAACGTGGGTATCAATGGCTACTTCAGCAACACGTCTGGTGGCTTTGACTCCCTGATCAACATGGAAGGCGTGATCGGCACGGCTTATAATGACACCATCACGGGTGACAGTGTCGGCAACTACATCCTCGGCGGAGCCGGGGCCGACTCCATCTACGGTGGAGCCGGAGCGGATACGCTCTTCGGCGCCGCGGGAACGGACTTCATCAGTGGCGGAACTGAAGCCGACAGCATTGATGGTGGTTCCTACAACGACACGATCCTGGGCGGCGACGGCAACGATCTGATCGATGGCTACTCGGGCGACGACTCGATCCTCGGCGGAGCTGGTCTGGACGAGGTTGACGGCGGGGATGGAAACGACACCATCCTTGGTGGAGCGGACAACGACACGCTCTTCGGCAACAACGGCACGGACATCGTGAACGGTGAAGCCGGCGCGGACAGCATGCTCGGTGGCCAGCAGGATGATACCATCGTTTCTGACGTGAAACAGGATCGGGTGAACGGCCAGCAGGGCCGCAACACGCTAATCCGTGAAGCAATCACCGCGGTGACCAAGCAGCAGGCCAAACGCATCCGGTTCGTAATCAACGACTTCTAAACTGAAGTCTGAGGCTCAGCCTCACCAACCATTAACAACGCGAAGCCCGGCGGACACCCCGCCGGGCTTCTGCTTGGGGGGTGGGAGAAAGGAGCGAGGGCTTCCCGCCCGCATCGATGGCGTTGCCTCCGTCAGTCGGGCGGAAGAAAGGCAGGATGCCCGCGGTCCTTCGCTTCACCGGTGGCCAACCGCAACCGGATTGTGGACATCCTTAACCACCTAAAAGTCCCCCCGATTTTTATCCTGCCGGCTGATTGCCTTCGCCCCAGATTCCTGCTACTAGACGACCGTCTTGTTTTAAAGATGAAAAACCACACCGCCTCCGGCGATAGCCTCGAAAACGAGATCCTCAGCGGTCTCAGCGAAATTGAATCCCTCGAACAACGCCGGACCCCGGCCTTTGTTAGTTCGGTTTACGACCCCGTCGCCCTGACGTTGACGGTCAATTTCAACGGCGGAGATGACAATATTTCGCTCTACGAGGCCGCGGGTGGCGTTTACCTGACTTGGAACAGTGGCGGCGGAATCTCCCCGGCTGACTTGGAAGCGATTGCTCCGGGTATTCAGGGGATCATTATTAACTCCGGTGGCGGTGACGATACGATCAACTTTGACAATATCGACTTTGGCGGTGACACGGATTACGCGGCCGACACGATCATCCTTAACATGGGGGCTGGCGACGACTCCGTCTATCTGTCGAATGACAGTGGTCCCGGCTACAACACGGTGGTCGCGTCTGGTGGTGACGGCGACGATGTCATCAATCTTTACAACTCCAATGCCGCGGCGACGATTTTCGGCGACGACGGTGAGGATTCCCTGACCTCCGGATCCGGTTCGGACTCCGTGGTCGGCGGGGATGATAATGACTATATCTATTCCTACGCCGGCAGCGACACCGTCATCGGCGGCGAAGGCAACGATACGATTTATGTTCACGGTGCCGGAAACAATTCTGTCGATGGCGGCGAGGGAGACGATTCGCTCTATTCCAATTCCAGCGGAGATACGATTTTTGGCGGCGCCGGCAACGACATCTTTAAGACCAGCTTAAACAACGACTACCTCAACGGCGGGGACGGCGACGATTATATCAACGCCTACTCGGGCAACGACACGATCCAGGGTGGCGCGGGCAACGACTCCATCCTGGCTGATGACAGTGACACGGATTTGGACGACGACTCCGTGGATGGTGGCGCGGGCAATGACACCATCTATGGCTTCGCGGGCAACGACGTTCTGAGTGGCGGCGACAACAATGACAGTATCTTTGGCGGCTTGGGCAACGACTCGCTTTCCAGTGGCCTCGGCAATGACTACGTGAGCGGGTTCGATGGAGCGGATTCGATCAACGGAGACGGCGGGAATGATACGATTGTCGCGGGTATCGGTAACGACACGGTGGCTGGCGGTGATGGAACCGATCTGGCCTCCCTTGGAGACGGCGACGACTTTTTCAGCGGCAGCGGCGATGGCAATGACACCATCTACGGCGGCGCGGGCAACGACATGGTCTTCGGCGATGAGGGTGAAAACCTGATCCTGGGTGAAGCCGGGAATGACCAGCTCTTCGGGGGATATGGTGATGATGTGCTGGCCGGCGGGGCCGGGGCGGATCAAGTCTCCGGCTACTACGGCAACGACACCATCCTGATCTTCCCGAACGATGCGAGCAATGACACGCTCAACGGCGGCGCGGACTTTGATGTGGCTTCGTGGGCCGGAGCAGCCACTGGAGTGAATGTTGGTATCAATGGCTACTTCAGCAACACGGCGGGCGGCTTTGACTCTCTCTTCGCCTTTGAGGGTGTGATCGGCACGGCTTACAACGACACTCTCACGGGTGACAGCGTGGCCAACTACATCCTCGGCGGAGCCGGGGCCGACTCGATCTACGGCGGAGGAGGGGCTGACACGCTCTTCGGTGCAGCCGGAACAGACTTCATCAGCGGCGGCGACGATGCGGACAGCATCGACGGCGGTTCCTACAACGACACGATCCTGGGCGGCAACGGCAGCGATCTGATCGAAGGCTACTCGGGCGACGACTCGATCCTCGGTGGAGCTGGTCTGGACGAGATCGACGGCGGCGATGGAAACGACACCCTCCTCGGTGGAGCGGACAACGACACGCTCTTCGGCAACAACGGCACGGACATCGTGAACGGTGAAGCCGGAGCCGACAGCATGCTGGGTGGCCAGCAGGATGACACCATCGTGTCGGACGTGAAACAGGATCGGGTGAACGGCCAGCAGGGCCGCAACACGCTGATCCGTGAAGCGATCACCGCGGTGACCAAGCAGCAGGCCAAACGCATCAAGTTCGTGATCAACGACTTCTAAACCGAAGTCCGAGGGAAACCTCACCAAACCTTAACAACGCGAAGCCCGGCAGTGAACCTGCCGGGCTTCTGCTTGGCGGATCTTTCCTCCAACATGACCTCCATCTGTTATGTCACGGGTTCACTTTATCCCGTGCAGAGCTTTGCCGACTGGCCCTTGGAGGTATGGGCGAGAGCGGGCGCGGACGCTGCGCGGGGCGATAAAGTCACGGTGCTCTGGCTGGTGGCGTCGCGGGAGATGGATGGGGAAACGCCGCGCCGGCTCTACCGCGAGCGGGGGGTGGAGTTGGTGACCTCCGCGGAATTGGAGCCGTATCTGGCGGTGGATGAAATCTTTGGCCGTGATCCGGCACTGCGCCTGTATCCCGCGCTGCGGAAGCTGCATCACGAACGGACATTCGACCGGATCGAGTTGCCCGCGGGGGAAGGGCTCTCTCTCCGGGTGATTCAAGCATCAATAGCCGGGTCTGGGTTTGACAACACGGTGATCACTCTGCACCTGGGAAAATTCGGCGAGTGGAACCGCTGGCGGAAGCGTCGCCTCAGCCTGACGAAGGAGGACATCAAGCGGGATTTTGCGGAGCGAGAAAGTGTGGAGGGCGCCGAGAATGTCCGGGCGTCGTCCGCGGCACTGATGACCTTTGCGGCGGAAATCGGGTGGGAGGTTTCTCACGGGCTTCCTGCGGCTCCGCCGGTGTTTTCCAGCGGGGTCGGGGAGGGGGGCGCCGCCCCGCAGCTTCCCTGCTTTGTGGGGGAAAAATCGGAGGAATGGGCAGACTTCCTCGCGCTGCTGGGGGCCAGATCCTCGTTGCCACGCTGGCTGGCGGCCTTTACGGAAAAGCTCGATGAAACGGAGCGCGCCCGTCTGCAAAAAGCGGTGCGGAGCGGCGGCGGCGCTGTCGAACTGCTCGCGCCCCGCCGCTGGGACACGCTGCCGGCCGCCTTGCGGGAAAAGGGAGCCATCGTCGTTCATTCCTCCGGGTTGGCCGACGCGCGACTGCGCTGGCTGGCAGCGGAAAAGGTCGCCTTCGTTTTTGCCCGAGAAACGATGGACGAGATTCCCGCACTGACGGAATTTTCCAGCCTGGCCTTTGAGGTTTCCGATTCCGCCAGCATCATCCGCGCCCTCACTTCGGCTCGCAGCTTTTCCGATTGGTCCATGATTTTTAACGCGCTGCAACAGACGGTGGTGTCCCCGCACCCTCCAGTGCCTCCGAGATCCCGGGCGACCGCCACGCCGCGGGTGTTGATCACCGTTTCGCATTACAACCTGGGCCGCTTGATGGAAGAAACGCTGGAAGCTCTGGCGGTGCAGGATTACCCGGCCGTTGATGTGCTGGTGGTGGACGATGGGTCGACCGACGCGGCGGCGCTGGAGGCGTTCCGGGCGATGAAGGAGGAGTTCCCGGCGTTTGAATTTGTGGAGCGCCCCCACGAAGGATATTGGAGTCCGCGCAATTTCGCGATTCAGCAGTGCGCCGCCCCGTACATCATCGTGGTGGATGGCGACAATCTTCCCGTCCCGCAGATGGCATCGCGCTTCGTCGAGGCCATGGAGCGGAACGCGGGGATGGCGGCCTTCAGTTCCTATATCGCGGCCTTTGCTGAGACGCGGGAGGCGGCGCGGGCGGGGCAATTTGAAGGAGCGCACACGCCTCTGGGAGGGGATCCGGTCTCGGGATATTTCGAGAATGTTTATGGCGACACGAATTCCATCTTTCGGATTGAGGCGATCCGGGCCATTGGCGGATTCCGGGAAAATTTCCGCTGTTCCTTCGGCGACTGGGAAATTTTCCATCGTCTGGTCGGCGAGGGCCACCGGCTCGGCGTGGTGCCCGAAGTGCTTCTGCATTACCGCCGCCGACGAGCGGGCATGATCCGTCAATCCCCGCTTTATCCCAACTATTTCGCGTTATTCCAAACCATCGCCCCCGGACCGGCGCTGCGGTCCGCCGACCGGCGAAGGCTCGGCCATGCGCTGCACGGGCTGGCGCTGGCGCGCTGATTGCCATTGACGACATTTTTTCCGTTCCTACTTTAACACACCTTATGGCCGACGAACCCACCTCCCCCGCGGAAACTCCTGCACCCGCCCCGCCTGCTCCCAAGCAGAAAGGAAAGTCCATCTATTTTCTCGGTGCCCTGCCCCGCGCCGGCAGCACTTTGATTTCCAATGTGATGCTGCAGAACCCCCGGGTGCATGTCACCTCGTCGACCAGCGGGCTGCTCAACCTGCTCCTCGGCATCCGCAATCATTGGGAAAAGATGGCGGAGTTCAAGGCGATGGACCGCGAGGAGGCCGCCGCCGCGCGCATCCGCGTGATGCGGGGGGTGATCCTGGCGTTTTTCGCCAATGTCGATAAACCCGTGGTCATTGACAAAGGCCGCGGCTGGATCGGCCAGATTCCGCTCATCGAGGCCCTGGTCGGCCGCAAGGTCAAAATCATCTGCCCGGTGCGCGACGTGCGCGACATTCTCGCCAGTTTCGAAAAAGTGGTGAGCCGAAACCCGATGCAGCCGACCTCGCAGGAACTCGCGCATCCCGCGCAATGGGAGACCATCGAGGGACGCTGCCAGATCTGGTTTGCGCAGAATCAACCCGTGGGCGGACCCTACCGCAAGCTGCGTGATGCCATGATCAAGGGATTTCGCGACCGTCTGCATTTTGTGGATTACGACGATTTCACCGCGCATCCCGCGCGTTCGATGAAGGAGTTGTACGACTTTTTGGGCGAACCGTATTACGAGCACGATTTTGACAACGTCGAGCAGAAGACCTTTGAGGACGACGATGTCTGGAAGATGCCGGGCCTTCACACCATCCGCCAGCAGGTGAAACCCCAGGGCCCGCAATGGCCGAAGATTCTCCCGCCGGATGTCGCGAAAAAATACCCCGGCCGCGAGCTCTGGAAGAAAAAGCAGAAGTGAAGATCCTGTTCACCATCCCGCATTTTTTCGAAGCGGGTGGAAAAGGGGCGCGCAACTACGGCTCCATCGGCAAGGCCCCCGAACCCCGTGTCGGGGCGCTGGCTCTGACCATCTCCGCGCTCTGGCAGGCTTTCGGGCCTCGCCAGTATTCGTTGAATCACGCCAGCCGCAAGGGCCTCCCGGCCAACGGCCGCTTCCGCAATCATATGGCGGTCTGCGTCTGCACCACGGGCCGGCGACATCTGCTGGCGCGCCTCGAACACATCAAGGATCGCTTCACCCAAGTTCCGACCGAGGCCGAAGCGCCGCTGCTCGGCTATGAATGCCACCGGGTGCTGAAGGAGAATCTCGGAAAGTTCGATTATTATTGTTATCTGGAAGACGACCTCGTCCTGCGCGATCCCCTTTTCTTTCAGAAACTTGCGTGGTTTAACGGCCTCGCCGACGAAGGGGCGCTGCTGTTGCCGAACCGCTACGAATACGCGGTCACGGGGGGTATTCACAAAGTGTACATCGATGGCGAAATGCGGCCGCGGGCTTCGAAGGATTTTCAGAATCCCACGGAAAAGACCGTCCTGACCGGCCAGGTCCTCGGCGCTCCCGTCCGGCTCTCGCGCACGTGGAATCCCCATTCGGGAAGTTTTTTCCTGAACGAAAAACAGATGACCCACTGGGCGGCCCAGGAGTATTTCCTGGATCGTAGCACGGCCTTCATCGGACCTCCCGAGAGTGCCGCGACGCTCGGCATCATGAAGGCCTTCCGGATTTATAAACCCGCCCTGCCCAACGCCGGATTTCTGGAAATCGAACATTGTGGCACAAGTTACCTGCGCCTGCTCGGTCGGCAGGTGCCGATCGAAAGCGCCGCTCCCGCGTCCAGCTCCGTCGCCTGATCCCTAGTCCCGCTTCCGCGGTTTTCTCATCTTGCGTCTTCTCTTTGTTTCCACCGCCTACCCCGGCCGCCTCGGGGCACTCGCCCGTGGCCTGGCCGCCCTCGAGGGGTTCGAATGCCGTTTCCTCTGCCGCCAAGCCGTGGCCGACGAACCGACCGATGGACTGGTCCTGGAGCCGTTTGATGACGATGTGGCACCGGGGCCGGACTCGCATCCCGTCACCCGGTTTTTTGAAGGTCAGGTAAAAATGGCGGACGCCGTCTGCGAGGCGATGCGGGAGCTCGACTGGCAGCCCGATGTGGTCATCAACCAAAGCTGCGACGGCAGCGCCCTCCTGGCCCGCCACCGGTTCCCGGACTGCAAGGTCGTGACCCGTTTCGGCGCGTTCCAGCGTCCGCGCATGGCGGAACTCGGCTTCCGTTCTTCCGGCGTTCCGTCCGAACTCGAATTGTTGGAAGGGACCGCGCGCAATGCCATTCCTCTCATAGAGTTGCTGCATTGCGATGCGGCGATGGTTCCCTCGATGCATTTGCACGGACTGCTGCCGGAAGAATTTTCCTACAAGGCGCGCGTGCTCTTCGAGGGATGCGACACGGAATTGTACCGCCCGGTGAATCGGGACGAGGCCCTGGTTTTTGGAGAACAGATTCCTGCGGATACGCGGCTGGTCAGTTTTGTCAGCGCCCGGCTCGACCCCGAACACGGCCTGCCGACGTTTTTGAATGCCGCCCGGCAGATTCACAAACGCCGTCCGGATGTTCTTTTCGCCATCTGTGGCCGGGAAGTGAAACGTCGTGGACGCGCCACTCTGCGCCAGCGCATGTCCGCGGCAGGCATGCCGATGGAGCGATTTCTCTTTTCCGATCCGCGTTCGCGTCAGGACATGGCGGCTTTGTATTCCCGCTCGGATGTGGTGCTCCACCTCGCCGCCCCGGGCCAGACGCCGGAACGGCTGATCGAGGCGCTCTCCTGCGGTGCGCTGGTCCTCGGCTCCGACACGCCCCCGGTGCGTGAATTTATCCGTCACCGGCAGAACGGCCTTCTGGCGGGCTATTTCGATCCCTCCGCCCTGGCGGACGAAGCGGTGCGCGTGCTGGAGTGCCCGCACGAATTTGAAGAGATGCGCCAGAACGCGAGGTCTTGCGTGGAACGCTATTTGTCCATCCCTGTTGCTTTGAAAAATTTCCGCCACCTGCTCGACAGTCTGGGTGACCGGCTGCCGCAGAGGTTTACGTCGGATCTGGTGAGTCCGGAAGCTGGGGAAGGATGAGAAAATGAACGTCCTTTTTGTCCACCAAAATTTCCCCGCCCAGTTCGGCTACATCGCGCAGGCCTTGCAAAAGCAACACGGCTGGAACTGTGTGTATGCCACGAAGTGGAAAGGCGAGTTCAAGGCGCTGCCCTTCATCAAATACCGTCAGGCGGGCGGGGCGACGGACCAGGTGCATTTTCTGGCGCGCAATTTCGAAAACACCAGCCGCGCGGCGCTCGGGGTGTACCGGGCGGTGCGTGATGCCAAGTTCCGCCACAAACCCGATGTGGTGGTCGGCCACTCCGGGTTCGGCTCCACGGCCTTTCTGGGCGAACTCCTGCAGTGTCCGGTGGTGAATCTTTTTGAGTTTTTCTACCGACCCTATCGCGGGGTGAATTTCCGTCCCGAGTTTCCCATCGAGGAGGAGTTTCAAAAGCGGCTGCATGTCCTCAACGCCACCATCCTGCTGGATCTGCACGCGGCGGCGGCGGGCTATACCCCGACCCATTTTCAGCGCAATCAATTTCCCCGCGAATACCTGCCGAAAATCGATACCCTCTTCGATGGAGTCGATACCACCGTTTTCCGGCCGCGTCCGAGCAGGCCCCGCGTCATTCATGGCCGCACAATCCCTGACGACGTCAAGATCGTCACCTACGTCTCCCGCGGATTTGAGTCCACCCGCGGATTCGATATCTTCATCCGCGTGGCGAAGCGGATCTATGCGGAATACCCCAACGTCCTTTTTGTCTGCGTGGGCAGCAACCGGGTTTGTTACGGGGGCGACCTGCGATTTATTGAGGAGAAATCTTTTCGCGAACACGTGGAAAAAAAGGAACAGCCCGACCCCGAGAAGTTTTTCTACACCGGCACCGTGCCCACGGGAGAACTGGCCGACATTCTTGCTCTGAGCGACGCCCACATTTATTTCACCGTGCCATTCGTGCTTTCCTGGTCTTTATTTAATGCGATGTCGAGCGGGTGCCGCATTGTTTCGTGCCGGGTTGCTCCGGTGGAGGAGGCCATCATTCATGGCCAGAGCGGTCTACTTTCGGATTTTTATGATGTCGAGGGACATGCCCAGCACGCGCTGCAGATTTTGCGCCAGCCCGACGCTTGGGCGCATCTCGGCGTGAACGCGCGACGCACGATCGAAGCCAAATACGATCTCACCCGCACCCTCCCGCAGTTCATGCGGCTGCTTGGCCGCGCGACCGGCAAACCCACACCGTGAGCAACGAAGTCACCAATTCGCCTGTTCCCGCTGCCCGGCCTCAGCCGGCGGCGGCTCGTCCCTTCGCGCATGACCCCATGCTGGCGAAGCTGAGTCTCACGCAGACCTCGCCGGTTGCATTTTACGAATCCCTGGCGAAGCGATTGTCGAACAAGGTGGGCGCTCTCAGCGGGGCGATCTGGCTGCGCCCGACGACTCCGGGGGGCAAGCTGGATTTTAAGGGGGCGTTTTCCCGCGTGCCCGACGGCACCCGTATCGGGAAAGCGATGCTGGAAAATGCCCGCCACGCCTTGAAGGCGAATCAACGGCTCTTCATCTATCCGAAAAAATCAGATGCCCCGGAAACGAACAAGAACCCCAACGACACTCCGTTCCTCTGGGTGTTTGAGGTCATTAACTCGCCGTGCGGGACGTCGGGCGTGATGCTGCTCATGTTTGAGGCGAAGAGCCCCGCGGCGGAAATTCGCCGCCGCCTGTCGGCCGCCGGGGACATCGGATTTTATATCGATACTCACGAGACGTCCCGGGTGGGACGGCTCACCCAGGCCAATAACCAACATCTGGCCCGCTGCCTGTCGTTTTGCCAGGGGCTGACGGGAAATCTTTCCGAGAAAGATCTGATCAATCAGGCGGCCAATGATCTACGCGACATGGCCGGCTGTGAACGAGTGTCTGTTTTTGAGTGGCGCCGCGGCAAAGCCGTTTTGAAAGCCATTTCCGGCGTGACGGAGATCGAGCGCTCCAGCTTGACTTCGAGCGCGTTAGAGCTGGCGGCAGTCGCGTTGCTCAAGGACAAGGCCGAGGCCATCGTGACGCTGCCGCCGACCGAGCCCGACTCTGCCCTGGAAAATCTGGCGACGCGCAGCAATGCCAAATCGTTGCTGGCAATGGCGGCGGAAGGGGAGGACGGACACCGCCTCTTTGCGGTGATTTTCGAAAGCACCGAGCCCGAGGGTTTCGCCAGCGGTGAGGGCGAGGCGCGCAAGGAAACTCCGGCGACGGCCACCGCTCGCTGGGCCTGGCAACAGGGCTCGAAGGCCCTGGTGGCGAGCCATCGCTACAGTTCGCTCCCGCTGGTTGGCTTGCTCTCCAAGTTGCGCACCGTTCGCGAGGATCTCTCCACGGGCCGCCGTCGCAGCCGCTATTGGGTGCTCGGAGGATTGGCCCTGTTATTTTTGGTCATCTGCCTGTTCCCCTGGCGGGAGAGGTCCGTGGGCAATTGTGTTCTGCTGCCCTCCCAGCGCGGGGTGGTGGTTTCCGAAAACACCGGCCGCGTCGCGCAGGTGATGGTGAAGGAAGGTTCGATTGTCAAAGCGGGTGACGTGGTGGCCAGGCTCGATTCCATGGAGTTGGAAACCCAGCTGCAGGTCACCCGGCAGGAACGTCTCAAGCTGGAGGCTCAGGCGCGGCTCTCCCAAGCGGACGGCGATCTGGGGGCCTATCAAGTCAGCTATTTGCAACTCCAGCGCGCGATTGAGCAGGAGAACAAACTGCGTCACGATTTGGCCCAATGCACTTTGCGTTCCCCGATGGACGGCATTATTCTCACCAAGGATATCGAACTCCGCCGCGGGAGCGTGCTGCAAATTGGCGAACCGCTTTGCGAAGTTGCGGCGATGCGGGATTGGGATCTACAGGTGAGTGTTCCGGAGTCCGATTACTGGCTCCTCCGCAAGTCGCTGGAGCGCGGCGAACCCGTCCCCGTGGAGTTTCTCCTCTATGCCCGGTCGGGCTTAAAGATGAAGGGTGAACTCGCCTCCGTCGCGGACATCAGCCAGATGACTTATACGGAAAAAGAGGAAAATGTGTTTTATGCGACTGTCCACGGCATCACCCTGCCGAAGGAATTTGAAACCGATGTGCGCCCCGGATTCTCCGGAAAAGCGCGCGTGTTGCTCGGATACAGCCCGCTCATCGAGGTGCTCACTCGCAAGTTTGTCCACTTTCTCCGCACACATTGGGTGATTTGATTCCAGATTCCGAGGAACCCGCCCCCGAGGTCGGGAAAATCACGCCGGCCGACCCGAAACGCAAAGTCTTTGGCTTGCGTTCCGATCTCGAAGTGACCGAGCAAACCCAACGCGGGTTGCATTATGCCATCATCAAGGATCCGGTGTCGCTGGAGTATTACCGCATCACTTGGACCGACTACGAACTGGGCATGCTGCTGCGTGGCGCCGACGATGTCGAAGGGTGGATCACCCGGTGGGTGGAAAAATATCCCTCCCTCGGCAAGGAGCCGCGGGAAAAGTTGCTGATCAAGGCGAAGGTGCTGCTGGGCAATCTGGAAATTAAACAGCTGTGCGCCCTGTCCGCCCAAGGAGCCCTCAGCTACTCACGGAGTCGCGAGCAAATCCGCAAGAAAAACCGCCCCATGCGGTGGATGACAAGCTGGTTGATGCTGCGCAAGTCGGTGTATGATCCCGACGCCCTGCTCACCCGCATGGCTCCGCACTTTGGCTTTCTGTTCCAGCGATGGTTTACGATGCTGTGGCTGGCCCTCATGGTGGGTGCGGTGGCCATCTTCGCCACACATACGGAGGATATCTCGTTCAATCCGGCGTGGTTTTTTTCCCTGGGCAACCTCATTTTGCTCTACGTCTGTTTTGTCGGGCTGAAGATCGTCCACGAATTCGGACACGGCCTCACGTGCAAACATTACGGTGGTGAGGTACATGAGGTCGGCATGATGATGATGGCCTTCCATCCCATGTTTTACGTCAACGTCTCGGACGCCTGGCTGCTGCCGAAAAAATCCCAGCGCATGGCCGTCTCCGCCGCCGGGGTCTATGTCGAGATGATCTTTGCCTGCATCCTCACGTATGTCTGGGTCCTCCTGGCACCGGGTTTTCTCAAGGATTTTTGCTTCAACGCCATTCTGGTCGCCAGCGTCACCACGCTGCTTTTCAACGCGAACCCGCTGATGAAGTTCGACGGATATTACATTCTGAGCGACTGGCTGGAAATTCCCAATCTGCGCGAACGTTCGATGAAGTTTGTCGCGGGAAAATTCCGGCATCTCTTCTTTGGCAAAGACGCCGCCGAGGAGGCTCGCACGCCCGAGGTGCTGCGCCAGTCGAGGGCACTGGCGATCTATGCGGTGCTGAGTTTTTTCTACCTGATCTTTGTCATGTGGAACGTTCTCCACATGCTGGACAATTTGTTCGACCGGGTCGGCCTGCGTTTCCTCGGCCACTTGCTTGTGCTCATGTGGGTCACCGCATCGCTTGGCTTTCCGATCTGGATGTTTTTCTTCCGCAAAAAGCCCCAGCAAAAAGAGCGCACCCAGCAGCAGAAAATTCGTCCGTATGTCGTGGCAGGTGGGCTCGCCCTGCTCCTGGTCGCGGTGCTTTCTATCCCCTGGCAAAAAACGGTCTCGCGCTCGTGCATTTTCGAACTGACAAATCCCTACCGCGTGCGGGCCGAACAGGCGGGGTTTGTGGCCGAGATCAAGCGCCGGGAGGGGGATTTGGTGGAAAAAGGCGAGGTCCTTGCGCGGCTGCGCAATCCCGAGTTGGAAAGCCTCGCCTTGGCGCAGGCGGAGGCCTTGCGGGAAGTGGACACGCGTCTGAACCAAGCCCAGAACGAGGACAAGGTCCAGCACTACGAGACCTATCGCCGCCAGCGCAGTGAGCTGGTCGCGGGCATGGAGGAGATCCGCGCAAAAATCGAGCAACTTAACCTCCGGGCCGGAGCGAAGGGCCGCCTGCTCACC
The DNA here is from genome assembly GCA_041752695.1 of Terrimicrobiaceae bacterium. GTDB lineage: Bacteria > Verrucomicrobiota > Verrucomicrobiia > Chthoniobacterales > Terrimicrobiaceae > CALCJD01. The sequence goes on from JBGSVZ010000007.1 coordinate 16,957, forward strand.
CGGAATCTGCAGGATCAGATGGGGCGTTATCTGAAGCCCGGCGAAGACTATTGCTCGATTGGTCCGGAAGGGGATTTTGAGGTCCTCATTCCCCTCTCCGAGCGCGAGGCCCGTTTCGTGAAAACCGGGGACACCGCACGACTCCGCCTCGTCGGCCTGCCGACGGAAACGTTCCACGGGAGAATCACGCAGAAGCCGCTCACCACGATCTCGGGCGAACTTCCCGCCGCCCTGACCTCCCGCCGCGGCGGGGATGTGGCCAGCACGGTGGACAGCGCGGGCGACGAACAGGTCCTGGAAAAACAATGGTATGCGGTGCTGCGGCTCGACGAACAAAGTGAGTTGTTGCGGCCGGGCATGACCGGTCGCGTGCGGGTGGACTGCGGCAGCTCTTCCGTGGGCAGCCTGCTGGGCCAGCGCTTGCTGGATTTTGTGAATCTGGACTATCGCCTGTGAAGCTAACCCACGCTGTGTTTTTCGTGGGCCTGATCGCGGCGACCCTCTGCGCGCATGAGCCCGCGGTCTTAAACGATGAGGCGGTGGAAATTCGGGTGGTGGCGGTCGCCGCCGGCAAGCCGGATCTGGCCCATGTGCGCGGCACGGCCTTTCTGGTGGGACCCCGCGGCCTCCTGGCCACGGCCGAACATGTGGTGCTCAACGAGAAGAAGGAAGTGATCCCGGATCTTTTTGTGCTCCGACCGACGCCCCCCAATGTCACGGCCAGTCGGGTGAAGGTGGTGAAGCGCTTTGAGAATGGCCGCGATCTCGCCCTGCTGCAAATAAACCGGAAGCCGGACGAACCCGATCTGCCTTTTTTCGAAATTGGCGAAACCCCGCGGACGGGACAGGAAATTTTCATCGCGGGCTATCCCCTCGTTTTCGACAAGGTCTATCGCTGGCCGCTTTTTCGTTTTGGACGGATAGGTTCCGTGCGATATTATCTGCGCCAGAGCAAGGTCCTCGTCCTTGATCTGGTCTCTGCGGATGGTTTCAGCGGATCCCCTCTCATTCGCTTCCACGATGGCAAAGTGCTCGGCGTGCTCAAAGGTGGCGCGACCGGCAACGCCCAGGCGGGGTTTTCCGTCGCGACCGAGCTGTCTGCATCCGATCTTGTCTTATCGGCCGAGGGGAGCGCAAAATCTTCGCCCTGACCCTGCGAAACTCATTCATGTCTCATCAAGTCGTTCCGGATTCCACCTCGTTTGACGACGTTATCCTTGCTCTGCACGACAGTTCCGACCTGCGGTCTCTCTTTCGCTCGGCTTCGGAGGGTGCGGCGCAACTCTTTGGGGCCACCGATTTTCGCCTGATTCTCTCCCGCGGCCCCGGCTTGCCCGGTTTGGTCTGGCGGATGACCGCGGGCGGGGTGCAGGAAACTTTCCTCGATCCCCGCTGGCTTCTCGCGCCCATGGCGATTGCCTTGCGCCATCGTCTTGGACCTACGGTGCTTGATGTCGCCCCCGGCAGGGGCGATGCCGCCCGGCTTCCCCAAGCCCTGTTTTCCGGGCAAACCCTGGAGGCGGCGGTGGGGCTTCCCGTCCAGTGCGGCAGGAACGATCTTCATCTGCTTGTGCTTGTTGGCGGGCGGAGTTTGGCTGACGCATGTGCCCAGCCCGGGCTTGGACTTTTTCACCGCCATTTTCAAACCGCGCTGGAACGTTTCCTCCGCACAGAAGCCGAGGGCTCCATCGTCCTGGCCTTGCGCGGGTTTGTCAGCAATTCCTGCACAGGCTTGGTCACCCTCGATTGGGATCTGCGTCCCTGCTATTCGAATCGTTCCGCCGTCCAGTTGTGCGAACTTTGGGTCCATCGACCGGAAACCGAAGGGACCAAAAGTGCAAAGGCTCGGGTCTCCCTGCCCGAGGAAATTTTCAAGGAATGTGTCCAGCTGAAGATCAGCCTCGCCGGGCAGAAGGCGGACAAAGATCGCTCCGAGCCTCTCCGCGTTTTGGAGTGTGCCGCTGTTCCCGGCCTCCGGGCCACCATCCGCCTGGTCCGACCCTCCGCCGCGGGGCTGCGCCGTCCGTTTTTTCAGGTCCGCTTCGAGCGTCCCATCGGTGCAAACGGTCAGGGGCGAAATGGGAAAAATGGCCTTTCCGAAGACATGCGGAATTTCCTCAGTCCCAGCGAACGCGAAATTCTCGAAGTCGCCGCCCAGGGGCTCTCCAACGAGGAAATCGCCAGGCGCATGGGCAAAAGCCTCGCCACGGTCAAATCCCAGATCCAATCCATCTACCGCAAACTCTCCGTCTCGAACCGCAGCGGGTTGATTGCGCGCATCTCCGGGTTTTCCCCGGCCCAAGCGGAACCTTAACCCGCCCGTTTTTATGAAGTTTTCCATCCTCCTCACCACCGTCCTTTTCGTTCTGCCTTTCGGCCTTCGCGCCGCGGACAATCCCATTGAGGCCAGTGGCATTGTGGTGCCCTGCGAACAGATCGAACTCGCCGCCGCCAGCGATGGCATCTTCGACGTGGTTAATGTGTCCGAGGGCGACCGCGTGAAATTGGGGGAAGCGCTGGGAAACCTCAACCTCGCCTCCGCGGAGGTCGAACTCACCCGCCGGAAGTTGATCGCGGAAAAACTGGGCAGCACGTTCGCCTCGGCCAAAAGGCTCTACGCGGACAAAATCATGAGCAAAGATGAATATGATGAGGCGGAAATCGCCTTCCTCACGGCCAAGACGGAACGCGATCTGGCGGAAATTCTCTTTCAGGAAAAATTCATCAAGGCGCCGTTCGAGGGATATGTTCTGCGCCTGCTCAAAAAGAAGGGCGAGGCCGTGCAGCGCCTGGAGACGGTGGCGAAGCTTGTTTCGATCCGGCAGCTTAATGTCATTATCTACCTGGACGCGGACAAAATTCAGAAGGTGTTCGAGGGTCAGAAGGTGGAGGCCCGCATCGATGGTGTTTCCGACCAGGTCTTTCCCGGGGTGGTGGCAACGGTCGATCCGGTGATTGATCCGGGCAGCGGCCTCTTCCGCGTGAAAATCAGTATTGAAAACCCCGAGGAAAAAGTGCGCTCCGGCCCCCGGGCCAGCGTGAAAATTCTTCTCGCCGACGCGAGCATCCCCGCCGCGCCCTAAGCCTCCCGGTCCTTTCACGCTCCGTGCTGACCGGGGCGCGTCCCATTATTCATGAGTGAAGTCATTCGAGTCGAAAACCTGAGCAAACGCTACCGCCTGGGCGTGATTAACCGCGGCATGCTCTACCGCGATCTGCAGAGCTGGTGGGCGCGTCTGCGCCAAAAAGATGACCCCAATGCGCCGATCGTTTCCCGGCATGCCAAACGCATCGAGCATGGCGATGAATTCTGGGCGCTCCGGGACATCAATTTTACAGTCAAACAGGGCGAGACCCTCGGCATCATCGGCCGGAACGGCGCAGGCAAATCCACCCTGTTGAAAATCCTCAGCCGCATCACGTCCCCCACCGAGGGCAAGGTTTCCATGAAGGGCCGCGTCGCCAGCCTGCTGGAGGTCGGCACGGGGTTTCATCCGGAACTTACCGGGCGCGAAAATGTGTACCTCAACGGGGCGATTCTCGGCATGTCGCGGCTGGAAGTGCGCGGGAAATTTGACGAGATCGTGGAGTTTTCCGGCCTGTCGGATTTTATCGACACCCCAGTGAAGCGCTATTCCAGCGGCATGTATGTGCGACTGGCTTTTGCCGTCGCGGCGCATCTTGAACCGGAGATTCTGGTGGTGGACGAGGTGCTTGCGGTGGGCGACGCGGAATTTCAGAAAAAGTGCCTCGGCCGGATGGGTCAGGTCACGCGCGAAGGGCGCACGATTCTGTTTGTCAGTCACAACATGAATGCCGTGCAGACGCTCTGCCGCCGCGGCATCGTGATCGACGATGGGAAGATCGATTTTGATGGCGAAGCCAAGGCCGCGGCAAATCATTACCTGCACCGCAATGCGCCCACCGCCGACAGTTACAAAAACCCCGCCAATCGTGGCGGAACGGGAACGTTCCGGGTCGAAAACATCACGTTTACGGATGATCAGGGGCGGCCTCGGCCGGAGCCGGTCAACGGGGAAACGCTCCAGGTCCATTTTGCGTATAAACATTATTCCGACCAGCGCTTTCCGGGCATGCAGTTTTCGGTGACCTTCGGCACGCCCGACCAGATCAACATTTTCAACCAACGCAACACTCTCAAGGGCGTCTCGTTCAAGGATCTGCCGGAGGAAGGGGAGATTGTTCTGACCATTCCCCGGTTTCCCCTGCCGGCCGGAGACTACGAGCTCTCCTACAGCATCAAGTCGGACAAACGGGCCGGCGACGTGCTCGATTGTTCGCATGTGGGGATGAGTCTCACGGTGCAGGACGGGGCGTTTTTCGGGACGGGCAATTCTCTCTCCGCGGTCTCCGGCCTCTGCCTGGTGGACGGGGACTGGCACGTGGCCTGAGCTATGACTAAACATTCGCTTTGGGAAGATTGGAACGCCGGGGGCGGGCCTAAGTATCCGCATGAAAAGGTCGTGCAGTTTTGCTTCCGGAACTTCCCCCAGGAAACCCGCGCCGGCGTGCGGGCCCTCGACCTCGGCTGCGGTGGCGGGGTGCACACGCTATTTCTCGCCACGGAGGGCTTTCAGGTCACCGCCTGCGACATTTCCGAAAACGGCGTGCGGAACACTCTGGCCGGACTGCATTCACGGGGCCTCGACGCTCCCGTGGCCGTTTGCCCGATGGAGGAGATTGATTATCCGCCGCGATCGTTCGATCTGGTCTTGTGCATCGCGGTGCTTGGCGCGGCGGGTCCGGCGGCTACCAAAGGCGGCCTGGACCGTCTGCCCGCAATCTGCCGTCCGGGCGCCAAGGGATTTTTTCTTTTCGAGGCCAATGATGATTTTCACACCAACGGCGACGATCCCCTGGAGCTTCACGGCTACACCCGCGAGGAGGTGGAGGATCTTTTCCTGACCCGCTTCGCCAACGTTTGGATCGACGAGCATACCTCCACCTATAAAAATGGCGCTCTGTTCCAAAAGGATTGGCTCGTCACCGTCTTTTTCTAACCACCGGCCCATGAAAATCCTCATCGCCACTGGCCTCTGGCCCAACTCGCAGCACACCGTGCGGGGCGGCAACATCATTATCTTTGAGATGATCCGCCTCCTCGCGGAGCAGCCGGGCGTGAGTGTGGTGGTGCAAAAAGTCTCCAAACCGCGCGAACCCCAGGCCACGGAAGATGAGGTCGCTTCGCGAAAAATTCTCGCCTCCCTCAAGGGAGTCACCGTGCTGGACGAATACCGTCAGCAGGAAAATGAGATTGCCCCCCGCCGCGCCGATCGCTGGCGGCTTCTGTTTCCCAAGGTGGAGGACTATTATCCCGACTGGCCCGCGCGGGAACGCTGGCAGCACCACCTGCTCGCCCTCAAGCCCGACGTTGTTCTCATTCCGCTGAGCGAATGGATTACCGCCATGACCAGCGGCGTGCCGATGAAGACCTACGCGTATTACGGGAATCCCGATCCGAAATCCCGGCGTCGGCGCGATGATTTTTCCCTCGAACAAAAACGCATCGGGATGTTCGAACACCGCAAACGCCGCTGGGACATGGCCCACCTGGAACGTTTTCACCTGCAGATCATGCGGGGTATTTCGCACTGCGGGAACGTCTCGCTCAACGATGCCCAATATTACACCGGGCATGGGCATCCCAATGCGTTTTACGTGCCGCACCTTTGGACCGACCATCCGCCCGCGACCCGGGCTTTTGAGCGGGAACCCAAGCCCATCGCGCCGGTGCGGGTGATCGCCAATATTGGGAAACTCGACGCCACCGCCAATCGCGATGGACTCCTGGTGCTGGCGGACCAACTGCTGCCGCTTTTCCGGGGTGGAGAAATGCAGTGGGAAATCCTCGGGGCCAACAAACTCGACGCCCATGTCCGTAACCGTCTGTCCCGCACGGACGTCGCCTTTCGCGGCTGGGTGCTCGATATCGACGAGGAAATGGCCTCGGCGCAGATTTTTCTCTGCTTGAACAACGCCAGTCCCTACAAGGTCGGCCACACCCGCTATCTCCATGCCATGAGCCTTGGCTGCTGCATCGTGGCTCATCAGGACGTCCGGCTGTCCATGCCCGAACTGGTCCACCGGGAGAATTGCCTCCTCGGGGCCACGATTCCGGATGTCGCCAATCTGGTGCGCGAGGCGGCCGGCAACGCGGCGCTTCGTTCCGCGCTCGGCCGGGGGGCGGTAAAAACCTTTCACGAAAAATTCACCGGTCAGGCGGTCGTCCCTCAAATCGTCGCCGGTCTGCAAAAATCATGAGTCTCACCATTGGAATCACCGGTCTCGGTTATGTCGGACTGCCCCTGGCGTTGCGGTTCGCGGAATCCGGCGCGAAGGTTATCGGTTTCGATATCGACCCGCAAAAGGTCGTTGCGCTCAATGCCGGGGAAAGTTACATCCGCCACATTGAGGCCGCCCGCGTCCGCGCCGCGTTGACAGATGGACGCTTCGGCGCAACGACGGATTTCTTGAGGATCGGCGAATGCGATGCCGTCCTGATCTGTGTGCCGACCCCGCTGACACGCAATCGGGAGCCGGATTTGAGTTACGTTTTGGGCACGGCCCGGTTGATCGGTCCGCATCTGCGCATGGGCGCGTTGGTCTGTCTGGAGTCCACCACCTATCCCGGCACCACGGACGAAAGCCTCCGCGCCGTTCTCGAAGAGACGTCCGGCCTCACGGCGGGCGCGGACTTTCATCTCGCGTATTCGCCCGAGCGCGAGGATCCCGGTAACCCGGCCAGCAATGTCGCGCACATCCCCAAGGTTGTCGGGGGGCTCACCGACCCCTGCCTCAAAAAAGCATTGGAGGTCTATGGCATCGCCATCGAAAAACTCGTGCCGGTTTCGTCCTGCCGCGCCGCCGAAGCCACCAAGCTGATGGAGAACATTTTCCGCTCGGTAAACATCGCCCTCGTGAACGAACTCAAGGTGGTTTACGAGGCCATGGACATCGACATCTGGGAGGTGATTGAAGCCGCGAAAACCAAACCCTTTGGCTACATGCCCTTTTACCCGGGCCCCGGCCTCGGCGGGCATTGCATTCCGATTGACCCCTTTTATTTGACGTGGAAGGCGCGGGAATATGGCAAACATACCCGGTTCATCGAACTCGCCGGCGAAATTAACACCGGCATGCCGGACTATGTGATCGGCAAGGTGATGGAGACACTCAATGCCGACGCCAAGGCGGTGAACGGCGCGAAAATTCTTCTGCTGGGCCTCGCTTACAAAGCCAACGTTGATGATGACCGTGAGTCGCCCTCCTACATCCTGATGGAAAAGCTCGAGGCCCTGGGTGCTACGGTTTCGTACAACGACCCTTTTGTTCCCGAAATCCGCCCCTCGCGCGAACATGCCGCGCTGGCCGGCCGCAAGTCGGTGGAAATCTCCAATGCCTTCGACCTGCTTCTGCTTGTTACGGCGCATGATGCCTATCGGTCGTTCGACTTTTCGCAAATCACCATCCCGGTGGTGGACAGCCGGGGATGTGTGGATGCCACCTCGTGCCGCGTCGTAAGATCTTAGATTGAAGAAAAAAATCCTTATTCTCGGAGCCGGCAGCATTGGATTGCGTCATGCGCGGGTGTTGCGCGAGGTCGGCCAGGAGGTCGCGGTGTTCTCCGCGCGGCCCGAGGCCCGGGCGGCTTTGCGGGCGGACGGCTGGACGTCACCGGATTCGCCGTGGGATTTTCCAGGATGCTGCCACGCCATCGTGGCGACCCGCACGGGCCGTCACGTGCAGGATGCTCTCCCTCTCCTGGAGGCCGGCATGACTGTTCTGGTCGAAAAGCCCCTGGCCGTGGATCTCGCGCAGGGAAAAGTTTTAGTCGAGGCCGCCGGAAAGAGTGGGGCGAAAGTTTTCTGCGCGCTTAACCTTCGTTTCTCCCGTTCCTTGCATCATTTCCTGACCTGGCTGGAGCGCCCGGGATGTTTCCATGCCGCCCATGTGGAGTGCCGTTCGTATTTGCCGGAGTGGCGTCCCGGGACGGATTTGTCGGGTTCCTACAGCGCTTCGGCCGAGGAAGGCGGCGTTTTGCGTGATCTGGTTCATGAGATTGATTACGCCGGTTGGCTGCTCGGCTGGCCGCAGCGGGTCTCTGCGCGGTTTGACCATACGGGACGCCTCGGCCTCGCGGCAGAGGAGGCCGCCTATCTGGATTGCTCGCTTCCTTCCGGAGCCAATGTGCAGATCGATCTCGACTATCTTTCGAGGGTCCCCATGCGCAGAATGCGCGTCTTCGGCGAAAATGGCACCCTCACCTGGGATGGGATGGCGCAAACTGTCGAGTTTGCCCGTCCGCGCGAGGAGGCCGAGTTGGTGGAGGCCCGGGAAACGAAAGATGAAAACCTGCTGGCTCAAGACATGGCTTTCCTGAACGGGGAAGATGACCGGTTGGTGTCGGGTAGAGAGGCCCTGCGAGGTCTGGCGGTGTGCGAGGCGGCAAGGCGGTCTGCGGAATCCCGGCGCGAGGAGGAGGTCGCCCTCTCATGAAAACCATTGCCTTCATTTTTGCCCGGGGAGGTTCCAAGGGCATCCCGCGCAAAAACCTGCAGGAGCTGGGAGGAAAACCCCTGCTTGGCCACGCGGTCGAATGTGCGCTGGCCGTTGCTTCCGTGGAGCGGGTGATTGTTTCGACCGATGATGAGGAGATTGCCGCGGTGGCGAGAACTTTTGGCGCGGATGTTCCCTTTCTGCGACCGCCGGAACTGGCCACGGATCGGGCACCCGAAATCCTCGCCTGGCAGCATGCCCTGCACGAAGCCGAGGTGAGGTATGGGACGTTCGACGTGTTTCTCAGTGTGCCGACCACCGCTCCGCTGCGCGCTGCAGAAGATCTGGAAAACGTCCTGCAGGCCTTCGTGCCGGGCGAGACGGACTTTGTCATCACAGTCACGCCTGCGCGACGCAGTCCCTACTTCAACATGGTCACGGTGGACGAGCAGGGATTCGCCAGGCTGGCTGCCGAGGCCGGTCCCCACATCGCGAACCGGCAGGAGGCCCCACCGGTTTTTGACATGACCACCGTGGCTTATGCCGCATCGCCCGATTATGTAAAGTCGGGGCAGGGGCTCTTCGCGGGGCGGGTGCGCGCGGTGACCGTGCCGGCGGAGCGGGCTTTGGATATTGATGAACCGCTGGACTTGGAAATCGCGCGTTTCCTTTTTTCCCGCTCTAATAGGGTTTGATGATGTTTTCTGAACTCACCAATCTGCAAGGCCAGACCGCCGTCGTGACGGGCGGGGCTGGCGGACTTGCCGGCTGCTTCTGCGAGACGCTTTGCGAACTTGGCGCCAGCCTGGTATTGCTGGACCGCAATGCGGAGGCCCTCGAAAATACCGCTGCGCGGCTTCGGGAGAAGTCCGGCGCGGAGGTGGTCGCGGTGACGGTGGATTTGGAAAGGGAAGAGTCCTTGCGCGAGGCCGTGTCGTCAGTGCTTTTACACCGACCGAAGTTCGAGATTCTCATCAACTGCGCGGCTTTTGTCGGCAGCTCAAACCTCGAGGGCTGGGTTGCACCTTTCGAGCAGCAGAGCGTCGAAACCTGGCGTCGGGCCCTGGAGGTCAACCTCACCGCCGCCTTTGCGCTGAGTCAGGGATTTGCGCCCGCCCTGCGTGCCTCCGGCCACGGCCGCATTATTAACTTTAGCTCCATCTACGGCGTGTCTGCGCCGGATTTTTCGATTTACGATGGGCTTCCGGGCATGGGCAACCCTGCGGCCTATGCGGCGAGCAAAGCCGGGCTCGTGCAGTTGACCAAGTGGCTCTCGACCGCGCTCGCCCCGGATATTCGGGTGAACTGTCTTTCGCCCGGTGGCGTGTATTCCGGACAGAATGAGGAATTTGTGCGCCGGTATTCGGCCAAGACCCCGCTGGGCCGCATGGCTAACGCCGAGGATATCGCCGGCGTGGTGGCTTTTCTGGCGACGGATCTCTCCCGGTACATGACGGGGCAAAATCTGATGGTCGATGGAGGATGGACCGTTTGGTGATGGACCTTTTTGGAAAAGACGGACGCTGTTTCATCATTGCCGAGGCCGGGGTGAACCATAACGGCAGCCTGAAGCGCGCTTTGGAGATGGTGGACGTGGCCGCCGCCGCAGGTGCCGATGCGGTTAAGTTCCAGACATTCAAGCCCGAGTTGCTGGTCCATCGGGATGCGGCCAAGGGGAAGTATCAGCAAAAAACCACCGCGGCGGACGAGAGCCAGTTTGCGATGCTGGAGAAGTTGCAGCTCTCGGCGGACGACTTTCGGGTGCTGCGCGATCACTGCCTGGATCGTGACATTATCTTCCTTTCGACGCCCTTCGACGAAATAAGTGCAGGTCTGCTCGACCGTCTTGCTGTGGCGGCGTTCAAACTCAGCTCTGCCGATATCACTAATCTGCCTCTCATTGAGTGCGTCGCGGCCACCGGGAAACCGGTGATCCTTTCCACGGGAATGTCGGAGACCGAGGAGATCGATATTGCCGTTGCGACGGCTCGCGGAGCGGGATGTCAGTCGCTCGGCATTCTCCATTGTGTGTCCGCCTATCCGACACCGGCCGGGGAATGTAACCTGCGTGTGATTGCTTCCTTCCGAGACCGATATCAAGTGCCGGTGGGATTTTCGGATCACACACTCGGCATCCACCTCGCCGCCGCGGCGGTGGCTCTGGGGGCGACGATCCTCGAAAAACATTTTACCCTGGACCGCGCGCTGCCGGGTCCGGATCACGCCGCGTCGCTTGTGCCCGACGAATTGAAGGCCATGGTGGCAAACATTCGGGACGTTGAAGTCGCGGTGGGGGATGGCGTGAAACGCCCGACGGTTTCCGAATCCGAAAATCTCAGCATCGGCCGGCGCAGTCTGTTTTGGGCGCGAGCCATGGCTGAAGGCGCGGAGGCTGCCGTCAGTGATTTCGTCGCACTCCGTCCCGGGTTGGGGCTGCCACCGGGAAAACGGGATCAATTCGTGGGCAGGCGCTTGATGCGCCCGGTGGCCGGCGGAGAGTTGGTTCGCGAGGAGGATTTTTTGTGATCGTCGCGATTCACCAACCGCAATACCTCCCGTGGGTCCCCTTCTTCGACAAGCTGGATGCGTGTGATCTTTTTGTCTTTTTGGACACCGTGCAGTTCCAGCGCCGAGGTGTGCAGAATCGCAACCAGGTCCTCGGGCCGGACGGGCCGCTCTGGCTCACCGTGCCGGTGAACGCTTCGCGTGAGACGCTGATCAAGGATGTGGCCGTCGCGGAAAATCCCTGGCAGCACGCCCATCTTCGCAGCATTGAAACCGCCTACAAAAAAGCGCCCTTTTTCAAAGAGTATGGGCCGGAGTTGCTGGAGCTGCTCAGCCGGAAATGGGATCTTCTGGTGGACCTGAATGGTGCGACCACAGAGCTTCTCATGAGAGCGCTTGGCATCACGACGCGTTGCGTGCGGGCGTCGGAATTGCCGGTGTCCGGCGCCAAACAAGATCTCATCCTCGATATTTGCACCGCTTGCCGTGCGACCGAATATCTCTCGGGAACCGGAGCCCGGGCGTATCAGACACCCGCGGAGTTTACGACGCGGAACGTCACTTTGCGTTATCAAAACTACGAGTCCCGCCCCTACCCGCAGCGATTTGCGGGGGAGAATTTTATCGGCGGACTATCCGCACTGGATATGATCTTCAACCTCGGCCCGGCGGCCCGCGAAACCTTGTTGGCGGGACGTGGCCCGGCGCAGAAGGAATGATTTCATGAACGACGAAAAACTCTCTCCCGTCATCGATTACTGGAACACCAAGGCCTCGCAAGAGGCCAGCGACTGCGCGCGCATCGAATCCGGCCAGCGTGCTCAGCGCATGCGGTTTGAAAATTTTGTGGTCCATCACGACCTCATTGGCAGCCGCATTCTTGATGTGGGCTGCGGGGTGGGGGATTTTTACGATCATCTGAAACGCCGCGGCATCGCCTGCGACTACCATGGCGTGGACATTGCGGAGCAAATGGTCGGGCGCTGCCGCGAACGGTTTCCTGAGACGCGCTTTGATGTGGCCGATGTCACCCGATGGCAGCCGGAAGTTCCCAGTGATTATGTGGTGTCCTTTGCCATTCATAATGTCCGGATGGAAGGCGGACGGGAACTGCTCGAATCCGTCACTCGCCGCCAGTTCGAACTCTGCACCAAGGCCGCGCATGTGAGTTTGCTGACGGATCGGTTCCCGGGTTTTGATGCCCACATCCAGCCATGGCGTGCGGAAGAGGTGTTGTCGCTCGCGCTTTCCCTCACGCCTTATGTTGTGCTTCGGCACGACTATTTGCCGAACGATTTCAGCGTGACGATGTATCGCGAGCCCCTGATTGATACGCGGCAGGATCTTTTTCTTCCGCCGAGAGAGTCATGAGAAAAATCGCCTTCCTTACCGCCGCGCGGTCGGACTACGACATCATTCACCCGGTGATGCAGGCCGCGAAGGCCGCTGGCTGTGATGTTGAGGTCATCGCCGGGGCGGCGCAGATGTCGCCGTTCCACGGCCGGGGCATTGATGCGATCCGGCAGGATGGATTTCGAGTGCGGGCGGGTATCGAATCGTTGGTGGCGTCCGAGACGTGGACGGGCCGCGCGCTTTCCTTCAGTCATTTGATGGCTGGTCTCACCACGGCTTTGTCTGTGGATAAGCCGGATGTCTTGTTTGTCACCGGGGATCGCGAGGAAGCTCTGGCCGGCGCCATGGCGGGCGTCTTTTTAAAAATCCCCGTGGCGCACTTGCATGGCGGCGACCGGTGTTTTGCCTCGGATGTGGATGAAGTCTTTCGTCCGGCAATTTCGAAACTTTCGCATCTGCATTTTGTGGCCAACCAAGGCCACAAGGAGCGTCTCGTGAGGATGGGCGAGGATCCGAATTGGATTTGGTCGTGTGGCGCTCCGGGCCTGGACCGTTTGCGAAGCGAACCGGATCTGGGAGACGCCGCTCTGCAGGAGGCATTCGGCATTACGCCGGGATCGCCGTATTTTTTGCTGATTCATCATCCCTCGCCGACGGTGGACGACACCAATACGCGCGAGGAGATGGAGGCGGTTCTGGACGGCGCGCTGGCCGGGGGAATTCCCGTGCTCTGCAGCTACCCGAACACCGACCCCGGGAACATCGACATGCGCGCCGCGATTGATGCACGGGTCGCACGTGAGCCGCGGCTGAAAACGTATTTCAACGTGCCCCGCACGTTGTTTGTCACGGCCTACCGCCGATGCGCGGCGGTGCTGGGAAATTCGTCATCGATTGTCATCGAGTCCACCTTCCTCAAGGTTCCCGGCGTGCTGATTGGTCCGCGTCAGGATCTCCGCGAAACGGCCGATAATGTGATTCGCGTGCCGGTTGATCGCGCCGCGATTCGGGATGCCTGTACGAGGGCTTTGCACGACGAGGCTTTTCGGAAACAGGTGCGCGCTACGGTGAGCCTTTATGGGGATGGTCAGGCGGGGCCGCGGATTGCCAAAGTCCTGGCCGAAACTCCGTTGCCCGGCAGCCTCATGCTGAAAACGATGCCTTATTAGATGCCTATGAACGTTTTGATTATTTCGGTTCACCCCGACGACGAAACCCTGGGATGTGGAGGCGCGATTTTAAAACACCGCGCCAATGGCGACGATGTGCGGTGGTTGATTCTCACCAGTGCGCGTGAGCCCCTTTGGAGCAAGGAGCTCATCGAAACCAAGGCCCAGGAGGTGGCGGACGTGGCAGCGGCCTACGATATTCCGGCTCCCTACCGCGCCCACCTGCCAGCCGGACAGCTTGACCGCACGCCCCAGGAGGAAATCCTTTTCGCGGTGCGTGATGCCGTGCGCGATGCCAAGCCGGAGGTTGTCTATCTCGTGCATGGGGGCGACGTGAATTCCGACCACCGCGCCGCCTTCACCGGCGCGCTCTCCGCGCTCAAGCCGTTTCATTTGCGGGCTTTGGGAGTGAATCGGGTACTTTGTTACGAGACGCTCTCCTCCACGGAGGCGGCTCCTCCGCTTGTGCAAAATGTTTTTTTGCCGCAAATCTGCTGCGACATCTCGCCCTGGATCGAGCGGAAGATTGAAATTATGGATCTCTACGCCTCAGAAACGCATGACGATCCCATGCCCCGCGGACCTTCCGCGATCCGCGCCCGCGCGCGCTCGCGGGGCTCGGCGTTCGGACTGGAATATGCCGAGGCGTTCTCGCTGATCTGGCAAATGGAATGAGGGAACGGTGTGTCATTCTCGGCGGCGGAGGCCATGCCAAAGTTGTGATCGAAGCGCTCCGCGCCGAAGGTCGGCTGGAGCCTGCTGCCATCGTGGATTCCGACCCGGCACGCAAGGGCCGGGAGATCTACGGTGTTCCCATTGTGGGCGATGATTCCGAGTTGTCGGCGATTTTTGCTTCGGGGGTGTCATTCGCGGTGGCGGGACTTGGAGGGGTTCGCGACAACGAACCGCGCCGCTGCCTGATGGAAAACGCCGCCCGTGCGGGGTTTTCCCTGGCCGGCGTGATCCACCCCTCGGCTCAAATCAGCCCTTCGGCCCAGATTGCCCCCTCCGTGCAAATTTTAGTCGGCGCTGTGATCGGACCGGATGCCGTCCTCGCCGAAGGTGTGGTGGTGAACTCCCGCGCCGTGGTGGAGCACGATTGCCAGATTGGCGAATACGCGCACATTGCCACGGGCGCCGTGCTCGCCGGGGGTGTGCGGGTTTCCGCCATGGCCCACGTGGGAGCCGGTGGCGTGGTGCGGCAAAAGATTGCCATTGGTTCCCGCGCGGTGGTTGGCGCGGGCGCGGTGGTGGTGCGGAACGTGGAGGACGGTCAAGTCGTGGTTGGCGTTCCGGCGCGTCCTTTGTAGGATTTTTTTGATGAGACAGTTGTTTGAGTCCGTCTGCATTCGCGAAAGCGGCACATTGTTTGAAGCCTTGGAGGTGCTCCAAAAAGGCGCGGCCGGCATTGCCCTTGTGCAAGACGCCGAAGGCCGCCTCCTGGGCATTCTGACCGATGGCGACATTCGGCGCGCCCTCCTGGAGCACGCCTCGCTAAGTGATCCCGTTGCTCCGTACGTCAGCCAGCATGCGACCACCGTGTCTCCCCAGGCACCGAGGGCGGAGGTGCTTGATCTCATGCAGGCCCTCAAGATTCATCAGGTGCCCGTGGTGGATGAGGCCGGTTATGTCAAAGGCCTGCACCTTCTGCATGAGGTGCTGGGTGCGGTGGACCGTCCGCATTGGGCGGTGATCATGGCCGGTGGGCGCGGCATGCGCCTCGGTGATCTCACCAGCAACACTCCGAAGCCCATGTTGAAAGTCGCGGGAAGGCCGATCCTCGAGCGCCTTATCCTGCATCTTGTTGGCTTCGGGATCCGCCGGATTTTTCTTTCCGTGCATTATCTTCCCGAGGTCATTCAATCCCATTTTGGGGACGGGAGCCGGTTTGGTTGTCAGATCGAATACCTTTTGGAAAACCAACCGCTCGGCACGGGCGGGGCGCTGAGTTTGTTGCCGGAAAAACCGGTGCATCCGGTTCTCGTTTGCAATGGCGATCTCATCACCCAGGCGGACCTTGACGCCATGATCCGGTTTCACGAGGCCGAGGCCTTCGACATGACCGTCGGCGTCCGCGACTACACTTATCAGATCCCGTTTGGCTGCGCGGAACTCGACGGCAAAACGCTCGTTTCACTCAGCGAAAAACCCTCCATGGTGCATCACATCAACGCCGGCATGTACCTCATCGCGCCTTCCATTTTGGAAATGGTTCCCGAATCCTACTTTCCCATCACCGATCTCATCCAGTCCTGCCTGGACCGCGGAAAGCGCGTCGGGGCCTGGCGGATCGAGGATGATTGGATTGACGTCGGCCAGCGCCACGAATTGGATCGCGCCCGGAACGGCGCGCCGTAATTAGCATGATTCAGGAAATTTCACTCACAGGCAAAAAGGTTCTCGTCACCGGTGCGGCCGGTTTCATCGGCAGCCATCTGACCGAACGGTTGGTCGAACTCGGCGCGGAGACACGCGCGTTTGTCCGCTATAGCTCCACGGGATCCCGGGGGTGGCTGGACGCTTCACCGCTCGCCGGGGAGATGAATTTTGTCCATGGCGATATTCGCGACCATTCGCTGGTGGAAAAGGCGGTGAAAGGCTGCGACCTCGTCTTCCATCTCGCTGCGCTCATCGGCATTCCCTATTCCTACGACGCTCCCGATTCCTACGTGCAGACCAATGTGACGGGGACGCTCAATGTTCTCCAATCCTGTCGGGCGCATTCGGTCGGTCGTCTGCTCAGCACCTCGACCAGCGAGGTTTATGGCACGGCACTTTACACGCCTATTGACGAAAACCATCCGCTGCAGGGTCAGTCTCCCTATTCGGCCACCAAAATCGGCGCGGACAAGCTGGTCGAGTCGTTCTGGAGGTCCTTCGAGCTCGATGCCGTGACCATGCGGCCCTTCAACACCTTTGGTCCCCGCCAGTCGGCGCGGGCGGTCATCCCCACCATCGCCAGCCAGTTGCTGGCCGGTGCGAAACGCATCCGCCTGGGCAACCTCGAGGCGCGACGGGATTTGAACTATGTTTCCAATACGGTCGATGCCTTCGTGGCGGCGGCGGCCACGCCGGGGCTGGCGGGCGAGACAATTCATTTCGGCTCGGGCCGCGAGGTTTCGATTGGCGAACTTTTTACGATCATGCGCGACATTGTGGGAAGCGACGCGGAGGTGGAAGTGGACGCGGCGCGCATCCGTCCGGAAAAAAGCGAAGTCGGCCTGCTTCTGGCGGACAATACCAAGGCGGAGAAGCTGCTGGGCTGGACCCCACGGGTGACCCTCGAAGAAGGGCTGGGGCACGTCGTCTCCTGGGTGAAGGAAAATCTGTCGAAATATCGCACGGAGGAATATGTCGTCTAGGCCGATTCCGCTCTGTGAGCCGAGCCTGACCGGCCGCGAACGCGAATATGTGGACGAATGCCTGAGCACAGGCTGGGTCTCCACCGCGGGACCCTTTGTCAACCGTTTCGAAGCTGCATTCGCGGAACGCCTGGGTTTGCCCGAGGCGGTGGCGGTGGCTTCCGGCACCGCCGCGATTCACCTCGCCTTGCTCGCGGTGGGAGTGCAGCCGAATGACGAAGTCCTGGTTTCGTCGATGACCTTTATCGCGCCGGCCAATGCGGTGCGGTATGTCGGAGCCTGGCCGGTTTTCATCGATGCCGAACCGGATTTTTGGCAGATGGATCTTCGGATCGTCCGGGAGTTTCTCCTCCGCGACTGTGAGCGGACACCAGACGGCCCGATCAATCGCCACACCGGCCGCCGGATTTCCGCCATCCTGCCGGTTCATATTTTGGGCCATCCGGTGGATCTGGACGGCCTGATGGAAATTGCCGGGGAATACGGCCTCAAAGTCATCGAGGATTCGACCGAATCGCTCGGCGCGTTCTGTCGCAGTCGCCCGACGGGAACGATCGGGCATGTGGGATGTTTCAGTTTCAACGGCAACAAACTCATTACCAGCGGCGGCGGGGGAATGGTCGTTTCCGCTGATCCGCAGATTCTGAAAACCGTCCGCCATCTTTCCACCCAGGCCAAGGAACCGGGCAACGAATACATCCACGACCAGATCGGATTCAATTACCGCCTCACCAACGTGCACGCGGCCCTGGGCTTTGCCCAACTCGAACAGGTGGACGAATTTTTGCAAAAGAAGCGCGCGATTGCGGAGATCTACCGCCGCGAACTAAGGGCCGTTCCCGGCCTCGAGTTTCAGACGGAGGCAGACTGGGCGCGTTCCGCCTGGTGGCTCTTCACCATTCTGGCCGATTCGTCGCGTGAATTGATCGTGGCTTTGTCGGCGGAAGGCATTTCCTCCCGCCCACTTTGGCAGCCGATGCACTGTAGTGCGCCTCATGCGGGATCATTTACCTTGCCCTGTCCGGTAGCGGACCGTCTTTTTGCCCGCGGGGTTTCTTTACCTTCCTCGGTGAGCCTGACTCCTTTCGATCAGCGCCGTGTCTGCGAGGCCATTCTCACCCAGGCCGCCCAACCTTCTCACTAACTGTCATGTCCCAAACTTACGATCAGGTCTTCTGGTGTACGCACTGTCTCAATATGTCCACGCGGCCGCGCATTTCCTTCGACACCCGCGGGTGGTGCAATGCCTGCCAGTGGATGGAAGAAAAGAAAACCCTGGACTGGACGCCCCGCCAAAAGGAACTGGAAGCTGTTCTCGACAAATACCGCTCCCGCAACGGCGGCTTCGATTGCATGGTGCCGGCCAGTGGAGGAAAGGACGGATCCTACGTCGCGTATCAGCTTAAACACCAATATGGCATGAACCCGCTGGCGGTCACGGTGACACCGGCGCTCGCTTTGGAACTGGGAAATCAGAACCTCAAAAATTTCATCGAAAGCGGTTACAATCACATTCAGATCAACCCGGATGTGCAG
This sequence comes from Terrimicrobiaceae bacterium, assembly GCA_041752695.1. Classification (GTDB taxonomy): domain Bacteria; phylum Verrucomicrobiota; class Verrucomicrobiia; order Chthoniobacterales; family Terrimicrobiaceae; genus CALCJD01. The sequence goes on from JBGSVZ010000007.1 coordinate 35,399, forward strand.
GCCATGCGTCTGTTGAATAAGCTCGGGTTTATCGAAAAAGGCTTTCCCTATTATGGCTGGTTAATTGCCATTCAGACCGGGGTGATCCGGCTCGCGGTCAATTTGAACATTCCCCTCCTTTTCTACGGAGAAGACGGCGAGGTGGAATACGGTGGCTCGACCGAATCGAAAAACGGCGCCATGTTCGACATTACCTATATGAAACGCGTCTATCTCGAAGGCGGGTATCAGAAGGTGCTGGAAGCCAGCGGGCTGTCGGACGCGGAACTTTATTTTTTCAAGTTTCCCACGGAGGCCGAGCTCGCGGGGAAACAGCTTCAGTTAACCCACTTTTCCTACTTCGAGGCGTGGGATCCATACCGCAACTACCTGGTGGCAAAGGAACATTGTGGCCTGCAGGAGGCCGAGGCGACAAATTCCGGCACGTTCACGAATTTTGCCCAAAACGACCAGGCTCTCTACGCCCTGCACACGTACATGATGTATCTGAAGTTCGGCTTTGGCCGCGCCACGCAGGACGCGGGCATTGAAATCCGCCGCGGCGCAATGACCCGCGATCAGGCCGTGAACCTCGTGCGTCTCTACGACGGCTGGTTCCCGGAGGAATACATGGATACTTATCTGGAGTATTATGAAATGACGCGCGAGGAGTTCGACGCGGTGCTTGACCGCTGGGCGAACACGGATTTGTTCGAAAAAGTGGACGGGCGTTGGTCCCCTAAGTTCGTGGTATCTTAAGAGACGGAAGGCAGGTCCAGCCGTCCCTAGAGCCTGTTAGGCACTTTTTGCAAAGAAATGAGGAAGCATGAGCAAAGCAAAGGCGAGCCAGTGAAGTCCTGCCAAGGATTCGGGCAGGCGCTCATAGTCCCTCGCGAGGCGACGGAATCGAGCCGCCCAAGCGAAGG
>JBGSVZ010000008.1:0-17562 GCA_041752695.1 Terrimicrobiaceae bacterium
TCACTCCTGAAAACTGGCTCAAAGCCCGCCGGGCTTCTCTTCAGGCTGCCGCCTGAAATATATCATAGGCGTCATAGTCACGGCTATGACGCCTATGAAAAATCAAGCCCATCGTTCAAGGCACCTCGTGTGACGCTTACGTCTGGCCGAAGTACCTTTCCTGTCGAAATTCCAAAAACCGGGTGGTGGGTCACGAGCAACACATCGACTGACAACAAAAAAAGAATTCTGGAGGAAGTATTCAGGGCGTTGGGCTGCCTAGCCGAAGATCGGCAGCGTTGGCTCGCGGAATTCAGTGGCTCAGAACCTGCAACACATGAGTCGGGCGTGATTGATGAGGACGATGATCCTTTTACAATTTGATTGCGGGTTGGAGGTATAGCGCCTTGTTCAAAAGACCCTGTGCCTCGGTCGAATGGTCGAAGACCTGAACGAACTGATTCCGTAGATTGATTTTGATCCGAGTAAGGAGAATTGGTTCCGACTTTCCATCGAAGTCGTCGTAGTGAAGAAATGTCAGCTTCCCTGAACGAACGTGGATCTTGATGAGGTCGGCTTCTTCCGGGTTTCCGTAACGGACCGCTCCGCATTGAACGTAAACTCGCAGAATTGGGGGAAGCCGATTGAATAGACTTCTGTGGAAGGTGAATTGTATTTCCTCGCGGTCGAAGACGCCGAAATTTAGCCCCTCCACAGCAAGTTCAACTTCCCCTGAATCACCAGCAGCAAAGAGAATATCTCTGGCTTTTTCTTTGGCACGGTTCAGGTCGCCGAAGAAGGACTTGATGTCATTTTTGATTCGGAGAGGGATCTCACGCCGGAGGAAGCGTTTCCGGAAATTCATCATGGCAAGATAGACGAGAACATCTTCTGAACGGGCCTGCCTTGCGATTTGCCAGAGCTGCTCGCCGTTTTTTTGGACAACGAGGCTGATCGCTTTGTTGAGTCCGCCGCCCACTCGCCGGACTTCCGCGAGATGATCAAACTCGCCCGGTTCGGGTCCTCGGCCTAGTTCGAGGAGGCTCTTCCAGAATTCGTCAAGAAGCTCGCGATGGAGATCGTAGCGATCTACCTGACGGCGTTCGCGAGTTGTCGGTGCAGAGAATTTGAGCTGGGTGCTGACATCATTCCAGTCGATTCGTCGCCGGTTGCGGGAGGCTTCGAAGAGTTCTGCTTCGTCTGGATCTTTGAACACGATGCAGATGCCGAGAGACAGCGTGACCGCTTCTGCTTGAACGGTGGATTCGATCAGATCTTCTAGTTCTCCCGGCGCGTAAAATTTCTGGAACGTATTGGTCTTCGTGAGGAAACCATCACGAAACGCGCAGGAGTGTGCTTCAGTCTCCTGGCCTGTAACCAATGTGGAAACAATGAGCGCTCGTTTGGCTAAATTGAAGGCGCCCTTGATCGCCTCAATTCGCTCTGCAGGCTCCTCGATGACATTGAGCACATACCCGAGATTGACAATGTCGGCTTGTTTCTTTTCGGCGTCTGGCCGGAAGGCCGGATCCCATCCGTCAGCGGTATATCCGAGGCCCGCGAGTGCTTCGACATCCATCCCATGGCCGCAGCCATAGTCGAAAAAAGTGTGTTTCTTTTGAAGAATCCCGCGCTCCATGGAAACTTTAACAGGCTTGGAGATGTCGTATCGCTTTATGGCTGTCCGGTGACGCTCGACCATTGGAGCCACCGACTCAAACGGGGCTTCAGCTGAAGGCTTGGAAACGGTGTTTTTGATGAGGCGATGATGGTCGTAGGACACGCCGTGCCTTTTCAGAAGGGTCTGCCACTGAATCCGAAGACCAATGCGTGCCGGATCTCGATAAAGCCCTGCGTCCTCCTCCTGTCTGGTCAATTCCGAGAAGGCTGATCCTCGAGGATCGTCCGGAGGGAGAAAAGTTTCCTTCCGGTGAAGAATTGGAGGGTTCGCACGACTACGGTAGTCTGTCCGCACGACCGCCCCAGTATTCATATTGATTTTGCTCGCCTCAGCGAGGGCAGGGTGGGGGTCAGCGTCGAAGTTCGGATAGGTAAGAAAGGTGATTGCAACTTGGTCCGTGTGGAGCTTGAGGAGATTCCATTCGGAGGCCGGCTGAGCGGCGATCATAGCTCGTTCAATGGTCGCCGCCAGCTCGGCAGGGACAATTCTCCAATCTTTAGGCCGATGAATGTAAACGGCCGTCGGCAAGCGTTTGCCGTGGTTCAGCTTTTCGATCCATCGAACGAAATCTGCTCGTTCCATGCATCGAATTTTACCCGCTCGATTCTGACGATGAAAGTTTCAAGTTTGCCTCCAACATCTCATTTCGGAGGAATGAGATTTCCAAGGGCGAAAAACAGGACAAGGATGCTGAACTGCCATGTCTGCAAGTTCAGAACAATTCAAGGTGTTCATCTGCTCCGAGGTCGGCATTGGGGGGGAGCTCCTCAAAAACCTCAAGGATTGGTTTGATCAACATCCCGGACCAATTTGCATCGAAAAGTCTCGTGGTGGAGTGGCTCTGCCCCTCAACGGAAGAGGCGAATTTTCTTGGGATGACGCTTTTGAAATCATTCGTGATTTGCGTTCAACTATAGACGCAACAGCGACGGATTTTGTCCTTCTTTTGACGAAATCGCCGAATGAAAACAGTTGGTTCTGTGTCAATGACCCCGGGGCACCACGAAATTCATTCGCTCATATTGACGACTTCACATGGATTTTGCCTTCGCCTCCCCATGTGTTCGCGGCTCAATGGGTTTTGGAAAGTATTTACGATGGGCTCATGACTGAGCGAGGTTTGCGCCTTGAGGAGGTTTCTCACAAAACGCCTCGAGGGTGCTTTGCAGATTTTTGCGGATCCAAGGAAGATCTCCGAATCAAGATGAAAACGGGCGACATTTGTGGAGATTGCGTTGGACTCATGCAGGCCAATGGGATTTCTGAAGGCTTGATCGAACAGACCGTTCGATTGTTGCAGTCAACAAGGACCACGGCGATCAATGTCTCCTCCTATCTCGAACCAATGAGAAACTTCGACGGTTGGCCGTTTCCCGTGGCAGTTACTCGCCACAAAGCAATCCAAGCGGTCGAACCAATTCAACGGTTTTTTCTTTTATTGGATCACTTCGATTGCCTAATCCGGTATTTTTATCTCAGCCACCAAATTTTAACAGGACATAAACCTGCCATTGATGAACGACCAAGTTTGGGAACCTGGCTGAACTACGCTGCCTCCGCCTCTGGGCTTGATCCCGATCTCCGACAAATTGTGAGGATCGCAGAAAATGAAAAAATCGTTCAGTTGCGCAATGAGCGACGCGGCCACGGATATGTCTCGATTCAGGCCGATGGCTATAAAATGGAGTCTGAGCAACTTGAAAATGCTCTCGTGCGGATCGAAGAAAAACTTGCGCTCCATTTTTGTAGTCATCTGCTGGTCCACGTGAAATCTGTCGCCTTGGAGGAAAAAGGCGACACGGTTAAGGGCGATAAGTTGGAGTCCAGTCACCTTATCCACCCACCTTTTTCGGCGACAGTTCAGAATGCGAGAGAGGCTGGTATGGAGGCCGAAAATCGGGTTTACCTTTACACCCAAAGGAATCAGAAATTCCATTCAATGCATCCATACATTAGGGTTGATAATTGTCCCCTCTGCAATCACAGCCGAGTCTTAGTGACTGATGGAGGAAATCGATACATCGATGTGTTTGTCGGACATCGAATCGAAAAAAAGTAGATGAATTTAGTCGGGCCGCTTTTTGGAGACTATCGGTCGTAGCTTTTTTCGAATACCCTCAAGGCACTTTCCACAGAACCGGATGCCTCCCAAATCCACCTCCCCGGTGCAATCCACATCGGCATCACCAACCATCAGACAATCGATGTCTTCTTCATAGCTGTGGTGATCCAAGCCGAAGCAGTGGCCAAGTTCGTGCAGTGCGATCTTGGCAAGACGCTCAGCAAGGAGTGCCTCCGAAGGATCATCCAACGCCAGCGGATGAATGCTTGCCGTGGCGGCGGGCAAACCAAGGTAGGCGTAGCCAAAGAGGAAATTGTAAGCCGCCGAGGGCACGATATTTTTTTCAGTAATTCCCAGCGCAGCCGCTTCCCGCTTTCTGCTTCTGGACAGCGTTTGCCGGAGGAAAACGTTGGCCGAGATTCCTCGCCACCCTGGTCGGATGCTCGGGCGGTCATCGATGAAAGCAGGTTGGATTACGCATGGGATCCCCAGAGAATCGGTAATCGCCCTGGTGAGGATGCCAATCAGACCATCTCGAACCGGCCCTAGCCGCCAGATGGTGATCGCTCCATCCGCCGGAAGCTGAAGGGGCTGCTGACAGTAGGTGCAGCTCTTCTCTTCGATCCGATTCCGTTGGCGGCAATGCGGGCAAGTATTGGAGTCGTTCATGCCTCGCCGGGTTGGTCAGCGTGCCGGCTGAGTTTTTGAGCGGTGGTTTCGATAGTGGTCCGAGATTTTACCGGCTCGGGAGGGGAAGGGGAGGGAAAACGGAGTGAAAGTCTATGGACGGATTCGTGTCGGTTGAACCGGAGGATAAAAGGCATGGAATCAAAGTTCATCGTCATCGCAGTTGATCAAGAGGCGGGAGATCATTTCCTCGTAGGCGGCATACATGATTCCGCCCCGCCCAAGTGCGACCTCGGCCAATGTGACAATGAGGGAATTGGGGATGGCTTGGGGGCGGATCTTGCGGATGTGGTCAAGGCAGGATTGTTCGTATCCGGGGCCAGTCATCTGGCAGAGGATGCCGTAGGCAACGGCAGTAGATCGCGAGATGCCGGCCCAGCAATGGATCAGCACCGAGGAAGACGGCTCGATCGGTTTTGCGAAAACCAGAATTTCCTGGATTTGCTCGTATGCGGGGGCGAAGCGATTTTCGACGGGGGTCGGGATGTCGTCGAAGAACACGAAATGAGCTCGTGCGGTCTCCGCCAATTTTCGCCGGAACCGGTCCTCATGTCCGTCCCGCGTTTCCCAGACGGGATCCCAAATGGAAATCACGTGGGTGAAGCTTCCGAGGTCGAGCTCGTCGAGTTCTTCGACGCCACAGATGGTCATCTGTGGGAAACGGAGGTTTCTTGCGTTCATTGCGTCGTCGAGTCTATCGGGATTTGTCAGTTTGAGGAGTCTTGTTCCATTTGGTCGAGTCGGGTCCGGATGCGGTTGGCGATCTCCAGGAAGTGGCCGGAAAGGTATTCGCGACCCTCCCAATTGGCGGCCTCTAGCAACGGTTGGGCGATTTCGGAAAACCGCTTGTTTTCGGTGTTGGTCCGGTGTGCTTCCAAGAGCTGAAAGACGGCAAACGCCACTTGATCGCCGAATCCGGAAAAGCTCCAACTGTCCGGCAGGTAGGTGCCGTTGCTCAGCCAATTGACCCGGGCCGACCTGGCACCCTCAGTGATGAAATCGAAGGTTTCGTTTTCGAGGGTTCCGCATTTTGGGCACGCTACGCCCTCGTCAAACGGGATGAATTTTGCCCGGCATTTTGGGCAGCTATGGTCGTATTCGATGTGATAGCTCACGGAAGTTTTCCTACCCGTTCCTTGCGGTCCTCTTCCTCGACTAGGTCACTCATAGGTGCAGCGCAAATTATGCGCTCATTAGCGGTAAGGGGCATGTTTCTGGGGCGCGCTCGAAGGCTGGAGGCCTTTTTCGACATGGCTTTTTGCGAGGCAACCACCCCGACTGCATCGCCCGCAAAGCACGCGGCGTTGTTGGCTGCGATATTCAAGCCGGCCGCTGTGGCAATGGCATCCTGGTTCGCGCCGAGAAAGAGGAACTCCCAGGCATATTTCTCCCTCTGGTGTCGGATCACGGTGGAAATTTGCTTCCAGGTGAATTGAGTGGAGGCGTTTTCCAAGCCGTCGGTGAGAATTGCGACAATGACTTTAGCTGGGCGGTCGTCTTCCGGGGTGTTGGCGAGACGTTGGCCCATGCGTTCAACTGTTTCACCAATCGCATCGAGGAGGGCGGTGCTGTTGCGGGGAACGTAGGTATCGGTGTTGAGGGCAACGACCTCCTGGACCGGGACATTCTCCGCTGGCACGAGATACACATCATCAAAAAGGACAAGTGTCAGTCGGGCCTGACCTGGAGCGACCTGCTGGTCGCGGAGAAAATGATTGAATCCGGTGATCGCGGCGTGGGCGACGTTGGACATGGAACCGGAGCGGTCGAGGATGAAGGCGATTTCTGTGAGGTTTTGGTTCATGCCCGTCATTCTTCAGGGCAGGAGGGACATCTATGGTGTCTGCGAAAAGGATTCGGAGAATCGACTGAGATATCTTTACCCGCCCACAAGAAAACTTGCTGCTTTTTCGTGCTGGGATTGCGTTGAACATAGAAATTGCCAAAGTGGAACAGCTCCAGCTGCGAACCCGCCCGAACCCCCTTTCCCATTATGTTTTCTCCCAGAGCCAGAGCCGCCGCCGCAAACTCCGTGAAGGCATTTCTCGCAGAAGTCGCCGCCACTTTTCTTGGCGAAGTCTATGATCACAAAAAGGGATGGGGAGGTGAAGTCTGGGCAAAAACCTTGGAGTACTTCGAAGGCCGATGTGCGTATTGCAACATGCCCGCCGAGTCGTTGCCGAAAGGGGTCCGAATGACGATGGAACATCTCATTGAGGAAAACCAGTGGCAATGCGGTTTGCATCATCCTGCTAACACGGTGCCCGCTTGCTCGACCTGTAATGGAAGTCGGGATCAGTCTCCCGATGGTTCGCGGCTTACCTGGCAACAGCACTTGGAGAATCTAGGGAAGGCGAAAAAGTGGAACGCTTCAACGGTGGAGAGGAGGCGGCAACGCATTCAAGAGTTTGTTGATGGTCTGAGGTATCCCTCTATTACGGTCGAGGAGATGACGTATCTCCGAACTACGGCGCAAGCCCTTTATCAGGACATCCTCAGGCGGAGCACGGCGGGAGCCAAAGGCTTTACCGAAATTCACGGGGAAGCCGCAGTGCGAGGCAAACCGATTCTTCACGCAAAAAAGAAGCGTTAATCTTCTCCCCGGTGAAATTAGCAAATTGGAATCTTGAACGGGCGGCGACTTCCGGGCGGCGAGAAGCGCTTCGAATGGAGACAAATCGCATTGACGCCGATGTCTGGGTCTTCACGGAAACGCACGAGAATTTTAGCCCGGGATTGCCTCACTGCTGCCATTCTCTATCGGGCCGCGATGGAATCCCAGGTCTTGATCAATCGGCGGACTACTGGGTCTCCATCTATTCGAAATTTCCGATCGTTCCTTTGGAGACCCGCGATCCTGTCAGGACTTGCGCAGCACGTGTGTCTCGCGAAACTGATGCTCCGTTTCTGGTCTTCGGAACGGTCCTGCCTTGGTTCGGAGACAAATGGAGAGGAAATCCATCCGCCGAAGGCGTGGCGTTTGCCGAGGCCTTGCGCTTGCAGCTTTCGGACTGGCTGGCGCTACGTCGTAATTTCCCTGACGATGAGTTCTTCCTGATGGGTGATTTCAATCAAGATTTGGCGGACCGCCATTATTACGGGTCGAAGAAAAACCGGAAGGCTTTGCTCGCTGCCCTCGACGAATGCGGTCTGGTTTCGCTCACGGCCGGCCCCGGCGATCCCATTCACCGAGACTCACCGCCCTACGCTTGCATCGATCACATCTGTGCCCGTCGCGATTCGCACTGGCGACCAAAACAAGCCATCCGCTGGCCGGAGGCGTCTCAACCGGATCGCCGACTTTCAGACCACTTCGGTATCACCATAGAATTCGATCTGTAGGAGTCTTGATTGCTGGACAGGCAGGGATGCTACTGCCCGGGAAAGGGGAAGATTCAAGGTCGTCGAATGTGGATTGCAGGGACTGCCGTTTTCCCTTCGGTTGGATAAAGTGAGGGCATGAAGGTTTTCTATACCCAGAAAATGTTGGCTTTTGCGGGGGAGGATTCGCCCAGTCCGCGGAAACCTGCGTTGGTGATGCAGGCGTGGAGCCGGGCGGGATTGACGCTAGACGTTGAGGAACCCGCAGCCTTGACGGTGGAGGATCTTTCCCTGGCACACGATCGCACGCATGTCGAAGACATCCTCTCGTTGCGGAAGGACAATGGATTTGGAAATTCCGATCCGGTCGTAGCAGGCTCATTGCCCTACACGAACGGCTCGATGGTAGCGGCGGCACGTTGGGCTGTGGCAAATGGCGCAGCAGCGGCGGCACCGTGTTCCGGGTTTCACCATGCGGAATGGGATCGCGCGATGATGTTTTGCACATTCAATGGCTTGATGGTGACTGCCTGCAAGTTGCGGGCTGAAGGATTGGTGAAACGGGTGGCGATTCTGGATTGCGACCAGCATTATGGCAATGGAACCGAAGATATCATTCACCGGCTTTCTGCGGGCGATTGGGTTCGCCATGTGACGGCCACCCGGGGATATGCGCGGGACATTTCCTTTCTTGATCGCCTGCCCGGAATCGTTGCGACATTTGAGGATTGTGATGTGGTCCTCTATCAAGCAGGGGCAGATCCCCATGTGGACGACCCGTATGGCGGCTATTTGACGACCGAGCAATTGGCCCGGCGTGACGAAATCGTTTTCACAGAGTGCAAGAGATTGGGACTGCCGATTGCCTGGAATCTGGCTGGGGGCTACCAAGATGATCTCAACAAGGTCGTCGAAATCCACGTGAACACAGCGCTGGCCTACGAGAAGGTATATTCATGACGGTATTCGGCGCGGTCGATATTTGATTACTTTATCGTCATGTTTGAAAACCTCTTCTCTCTCGGCGGGCTTTCGATTGATCGGCTGAAGAGTTTTGTCGATGTTGCAGAGTTGGGGTCGATTGCCCGCGTCGCCGACGGCGACCCATCACGACAGTCGCTCATCAGCCGACAGATCGGGGAACTCGAGGCGTTCTTCGGTGTGCAGTTGACCAAACGTAAAGGAAAGGGCCTGGAGTTCACGGATGCCGGGAGAGAGCTGGCCCGGCAAGTGCGCCTGCAATTCCAGAGTCTGTCCGATTTCAAGGCGGCATGCGCCAGTCAACCGGCGGAATACCGCATTGCTTCGGGGAACAGCGTGCTTGAGTGGCTGGTGGCTCCAAGGCTCGGCACGGTGGCTGCCGCGGTTCCCGGAACGTTTTCCCTGCTCGACTGGCGCACTGGCGATATCGTGCGCGGGCTCCTCGATCATACCGTGGATTTCGGGATCGTCCGGAAGTCGGCGCTGACGCATTTGCTGAAGTTTCACTCGTTGGGAGAAATCACCTACAGGCTCTTTACACCGAAGACGGAAAGTTCACGGGATCCGAATACCATTCCACTTGCCATCTCGATTGGCGGTGAATTTCTGGAGGCATTCGACCAGGCAACGGCAAAATTGCGGAATCGTCCCAATGTCGTCTTCCGTTGCACGAGCTTCACTCAGGCGGCGCAAATGGTTCGTTCGGGGGTGGCGGCGGCTGTCCTGCCGCATATCGCAGCGTCCTATTTTGATGATTCGGTCACGGTGAGTTGTCCGCCATGGCTCAGAGCCATTAAGCGTGAGTTGGGGCTGGCTTGGCACCGACGGGTACTGGATGTGCGTCCGGGTTCGGGAATGTTAAAGGATGAGCTGATCAAGTCGCTGGCAGAAGGTCTGGCCTGACTCAAAAGTCAGGTGGCTTGAGAATATCCAAATACCACGTCGCTCGTTAAGCAGCCATGGTTCGGGGCATGAGTTAACGCCCGTGAGTTTTGTCGAATTCTTTATTCGCAGACTCACTATGCTTACACCCAAACTCTATCGTCAGCTGGGGGAGATTCTCCTTCAGGAAACCAACACTCAAACTCCCGATTTCTCGGCTTACCTCACCGAAGCTCTCGGCGGAAGGCCGATCCAATTGAGTGAACACTTCCGGATCTCGGGCAATGGCCGACTGGAAGCGTCCCGGCCCGCGGGTTCAAGGCCCTATCCAGTCCGGCTGCAAACCCAAGCGGTGATTCGCGGTGTCACTCGCGCCGCCCAAGCGGGAATCCCGGTAGGATCCGCCACCAAGGAATGGCTGCAAAACGCGCTGCGAGCCCTGGATTTTCAACGGGAAGCGGAAAAATGCCTTTCCGTACGAAGTGCAGAAAGCTGAGGGACTGTTCCTATACCCCTCATATGCCAGGATCACAGTCAATGGACAGAAAGACAGACGGAGGTTGATCGAAATGACATAACGGAAAAGTTATGTGATATGACATAACGTGACTATTTGAAGATGAATCTTTCGGCCATCCTGCGTCCATGAAGATAACCAGCGGGAAACGAATGCGAGGACATGATCTGATCGGAGACATCCACGGTCACGCGGACGAGTTGGGTGGTTTCCTTTCCACCTTGGGGTATGAGCGTAGAAATGGTTGTCACGCTCATCCCGAGGGCCGCACAGTAGTCTTCCTCGGGGACTACATCGACCGAGGGCCAAAGATCCGCGAGGTTCTACAAACAGTGCGGTCCATGGTGGAGGGCGGATCGGCTTTCGCCATCCTGGGAAATCATGAGATCAATGCCCTGCGTTTCCACACGATCGGAAGCTCGGGCAGGCCTCTTCGGCCTCATTCGGGGAATAACTTGCGCCAACTCCAGTCAACGTTGGATCAGTTCGCCGGCTTCAAGGAAGAGTGGAGGGAATGGATGGCATGGTTGTCCGGGCTTCCACTTTTTCTCGAGTTGCCCGGGCTGAGGGCCGTTCATGCCTGCTGGGACAAGCACTCCATAGATCGACTGCGCGGAATCGGTCGACTGGACGGCCCGGTTCTGGAAAGCCATAGCATCAAGGGAACTTCTGGCCATGATTTGCTGAGCCAAATCGTCAATGGGCCTGAGGCGGTGTTGCCAGAGGGCTTCCGTCACCAGACGGCCGACGGCACTATGCGGAGAGAGTTTCGGGTGAAGTGGTGGTTGGAGCATTCCGGAGCCACCTGCCGGGAAGCGATTTTTCCGGACAATGACGCGATCCCTGAACTTTTGCCGGAGCGAATGCCGCAGACTGGCTATCCGGAAAATGCTCCACCGACTTTCTTCGGGCACTACGCGCTGACGAAAGGGGCGCCGGGTCCCATCCGGTCGAATCTGGCCTGCCTTGATTATGGAATGGGCAAGGGTGGAGGGCTTTGTGCTTACCGGTGGGACGGAGAAAGTATCCTCAGCTCTTCGAAGTTTGTTCTTTTGAGGGAAGCCCTGCCGTTGTCCCACCCATTTGCAAGGATCTCGGTATGAACACGAACAATGGATCAACGCCCTCCGTGAGGCGTTGGGGGTCAATTCCGATGGTGGAAAAGTATTCGGGTCCGGCCGACGGGGCTTTCGGGTTCCTGCCGACGTTCGACAAATTGCCGCCCGAAGACCTCCGGCTGGGTGCAAACACCAACTTCGATCTTGTTGTGCGACGCCCCGACTCCACGTCGAAAAATCCAGCGCCCATTCCCGTAGGAATGGTTTCCAAGACCTACCGGGTGATTCAGCACTCTGAGGTTCTGGCGTCCGCACTGGAATTTGTCCGAAAAGTTCCCAATTCGCAGGTAGGGGACGTCAAAATTCATGCTACAGAAAACGGCGAACGCATCATGTTTGAAATGATGCTTGGGGCCTCCTACACGACGAGTCCTGACGGGCATGAAATGGGGCTTCGGCTCGTTTGCCGAAATTCCGTCGATGGCACATCAGCCGTCCGATCCCACTTGGGCTGGTTTCGCTTCGTCTGCAGCAACGGCATGGTCGTTGGCGTGACGCTCGGGAAATCCCGGATCACGCACAAGGTTGGCGCTGATCTCATCGAACTTTTCGCTCCATTAACTAAGCAAGTTGCCGTGCTCGGGAGAGAGCAGGCTACGTTGGCGAGGTGGACATCGAGACGGGTCTCGGAATCCACCATCCGTCGCTGGGTGGACGGTCCTGTCGCAAAGAAGTGGAACAGTCTGTCGGCGGCCCGGGTTTGGCACATCTGCCAGACCGGTGCTGACGTCCGTTTCATTCCTCCCTTTGAGAAGTTGAAGCCGAGTCTGCGGAAAGTCGAGCCGATCAGCATCGTCCCGGGCTCACCGGCCCGAGCCGAAACTATTTATGATCTCGCACAGGCCCTTAGCTACGTGGCGTCCCGACGTCATGACATCGAGGAGGCTGAGTTGTTCCAACGGGACATCGGTCCGCTGTTGGATCGCATCCGTGAGAACTGAGGCCCAGTAACCATGGATGTCCCTGCCCGGTTCTACCCTCCGCACACCTCATCAATCCATGATCCAACTCTGTGCCAACGAATTGACGTTTTCCTTCCCTGCGCTCGATGCGGAAATTCGGAATCTTCTCGAAACCCATATCGACGAAACCTCTTTGGCCTTTGTGGCGGGCTTTCTCTCTGCGGCCCGCAACGAGATCGAGAATCTGGGAAAGCATTATAGGTATGATCGTAAGGCGTTGGCCGCCGCGAGCGAAAAACTGGACGTCTTTTCGAACGACGAGATCGCCAGTGCCTATCGCAAGGCTTGGCTAAAAAAACTTTCGAGTCGCGGCTCTCAGTGCGAAATCTCCTTTCAGAGAACTTTGCGCCTGCCTGATGATGGCAAGACTTACCCTCTGCCTGCGGGGCTGGGACGATTTCCGCTGCGGTCCGTGGGCGGTTACGCGGACACGGCCCCACAACAATGGCTGGAAAAGGGAGGGGTGATGCTGCCGATGTATCAGGGCGAAGCCATGTGGATGTCTTTCGAATCCACGATTCCCTGCGCTTTGAAGATCGTGTCAGGAAGCGTGAATGCTTTGACGGGTGAGCGTGACCTGCAAGAACTGGACTCCGATCCGCAAAACTACGTGGTGGTTCCTGACCAACCCTGGCTGGATGGTTTCAAGGTCAGCAAAGGCACGGTCCGGCAGTTTGTCGCGATGCCGGTGGGGTCGGGTTACACGGCCAGCGAGCAGTTGGCCGAGGACGCCGAGGCGGGAGGATTGGTGATGGAAGCCTTTCCGATGAAGGCGGAGTCGTATTTTCCAGAATTTCTGGAGTGCGAACTGGAAAACATCATGCATGACGTCCTAACGAATCTTTTCGGGATGGGCTGGGAAGGTGAGAGTCAAATACTGTGTTGTTCTGCCCCGGCCAACTATTTCGAAATGCGCGAAGGTGTCGGGCTTGGCGCCGGCGGGAAAATCCAGCAGGAAGTCTATGCGGACAACCATGGTATTGAATCATGGAGCTTTGAGCACTCCAGCAGGGTTTGCATTCATACCTGCAATGCGATGATGTGGCGGAAAGTCACGGGGGAAAACCCGCCCCATCCGCCATTGACGGCCCCGGAATACACCCGCCACCGTATTCCCTGGTTTGACTTCTATCGCGACGACTTGGAGGCGCTTCCCGAGACCGAGAATCTGGCCGGCATCAAAAGCGTCGAACAAGTTTCCGCGGCCAAGGGATTGGCATCATGGGAAGACGATGACGAGCTCAACCCCTCCCTTGTTGTGCAATATGGTAACGTCCGGCGCCCTGAGGAAATTCGGGCATGGGGCCGGTTGTAGAAGGTTCTGAAGTTGCCGCTGGAGATGTCGGAAAACTTTCAAAGAGATTTCGGAGAGGGCGTGGAAGTGCCGCGAGGATACCACCGCATCAAGGGCACCATTGAAACCTTGCCGCGGTTCCTACCCATCCCCGCTGAAATACGCGTCCTTCAGGATGGTCTCGTTCTTGACAATTGGATGATAGTTTTTCCTTTCTCGACGGGTGAGACGACTTGGTTCCTGGACATGGTCCACCTGTGGTTCCTGTTGGACGACTCAAAGGAGAATGCCCGTTGGCTCGATGGGGTGCTCGAAGCTGTGGACAGCGGCTACACTCGTTATTGGGAATCCCGAGGCCCGGAAGAATATGAATGAGCTCCCGGGTATGGAGCAAACGCCGACGGAGCGAGAAAATCGTTGAATTTCCCAGTTCCGATCCGAGATTCCGCATCTACCTCCATCCTTACCAAGGATAGGCTCTTCAAATGTCATTGGCGCGAGTGAGTCCCCCCAAAGGTCCGCTCGATATTCATGGTAATCCGGCGCTGGTCACCGTGAACAAATTCAAGTTCAAGAGCCTTTCGGATTGGAGTTACAATATCTCCTACGGCTGTATCCACGGGTGCTCGTTCTGCTACGTCCCGAATACAACGGCCATCAAGCGGGAACTCAGCTTTGAAGATGGGGGCTACATTCCCGATGATTGGAAGGAGGAGCGGCGCTCCGGTAGGCACTGGGCGGATTTTCACTGGGGCGAATACAGTATTCTGCGCTCCTGGGACGAAAAGGAGTTCCGAAAAAGTCTCCAAAAGGCGGAAAATCAGAAAAGGCTGACTCCGGACGGGAACCGCGCTGTGATGCTCTGTACGACGACGGATCCTTACCAAACGCTTGCCGTTGCTGGGAATTCAGAAAAAACCAAGCTGCTCAATACATCGGCCCGGTTGCTGGTGCGAAAAGCTCTCGAAATCATCTTGAAGGAATCCACCTTGAACGTGCGGATTCTGACCCGGTCGCCCCTCGCAAGGCAGGATTTCGATCTTTATCGCAAATTCGGAGAGCGACTCATGTTTGGGATGAGTCTGCCCACATTGGATGACAAGTTGAGCCAAATCTATGAGCCGGGTGCCCCGGGACCGGCGGCCAAATTGAAAACATTGCAGGCTGCAAAAGAAGCCGGGCTGAATCTTTACGTGGCCACGGCGCCGACCCTTCCTGATGAGGGGCATTCGGAGATAAAGGAACTGCTCGCAACCATCGCCGCGCTGAAGCCTCTCACGATTTTTCACGAGCCCATCAATCTGCGCGCGGAAAATGTGGCGCGCATCCAAGCTAAAGCCAAGGAGCTGAACCGGGGGATCCGCGGGGAGGTTTTCGAAACCCGCTCGCGTTGGCGCGAATATGCCTTCAGTCAACTTTCTTTGGTCGAGCAGATCTCCAGGGAGCTCAAAATTCCTGACGGAGTTCTCCACCTCTGGCCGGACGAGGATTTGGGCAGCAAGTCGGGATTTCTAAAAATGAAGGCCGATGCCTTCGAGCGCGAACACCATACCTCTCGGTTTCCGGCCCGGAAGCGAGAGGAGGCCAACGCCAAGTGGACCAAAAGCGTGGAGCCTTGGATCCGATACTGGCACAATCCCGAGGATCGAGTGAGTTCCTGGCCGGGAATTCGGGAGCCGAAATGGAAGTAGATTTATGCCTGCACCGACCCTGAATATTCAAACCGAGATCGTCCGAGCCCTGTCGTCGGCCGATCAAAAACACCTGCGAGCGTTGGAGGCCCGTGTGGAGAGCAGCCTGATGGATTTCGCCGTAGCGCTCTATGAAATTCGGACCTATAAGGAGGGGTTGCTGTGGCGTCAGGAATTCGGATCTTTCGAGGAATATGCCCAAGCCCGCTTTTCGTATCAAAAGCAACATGCTTACCGTTTGGCGGCGGCTGGGGAATTTGTATCCAAGCTGGATACTTTGGCAAGTTCAGCGCCGAAGCCACTGCGGGAGAGTCAGGTGAGGCCGATCATCAACAAGCTTCCAGAAGAACACCACGTCTCGTTTTGGAAGGAGCTGGTGAGAGGACACACGCCCGAAGAGCTGACGGGAGAATATATTGAGCGCAGGGTGAAAGCCTTTCAGGCGACCCTTCCGAAGACGGAAATCAAAATCGCGAAAAAGCCGAAGTCTCTCAAGCTGGACGAGGCTTTATTGCAGGATAGGGCAAAGGCGAAAGGTCTAGCTCTCGTTGCAAAGCTTGAGGCGGCCGTCTCTCCACTTCCCCGCCATAGCGAAATATCGGCTTTGCTGAAATCCATCGCGAAACTCCTCAAGCGAAAAAGTTGACGTTTCCCTCCCAGGAAGACCGATGAGTCCCAGCAGGATTTCAATCAGTGCTCCAACTCCGCTATTGGCGATCAGAAGGATGTCGCAGGTAAAGCTGACCGAACACCCATTACCGAAGGATATGGTGTCGCATATTGAAGGCAGTTCCGCCTCGCATGAATGTCTGACTGGCCAGTGAATACCGACCGGGGTATTTATCTGGTTAATCGAACGAACGCTTCCTTTTCTGTTGGAAGCAGTTCCAACGGGCTCGCTTCGAGGGCCTTTGCCAGTGCGACGATCTCATAGTCCCGCACCAGCCGAATCTGCATTTCGATATGGTTGATGATTTCCCGACTGGCATCCCAGCCAAGCCGCTGGCAGGCGGCTGCGAGACCCTCCTGCGAGAGCTGGCGCTCCGTTCGGAGTTTCCTCAGGCGTTTGCCGATAAGATTGGAGTTCTTCAACCCCCATAGACCTACGTGGATGCAGTGCTTGCAATTGGTCGAAAATTCGACCAATATGACGACATGCGCCCACTCCGAGGAAAGTTTCTGATCGGATCCATCATCGCGGGATCACTCGTCCTTTTTCTTGCAACCGCTGTTCTGATCGGATGGCTGGACGGTGTTGCCAGCCGAGGAAATAGTGGCCCCAGCGTTGAGGATTACAGGCTGCAGTTCATCTCCAAAATGGACGAGGATCTCGCCGATCCGGAAAACTTCATCCGCAAGAAGATCGAAAACGCGCATTGGACGGTCAAAACATCGAGCGCCCGCGTGACGGCGTGCAGCGTTTACTCCGTCGATGGCTCCGATCGGGGGGGCAAGGGCTACTCCAACATTTCAGAAGTCGATTTCATCGTGACAACCTTCTGGGACGGCATTTTACAGAAAGGTGGCTTCACCGAAATCCGGATGACAATTGATGCAAAGTCGGGCCAAGTGAAAACCTGCGCCTACGTGGGGGGAAACGCCACTTTCAACGTCGAGACGATCGACTGGTTCAAGGTTGGTGAAACAGTGGCGCCGTATGTCTTGAGTTTCGCTCTTGGAGGCGGATGAAAGTTTATGAAAAAGATGATCGTAGCAGCAGTTGTCACCGCGCTTTTGTGCGTTGGCGTCGCCTTGGCAGGAACGAAATGCTGGAAATGCAGCGGGACCGGCTGGGATGGCCGATTCAAGTGCTCCACCTGCGGGGGAGACGGCGAGATAGGAAACTAGGTTCGGCACCCGTGATGGAAACTGTTGTATGCACAGGAGTGGGCCCGCTCGTTCACTCTAGATCGAGTGCGCGATGCCGAAGGCTCTCCTTCTGCGCAGCCTCGGCTCGACGCAATAGTGAAGCGACATATGGAAAATCGAGGTCGAGTCGTGTCGCGAGTCGATGCAGTGTTTCAACAGCTTCCTGCCGATCATCCAGTCCGCTCATTTCCAATTTACTCCGCATCGGGCCAGGCCAGCCTTGATTGTTAAATATGGCCATTTCAAAGGCGTCGGACAATTCTCCTTGGTCTTCTGAAAGTAGGCGGCAAACCGTGGTGGTTGGCCACCGCCCGTCAACTTCCGCGGGACAGTAGAGAAGCCAACGTCCAAGTGTTCGGGCGCATGCTTTTCGGAGTCCGTGAGGTGGACCCCAAAAATCGGACCAGTGGTTAAGCTATAGATTTTGCGGGAATCGGGAGGGAGGGATACAAGGAAAAAGCCGATGAAAGGAAAACGCAGAAGACACGAGCCGGAGTTCAAAGCCCGAGTGGCGCTGG
>JBGSVZ010000009.1:0-140983 GCA_041752695.1 Terrimicrobiaceae bacterium
CCTTCGCTTGGGCGGCTCGATTCCGTCGCCTCGCGAGGGACTATGAGCGCCTGCCCGAATCCTTGGCAGGACTTCACTGGCTCGCCTTTGCTTTGCTCATGCTTCCTCATTTCTTTGCAAAAAGTGCCTAACAGGCTCTAGAAGCAGGTATGGACGATTACCTCAACAAACCCGTGAAGCTGACACATCTGGCGCGTATGCTGGTCGGGGCCAGCGCGAATCGGGCTGGGACCGATTAACCTTCCCTAAGGCGCGGCATTGGGTCCGTAGTGGAGCACCGTCACTTCCTCCAGCGTCGCCATGCCCCCTTTGAGCAGACCCTCCAGGCCCTCCAAAAACGTCTTCATCTTTTTCTCCTCATCCACAATCTCCACCACGACGGGCAGGTCGGTTGAGAGATTCAGGACCTTGGCCGTATGGATGCGGCTGTGGGCACCAAACCCCATCGGACTGCGAAAAACCGTGGCGCCTGCCAGCCCCGCCTCGCGGGCCTTCACCACCAGGGCTTCGTAAAGCGGACGGTGTTCCCACATGTCGGATTCTCCGACGTAAATCCGCAGACGCTGACAGTTTTCGGGGAGTTCCATAAATTAAGATTTCAGGGGAAGAATATTGGCAAGAACGATGCCACCGGCGGTGGCCAGCAGACAGAGCACTACGGAAAGAAGGACGTTGCCCGCCGCCCAGAGCCACTGTCCGTCCTGCAGGAGGTTCAGCGTTTGGAGACTAAACGAGGAGAAGGTGGTAAACCCTCCGAGGACACCGACCATAATAAAAACGCGCACCACCTCGGGAACCATCAACGGACCGTCCGGCCCCGTGAGACCAGCCACGAAACCAATGACAAACGAGCCAATGATGTTAACCGCAAACGTGCCCCAGGGAAATTCCTCACCCACCTTGCCGGCGATCCAGACGGACATGGCAAACCTCGCTGCGCTTCCCAACGCTCCTCCGAGCATGATGGCGGCGTAGAGTTTCATGAGGGGAACTTTCTTACAGAAGGCAACAAAGAGAACGAAGAAGATTCCCGGGCGGTGCCCTTTGTTTCCTCCGTTATCTTCTGTGAAAAAAATTTCCTACATCCTCGGAATGGTGATTCCGGTTTGTTTCATGTATTTGCCGCCGCGGTCCGCATAACTCGTCTCGCAGACATCGTCGGCCAGGAAAAAGACCACTTGGGCAAGGCCCTCGTTGGCATAAATCTTGGCGGGCAATGGCGTGGTGTTGGAAATTTCGAGCGTCACGTGTCCCTCCCATTCGGGTTCGAAGGGCGTCACGTTGACAATGATTCCACAACGGGCATAGGTGGACTTGCCCACGCAGACGGTCAGCGCCTCCCGGGGGATGCGGAAATACTCGACGCTGCGGGCCAGTGCGAAGGAATTCGGGGGCACGATGCAGACATCCGTGTCCATATCGACAAATGATTGCGGGTCGAAATTTTTCGGATCAACCACCGTGTTGAAAATGTTGGTGAAAACCTTGAACTCCCGGGAAACGCGCAGGTCATACCCATAGCTGGACAACCCGTAGCTGATGGCCCGCGAGCCATCCTCCAGCGTTTTGATCTGCCCATCCACGAAGGGTTCGATCATTCCCCGTTCCTTCGCCATGCGGCGAATCCATTTGTCCGAACACACGCTCATGATCTCTACATCAGGCCCGGCAGATTCATTCCGCCGGTGACTTTTTTCATCTCGTCGGCGGCCAGAGCGCGACCATTTTCAATCGCCTGCTTCACTCCGACGAGGACGAGATCCTCCAGCATCTCGACATCCTGCGGGTCAACCACCGAGGGATCGATTTTGATCGAGAGGACGTCGCCAGCGCCGTTCGCCGTGACAACGATTTTTCCCCCGCCGGCACTCGCTTCGACGGTTTTGTTGGCGAGTTCAGCCTGGGTGGCGGCCAGCTTGGTCTGCATTTGCTGGGCCTGCTGGAGCATTTTTTGAATGTTCATGGGTTGGTAGCTTGGATTTCTCCCGCGAAGATTTCGAGGGCTTTCTTGATCAGCGGGTCGTTTTTAAATTCCTCCATCGGATCGGCGGCCGGCTCGGGGGCCGCGGGCGGAGGCTCTTCAACGGCGGAGGGGGGCTCGGGCAGGGACTCCTCGGTCGGAGCCTCGGCCAGACCGGTGCTGATCTCGAGCAAAACACTCACCTTGCGGCCCAGGATCTCCGCCAGTTTGCCTTCGGCGTCCTTGCGGCCGGCAGTGCCGATGATGGATTTCATCTCGCCTTCATAGGTCGGAGGAAGGTGAATCAGCATCTCCGCATCGCCGTTCATCCGGGCGAAGACGCCCTTGGTGAGCCAGCGGTATTTGATGGAAGATTCGTAGGTCGTGGAAACCCGCTCCCAGGCGACCGAGGCATCAACCGCGCGGCTCTCCGTGGAGACAGCCGGAGGTAGCGGTTCCACCGGAGGGACGGCGGGAGGCGGAGTGGGCAGGACAGGGGTCGGCACCACCGCAGGCCGGGGAGCTCGTTCCTCCGCCCGGGGCGAAGGCGCCGGTGGAGGGGGGGCCGGGGGCCGGGAAGGAGTCGGACGCTCGGGCAATGGCCCTCCCCCATGCAGGGCGGTGAGGGTTTCGATCACATCGTCCAAGCTGGCCTGTTCCAGGAGGTGGACAGCTTTGATTACGGCAACGTCAAACTGCAATTTTTTATCCGCCGCCCAACGCATGCGGGATTCGGTCTCGGCAAAATGATCGAGCAGCATGAGCAGTTTTTCCCGCGGCGCGGCGGACACCCCGTCAACTCCGGCAACAAGCAGGTCGCGCACGTGACCAATAAGGTCTCCCAGCAGCCGCAGGAGATCCTTTCCGGCCTCGGCCTGCTGCGTGATGATGCGCAGACTGGCCGCCGCGTCCCGGGCAAGGATATGGGCCATCAAACTCGTGATGGTCTCCCGGGAAGTGAATCCGAAGACCGTCATGACGTCCTCGCCCGTGATCGTGTTCCCGCAAAATGCGACCGCCTGGTCGAGCATGCTCTCGGCGTCACGCAGGCCCCCGTCCGCGCCCCGGGCAATGGCTTCGGCCGCGGAATCCTCCATCGTGATCGCTTCCTTGCCGGCGATGGACTGAAGATGCGCCGCGATGGAGGCGGCAGGAATCCGGCGCAGGTCGAAACGCTGGCAGCGGCTGGTGATGGTCGCAGGAACCTTCTGGGCCTCGGTCGTGGCAAAAATGAATTTCACATGCGGCGGCGGCTCCTCCAGCGTCTTAAGCAGGGCATTAAAGGCTCCCGCGCTAAGCATGTGGACCTCATCAATGAGGTAGATTTTGTAGGGTCCGCGGGCCGGGGCGTAGGCGGTGTTTTCCCGCAGTTCGCGAATATTTTCCACGCCGTTGTTGCTGGCACCGTCAATCTCCAGCACGTCGAGACTGCGTCCCTCCTCAATCTCCTTGCAGGCATCGCAGGTCCCACACGGATGGGCCGTCGGGCCGTTGTTGCAATTCAACGCTTTGGCCAGGATGCGGGCGGTGGAGGTCTTGCCGATGCCGCGGGGTCCGACAAAAAGATACGCCTGCGACACCCGGCTGGCCGTGATGGCATTTTGTAACGTGCGCGTGATGTGTTCCTGTCCGACAACCTCGTCAAAGGTCTGGGGGCGGTATTTCCGGGCAAAAACGCGATAGCTCACCGGGGCAGGATAGGCGGGAAGCGGACGGTGAAAAGCCGGAAGTGTTGGTCAGAAAAAGTTGCGCAAATTTTCCCGCGCCCCTCACCCACGGCAGGACCGAAAAAAATTCCTCCCCCCCGGCTTTTGCCGTTTCGCTCCCGTGGGGACCAATGTCGTCAGACCAAGGAAGGCCGCGTTCAGCACGAAGGGGCCCGCGCCATGCCCATCGCGCAATGGATCAAAGCCGATACCAAAACCTTGCGTATTACAGAGATGGTATAGGGTTTGCCCTTGCAAGTGGTAATCGCAATAGGCCGGGCTCTCGCGAAAGCAATTCCCGTTTAGCACGTAAAGCTTATGGTGTTCTGTGACAAAGTCGGCCACCCCCTTTAAAATGGCGGGTTTTTCGCCCTCCTATTCAACCAGTCCATTTGCCACTACCATCTCATTTATTTAGTCGCTTGCATAACCGCCTAATCCCGTGCATATTCGCTTTTGATATATGCCACTAAGTAATCTCTCAACAGCAGGCCTCGAAAAACTCATCGCCCTCGTAAAGAAGCGCGAGTCTCTTCAAGCCGAAATCGCCGCCGTCGAACAACAGTTGTCCGTTGCCCTCGGAGCAACCTCCGCTCCCGTCGCGAAAGCACCCAAAACCCGCAAAGTTCGCGGCAAAGGTAAAAAAGCCAAAGCCGCTCCCGTCGCCGCGGTTAAGGAAGCGCCGAAAGCCGCTGCCGCCAAGCCCGTCAAAAAAGGCAAGCGGGGCGCCCTTAAGGAATCCGTCCTCGCCGCCCTTACCGCAGCCGGTCCCGCCGGCATCGCCGTGAAGGATCTTTCCGCTAAACTTGGCGTGAAGAACCAAAACCTCCACGTTTGGTTCAGCACAACAGGCAAAACCGTCAAAGGCCTGAAAAAGACCAAGTCGGGCACTTGGGCTTACGCCGGTTAATTGCAAGTTCTATCACCTTAACACGAAAAAGCCGACCCTCACGGGTCGGCTTTTTTATTGGATGACGTCATAGGTCCTCATCCGGAGACATCGCTGCGCACTCATCAGCCGCTTACAAAGCCATTCTCACCCTGGTGCCGTTTAGGACATGCCGGCTTCTGGAGATCAATGCCAGTGTTCCGACTCCGCATGGCCGGAGGGACATCGTGAAACAACGGCGAAAAGTTGCTGCTTAAGCGCAACGGGCGAACACATTTATGCCGTGTTCACCAGCCGCAAAGCCCGGGAACGCGAGAACCGCCAGTTTCCTCAGTTTCCCGGCATCGACATGCCTCGCGTCCATTGGTATGCCCCTTGCGACCACGTTTTGCGGCCTGAAACCGCCGCAATTCCGCTGTCGTGCCCGGGCGAAGTGAGAACGAACTCGCCGCCCTCCGCAAGCGCGGAGACTCCTCCACCGCCACACCTACAGCTTCAGAAACTTTCTCAACTACCGCTTGCGCGTCATTGCTCAGTGCGGTTAACCAAAAACCCAACGAATGAACTCATTCCCATTTTTTGGCGGAGAGCCACCACCATTCTCCGTAGGGTGCAAATAAAAGAAGATGGCTGGAGAGGGAATCGAACCCCCGACACGAGGATTTTCAGTCCTCTGCTCTACCAACTGAGCTATCCAGCCGTTGAAGGGAGGGAGAAGTTACCCGGCACGACCGGGAATGACAAGCGGTATGGTGGAAAAACATCACATTTTTCCGACGGGCGGACCGGCCCCCGGACATCGACATTTGGCCGCGAAAAGAAAAAAGCCGGACTGGTGACCAGTCCGGCTTTTTTTAGATTTTGATCGGTTTTTCCGAATTAGAAGGCGATACGGAGACCGCTGCGGAGGTTGGCCACGTTGCCGGTGCCACCGTAGTAGTAACGACCGTCGGCAAAGATGCCGATGTTGTCGGTGAAGCGGTATTCAAGACCACCACCCACGTTGCCGAAGCCGGTGCCGTGTCCGTCCCAGGTTCCACCGCCACCAACCATCACGTAAGGAGCGAGGTTGAGCGAGCAGATCGGGTAGCGGATGAAGAAGTTACCGGCAATCGGGAGCCACTGGCCATTGTTGCCAGAGTAGACCGAGCCTTCGTAACCAACACCGAAGTATTTGGCGAAGAAGTAGTTGATGCCGATACCGCCGCCGGAACCGGTTTCGAAATAGGTGCCCTTGCCACCGAAGAAGCCGGTGTAGAAGACATCCACTTGGAACTCCGTGTCGCGGAAACGGCAGGTTTCCGTGACGACGACGTCTTTGGTTTCTTTAAAGGACTTTCCGTCACCGGCGAAGGACGCCGACAAGGAGAGGCCCACGAGAACTGCAGAGAGAATCAGTTTTTTCATAGGATTAAGGTAGGTTGAGCACACGTCTTATGCGGCGGAGGGTTGGCGATGTCAATGGGAAAGGGGCCCTGATGCCACGGTCAGGGGAAACGTGGAAGAGGCGGGGTAATCATGCCGTCATAGAGCGCTTTGCCGATAATCGCCCCGTGCAGACCGGACATGGCCGCCAACTTGTGCAGATCCTCCACGCAGGAAACCCCCCCGCTGGCGATGAGGTTGCAGTCGAGAATATCCAGGAGTTCCTGCATGGCCTGATAGTTCGGTCCCTGCAGCATGCCATCGGTGGCAATATCGGTGTAGATGATCGTCCCCGCGCCGGCCTCCTGCACGGCGAGGGCGAGGTCGAGGGCTGGTTTGGGGGTGGTTTCGGTCCAGCCCTTCACCGCGACAAACCCATCCTTGGCATCAATGCCAATGGCGACACGCTGACCTCCGAATTCGGCGCACATTTCCCGCACGTATTCGATGGACTCCGCGGCCTTGGTGCCGAGGATGACGCGGCTGACCCCGGCGGAGAAGGCCGCGCTGACATTTTGAAAATTCCGCATCCCCCCGCCCAGTTCGCACGGAATATTCACTGCGGCGCAAATGCGTTCGATGAAGGCGAGATTTTTCGGTTCCCCGCCGAAGGCGGCATCGAGGTCCACGATATGCAGCCAGTCGGCGCCGGCGTCCTCCCACTTTTTGGCGAAGGCCACCGGGTCGCTGGAATAGACGGTTTTTTCGGAAGCAAGGCCGCGCTTGAGGCGCACGACTTCGCCACCCATGAGGTCAATGGCAGGCAGGAGGAGCATGGTGGAAGAAAATGCTGAAATTCTAAAAAGCGGAAATGCTGAAAGCTGGCTAGGCCAGGGTGGCGAGGAAGTTGCGGAGGAGACCGAGGCCGGTGGCCTGGCTTTTTTCGGGGTGAAATTGCGTGGCGTGCAGCGAACCGGAGCTGATGCTGGCGGCAAAGTTTTCCCCGTAGGCACAGGTCGCGCTGACGGCCGCAGGGTCGGCTGGAACGGGGTAAAAGGAATGCACGAAATAGAAGGAGGGAGCCTCGGTCAGACCCTCGTAGAGCGGGCCGCGGGCGTCATCCAGAGTGTTCCACCCCATGTGCGGGACCTTGAGATGGCCGGAGGGAAATCGCACCACCTGGCCGGGAATGACCCCCAGGCCTTCCACGCCGGGCGATTCTTCGCTGGCCTCGAAAAGCAATTGGTAACCCAGGCAGATCCCCAGGTAGGGCCGTCCGGCGTGCAGCCAGTCTTTCAGCGGGTCCCAAAGCCCCGTCTTTCGGAGATTGCGCGCGCAGTCGCCGAAAGACCCCACGCCGGGCACGACCAGGGCATCAAGCCATTCGAGTTGGTCGGTGGAAGTGACCAGCGGGACACGGGCCCCGGCCGCCTCGAGGGCTTTACAGACGCTGCGGAGATTGCCGCTGCCGTAGTCCACGACGCCGACCCTGGGGGGCCGGAGATCGGAGATCGGAGATGGAAGACCGGCGGGAGAAGGCATGGCTAGAGCACGCCCTTGGTGCTCGGTACGCCTTCGACGCGGGGGTCGATCTGGGTGGCAGCATCCAGGGCGCGGGCCAGAGCTTTAAACACGCCTTCGGCCATGTGGTGCGCGTCGCGCCCGGCCAGAATGTCCACGTGAAGGTTCATCCCGCCGTTCACCGCGAGGGCGCGGAGGAATTCCTCCACGAGCTGAAAGGAAAAATTACCCCCGATGGCTTCCACGTTGGAAGGCGCGTTGTAGGCGAGAAACGGGCGTCCGCTGAGATCAACCACGACGCGCACCAACGCCTCGTCCATCGGGACGTAGGCGAAACCGTAGCGGCGGATACCTTTTTTGTCCCCCAGGGCCTTGGTGAGGGCGAGGCCAAGGGTGATGCCGGCATCCTCGACCGTGTGGTGGAAATCCACTTCAATGTCCCCCTGGGCATCGAGTTCGAGATCGAACAAACCATGCCGGGAGAAGAGCGTGAGCATGTGATCAAAAAACGGCACACCGCTGCGCACGGCGGAGGTGCCTTTGCCGTCAACGGCCAGGCGGGTCTTGATGCGGGTTTCGCTTGTGTTGCGCTCGATGAAAGCTTCGCGGGACATGGAAAAGAAACTCTCTCACGCGGCGGCGCGCAGTTGAATCACAATTTTTTCGCCGCAAACTCCGCACGGCAGAGGGCCACCGCTTTTTCCAGCACGGCGACCTGCGCGGACACCCGGTCGTCGAGGGAGAATTCCGAAGGCGTTTCCACGGTGAAAACCCGGTTGCAGTGGGCGAAAGACAAAACGAACGCTTCGGGCCAGGTCGGCATGAGGCCGGGTTTGATGGACTTTCGGACAATGCCGCCTCGGGCAGAGCGGCCCTCGATTTTGGGGCGTTTCTCCACGGGCAAATGCCGGCTCACCACGCGGGTGAGGTGTTCGCCCCAGTAAGGTTTCGGACCCGGCACCTCGTAAAGGTAAAACCCGAGCGCGTCGTAGTCCTCGTGCAGCGTCAGGGCCAGATCGAAGCGCCGGGTTCCCAACAGCTTTTTGTGGGCGGCGACTTGTGGCACGGTTTCCTCGTGAAAGGCGCGGTTCAGATCGCGGCCGTCGGGGTCCAGCCGACTGTTGGAGACCAGTCCCCAGGGATTCAGACAGGGGAAAATGAGCAGATTCCAATCGCGCAGCCGCTCCGGCTTTTTTTCCGCCCAGCAGATCAGGCCTTCCGTGGCCGCCGCTTCATCACCGTGGATGCCGGCCGAGATATAGAGCGAAGGGGCCGCATTTTTTCGCACCCCTTCCAGGGCATACAGCGTGTATCCGCCCGCTTCCGCGAAGGGGATTACCTTCAGCCCTCCCGCCCTGGCCACCTTCCGCCAGCGGCGGATGAGGTTCTTGTAATCGTGCGCGCGGTCGTGCCGCAGGGGACGCGGCATGGTCAGTCGAGGAGGCGCTTCGTGATGTCGGAGTACGCGTCGATCCGGCGATCGCGCAGAAAAGGCCAGTGGGTGCGCTGGGTATCGACGGTGTCGAGGTCGATCTCCTGAACAATCACCTCCTCCTGGTCCACGGAGGCCCGCTGCAGGACGATGCCGGAGGGGTCACAGATGAAACTCTGCCCCCAGAATTCGATGCCGTCCCCGCCGTCCGGCGCTTCGTGGCCTACCCTGTTGGGGGCGGCGACGTAGCAGCCGTTGGCAATGGCATGGCCGCGCTGCACGGTCTCCCACGAGGAATGATGCCGCTCGCCGTATTGGGCTTTTTCGCTCGGATGCCAGCCGATGGCGGTGGGATAAAAAATGATCTGCGCCCCGGACATGGCCGTGAGGCGTGCCGCCTCGGGATACCATTGATCCCAGCAGACGCAAACGCCGATGCGGGCAAACTTGGTGTCCCACGCCTTGAACCCCAGGTCGCCGGGGGTGAAATAGAATTTCTCGTAAAAAAGCGGGTCGTCCGGAATGTGCATCTTCCGGTATTTCCCGAGATAGGACCCATCCGCATCAATGATCGCCGCCGTGTTGTGATAAACCCCGGGCGCCCGGCGCTCGAACAACGAGGCGATAAGCACGACGCCGAGTTCCTTCGCGAGGGCCTGCATTTTTTCCGTGGTCGGTCCCGGAATGGTCTCGCCGAGTTGGAAATATTTGTGGTCCTCGACCTGGCAGAAATACACCGCGGTGAAAAGCTCCTGCAGACAGATGATCTGCGCCCCCCGGCCGGCGGCCTCCCGCACGCCGCGTTCGGCGGCAGCCAGATTGGCTGCGAGGTCCGTGGTGCAGCGGTTCTGCACGAGCCCGATGTTTACCTTTTTGCTCATGGCGGAGGAGTTAGACACGAATTACACGAATTTCCACGAATTTAAGGACGAAAAACGACCGGCTTCACTTTCGTGCAAATTCGTGGATTTCGTGTCTCGCTTCTTTCTGCGATTTTACTTCGCCTCGCTGCGCGGGACGATTTTCACGCTCTTGATTTCCACGCGTTCGGTCGGCTTGCTGGGCTCGCCGTTGCGCGCCATCACAACCGGGGTCGCGGCAATGGCGGCCAGAGTTTCCTCGCCGCCGATCACCTTGCCGAAGCCGGTGTATTGGTTGTCGAGGTGGGGCGCGGTGCCGAGCATGAGGAAAAACTGGCTGCCCGCGGAATTGGGATCCTGCGACCGTGCCATGGAGACCACGCCGCTGGTATGTTTGCGGTCGTTAAATTCGGCCGGGATCTTATACCCTGGATCGCCCGTGCCCCACATCGCTTCCTTGGAGGGGTCCTTGGTGAGAGGATCCCCGCCCTGGGCCATAAAACCGGCAATGATGCGGTGGAAGGCCGTGCCGTCGTAAAAACCGGACTTCGCCAGCTTTTTGAAATTTTCCACGGTCTTCGGGGCGACATCGGGCCAGAACTCGAGAACGAGCCTGCCTTTGGAGGTTTCGATAATCGCGACATCATCCGCGGGAGCGGCGTGGACTTCGGCCACAACCAGGGCCGCGGGCAGGAGAAAGGCAAGGAGGCAAAGGAGACGTTTCATCGCGAGGAATTTTCCACGACCACGCGCCGCTGTCACGTGAACATTCGCTCGGCGCTTTACAACGGGCCGAGGAGGCGGAATGTTTGCCTCCTCATGTCTGACATCCGCATTCTCCTGAAAACCGGCAAGGGCGACATCGAAGCCACCCTTTTCGCCAGCAAGGCTCCGATCACCGTGGCCAACTTCCTCAACCTCTCCCAACGGGGGTTCTACGACGGTCTCACCTTCCACCGTGTGATCCCCGACTTCATGATCCAGGGCGGCGATCCGGCCGGAACGGGCGGCGGCGGTCCCGGCTACACCTTCGAGGACGAAGTGAAAACCGGACTCAAACACGACAAACCCGGCATCTTCTCCATGGCCAACCGCGGCCCCGCGACCAATGGCAGCCAGTTTTTCATCACCCATGTCCCGACGGCCTGGCTCGACGGCAAACACACCGTCTTCGGCGAGGTCACCAAGGGCCAGGACGTGGTCAATGCCATCAAGGGAGGCGACAAAATCGTCAAAATCGAAATCCTCGATTCGCCCAAGGATCTTTTTGAAGCCCAGGCCGCCAACTTGGCGAAGTGGGACAAAGCCCTCGACAAATAACCGGCTCCCAGCGGGCAGCGTTACCGGCCAACTATGAACTCACCAGCCCATCCTTCGAGCTCCCAATCCGATTGGGATGTGATTGTGATCGGCGGCGGACCGGCCGGGTCCACCGCCGCCACCACGCTGGCGAAGTCCGGCCGTAAGGTCCTGGTGCTGGAGAAGGAGAAGTTTCCCCGCTTCCACGTGGGCGAATCCCTTCTGCCGTATAACCGGCAGATTTTCGACGACCTCGGCGTCTGGCCGAAGCTGGAGTCCGCCGGATTCATGCCGAAACGCGGCGCGCAATTTTTGATGGGCAACGGCCACCAGAAGGTTCGGCTGGATTTCTCCAAAGGCGCCTTCACCGCCTTCCCTCAGGCCATTCAGGTCGAGCGGTCCAAATTTGACAACATCCTCCTCACCCACTCGAAGGAGTCGGGAGCGGAGATCCGCGAACAAGCCCAGGTGCTCGATCACCGCGTGGAGCAGGACGGCGTCACCGTCCGCTACCGCACACCGGACGGCGGCGAGCAGGAGGCTGCGGCTCGGTTTCTGGTGGACGCCAGCGGACTGTCGAATCTCACCGCCAACAAAAGCTCGCTCCGCGAATATTATTCCGCCCACAAAAAAATCGCGATGTTCCGGCATTGGAAAGGGGTCGATATGCCGAAGGGCGAGGAAAGTGGAGACATCCTGATTGTTCGTCGGGAAAACTCCTGGTTCTGGATGATCCCGCTCGAAGCCAACAAGGTGAGCATTGGCCTGGTGATGGACCGGGGGGAATTCCAAGCCTCCGGCAAAAAACCCGAGGAGGTTTATCTGGACGCCATCGCCACCACCCGGACGGTGAGCGAACGCTGCGCAGCCGCGTCCCCGATGTGCGACCTCAACGTGGTCTCGGATTTTTCCTATCGCAATGGGTCGCTGATTGCGCCGCGTGTCGTCCGGGTGGGCGACGCTTCGGGGTTTATCGATCCCATTTTTTCCAGCGGGGTGTTGCTGGCCATGACCAGTGGACAACAGGGCGCGCGGGTGGTCAACGACGCCCTCACGGCGGGCCAGGCCATGACCCCGGCCATGCGCCACTACGAACGCGACACCCGGCGGCGGATCGGGCAATATTGGGAGTTCATCGAAAATTTTTACCGCCTGCACTTCGCGCAGATCTTTTTCCAACCCGACAATCGCATCGGTCTGGTCTGTTCCATCAATGCGGTGTTGGCGGGCTGCACGAAGCTGCCGTTTGCCGTCTGGTGGAGGCTGCGGATCTTTTTCCTGCTGGTGCGCCTCAACAAGTGGATCCCGGTGACTCCGCGGATTCCCGTCGGTTGAGCGATGAGCCGGACGACGCTTTTTTACATCGTCACGATCCTCGTTGTTGGCGTGGGAATCACCGCGATTCTCCATTTCGGCAACCAGCACCTGGTGCCCGCGGGGGCTCCGGCCCACGTTCCCGCCGTCGCGACCAGTCATTCGCCGATGGCGGACATGGCCTCCAATGTTCAGAAACACCTGAACCAACCCCTCGCCCACCTCTTCCTGCAATTGCTCGTCATCATTCTCATCTCGCGGATAACCGGCAAAATCTTCACGAAATTCGGGCAGCCCGCCGTGGTCGGGGAAATGGCGGCGGGGATTCTGCTCGGGCCGTCCCTTTTCGGACTGGTCGCGCCGGACGCGTTTGCCTTTGTTTTTCCCAAAGATTCGCTCGGGGCGCTGAAGCTCTTCAGTCAGATCGGCGTCTGCCTGTTCATGTTCAACGTGGGTATGGAAGTCGACATGCGCCAGGTCCGGACCAAGGCGCGCGCGGCCGTGGTGGTGAGTCACGCCAGCATCGTGATTCCGTATTTTCTGGGGGTGGCGCTCGCGTGGTTTCTCTACACCGAACTGGCGCAGCCGGGCGCGAGTTTCACGGCGTTTGCCCTGTTCATGGGGATTTCCATGAGCATCACGGCCTTCCCGGTTCTGGCGCGCATCCTGCAGGAACGCGGACTCTCAAAAACCACCCTGGGCGTCACCGCCATCACTTGCGCGGCGGTGGATGATGTCACCGCCTGGAGCTTGATGGCGTTTGTGGTCGCGATTGTCGCTGCAACCAGTTTGGGCGCAGCGGCGTTAAACCTAGTGTTCGTGCTCGCATTCATAATCATCATGATTTTTCTCGTCCGACCCGTATTGCCGCGCGTGCTGGGCACCGCCAATCTGGAGCGCGACGAACCCAGCCGCGGCTCCCTGGCGACCTGCGTGTGTGTGGTGATCGCGGCAGCGCTCGTGACGGAGCTGATTGGCATCCATGCCTTGTTCGGCGCGTTCCTGGCGGGGGCCATCATGCCGTCACTCGGAGGCTTCCGCCACAAGTTGAGCGTGCGGGTCGAGCACTTCAGCTCGGTTTTGCTGTTGCCCCTGTTTTTTGCCTACACCGGTCTGCGCACGCAAATCGGTCTGCTCAACGACCTGGAAAGCTGGCTGATTTGCGTGGCTATCATCGCCGTGGCCACCCTCGGAAAACTGGGCGGAAGTGCCCTAGCCGCCCGCACCACCGGGATGCCTTGGAGCGAGTCGCTGCAGTTGGGCGCGCTGATGAACACCCGGGGCCTGATGGAACTTATCGCCCTGAACATCGGTTACGACCTCGGAATTCTCTCGCCCCAGATCTTTGCCATGCTCGTCATTATGGCGCTGGCCACCACCATGCTCACCGGCCCGCTTCTCACTTTTTTCACCCGCCGCGCATCCGCTCCCGCGAGCCTGCCCGTTCCTTCCCTGACCTGAGTTATGACTTCCAAAACTGACTACGACGTAATCGTGATGGGCGGCGCGCTTTCCGGCGCCGCCACCGCCA
Source organism: Terrimicrobiaceae bacterium (assembly GCA_041752695.1). Lineage (GTDB taxonomy): Bacteria > Verrucomicrobiota > Verrucomicrobiia > Chthoniobacterales > Terrimicrobiaceae > CALCJD01. The sequence goes on from JBGSVZ010000009.1 coordinate 13,878, forward strand.
CCCTCTTGATGCGGCAGAACCCGGGAATCCGCGTCCTGATCCTAGAAAAAAACATCCGCCTCACCCGTCGGGTCGGCGAAGCCACGGTGGAGGTCAGCGCCTATTTCATGGGACACGTACTGGGTCTTACGCAGTACCTCAACGAACATCACCTGTGCAAACAGGGCCTGCGTTTCTGGTTCACCAACAAGGACGTCGCCAACCTGTCCGAAGCCAGCGAACTCGGTTCGAAGTATCAGGTGAAACTCCCTTCCTACCAACTGGACCGCTCGACGTTCGACGAGGAGGTCCTGCGCCGCGCCGTGCTGGCGGGAGCCACCTTGGTGCGGCCCGTCTCCATCACCGACGTGGATCTGGAAGAGGGCGGCACGCAGACCGTGACCTATCGCCAGTATGGGGAAAGCAAGACCGCCACCTGCCGCTGGGTGGTGGACGCTTCGGGGATCTCGGCGCTGATTTCCCGCAAACAAGGCTTCTGGCGGCAAAACACCGAACACCCGACCACGGCCGTCTGGTCCCGTTGGAAAGGGATCAAGGATTGGGACGGTTACGAACTCGAACAGAAATACCCCGAGTGGGCCCGAGCGCTCCATTGTGTGCGCGGCACCGCGACCAACCACATCATCGGCGACGGCTGGTGGAGTTGGTGGATCCCGCTCAAGGGCGGGGACATGAGCGTGGGAATCGTTTTTGACCAGCGGTTGGTGGAATTCCCCAGCGAGGGCGGCAAGGTGGGCGAGCGGCTCAAAGCGTTTTTGATGAAACACCCTGTGGCCCGGGAACTTCTGGCCGACGCCGAATACGAGGAGGGCGACGTGCATTTGCGGAAAAACCTCGCCTACTACAGCACCCAGTTTTCCGGTGACGGATTTGTCCTAGTGGGCGACGCGGCCGCGTTCATGGATCCCTTCTACAGCCCCGGGATGGACTGGATTTCCTACACCACCAGCAGCGCGGCCAACCTCATCACCCAGGCGCTGCGTGGCGAAGCCCTGCCCGAACTCCTCAAGGCGCATAACACGGCTTTTTCCGTCAGCCACCGTTCGTGGTTCCAGGCGCTCTACAAGGACAAATACGAATACATGGGCGAGTTCGACCTGATGGATCTCGCGTTCCGCCTCGACCTCGGACTCTACTACTGGGGCGTGGCCTGCCACCCCTTCCAGCAAGGCCCAAAGGCGCTGCTCAAGCCCCCCTTTGCCCCACCCGATGGACGCACCGTGTTCAACCTCATGAATACGTATAACCGTCGGTTCGCCCAGATCGCCCGCCGCCGCCGGCGCGAAGGAGAGTTGGGGAAAACCAACCGCAACCGCCGCAGCCTCATCCGGGGTTTCCTCATCGAGAAAGAAGACGCCCTTCAGCTCCCGGGGATCCTCTGGGAATGGGCCAAGCTCGAACTGCGTGAAGGCTGGCGCAGTTGGTGGGAGACCACCGACGACGTGAAGGCCTCGCACCTGTCGCCTGCGGCCAAGCCCACCGTTCCGGTTCCGCAGGTTCCGGAACCGCGGGAAGCGGAGCCGGTGTTGGGATGAGGAGCGGACTGGCCGAAAATTGACTGGCCGGGCGAAAAGCAGCGGTGGCTGCCTCGCATGGATTGCCTGCCTGCGGCGGGCTTTCCGAGTATGCCCTTCGGGAAAAAGGGAACGGCAGCAGTGGCTGCCTCGCATGGATTCGAACCATGACAAACAGATCCAGAATCTGCAGTGCTACCGTTACACCACGAGGCAAAAGGGAGGGTTACTTTTACACAAGTTGGCCGGGGTGCAATGTAAATCTGCCACCTGTCACAACAGCGTTTTTGGAAGAAGGGGCTGGAGTTTTTTGATGTCTTGCACGGCGTCGCGGTGACAGACGAGCAGGGCGTCGGCGGTTTCCACCACCACGAGGTTTTCCACTCCGCAGAGGGCAATCAGCCGGCCGTTGCTGAGGACAACGTTGTTGCTCGACTCGTGCTGCACCACCTCGCCGCGCACAGTGTTTCCATCGTCGTCGTGGCCAAGGTGCTCGGGCAGGGCGGTCCAGGATCCCACATCATCCCAGTCGAACTGCGCCCGGATGGCCTGAACTTCCGACGCCTGTTCCATCACCGCGTAGTCCACGGAGATTTTCGGCAAGGCGGAAAACCGCTCGCCCAGATAGGCCGCCGGGTCGCCCGCGGGAAAATCTTCGATGAATTTCCCCAACGCGGGAACGAGCCGCTCCGCCTCGCGCTGAAAAACCTCCGCCCGCCAGAGAAACATGCCCGCATTCCAGGCATATTGCCCACTGCGCAGATAGGTATTGGCGGTGGGCAGGTCGGGTTTTTCCACAAACCGCAAGACGCGGCAGGCGCCACCGATATCGTCGCCGAGGTGCAGGTATCCGAACCCCGTGGCGGGATAGGTGGGCGAGATGGCAAAGAGCACCAGGGCATCCCGCTCGGCCGCCGCGGCCGCCGCTCCGGCAAGCTGACGTTGAAACATCGCGATGTTATGAATCATGGCGTCCGCCGGCAACAGCGCACAGACCGCCTGAGGGTCTCGCGCACGGGCGAATCCCGTCGCCAGTGCACAGGCCGGAGCGGTGTCGCGTTTCTCGGGCTCAGCCAGGACGTTTTCGGCCGGCAGAAAAGGAAGCTCCGCTCGCACGGCGTCCGCCTGGGCGGCGTTGGTCAAAACGAAAACCCGCTCCCACGGCACGAGCCCCTCCAACCGACGGGCGGTCATTTCAATCAGCGTGCGATCGCTGAGGAGGCGGAGGAGGTGTTTCGGCGTCTTTGCGCGACTGAGCGGCCAGAAGCGCTCACCGCTGCCCCCGGCCATGATGAAGACGTGAAGATGATCGGAGGGCGAGGGGCTCGTCATACGTAATAAGATGCCACAATAAAAGGACCCGGCAAAGCGCAAAGCCTCGGCACGACGCCGAGGCCGCCGACACATCTATACCAGCCCGACCGGCTTGAACGCATGTCCGGGCAGGACGGTTTTCAAGGCCTGATTGCCGAGATGATCACCAACGACTTCGCCAAGCACGTCGCGGAAGTCGGTGGTGTGGAGAAGGTCGCGGCCCTGGTGGAGTTGCTCTTTAGCCAGTCCCGGCCATTTGCTCAGGACGGGTTGAGGGGCTTTGGAAGAAATCGCGCCAAGGGCGAGCATGCAGTTGGCCCAGCCATGGTCGGTGCCACCAGTGCCGTTTTCCGCGGCGGTGCGGCCGAAGTCACTGATCGTGAGGAGGAGGGTGTCTTTCATGCGCTCGCCCATGTCCTGATGAAAGGCGGCCAGGCCATCGGCGAGGTTTTGCACGAGGTTGCCGTAGTTGCCGATCACCCCGCCCTGGTTCTGATGCGTGTCCCAACCACCATAGTCGATCTCGATGACTTCCAGGCCGATGTTCGCCTTGATCAGGCGGGCGGCTTCGGCGAGCCGGCGGGAGAGTTCGTTTTTGGGATAAACCGCGCCCGGCTGATACTTCTCGCTGGCCGCTTTTTTGATGATGTCGATGCCATCGATCGTGGTGTGGGCCGTGTCCGAAAGCAGATCCTGTGCGGCAGCGCGGTGCTCGGGGAGTGGCGTGCAGTAGGCGTGCTCGAGAGCGGCGCGCATGGCAATTTCGTCGCCTTTGGCCACGGAGGGCAGACTGAGGTCGGCGATGCCGTGCAGAGCAAACGCGGAGGCCTTGCCGCGGAGAATGCGGGGTAGGTTATCTCCGATGGAAACCGCACGAACCGGACCGTATCCGGTCGAAGTCGCGAGATGACGGTTGAGCCACCCATCGGAGCTGATGGTGTTGCCGATGACTCCGGTTTCCCAAGTATCCTGCTCCTCAAAATGCGAGCGGGTGTTGAGATCGTAACCGACCGCATGGAGCGCGCGGGCCTGGCCTTCGGCAAAGAGGGGTTTCAGCGCGGCGGCGCGGGGATGGAGACCAAAAAATCCATCGAGGTCGAGCGCACCGTCCGGCTGGCCCGGGCTGGCGATGCGCAGATTTTTGCGCAGGCCGGCATAGGAGGCGTCGCCGTGGGGGACGATGAAATTCAGACCGTCCATGCCGCCGCGCAGGAAAATGACAACGAGAGTCTTGCCCTTGGCGACTGGCAGCGAATCGGCGGCGCTGAGCAGACGGCCCGGGGAGAATCCGCAATAGAGTGCGAGGGCGCCGGTGGATTTGAGGAAGTAGCGGCGGGTGACATTCATCGGAGGCTGGTGGGTGGGAGTTGGGCCACAAGGGCGGCGACGGTTCGGGCGCGTTCGGGAAAAGGGGGGTTCACTTTGGCGAGATAGGTGAGCCCGGCTTCACGGGAGGGTGGAGGCAGCGGGCGGCCGGTGAGGCGGAGCGAGACGAAATCAAGGGCGCGGTGCTGTGCCTCTTCGGGCCATGGCGACTTGTCGGCAGGCAGAAGGCTCGGCGGGAGGAGCTTGCGCAGAGCTCCCCCGAGGGACGCGGTAAAGCGCCAGCGCTGGAGGAGCGCGTTGGAATCCGCGTAGGCGGCATCCGCCTCGGGGTAGCCATCGGGTGTCGCCCGATCAAAGAGCCCGGTGCCACTCTTGCGCAGGAAGTCACGCACAGTGTTGGCGTTGCCGGAGCCCGTGAGGCGGCTCACCCGGAGACTAAAATCGAGCGGGGTGGCCACCTTCGGGGTGTTCATCGAGGCCCAGAATTCCTTGCTCTCGGCAATAGTCTGAAGCAGGACGGCCATGTCCCCCCCGGTGCGGAGAAATTGCGCGGTGAGTTTTTTCACCAGCGAATCGGGCGCAGGCAGGGAAACGTAATGAGCCGCGAGCTTGCGACTGATGAACTCCGCCGTGGCGGGATGGGCGGCGAGCATTTCGACGGCGGCAAGTGTGCGGTCCTGCCGGGCGGAGAGGTCCTCAATTTTGGCAAACTCCATTCCGAAAACCCGGCGCTCGGCGGGGGCATTGAGAATGGGATCGAACCGGAACGAACGCGCCATCTCGCGAGCCTCTCCCCGAGTGGGAGCTTCGTTCGTAAGCGTCCAGCCGGTGAGAACCGAGGCGAGAGAGGTCACGTCCTCCTGGCTGTATCCGGCATTCACGCCGACGGTGTGGAGTTCCATGATCTCGCGGGCGTAGTTTTCATTCAGCTTGCGGGCGAAACTGCGGTTTTGATCGAGATAGACCAGCATGGCAGGGCTGGTGGCAGAAGCTTGGAGCAAGCTCCCGAACGGCGCGGGGCCCATTTCGAGGAAACGCACGTGCTCGGGCCATTTGTTCAGAGGGTCGGCTTTTTCCATCCAGGTCGAAAAATGGTTTTCGGTCCAGAGAACAAACCGCGTCCGGACGGGATTCGGCGAACGCAGGAGGTGGGCAATGGCGCGCGGGACGACCTGGCCTTTGTTGGACATTTCCGCGAACTCATTTTGGGCGCGCTGGAAAGCGGCCTGTTCGCCCGGGTCCGTCCAGGCCCGCGTGAGACGCTCACGCAGCCAGGGTTTTTCGCCCATGACCAGCAAGTCCGCCAGTTCGTCCGGCTCGGGACCGTACCCAAAGCGGTTGAGCAGGTGAATCGCGCGGGTGTAGCGTGAGTCGGCTCCTTCCTTGCCAATGCGCAGGACGATCCCAGCCGAGGTCGATTCCTGACCGTTCCGGGACCGCGTGCGGACTTGCAGGGTGTGCGCGCCAGGTTTGAGTCCCGTGGTGACAAACGGCAGCACCACTCGGCCGAGGCCGGAATCGTCGACGAGGCGGAGATTTTGTGGTTCGCCGTCGATCACGAGGTCGGTCCATTCGATGCCATCGGCGGAGAAAACCTCGGCGACGACGGCATTGGCGTCGTTCACCAAAAAGGGCGACTTTTTGGGATGGAGGACGGTCAGGCGGGGAGCCTCCGCGGAGGCGGGCAGATTTTCCTGGAGGCTGGCGGCACGAAGATACCAATTCCGGTCGCCTTTCTTTTCTTCGGCCGCATCGTTCCCAAAACGAAGGATGATTTTTTTCGAACCCGCGGTGAGCGCGGTGGAGCCGAATGTCCAGACGCGGTCGAGTTTCACCGCAGCTTCTCCGATTTTCTGGGGAGGATTTTCGCCCGCTTGCAGAAAGGCTTCGATGACGGGAGGGCCGTTGAACTCCTCGCCACGCGCCTCCATCTGAACCGTAAAATTCCCGGTGAGTTCGGCGGGTAGGGCCAGGACAGCGTCGCCATTGGTGTAAAATGCGGCGACAGGTTTTTCCTTGTCGAGGCGTTGGACCATGCCGGGATCCCAGGCGCGATCTTCCACCGTGAAACGGTAAACGCGTGGTGCCGATCCGGCGGGAACATCGCCGGTAACGAAGACCGTTTCTGCGGGGCTGGTGGCGGTGAAACCATTCTCGGAACGCGCGCGGAGCTGCAGAGTATTCGGGCCTTTTTTCAACGCGGAGATCGCCAGGGTGAAGTTCACCTCCTTGCCCTGCTGGCTGGCCATCGGTTCCCCATTGACGATCACTTCCACCGTAGGGACGGCGGATTTTGGCAACCGCCAGCATGTACCCCGCAGCGAGAGTGGCCCTTGCACGATCTGACCATGAAGGCGGCTGCTGAAAGAAACCCGCAACGGTGCCACGCCCGAGGGAGCGAGGGAGGATCCGCCCGCCATCATGGGCGCGGCCGTCATCATGCTGTCCCCGCCGCTCATCATCATCGTGGCGTCCGCCGTTTCGCCGACGGGTGCGGCATCGGTGGCAACGCGGACGAGTTCGTAGCGGTCGAGGTAAAGGTTCCGGTCACTTCCCTTGGCAGGAGCAACGTCATTCAGGAACCTGGCGGTGATCGTTTGCTCGCCCGCTTCCAGACGCACAGGCGCGCCCACTGGAATGCGATGCCAGGCGGTGTCCACCAAACGGCTTCCCGATAGGGCAAAATCGCCCTCGTTGAGAATCACCCCGACCGACGGAAAGGAGCCCATCGCCGGGTCGCCCCGCACGCGCAAGGTGAGTTGGTAAAGTCCGGCCTTGTCGATGGTTTCCTTAAAACACCAGGCGGGATCCGGGCCGACACTCCGCACGTAAGACCGTCCGGAAGACTCTTCCGTGGCCACCAGAGGAATTTTCTCTCCGAACCGTTCCGGCCGCGGGTCATTGATCCGTTCCGAACACGCGCCCGCGACCATGGCGGAAGGGTCAGGGCGAATCACGTTGACCAGCACCGGTTCGCCCATCACCCGGCGGCCTTGCGCATCGGTGGCACTGGCTTGCAAGGTAAGCGGCCCGACCGGCAAATCGTCGGCATTGAGATCGAAGGCAAAAATTCTCGCCGAACCTGCCGCGGTGAGCGTCTGAGCCCGGGGCGCGAGTTCCCGCCCGTCGGCGAGCAAGAGACGCGGCTCGGTGAGAGCCACACCCGGCGACGGCAGATTGATTTCCACGCCGGCGGTAATGACACCGTAAAGGCAGGCTCCGGAGGGAGGGCTGATGATCTCCGGTTTCGGCAACAAGGCGGCGGCGCAAGAGTTGGGCAAAACCTCCAGGGAGAGTTTTTTTCCATCCACCTCCAGATGCGCTCGCCCCGCCCGCTTGCTCCGCACACGCAGAAACCCCGTGGTCTCGCCTTTCAGAACGGTGGCCGGCTGGAGAATTTCGCCGGCTTCGGGAGGAAAAAACTTCGTTGGCAAAACCCGCTTCTCTCCCGGAGCGGCGGAAACTCTGATGGGAATGACCTGGGTTTCCTCGAGCCAGAGACGGGCCTCGGAGCTGAAAAACGTCGTTTCGGCAGGTTGGGTCGCCGCCAAAAGACCGGACAAAGGAAAAATCGCCAAAAGGCAGGCCCGGGACATGATGCCGCCGCGGTGCCAAAAGAGGGCCGGGGGACGGCGGGGGAAAGTCACATATACCTCCAGCGGTCAGCGTAATACACGCCGTCCGGGAGTCAAAGAATTTGGCGGGCTGAAGAGGCAGGCCGGATGCCCGCGCCCCTGTTCTAACCCAAAGCGTCGCGAGCGCTTTTCAGGGCTTCCAGGCGATTTTCCCAATCGGCCTGGCGCTGGCGGTGTTCCGCCACGACCTCGGCCGGGGCATTTTGCACGAAGGTATCGCTGCCGAGTTTCCGCTGCACTTTTTCGATCTCCGCGCGCACTTTGCCGATTTCCCCGGCGAGACGCGTGCCTTCCGTCTCAGGATCGACCACCCCTTCGAGGGGCAGGAAAAAGACGCCGATTTCGGTCGGACACGATGCCATGGCACCTTCGGGACGCGCCTCAACAAACTCCATGGTCTCGGCGTGCAGGAGCACATGCAGCGCGGCCTGCTCGTCCTTCACCCACTCGGCCGACGGCTGAAAAACCCAGCGCAGACGTTTGTTGGATGGCAGATTAAACGTGGCGCGCAGCGTGCGTGCTGCCGTGACAGCCCGGAAAATGGTATCGGCCTTGGGTTCTGGCGCGGCTCCACCGGCAGCCGGCCAGGGAGCGTATTGGATGCTACCCTCGCCGAAACCCAGCCCGTGCCAGAGTTCTTCGGTGATGAACGGCGCGTAGGGGTGCAAAAGCAGGAGCACGCGATTGAGCACATAGTCCATCGCGGCCAGCGTTCCCTCGCGTCGTGCGGGGTTGGTAAAATCCGACTTCGCCGCTTCAATAAAACGGTCGCAGAAATCACCCCAGACAAAATCGTAGAGCGCCTGCGCAACTTCGCTGAAACGATATTCCGCATACGCCGCATCGATCCGCGTGATGGTGGCATCCAGTTTGGCCAGAAGATCCTGCGCAAAAATCGAGAGCGCATGTTTCGTCGGATCCGCGTTCGGATCGACCTCGCCCTGCATGAGACGGAAGCGGCAGGAGTTCCAGAATTTGTTGCAGAAATTCCGGCCTTCCACGATCTGCTGTTCGTCGAACTTGATGTCCTGCCCCTGCGGCGCAATGCGCATGAGGCCGAAACGCAATCCATCCGCGCCGTATTTCGCAATGATGTCGAGCGGGTCGGGCGAGTTGCCGAGCGACTTGGACATTTTTTTGCCGCCCTTGTCGCGGATGATGCCGGTGTAATAGACATCCCGGAAAGGCACCTCGCCGGTGTATTCCAGTCCGGCCATGATCATGCGGGCGACCCAGAAAAAGATGATGTCCGGACCCGTGACGAGCGCGCTGGTTGGGTAGAATTTTTTCCGCGTGGCATCGTCCATCGTGTCGTGCGCCCAGAGCCAGGAGGAAAACCAGGTGTCGAGCACGTCGGGATCCTGCACCCAGCCTTCGCCGGGCGATTCGATCTGACACGCGGTAGGGCGCGTTGCCCCCAACGCGCCGTTGAAGGAGGACGAGAGACCGTCCTCCCTCCCGTACCACACGGGAATCCGATGCCCCCACCAGAGCTGGCGCGAGATGCACCAATCCTGAATATTTTCCAGCCAGTGGTCGTACACTTTCTCCCAGCGCTCGGGGAAAAACTTGATCAGCCCCTTGCGCACCGCGTCACGGGCCTCGGTAGTCTTGGGGTATTTGAGGAACCATTGTTCGCTCAGGCGCGACTCAATCGGCACGCCGGCGCGCTCGCTGAAACCCACGTTGTTCTCATAGGGTTTTTCCTCCACGAGGAGTTCCATCTGGCGAAGTTTTTCCACCGCTTCCTTGCGGGCTTCAAAGCGGTCCAACCCCACAAAATCTGCCCCCGCCAGGCCGTTGAGCGTGGCGTCGGGATTCATGATGTCGATCACCGGGAGATTGTGACGCTGACCGATCTCGTAGTCGGCCTTGTCGTGCGCGGGGGTCACCTTGAGCACCCCGGTCCCAAACTCAAAATCCACCGCCTCGTCGCCAATGATGGGCAGCGACGCCTGGTCTTCGACGGGTAGCGGACGGCGGACATGCTTGCCAATGAGGTGCGCGTAACGCGGATCCTTCGGGTTCACCGCCACGGCCGTGTCGCCCATGATGGTCTCAGGCCGCGTGGTGGCGATTTCCAGGAACGTCCCGGGTTCTTCCATCACCTCAACCTTGAAATGATAGAGATAGCTTTTCTGCGGCGTCGGAATGACCTCCTCGTCGCTCAGGGCGGTGAGGGACACCGGGCACCAGTTCACCATGCGTTTCCCGCGGTAGATGAGGCCCTTGTTGTAGAGATCGACAAACACCTCCTGCACCTTGCGCGCATAGCCTTCGTCCATCGTGAAACGCTCCCGCTCCCAGTCGCAAGAACACCCCAGCTTTTTCAGCTGCGTGATGATGATGCCGCCGTATTTTTCCTTCCAATCCCAGATCCGCCTGAGCAGTTCCTCACGCCCCAGGTCGTCGCGATGTTTCATCACCCCTTCCTTGCGCAGCATCTTCTCCACCACATTCTGCGTGGCGATGCCGGCGTGGTCCGTCCCCGGAAGCCAGAGCACTTCGTGCCCCGTCATGCGCGCGCGGCGGGCAAGAATGTCCTGGATCGTGTTGTTCAGCACATGGCCGAGGGTGAGGACGCCGGTGACATTCGGCGGCGGGATCACGATGGAGTAGCCGGGTTTGGGCGAAGCAGGATCGGCGTGAAAACACCCCTGCTCCAGCCACCAGGCATACCATTTATCTTCGACGGATTGCGGCTCGTAGGCTTTGGCGAGTTCGGACATGGCGAGCGGGAGATAGTGGACGACACCCCAACCAAGCGCAAGCGCGCGAAAAACTCAGCGCGGGCCGTGCAGCTTTTCGCGAATGGCTTCCAGCTCCAGCACGGCATGCAGGTCGCGGGGACGGCCCATGGCGCGTTTGGCGGTGATCAAGGCGTCGATGACGAGTTGAAGAACCTCCGGAGGCTCGATGGAGCGCCGCCCACATTCGTTCACAAACTCCGAAGCCAATTTCTCGGCCTCATCCAAAACGCGATCGTTCTGCTCCAACCGCTGCACAGGGGTGAGCCGGAGGTTATTCTCAAACCGGGTAACGTCGATGCCGTAGGCCTCGGCGCGCTCAACAGCGGTCATTCCATCATCGGTGCGCCAGAAGCGCTCCAGTTTGGGCGGCAGCGTTTGACTCACGTCCACCTTGGCAGCATACGGCGAAACTGGATGAGGCCAAGCCTGCCGGAGTCAGTCTCTGTGGAGGGCGCAGGACAAGATTCTGAGAGCGCTGTAGGCGCATGATCCAATAGCCCAGGGCAGCGCCCTGGGATTCGGATCGTTGCAACGGCAAGGGCTGAAAGCCCGTGATATATGCTCGTATATCGTGCAATTCCGGGCCTTCAGCCCTATTCCCTTTGTGGATCAAGTTCCCAGGGCGTTGCCCTGGGCTGTGGAAGGACGCACCCTTGGCGCTGGAAGAAATTTGTCCTGCACCCCTGTGGATTCTCACCGATCCCAGCAATATCCCAGCCATGCGAACGAGAATAAGAACGTCTGAGCGGCCGCCTTGACCCCATATTGTGAATCGCCTAGAGTTCACAATCTATGAAGACCTGCACTGTCCGCGACCTCCGCACGGAATTCCCCCGCATCGAAAGCTGGGTGGCGGCCGGAGAAAGCGTGTCCATTACAAAACACGGACGCCCCGTCGCTACGCTGGTGGCCCCTCAGGTCGGGAAACGTCCAAACTTCGCGGTTCGCTTCGGCGGCAAGGCACCCGCCCCCCGTGCGGGCGTTGACATGGCGTCGTTGCTCGCCGACGACCGGGGAGAGTAGATGAGGGCGTATTGCGACACATCGTTTCTGCTCTCGCTGGCGGTTGAGCCGGACATCCATCACGCCGCCGCTCGAAAAGTGGCCTCGCGGTTCACCGAACCCATTCCCCTGACACTCTTGTGTGAGTCCGAAATGCTGCATGGATTGCGGAGAGCCATGGCGCAGAAAATCCTGACATCAGCTGAACACGGCGCTATTTTCCGTCAGTTCAAAGACGACGTTGCCGAGGGAATTTTTGACCGTCCGTCTCTCGACGAGAGCGTCAACCATCTGAAAGGCAGAGAGCTCTCCAAGCGTTATACACCGGAAATGCCAGGGTTGCGGTGGGCAGACATTTTTCACGTCGCATCAGCCCGCCTCCTAGAGGTCGAACATTTCGCCTCGTTCGACACCCGCCAGCGCGCACTTGCCAATGCCGAGGGCATGCAACTCCACCCCGCCAAGCTGTAAACGGATAAAGGTCGCGCTTTTCCGCAGGGAATTCCCGGTGGCCTCGAATAGCACGACCAGTTGCATGACGTTTCCGGCGCAATTTCCTCTTGCAGCATCGAAAAACCGCCACCAACTTCCTCGCGCCGTGCGTTTTGCCCTGACGATTGCCCTATTTTTCACCTGGACGTCCCTGTCCTGGGGAGAGTGGAACATTGTGAAGCGGGAGAATCGTCAATACGTCACGATCAATGACGTGGCGACGTTCTACAAAATGCGGCAGACCGTCTCGGATGGAAACACCTTCCGGCTCGCGGCGGCGGGGAACAGCATTCAGGGAAGCAAATCCGGCCGGGATATTCTGATCAACGGGGTGAAATACGTACTCTGTTTTCCCATCATCAGCGACGCCTCGGGCACGCTCATTTCGACGATGGATGTCGTCAAGATCATTGAACCCATCCTCCGCCCGCAGAAAATCAAAAACGCCACGGCGGTCCGCACCGTGGTTCTCGACGCCGGCCATGGCGGCCACGACAGCGGGGCGCGTGGTCCGCTTGGGGCCGAGAAGGACGCCGCTTTGGATGTCGTCCTCCGGGCCAAGAAGTTGCTCGAACAGCATGGCTATATTGTCCGTTGCACCCGCACGACCGACACCTTCATTCCCCTCGAACAGCGCGCCGCATTCGCCAACCGCCACACCAACGCGATTTTCGTCTCCGTGCATTTCAACAAAAGCAGCACGGGAGGAGGCACCGGCCTCGAAACCTACTGCCTCGCGCCGCGCGGAGTTCCTTCGATGGATGAAGAGAACCTGCGCTACAGCGATTTTGTCCAATACAAGGGCCACGCGCGGGATGCGGAAAACACCGCCCTTGCCACCACCATCCACGCGTCCCTGGTGCGCAACCTCGGCCTCACCGACCGCGGCATCAAACGCGCCCGCTTCGTTGTGATCAAAAACATCGCCGTTCCCGGCATCCTCGTCGAAGGCGGCTTCATGAGCGGCGCGCCGGATTACCAGTTGATTGCCACCGCAGACTACCGCCAGAAAATGGCGCAGAGCATCGTGGAGGGCGTGAATCGCTACAAACAAGCTGTCACCGGGGAGATGCAATACAAACGCCCCTCCGCGGTGGTGAGCGCGGCGGACCCGACCACGGTTCCGAGCCTGACCAAGGCCGTTCCCGGAGCCAGCACCGACGACAAAGCCTCTGTCGCCCAAGCCCGCGACGCGCTGGAGACCTCTTCGGCGGGCAATTGACCGCCGGCGGCTGAGGGAAAGTGCACAGGAAATGGGAAAGGGGCTTGCCCGCGTCCCCTTTCACTTTCACTCTCACTTTCCACTGTGGAAACCGACCCGCACCTTGATCCCATTGGCGTCTTCGATTCCGGAATCGGCGGGCTGACCGTGGCCGCCGCCCTCCAAGACCTTCTGCCCTCCGAGACGATTTTTTACATCGGGGACACCGCGCGGGTGCCCTACGGAGGCAAGAGCCGCAAAACAGTCGAGCGCTACAGCATTGAAATTGGCGGACTCCTCCTCGCGGAACAGGCCAAGGTCATCGTGGTGGCCTGCAACACGGCCTCCGCCCTGGCCGTGCCGCGGATGAAGGAACTTTTCAAAGTCCCCGTTCAAGGCGTGGTCGCCCCCGGTGCCGAAGCCGCGGTCCGCGCCACCAAAAATGGCCGTATCGGCGTCATCGGGACGCGCGCCACCATCGCGAGCGGGGCGTATGAACATGCCATCCACGCGATCGATCCCAAGCTTCACGTCTTCAGCGCGCCCTGTCCGTTGCTGGTTCCTCTCCTCGAAGAAGGCCTTTTCCACGATCCCATCACCGATCAGGTGATTGCCCGCTACCTTGCCCCCCTTCTCGCCAACGACATCGATACCCTCGTTCTCGGCTGCACCCACTATCCGCTCGCCCGGGAAGCCATCGGACGCGGCGCGGGAGACAAAATCACCCTGGTGGACTCCGCCGAAAATTGCGCCCTGGCGGTGAAACACCTCCTCGAAGCCCATTCCCTCGCCGCCCCCCGCGACCGCCTCGGCAAACTCGACGTGGCCCTCACCGATTCCACGGAAGGTTTCCTCCGCACCGCCGAAAAAGCCCTCGACCTGCAAATCGGCGACGTGGAACTGCGGACTGTCCAGAGCGAGTAAGCCTAAAACCGGAAATGGAATTTCACAGAAGGAAACGGAGGTAACGGAGGCTGAGAGGCTTGGGTAAAAAACGAATCCCGAATTCGGGTCACCTTCTGGGTGAACTGCGGCGTTTTCGCAAATCCATGATTCTTAGCGATCTTCGTTACCTTCTGTAGGCTCATCGTCTTTTTAGGGTAAGACCCCGCAAATTCGGACCCGCCTACCGCGCGCTTTCCCGATCCCCCTCGAGGAGCCGCACCGTCTGCTGCTCCAGCGGCAGCCCCTCCCAGTCGCCGACAAACGAACAGGCCGCCGCCCCCATCAGGGCCCCCAACGCGAGGGACTTTTCCAGCGGATACCCTTTCATCCGCCCAGCGAGGAAACCCGCATCAAAAGCGTCGCCCGCCCCGATGGGATCGACCACCAGGGGAATCTGGTGCGCCGGGGCGTCCACCCGCGTTCCGGCGCGGAAATAACTCGCGCCTTCCGGTCCCCGCTTGATCACCACTTCCTCGGCACCCAGCGCCAGGATCGCTTCGGCCGCCCCGACAAACCCGTCCGCCACCTCCATGAGGGACTGCGCTTCCGCTTCGCTACTGAAAACCGCCTGACACAGGCCGATCAGGGGTTTCAGCGCCGCCCGCGCCTCTTCCCAGGTCCAAAGCTTCGAGCGATAGTTGATATCAAAATAGACACTCACTCCTTGGGCCGCCGCACGTTGGAGCAAACGGGCAAAAGCCTCCCGGATATCCGCCCGCAGGGCTGGCGTGATCCCGGAGACAAACAAAACGCCACCGGCAGAAAACGTCACGGCGTCGGCCATGCTCGCGGCGTTCTGCGCAAACGCGGAATCGTTCCGGTAGTAGACCACCGACGGCTCGCTCAGCACTTGCGGCTGTTTGATCATCAATCCCGTGCGGGCGGATTCGTCCACCGCCACCAACGAGGAGTCCACCCGCTCCGCGCGAAGCGAACGCAGGATGGCCTGACCAAACCAATCCGTCCCCACCGCCGAACACAGCGCTGAAGGCACCCCCTGTCGCGCCAGCCCAATGGCCACGTTGGACTCCGCCCCGGCAAAGGTCAGCGTGGCCGGCGAAGAGGAACTGCCCGGCGCCGTCAGCTGCGCCGCCACCAAACCAAGGGCTTCCCCAAAACAAATCACAGGCGGATGGAAAATCATGCAGGGACAGAATTGCAAAGTCCGGCACCGAGGGCAATTCAGGGCGTCACCGGGGTGGAATTTTGCCAAAATTGGGCTGGGTCGGGCAGTCCGGCCTGTCCTTATTTTTCCAGAACCGCTGCCAGATTCCGTCCCGCCCGGAATAGCTCCCGTTCCCCCAGCGCCATGGTCTGAAAACGCTCGCGCAGTTTCGCCGATTCGATTTTCCCGAGTTCCAAAAGAGAACGCACCAAGGCCAGGTCTTTCTCACGACCCACGGTGATTTTCACCGCGGCCAGGTCGTAGGGATCCAGACAGAAGACGCTGGGGAACCCTTCCAACACCATCAAGCGGTTCTCCCAACCTGGCGGCAGAGTTTTCGTGATGTCGGGATGGACGATGTCCGCGTGGTAGCCATTGGCCGCTTCGAAAAGGCTGCCTGCCCCGATGGCTTCGGAAAGGAGACCCGCAATTTGCGGGCCGGTGGGTTCCACTAAAAAATCCGCGTCGAAGGTCGTCGTGAGGGGTCCATTTTGCTCGCCGAGATCCGGGAAGCTCGAAAGCAGACTGGAGGAGCCCAGCACAATAATCTTCTCGCACCGGCTCAGAGCCTCAATGGCTTCCGCGAGATGTTTTAATGCGTGTAGCTGCATGCCAAAAGAAAAGGACGACGCTCCTCCGCCGACATCACCCCGGCAAACGGCGCAAACTCGCGCTCATACGCCGCGATTTCGCTATCCTCGCGCAGGAGGGCGAGCAGGCGGGCCAGTGCCTCGGGTGAGGATTGCGCGGCGAGGATGCAGTCGCGCCACTCATGCAGTTTGTGCTGCTGGTCGCTGCCATTCGCGATCCACCGCGCGATGTTGGCCAACCCGATTTCGAGCAAGGCGGGATCGCGCGCGATCTTGTCGGCGATCAGGCGGGACATGCCCAGGCGGTCGAGTCGTTCGGCCATGGCGAAAATCCTACCACAGTCCGGCGGAGAGCCGAGGAATTTTCCAGCCTTCCGTCCCGACGCTGCGCCAATGTAATGTCAGCACCCGTGAAAATCCTTTCCCTCTCTGCCTGGCGCGACCGCCTCCGCCGCGCGGGGTGGCGCGAGTTTGTCCTGCTTCTCGCGGCCGCGACCCTTTGCGGCAGCGTACTGATTTTTGTCGAGGTCACGGATGAGGTCATGGAGGGGGGATTTAACCACGCCGAGCAGCAATGGATGCGATCCCTCCGGTCCCCCGAAGACCTCTCTCAGCCCATCGGGCCTCGCTGGCTCCAGCATGTGGGGCTGGACATTTCGGCCCTCGGCGGAGGGGCCGTCCTATCCGTCATGACCCTGATCGTGATGGGCTACCTCCTGATCGAGCGCCGTTTTCACGCCGTAATCTTCTTACTTGTCGCCGCTCTGGGAGGACTCTTCCTCAACAAATCCCTCAAGGCCCTGTTCGGGAGAGAGCGCCCCGACATCGTGCCCCACCTCTCCGAGGTGAGCTCCGCCAGCTATCCCAGCGGTCACTCGATGCTTTCGTCGATCATTTACCTTACCCTCGGCGTGATGCTCGCGCGTTCGGTTAAATCCCGGACGCTGAAAATTTACTGCATCTCCGTGGCGCTGGGGTTGAGCTTTTTTATTGGTCTTTCCCGCGTCTTCCTCGGGGTCCATTACCCCACCGATGTCGTCGCAGGCTGGGCAGCCGGCACGGGATATGCCATGCTCTGCGCGCTCGCCGCCTATTGGTTGCAAACCCGCGGCGCGGTCGAACCCGAATCTCACTGAAATGATCAAACTCGCGCAAAATCAGGTCTGGAAACAAGGCGAGGACTATCTCCGTATCGTCCAGCTCGAACGCACCGAAGTCCGCTACAAAAACGTGCGCGATTTCGGCACCGGAGACGGCACCCACCATCATGTGAGCAAAAAGGAATTCTGCCGCCTCATCAAAGGCGCCTCCTTGCTGACGCAGGAGGAAATCCGCGACCGCTGGCAGCGGTAGGGCGGATTCTCCGCAATCCGCCGTCGACGGACGGCTGGGACAGCCGCCCCTACCCCTTGAACGGCAGCATCGAGATCTCGAGGTTTTCGTTTTTGCTTTCGAAATAGCTGAACGACCACTCGGTGCCGAAGAGGGCCACCGTCCCGCCGTCGGCGTCCATCGCCAGGGCCGCGCCACTGGGCAGGACCAACTCCGGCAAGTCTCCCCCACCCTTCAGGCGGATCCAACGTGCGACGGACCATGAGGCCATTTCGACGCGGCATTTTGCGCCATATTCGGACTCCAGGCGGTATTGCAGCACTTCAAATTGCAGCGGACCCACCGCGCCAAGCAGCGGCGTCCGGGTGACCGAATCCTTCAGCTCAAAAGCCTGCGCCACCCCTTCCCGCAGCAACTGGTCGAGACCCTCCCGGAAACGCTTGCCCGTCGCCGTGCTCGCACTGTGAATGCGCGCAAAACATTCCGGGGCGAACCGCGGAATTTCGTCAAACCGGATCGCCGGGTCCTCGGAAAGCGTGTCGCCGATTTGAAAATCTTGATTCCCCACCAGCCCGACCACGTCGCCCGCCCAGGCCGAATCCACCGTCTCGCGTTCCTGCGCAAAAAGACGCTGGGAGTTGGACAGCCGCACCGGCTTGCCCGTGCGCGGATGCGCCACCACCATGTCGCGGCGGAATTCTCCGGAAACAATCCGGATAAACGCCACGCGGTCGCGGTGTTTGGGGTTCATGTTCGCCTGGATCTTGAACACAAAACCCGAAAACGCCGGACGCAAGGGCGAAACCTCACCCGCTTCGCAGATCCGCGTCGCGGGTTCGGGCGCGAGTTTCAGAAAATGATCCAGCAACAACTGCACGCCGAAATTGTTCATCGCGCTGCCGAAAAAGACCGGTGTCAACCGCCCCGCCCGAATCTCATCCAGGTTGAACTCCGCCCCGGCTCCCTCCAACAGATCGATTTCGTCCCGAAAGGTCGCATAGACGTCCGGCGCCATCGCGTCGCGCACCAGGGCATCGTCCACCCCGCCCACCTGTTCCGGCGCGCGATAAGCACCCTGCGGGGTTTTTTGGAAAAGATGCACTTCCTGAGCCTGACGGTCAAAAACGCCGCGGAATTCCGGCCCGTTGCCCAGCGGCCAGTTGATCGGCAGGGCGTGGATGCCGAGCACGTTTTCCAACTCGTCCAGTAGATCGAGCGGCGGACGCGTCGGCCGGTCGAGTTTGTTCATGAAGGTGAAAATCGGCACGCCCCGCTGACGACACACTTCAAACAGTTTGCGCGTCTGCGTTTCGATACCCTTGGCCGCATCAATCACCATCACCGCTGCATCCACCGCCGTGAGCACCCGGTAGGTGTCCTCGGAAAAATCCTTGTGCCCCGGAGTATCGAGCAGATTGACCACGCAACCGCCATATTCGAATTGCAACACCGTCGAGGACACGGAAATGCCGCGCTGACGCTCCAACTCCATCCAGTCGCTCGTCGTGGCCCGCTGGTCCTTGCGCGTCGTCACCATGCCCGCGAGCTGGAGCGCGCCGCCGTAGAGCAGAAACTTCTCCGTGAGCGTGGTCTTTCCGGCGTCCGGGTGCGAAATGATAGCAAACGTCCGCCGCCGGGAAATTTCCTGGGCAGCCTTGCCGGCATTCTCCGGCGGATTTTCTAAAACGGGCATCGGCCCTTTCTAACGTCCGGCCGGAGCGGCCGAAAGAAGGAAAATGCGGAAGAACTACCCTTCCTGCACGGTGGCGGCCACACCAAGCTCGCGGGCCAACCCGGCAAAGAGCCCGTGGTAGACATCGGCTAGAATCGCGCGGGCGTCGGCATCGGCCCCCTCCCGCGGCTGATAATAGCCGGTCACCAGCAAATGCGTCTGCCCCGCCCCCAATGCCTGGAGCTGCTGCGTGCAAAAATAATGCTCCCACGGGAAGCCATCCGGTTGCTCCATCGCATAGGATTGCCGGAACTGCTCGGGATGAAACCCAATCAGTACCTCCCTCGCCGAGCCGCCGCCGGTGAAGGTGAGTGAACGCACCGCCCCCACCCCATCTCCCTCCACCGCACTCGTCGCGACCATTTCCGGCAACAATCCCGGCAGGCCGTTAAAATCGGCCAGCAGCTTCCAGAGCGGAGCCGGATCGGTGGAGTAGATCGCGTGGGTGGAATAGACACGCCAGGGGGGATGAGCGGTGGACATCCCGCAAGTGTCAGACGAACCTGAGGGAAGCGCAATCCCCAACCGGCGGTTTAGCGTTTTCCCTCCGCACCCGTCGTTTCCGCCGCTTTCTTTCGGAAGCTCAGGCCTTCTCCGCCGCGATCTCCCGGTCGACGGCCGCATCATCTCCGCGTTTGAAGAAGGCGATTCTATCGAGGTGGCGTTCCTGGAATTTTTCCATGTACACGTAGAACACCGGCGTGCAAAAGAGGGTGAGAATTTGCGCGACAATCAGGCCACCCACAATGCAAAGCCCCATGGGCTGACGCGAAGAGCCATCCGCGCCAAAACCCAACGCCATCGGCAAAGCGCCGAAGATCGCCGCAAAGGTGGTCATAAGGATCGGGCGGACGCGTTCGATGGCGGCCTCCACGGCGGCGGCCTCAATGCCCAGGCCCTCCCGGCGGCGTTGAATGGCAAAGTCCACCAGCATGATGCCGTTTTTCTTGATCAGGCCGAGGAGCAGAAAGAGGCCGATGAAACCGTAGAGGTCGAGGGTCATGCCAAAGAGCTGCAAAGTGGCCAGCCCGCCCAGGCTGGCGACCGGCAGGGTGGAGAGGACGGTGATCGGGTGGATGTAACTTTCGTAAAGAACACCTAAGATGAGATACATCACAAAAATCGCAATGATGAGCAGGGCGACCATGGCTTGCACGGTCTGGATAAATTGCTGACTCGTCCCCGCCGGCGCTCCCGCCACGGTGGGCGGGAGGATTTCCTGCGCAGCCTGGGTGATCGCGGCCGTGGCTTCGCTGGCGGGATAGTCCGGGGCCAGATTGTAAAAGAGGGTCACCGAGGTGATCTGGTTGATGTGACTAATGGATTCCGGCCCGGTTTTTGTTTTGGGCCGGACCAGGGAGCCGAGCGGCACCAGGGCGTTGTCGGTGTTGCGCACCCACAGGAGGTTGAGGTCGGCCAGGGTCGCGCGCTGCTTGTCGAGGAGTTCGAGAATCACCCAATAAACGTTTAAGGGCGTCTGGATCTGTCCTGCCTGACCCTGGGAAAACGCCGCCGCCAGCGTGTTCTCGATGTCGGCCACGTTGACCCCGTAGCTGTAGGCCTGGTCGCGGAGGATCTCGAGTTCCTGAAACGGCGTGTTCATCCGCATGTCGCTGGAGACCTGGGCAAAGCCTTTGATTTTTTGCAGATGGGCGACGAGTTGCTCGGCGGTTTTGTACAGCAGGTCGGGGTCCGTGCTGGTGAGCTGAAAAGCGTACTGGCCCTGCATGTTGGAGGTGGCCCCGGTGTCGATTTCCAAGGTGGGATAAGGCTGGATCAGCGGGGTGACTCCGGGCACTTCCGCGCGGACTTTGGCGGTGACACGTTCCGACACCTCCGCGATGGGCGAACGGGAGCCGACCGGTTTCAGGAGCAACACCGTAAGGCCCATCGAGGTGGTAATCTGGCTGTTCTGCAGGCCGGTGACGGTAATGGCCTGGTCCACCGCAGGATCGGCTTGGAAGATCGCCTGGAGTTGCTTTTGATAGGCCTGCATCTGCGCCGGCGAACTGCCTTCGGCCGCCAGAAAGACACCGCGAATCATGCCACTATCCCCAATGGGGAGGAACCCCTTAGGCACGATGAAGAAAAGCCAGATCGTGCCGGCCAGCGAAAGCACCCATACGGCGAACGCCAGAAAATGGCGCGCCATCACCCAATCGAGCGCGGATTTATAGCGGGCTTTAAATCCGTCAAACGCCCGGTCAAAACGCTCCTGGTACGCGTTCTTTTTTTCCGTCTTTTTCAGCAACCGCGCGCAGACCATGGGCGAGACGACAATGGCAATGACGCCGGACAAAACGATGGCCACCACAATGGTGATGGCCATCTCGTTGAACATCCGCCCGATCAGACCCGGCATAAAAATAATCGGGATGAAAATCGCGGAGAGCGACAGCGTCATCGACAGCACGGTGAAGCTGATTTCCTTCGCGCCGAGGAGGGCGGCGAGGGTGGGAGGTTTGCCGGCATCGAGGTGGCGGACGGTGTTTTCCAGCACGACGACGGCATCGTCCACCAGCAGGCCCACCGCCAGAGTGAGGGCCATCAGGGAAAGGTTATCCAGGCTGTAGCCCAGCATGAACATGACGGCAAACGTGCCCAGCAGCGCCAGGGGCAGGGCGATCACCGGCACCACGGTCTCGCGCACGCGGCCGAGGAACAGGAAAACCACCAGAACGACCAGCGCGAAGGCGATCAGAATGGTCAGTTTGACGTCGTCGATGCTCTCGACGATCTGCACCGAACGATCGTAGTTCACGTACGACTCGATAGACGCAGGGAGTGAACTCTGGAGCTTGGCCAGAGTCGCATGCACCGACTCAGCCACCTGCACGTCGTTGGCTCCCGGTGCGGGAGTCACGGCCACGACCAGAGTGGACGCCATCTGTTTTTCCCAACTGGTCCAGAAGTCAATATTGAGATACTGACTCTGCAGGCCGTCCACCGGATGAGCGACATCGCGCAGCCGAACGGGAGCATTTTTCTCGTAGCGAAGGATGATGTCGTTGTAGTCCTTCGCCTCCAGAAGCTGCCCCTTGGGATTGATAATGTATTGCAGCGAATTGCCGTAAATCTGGCCCCCGGGGGTGAAGACGTTGGCATTTTTCACGGCATTGGCCACGTCGAGCACGGTGAGCCCGCGGGCGGACAGCGCGTTGGCATCCATCTTGATATTCACCGCACGCGCCGAGCCATAGACGCTGGCGTTGGACACGCCCTCCAGCATCATCATGCGCTGCGCGACCATGTTGTTCGCGTAGTCGTAAAGGTCGCCCATCGTCAGCGTGTCCGAGGCCAGGGTGATATAGACGATGGGCTGCGTGTTCGGATTGGTGGTTTCGAAACTGGGCGGGGCGGGAAGATCGGCCGGCAGGTTGCCCTGGGCCCGCTGGATCGCCGCCTCGACCTCCGCCTCGGCTTGGCCCATGTCCTTATCCAAAACGAACTGCAGAATAATATTGCTCGTGCCCTCCTGGTTTTTGGAGGTGATCAGATTAAGCCCCTCAATTTGCATCATCTGAATCTCCAGCGGCGTGGAAACATTGTTCGCCATGATCTGCGGACTGGCCCCGGGATAACTCGTGGTCACCGAAATCACCGGATAGGCGACGTCCGGCAAATCACTGACCGGCAGGTGAAAATACGCCACCGCCCCAAAGATCGCCATGGCAAACGCGCACAGCGTGGTCATCACCGGCTTGCGGATAAATGGCTCGGAGAGGTTCATTGGGGAAAGACGCGGAGACGGGGCTGCAACGAGCCTTGCGAGGTCAGACTTTCAAAGGGGGTGACACGGAGAAATTCCCCTCGCCGCCGCCTCTCCTTCTCTCCGTGTCTCCTCATTTCTGGACCGGTGCCTTCCAGGCGGAAGGGTTCACCTTCGTGCCGGTGTTGAGCCCGAGTTGGCCGGCGGTAACCACCCGGTCGTTGACGGCAAGACCATCGGAAATGACGGTGACATCACCCTGACGCTGACCCTGCGTGACGTTGCGCTGGGTGACCGTATTGTCGGGGTTCACGACAAAAACATAAGGCCCCTGTTGCCCAATCATCACGCACGGAGAGGGAATGACGATGGAGTTTTCCAGAGTGGCAAGAATGAGGCGCACATTGACGAACAGGCCCGGCCAGAGCCGGGTGTCCTCGTTGGGCAAAGTGGCTTCCAAAGTCAGGGTCCCGGTGGAACTCGCGATGTCGTTGTTGATAAAGGTCAACTTGCCCGGGATCACGCTGCCGTCGGCCGCCCCGGGAATCGTGACCTCCACCGGCAGCTCCCCTCCTTTGGCAAAATACTGGCGAACATCGTCGAAGTCGTTTTCCGAGATGGTGAAATTTACGTAGATCGGACTGATCGTCTGAACATTGATGATCTGGGTATTGTTGGCGGTGACCAGATTGCCCGCATCGACCAGATAGAGTCCCACCTTGCCATCGATGGGGGACGTGATCGTACAATACCCGAGATTAATTTTCGCATCGGCCAGTTGGCCTTCGGCGGTCAGCACCGCGCCCTGGGCCTGGAGTTGATTGGCTTCCGCGTTTTGCAGATCCGCGAGGTCGATGGTTTTGGTTTTGAAGAGGGCCTGCTGACGCTGGAGCGTCACCTCGGCATTGGCCAGTTGCGCTTTGGCGGAATCCAGACTGCCCTGCGCCTCCTGCACCGCAGCCTCGTAAGGGCGCGGATCGATCTGCGCGATCAGGTCGCCGGCCTTGACCATGGCTCCCTGCGCCACGGCGTATTTGAGCAAAGTCCCCGTGACCTGCGCCTGTAGGGTGACATTGGCAATGGAGTCGCAGTTGCCGAACGTCGAAATGGTGAGAGGCATCGTCCTGGCCTCAGCCGTGGCAAACGTCACCGGAGGCGGCGGCAGCGCGTCAGACGCCACTTTTTTCTGGCAGGAAACCAACCCGGCCAGCGTGATTCCCAAAATAAAGACCCCCGCGCGTTTCATCCGCCCCGGTAGGTAAATGGAGGAAAGCAGGGTGTCAATCTTCGGTGCCCTCCAGAGGCACACAGGAGCCAGGAGAGAGTTGCTCCCGGGCCAATTCACACTCGGTGAAGCAATACGATGCAGAGGCACGGGTCCAACACTTTGGCTGTCGCCAGCAACCCAGGGTCTTCGTTCAGCTCCCATTACGGGCAAGAGAAGGGGGGTCAGGCAGGCGCGAACCACTGCCAATCCTCAGGGTCGTATGAGGATTTTCGGGTCATCCCCCTTTCGGGCTCTTCAGCTTTTGTGTCCGGCAGCGGTCGCTGCAAAACCGGACCTCGTCCCAGACGCGTTCCCATTTTTTCCGCCACGAGAACGTGCGTCGGCAGGTGGCGCAAAGCTTTTCTGGCAGGTGCTGTTTTTTAACGCCCCTCATGAATGGTCCGCGAGAACGAAGCCTGATGTCGGGATGCGGAAAGGGTGCGCCATAGCTCGTTGTCTTA
This sequence comes from Terrimicrobiaceae bacterium, assembly GCA_041752695.1. GTDB lineage: Bacteria > Verrucomicrobiota > Verrucomicrobiia > Chthoniobacterales > Terrimicrobiaceae > CALCJD01. The sequence goes on from JBGSVZ010000009.1 coordinate 38,313, forward strand.
AACGAATCTGGGATCATCTTGTCAATAAACCAAGCCTGACAACTCCGCACTTTGTCAGCGCTCAACGAGTCCGCAAGGGTCCCACGTGAGTGGTGCGCGTTCGCCGAATGCATGACTAAGGGGCTCGCCGGGGTTTACGGGAGAAGCTTGCCCAAATGAATGGACCGACCCCTCCCCCCCGGGTAGATATATATATTATAGAACAGACCCGACCGGACTCTCATCTTACCGGTTTTTGTGTATCCGATGCCCTCGGTTTGCACCCCCCCACGACCCTCCCGACCACGATTGGCGGTCACCTGTCCCCATCTCCAGCAGCGAGCACCGGGAGAACAAACCGTAGAAAGATCTCCCTCCTACTTCGCGGGCTCAATAACCACCCAGGCCGCCCGGGAGGTCACGTGGACGGGGACGCGAAGGACGCCATTTTCCCGGGCGTATCCCACGCCACGGGGACGGTCTTCGTGCAGGTCATACAAGGTCACTCCCGCAGGCTCAAAGCCCTCGGGCAGACGCAGACTCATCTCACTGTCGAAATTGGTTTCGGTCTTCATCAACTGGTTCATCCGCCAGAACGGTACGACCAAAGCTCCATCACTGGCGCGGAGCCAGACGTAGCGCTTGATCAAATCGGAACCATTGCTGAATTCCGGTGTGATTTCCTTGGCGCGGCTGAAATCCGCGTTGTTCGCGAAAAACTCATTCACGCGGCGAACCGCCGTCCAGGCCGGACGCGGACGACTGGCATTGGGGACCACGATGCCGAAGTTGCTTTCGTAGTGGTTGTCTTTGATTTCGTCCTGTTTGAGATCATACCAAAACACGGCTTCCAGAGGCACTCCATCTAGACGGACGCCCAGCAGCACCAGCCAGAGACGGGAAATGTAATCCGCTTGGCGTTCTTCCGAAGTCACGCTGCTGTAGCCTTGATGCGACACGGAGTATCCGATCTCCGTAAGGTAGAGCGGTAGGCGTTTGCCACCCGGAGTGTGTTTCGCCGCCAGATCGAGCCATCCACGGATTTCTTTTTCAAAACCATCCGGATCGGTCGCCGACTCCAGGACCTCGCCGCTTTCGGGCGCCGCCTCACCGCGATACGGATGCGCACTCACCCCATCGACAAACTCCAGCAGCCCAAGTCGGAAAACTTCCTCGGCATATTTGGTGGCGATTTCCTTCGGACCTTTCAGCAATTCCTTCAGATCTTCGTGCTGCCACGCACCGCCCCAGCCGGAAAACGATCCGGCCACAATCACCGTCTCCGGCGACACCGCCCTCACCCCAGCGGCAAAGGCCCGCGCCGCATCGACAAACTCCTGCGGCGTGAATTTCCAAAACCCTTTCAGATTGGGTTCGTTATGGAGCTCCACCGCCTGCACGGCAGAAAAGCGCTTGCCGAGTTCGCCGATCCACTTGGCATAGTCCTCAAACCCCTCCGCATCGCGACCGGCGCCAAACATTGGCCCGAGCAACACTTTTACGCCCCGATCCTGATAGCGCTGCAAGTATTCTTCGACGCGCTTCCTGTTGGCGATTCCCACGGAGGCACCCGGCCCCGTGATTTTGAATAATCCCATGTAGAGGGTCTCACGCACCCAGTTGAAGTTAGCCTCCACCAACCATGGCAAGGTGCGAGACGGACGCCAATGGTCGTTGAAACGCTCCTTGTTATCCGTCATGAAAGCATTGGTGTGAACGAGATGACCACACACCCCGAAAAGTGAGTCGCCAGTGACGCGCACGCCGGCGGGCAAGGGGCGGGGCAGCCAGGTGACCGGCTTGAATTGTTCAGGTTGGGCAGCGACCCGCTTGGCCTGCGCCGCGGTCAGATCTTCCGCCGTGGCTGGCTCGGTCGTGAACGTCACTTCAGAAAGCACCACCTGATGGCGACCTGCGACAAAGACCGTACGCAGGCGGTCCGCGACGACGCCTTCGTCGGGAAAAGTGAAACTGACCTCTTGCAATGGACCTTCCACGAAGGGGATCTCCTGTTCGAAGTCCGGTGCGGCGAGAAACTCCGTGCCTTTACCGCCCGCCGCATAGAGCCGCACGGCCGACGCGTGGGAGCTGTCGCTGCTCGGGTTGGGGTGTTTGATCGTCACCTGCATCGCCTTCACCCGCACCGGACCGGAAAACGTCCAGTCGATCGGCATATCCTTGGCTCCCCACTTGCTCCAGACGGCCTGTTTGCCCGTGGTGTCCACCGCAGTAACGCCGTCATTAAGTTTGTTGCTCTGCGGATCCGTCTTCACCACATGGTCGAGACCGGCTTGCGGGGGATACGAGTAGGTTGGGCGGGCGGACGGGACGGACTCCGCCGAGGCCGGACCACGAAAGGCAAAGCACAAGGCAAGGGAGAGCAATGGGCGGGAACGAAGGAACGAACGGGTGATATGCATGACGAGACTATTTGTGATTAGGAAATGGACTGACGAACGGTTGTGCGAGCTTCCCAAGGGCAAAACGGATCACGTCTTGGCCGCGTGAAAATCAAATGAGCGGAGCAGTCAGGGGGAACGCTTATAGGAAAGCACCCCGGTCGCTTCGGAAAATGTGAGTCCCTTGCCGTTGGTCCAGACATCGTCCGCCTGGGTAAATCCGGCAACGACAAATGTTGGGCCGAACGTCCTGTTTGCATTCGCGACCAGCGGCCACGAAGTACCGTCGACGAGCGAAGCTTCCGGGACATTGATCTGAAAAGCTCCATGGAGAACGACAGCACCGGAGCCGGAAATCTGATTGGCCGCAGAGGGGCCGCTGACGGTGAAGATCAGGGAACCGGCTTCCGTGAGGGTGACGACGCCGGACTTCACCACGAGATTGCCGGAGAACGTGTTGGCGCCGGCGAGTGCAAGTTCGCCTTTTCCCTCTTTGAAGAGCGCGCCGGTCCCAGATATCATACCGGCAAGGGTCGTCAGTTTACCGGCGGCAGCTAGGGAAAGCGGGTCATTGAGAGTGATCGCACCACTAAGCACGCCGGCGACCTTGCTGGAGACCAGGGTCTTGGCGCCACTGCTGCCGGAGCGGACCGTCAGGTCATTGGGAAATGCGGCGGAATTGACCATAAGGGTTGCAGCAGAGGCCCCGGCGGTGTCCCCGAGCAGAATCTCTCCGGTATTGCTGGTGCCGCTGGTGGCCAACTTACCCCGGTTGACCGTTGTGCCGCCGGAGTAGGTGCTGAAACCCATCACCACCACTCCCGACCCAGCCGAGTCAATCACCAGCGAAAGCGGATCGTCGAGGCTGTCGCTGATGCTCAACGGCAGGGCAATGTTCCCCGCACCGGCCGCGTTGAGGGACAGAACCACCGGACCGGTCCTCACTTGACTGGTGATATTACGGACACTCAGAAGGCTGGCGGAATGGTTTGTCCACGTCTGCGACGCTGCCAGGCGTACGCTCAACGTGTTGACATTGATGCCAAAGGAAACGTTACCCGAAGTTGCGCTGACCGTGATTCCCCCGCCTCCCAAAATAATATTACGATTGGCATCCTGGGCAAAAATCGTGGAGCCACTCGTATTAAAGGTGAAGGAATTCGCGGAAAAATTAGCGTCGATACTTACGGTTCCCCCGACCGAATTGGCAGGACTGGTGTTAAACACCAGGTCGTCATCCGGAGTGTTCGGAGCAATGGTGGCGACCTGGGTGCCGGCAAGATCGGTGAACCAATTTCCCGCCGATGCCATGGTGCCTTCATACGTCGTGCCCGAGGAATACGCGGTCTGGCCCCAATAGACTGGGGCGGTAAAACCCGTGGACATGCCCGCGGCCAGCGACATCAGCGCACAAAGCGCCGGATTCCGGAGCGCACGGGATTTGAGGGCGGGACGCATCGATCGGGCCTTGCTCGCCAGTTCTGCTCAGGCTTTAGCGGGAGGCCGTGGCACGGTTGAGCCGGCGGCTTCCGAAGGCAAAAATGCAGAGGACTCCTCCGAGGAGGAACACAAAGGTGGTGGGCTCGGGGACGGCATAGGACAGCACACCGGTGGATTCCGTGAAGGTGAATCCGGTGCCGTTGGTCCAGACGTTAGCCGTCTCGGTGAATCCGGTGATGGCGAAGGTCCCACCGTAGATTTCGGCAGTCGAGCCGAGGGAGACGATGGTCCACGAGTTGCCGTCCACCAGCGAAGCCCCGGTGAGATTGAAGTTGAATGTCCCATCAAGCGTAACCACTCCGATACTGGAACCATTGAGCTGGTTGTTCACGCCATTGGCCCCGATGGTGAACGCGAGAGAACCGGCGTTGGCAAGAGTGAACGCACCCGCATTGATGGTGAGATCGCCGGAAGAGGAATTGGCCCCTCCGATGATAAGCGTGCCAGCGCCGGTTTTGACCATATCGCCGGTGCCGGAGATCGCTCCATTAAAAGTGCCGCTGGTCGAGGTCAGGAGAGCAAGGTTGGCGTCCAGGGCGAGAGTGCCCGTGAGCAAAACCCCGCCAGTCTGATTGGTTGTGAGAGTTTTGATACCACTGCTCCCGTCACGCACCGTGATGTTGTTGGTGAAGGCGGATGAGGACCGAACGTTCAGCGTCGCATTGCCGCTGCCTGTGGTGTCGCCGAGCAGGACCGCACCGCTGCCGAGACTCCCAAAAGCGCTCAGCGCGCCCTGTTCAATCGTGGTCCCTCCGCGGTAAGTATTCGCAGCTCCCTGAATGGTGACCAGGCCGGAACCGGCGGAGTCGATCGTAATGGATAATGGGTCCGCCAGGGTATCGTTGACATTGAGTGCGAAAAGAATATTTCCGGTGGACGCCGCGTTGAGCGTGAGGGGGACGGCACCGGAACCAGGGTTGGTCGTGAGGGTGCGGACCGTGAGGGTGCTGGCAGAGTTGTTGGTCCACGTTTGCGAGGCCGCGAGTCGGACCGACAAAGTATTCGTTGAGATGCCCACATTAACGTTGCCGGAACTGGCCCCCAACGTGAGGCCTCCACTCCCGAGGACGAGGTTGCGGTTGGCGTCCTGCGCGAGAATGGTCGCGCCACTGGTATTGAACGTCAGGGAATTGGCACTGATGCTGGTGTTAACCGTGACCGCCCCGCCGACCGCGTTGGCGGGTGTTGTGTTGAATGTTAGATCATCACTCAACGAATTCGGTGCCGTCCCGGCGACAGTCGTGCCCGCAGCGTCGGTGTACCAGTTTGCAGCCGTGGCCACATTGCCGCTATAGGTGCCTGAGACGACTGTTGTTTGTCCCCAAAAATAGGGGGCGGCGAACGCCTTCGGGCTGATGACAGCGAGCGAAAAGACGGCCATCAGCGCCGTGGTTTTGAGCGAACGGGAGCAGGTTGTGGATTTCATGGAGTGGGTGGGGTTCGGATTGTTCATGGGGAAGCGAGGTTGGATGTGAGAGAAACTTAGGGAGTCGGTGAAAATTGTGATAAAAGAGGCCTACCAGTCCGGCCCCGAATAGTGGGACCAACCCCAGGTATAGCCAGCGGGGTTGAGAGGGTGAGGACTGGCATTAAGCAAGGCCCTCGAGAACGTCTCCACGTGCCCATCCGCCATGAGGATGTTGCTGGCATCGTTGGGATGCCAGTTGCTCCGGTAATAGGAAGCCGTCTGGGCCGTTTTGTAACCCGGCTCGCTGGCCCGTACGGTCTGCTCAAAAACCAGAATCGTGGCGGACGGCCTCTGGAGTTGGTCATAGGCGCCGGAGATCGGAACCCGGTTGGTCGCCGCCCCCTTGCTTAGGATCCCCCGCTGGGCGGAGTTGGCCATGACGTAGCAATTCCCCGACAACGAATGAAAGGCTGGCCGTCCGCCGGCCACCAAATCGGACGGGCATCGAAAAACCTTTGCTTCCGGCAAATAAGGATGCAAAGGCCGTGTCTCCGAGGTCGGACCGCCCCAGGTTCCCTGTCCGCCCCCCCAGTAATACATCTGATAGGTGTCAAACGACGGAAACCTGCGGTTGTTTTCCGCCAGATATTGGTGCCAGGCCACGCCGATCTGCCGGAGATTGTTGAGACATCCCGCCTGGCTCGCCGTCTTTCGCAACTTGACTAAGCCGGCACTGCCAATGGCCACCAGGACACTGACAATGGCGACCGCGGCCAGAAGCTCAATGAGCGTGAACGCCGCGTTGCGGTGCTCGATTGATGGATTTTGTCTTTGCATGGGGGGATTTCGGCTGACCGATTCGGCTCGTTATTTTTTCCCGCCCCAGATCGCGATCTCACCGACCACCAGCTGGTTGTATTTGCGGGCGGTATGATCTTCGTTCCAGTGGCTGAGATAGACTTTGACATACCGCGCCTTGGTCGGCGCGGACGCGGCGATCACGATCTCCGTATTGCGGCCCGCATCGGCTTCCGCAGAGTCCAGGGCGACCTTGGAGCCGTCCCACGTGCCGAGCGGAGAGTAAGTAACTCCGTCCGTGCTACCAAAGGCCTGAAAGGTGGCCGTGCCCCGGCTGGAATCCTCCTTAACGGAGGCCGAGACCTTTTCGACATCATAGATTTCATTGAGATCAAAGACCACCGTCGCGCCGTATTCGCTTTGCCAACCGCCGTAAATTGCCGTGTTGCCCACCCGTTCATTGTAGCCGTCGAGCAACCGTTCCTGGCTCTTTGGCAACTCAAGAATGTGCGGATCGGTGTTGCCCATGGCCTTTTCCGTGGCATCGCCGGTGACGAAAGTATACGCCGCGGCGGTCGCGATCCGGTCCGGTGACGACACTTTGCTAGTGGTTCCCGGATAGGACGCGGAACCTGTGCGGGACACATTGTCCGACAATAGGCTGGAAGCTTGAGCAGGCACCACGGCTAAAAACGCGAGGCCAATGGTGACGATAGTGGCGTGTAATTTCATAAGCAGACTAGGCAAAATTTTGCGCCGGAAGACGGAGGATTCCCGACTTGCGGGGTGGAGCGCAGGACTTGCGGACGATCAGTTCGCCCCGGATGATTTTTTTCGGGAGTACAAAGAGGTTGTTTTTGAGTTTCCTGTCCACCCATTGGGCGGCCAAAGCACCCATGTCGCGCAGTGGCTGGCGCATGGTTGTGATGGGCGGATTATAAAAATTGCTGGTGGGATTGTCATCGTAGCCTACCACAGAAATATCTTCCGGCACGCGGAGGCCGTATTCGGCGCAGGCACTCACCGCACCATAAGCCATGGCGTCGTTGTTCGCAAAAATCGAAGTGACCTCGGGGTGTTTGTCGAGGAGTTGGCGGGCCTGATCATAACCCGCCTGTTCGGTCACCGCGGTGGGACGGTGGGGCACGATCCAGCCGGGCTCGGGCAGAACTCCCTCGGCAAGCATCGCTTGTTTGTAGGCCGCAATACGCTCTTGATTGTCGACCATGCCTTCAATCTGGCCGCAAAGATAACCGATTTTCCGGTGTCCAAGACGGAGCAGGTATTCGGTTTGCTCACGCGCCCCGCGGTGATTGTCGCAATCAATAAAGCCAATACCCTCGAATTCGGTGCGATTGGCGATGAGCACCGTCGGCACGCGGGCCGCCACCAATTCTCGCGCATCTTCCGGGTCGAGAGGCGCAATGAGAACGGCGCCATTACAACGCTTTTTCCGCAGCTGCTCTGTGAGGGTCAACGTCGCGTCCCCATCGCGCGTCCTGGGGCCGTGGTACAGAAGGGTCGTTTCCACTCCTTGTTCGTAGGCGTAGGTCGAAACACCCGTGAAAACCTGGGCAAAAAAACTGTCGAACGACGTGGAACCGGCGGACACCACCATCCCGATGCGGGCTCCGCGACGGATATTGTCCCGGGGACGGTAACCCTTGCTTTCGATGACCGCCAGTGTCTTGCGCCTCAGCTCCTCACTGACGCCACTCTCGTTGTTGATCACCCGCGAAACGGTGGCGACAGAGATGCCGGAGGCCTTGGCAATGGAGGAGATATTCATCAGTGGCGAAGCAGACAGCAATCTAGGGGGACAACTGAAAGTTACGAAACTTTATGATCTAAATATTGAAAGTCAACCCCTGTTTTTCTAAAAAACGCCAAGACGAAGCACCCTATGAGACAGTTCGTCCGATCCCCGGCATCCAACTCCCAGCGGGTTCAGTCCGGAGGGAAAAAATCCTCGCCAGCGCGAAGGACACTTCCCCCAAAAGCAAATTTGACGACAATCGCGCGGATGAAACTCTTTTCCCTCCTCGTCTGCCTGCTTCTCGCGGCCTGCACCCAGGCCCCCCTGACTCGTCCGGGCGCGGGAAAACCCTTCGGCCCTTTAAATCCCGGCGGGCCGGTCTTCCAGCCCGTGGAGATCCTTGTGGCCGACCCGATGCCCGCCGATCCACCCTTTGGCAAATACTTCGCCAACGATCAACCGCCTGTTCCGCATGGAATGGCCGACCCGTATTGGATCACCGGCTACTGGGGATGGAAGGAACCGGATTGGGAATGGATTGCCGGGCGCTGGGTGGAACGCCCGCGAGCCGGCGTGATCTGGATCAATCCGCGCTATTATCAAACCGGCGGCCAGCAATACTGGGTCGCCGGGTATTGGGAGTGAGGTCAGTCCCGCAGTTTCGCCTTGAACCCGGCAATCACCCCGAGCGCCTCGTCCACCGGGGCCAGCACACTGACGTGCCCCATTTTGCGGCCCGCCCGCGCTCCGCTTTTTCCATAAAGGTGCAACTTCGCGCGTGGCTCGGAAAGGATCACGCTCCAGTCCGGCTCACCCTTCTCCCATAAGTGCCCGAGGAGGTTCCACATCACGACAGGAGTGAGCAAATCCGGAGCCCCCAGCGGCAGGGCGCAGACGGCGCGCAATTGCTGCTCGAACTGACTCGTGGTGCAGGCGTCCAAGGTGTAGTGGCCGGAATTATGCGGGCGCGGGGCCAGTTCGTTGACTAGCAGTTCGCCGTCCTTCGTGAGGAAAAATTCCACCGCAAGCAACCCGACAACGTCCAACGATGCCGCGATGCTCTCCGCAATGCGGCCTGCGTCTGCGATCACTTCCGGCGTAAACCGGGCGGGAACAATCGAGAGGTCAAGAATGTGGTCCTTGTGAATATTCTCGGAGGCCGGAAACGCCACGGCCCGGCCATCCGTGCCGCGGGCCACCACCACCGATAACTCCGCCTGAAAGGGGATCCATTTTTCGAGCACACCCCGGGGCGCATCGAATTTCTCCCAGACGACCGCCGCGTCCACCGCACCTTCGAGTTTCATCTGGCCCTTGCCGTCGTAGCCGAAATCCGCCGTCTTCAGCACGGACGGCGTGCCGATTTCCTCCAGCGCCTCGCGGAGTCCGTCGGCGGACTCCACCACGGCAAACGGCGCATGCGGAAACCCGTTGGCCCGCAGAAAGGCTTTCTCCCGCTCGCGGTTCTGGCAGATATGCAAAACTTCGCCACGCGGACGCACCGGGGCGCGGCGCTCGACCTCACGGATGGCCGAAAGGGGGATGTTTTCAAACTCGAACGACACCACATCGACCCCATCCGCAAAATCCCCCAGCGCCGCCACATCCGAGAAGGGCGCGTTGACTTCCACGTCGCTGATTTGTCCGGCGGGACTGTCCGGACTCGGTTCAAACGCATGCACCCGATATCCCATGCGGCGGGCCGCGATGCCGAACATCCGGCCGAGCTGGCCGCCACCGAGAATTCCGACTTTCGCACCCGGACCGATGGAATTCCTTTTCGGCAGGGCGGGGGTTTCACTAGACTGTAAGGCTTCTTTTCGCATGTTGGACCGTCTCATTTACTGGCTCGCGCTCGGCTTGGTCACTCTGATCCGTCGTCTGCCCCTCGCAGTGTGCTTTGCCCTTGGCCAGTTTCTTGGCGCAGTGTTGTGGGCAATCCTGCCCGGCTACCGCAAGCTCGCAAGGGAAAATCTTACCATCGCGTTTGGCGGTCAGGGCTCGGCCACCCCGACGGACTGGCAGAAGACCCCCGCCGAGATCCGTCGCCTCACCTTCCAACATTTCACCACGCTCGGGGCCAACGCCGTCTGCGCCTTTAAAATGGCCGCCCTCTCGCAGGAGGAAATCCTCCGCGTCGCGCCCATCGAAAACCTCGACCGGATCAAACGCAACATCGCCGCCGGACGCGGCGTGGTCCTCGCCATCAATCACATCGGCAACTGGGAACTCTACGCCCAGTTGGTTTTCCAGGTTCCGGAAGCCCGCTTCGGCACCGTCTATCAGGCCCTGCGCAATAAGGACCTCGACCGCCTGATCAACGGCGACCGGGGCAAACAAGGCGTCGCGACGTTTGATCGGAAACGCGGCTTCAACGGCGCCATCGCCCTCCTCCGCGAACCCGGCATCCTCGGCGTGCTGGTGGACCAAAGTGCCGGCGACGGCGGCACCTGGATGCCGTTTTTCAACCGCCTTGCCTCCACCTCCCCCCTCGCCGCCGCCCTGGCCATCCGCACGGAATCGGTCGTCGTCCCAGTCGCCATCTACACCACCGGCTTTGCGAAATGGCGCGTCGTCCTGCGCGACGAGATCCCCTACGACCCCGCCAAACCCGACACTCTCACCCACGACATCAACACCGTCCTGGCCGAGCAAATCCGCGAGTCCCCCGCCGACTGGTTCTGGGTGCACAACCGCTGGAAAACGCCGCTGCCGAATTTTCTCACTGCCGGCCAGAAACGCGGCACCTTCCTGCCGCCCGACTGCGACGTGTCCACCCTCCAGCCGTTCCGCATGCTCATCCGCTCGCCCAACTGGCTGGGCGACGCCGTGATGAGCATCCCCACCGCACGCACGTTTAAACTCGGTCGCCCCGACGCCCGGCTGACCATCCTCTCTCCCGCCAAACTCGCCCCGCTCTGGCAGGCCGTGCCCGAGGTGGACGAAGTGATTGCTTTCGAGCCCAGGCAATCCGTTTTCTCCATCGCGAAAAAAATCCGCGGCCGTTTTGAAGTCGCCATCCTTTTTCCGAACTCCCTCCGCAGCTCCCTCGAAATCTGGCTGGCCGGCATTCCTCGCCGCGTCGGGTATCACGGACACTCCCGGCACCGCCTGCTCAACCAAATCATCAGCGAACCGAAAAAGAAAAAAGCGCCCAAGCCCGTCCACCACGCCGACCGCTACTGGCGCATGGCCGACCGCTGTGGCGCACTCGCTCCCCCCGCCCGGGAGCCCGCTGCGGCCATTCCGTCGCAGGAAAACATCGTCATCGGGATCTGTCCCGGCGCCGAATACGGTCCGGCGAAACGCTGGCCCACCGAACGCTTCCGGGAAACCATGCAACTCGTTTCCGCCCGTCTCGCGTGCACCTGGGTGATCGTCGGCACGGCGGCCGACGCCCCGCTGGCGGCCGAAATTACCGCCGGCTTCGAGGGTAAGGTGGATGACCTCACCGGAAAAACCTCCCTCGATGGCCTCATCACCAGGCTCCGCACGTTTTCCGCGCTGCTCACCAACGACACCGGGACGATGCACCTGGCCGACTGGCTGGACGTCCCGCTCGTCGCGGTTTTCGGCTCCACCGAACCCCGTCTCACCGGCCCCCGCGCGGTGCACAGCAGCGTTCTTCGTCACCAGGTGGAATGCAGCCCATGTTTTCTCCGGGATTGCCCGCTTGATTTCCGCTGCATGAAGGCCATCACCCCCGCGGAAGCCGCCGAGGCCTTGCTGCGCCTCCTTCCCAGCCAGCCTTCCCTGTAAGACACACCGCGGGACGCTACGCCATCCCCAGGGGCAGTTCTACTCCTGCTCCTTAAGAGGAAGTTTTTCGTTCTCGTCATAGTCGCCGCCTTTGCGACGGAGTTGGTCGATCTCTTCCCGCGTGGCATCGGACTTTGCATCCTCCGCGACCGTGTCACGGGATTCTTTCAGGGGTTCGTCCAAGGTTTCCTTCACGGCCTTCGTTTTGGGATCGGGTGTTTTCATCCCAGAAATTCGCAGGGGACCTCACCCATGGATGGCCACGCGGGTGCTTTCGCTGTCGGAACTGGCTGATTCACGAACAAAATCTTTTTGCGTGGCAGGACGAACGCGGCGGGATAATTTGCAGGAACCAAGGGCGGAAACTCTCCCTTGGACCAATGCGATGAAAATGAGATTTTTGCTTTTGCTGCCCCTGGCTTTCGCCGCCTGCGCCCAGGAACCCGACACGGAAACGGCTGAACTCACGGCGTACTACGCCCGCCGGGGGGATGAAATGGCCACAACGTTCCAGCGCGCGCAAACCACGGATGCGAAAACCGTCAAGTCTCCCCAAATGGGACCCAAGGCGCAGCCAAAGCCCTCGTACTGACCGACTACGGTTTTCTCTCCGTGCCAGTGCCATCATCGCCGCTCACCAGGCCGGACAAGCCCGCGATGAGTTTGGCTGGCTGGACGGGTTTGGACACGAAAAGGTCGTAACCCGCGTCGAGCGCCGCATGGCGGTCCTCCGCCGACGAATAGGCGGAAAGGGCAATGCCCGGAATGTGCGATCCCTTGGCCCGCAGACGCCGAATGAACTCAATGCCGCTCATTTCCGGCATGCCGATGTCGCTCACAATGGCGTCGAATTTTTTTTCATTGAGCAACTCCAGGGCTTTCGGCGCGGAAGCCACGCACGTCACATCGGCCCCGCTGGCCTCGAGAATGAGGGCGAGGAGCGTGCTGATGTCGGGGTTGTCCTCCACCGTGAGCACACGCAAGCCGGCAAGTTCGGCCTCGGGAAGGTCCCGTTTCCGCGTCTCCCGGTGCCGCAGGGCGTTTTCGCGTTCGACCTCATACCGGCTGATCACCCGCTGAAAAAACTCCCGCACATTGACCGGCCCACCGTCGTAATCAATCTCCTCCACCCAGTCGGCGACTTGGTCGAATTGGACGAGGAGACGGTCCACTTCTTTGCGGAGTTGTAAAAGATCTTTGTGTTCCATGACGCGCTTGGCAAAGGAGGATACGTGCCGGGGCGACCGCTCGGTTCCCTCTGCATGAGATTAAAGAAGCACGAATGGACAGTGAGGGGATCGAACCCCCGACCAACTCGGTGTAAACGAGCCGCTCTACCGCTGAGCTAACTGTCCGCGATATAGTCCCATGCCGGACTTCCGGGAGACTAGACGACCCCCCGATTGAGCACAAACGGAAAATCGAGCACCCCGGAGTCGCGTCGCCGGGGACCGCGGCTTCTCCGTCTGCCCCGCCATCATACCCGCTCCAGCCCCCATGTCACCTCGCCGGAATCGAAAATTTCCAGCCAGCCCCAACTCGCCGGAGCCCCCTTGTTGGCCTTGCCCAAAGAGCCGGGATTCAAAAAACGCGTGCTGCCGATCTTTTCGTCGCGCGGCACATGGGTGTGGCCGTGCAGGAGAAATTCCGCCCCCTCCGCCACCCGTGGCGCGATGTGGATGAGGTGGAACGTCCGGCCGCAGCGCTCCAGCTTGAGCCGCGGCGGCAGATCGAGGCTCCAGTCGTTGTTGCCCAGCACGCCGAAAAACGGTCGCCCCAGCGCTTTCACCGCTTGCAGCGTCGCGAGATCGCAAAAATCTCCCAAGTGCCAGATTTCATCCGCCCTCACCAACCGCGGCGCGGCGGAGACGGGCAACTTTCCGTGGGTGTCGGCGATGACAGCGATGCGCATGGGTGAGACGGATCTTGTTCTAGGGCTTTACGCTCCAGGAGGAGATGGGGTGTTCACGGGAATCTTTCCAGATGGCCCTTTTAATTTCCCAGGGGACATTGATGGCCTCGAGTTTCACCGTGTCCGACGGGACAAAAAGAAACTTCAAAGTGCCGCGCCGGGTTTCCTGGCCAACGTGGAGGACAACATCCGCCTCCACAGTCAGCACGCCTTCTTCCTCGGATTTCCAAGTCACCGTCCCGCGTGTCGTCCCTACGGCCTTCACTTCGCCCTGGTATTCCCCAGGCACGAAAATCGGTGAGCCGCCCAGCCGCTCGCGGGTCAAGGCGATGACCTTGCCGTTTTCCGAACGAAAGCGCAGTTTCTCGATCACGAAAGTCCGATGCTGTCCGGCATGCCCGTAAGCGGTGATTTCCAGCCTGTACGGCCCGAAAAGACTCACCGCGCCGCCGCCGATGACCATGGCCGAGACGGCAAGTCCCCCACCCGCGCCTTCGGGCACCATCACCGCCTCAAAGGCCGTACCCTCCTGCACTAACCGCACAGGCTGGTACCCTTTCTCCGCCGTGCGCATGATCATGCAGGAAGAACCGCCGAAGGCGACAAGCAACAGGGCCATGATTCGAGCGGCAGATCGAAAGCGGAACATGACGGCCATGATGCGCATTTGACGCCGCAACTGAAAACTTACAAACTTAAACCCGAAAACTTTATGTGGAACACCGCGCACGAGCATGTCCTGAAACTGATCGCCTACGAACCGGGAAAACCGGTGGAAGAACTGGCCCGCGAAATGGGCCTGCAAGCTTCGGACATCATCAAACTCGCCTCCAACGAAAACCCGCTCGGTCCCTCGCCCAAGGCTCTTGCCGCCATGCGCGACGCGCTGGAGCGCGCCCATTTTTACCCCGATGGCGGCGGCTGGGCCCTGCGCAGCGCCATTGCGGAAAAGCTCGGCCTTCAGCGCGAGAACGTGATCCTGGGCAATGGCTCCAACGAAATCATCGAATTTATTGGCCATGCGTTTTTGCGTCCGGGCGACGAGGTGGTCACCGCTCGCCACGCCTTCGCGGTCTATATGCTGATGGCCCAACTCTTCGGGGCCAAGACCGTGGAAGTTCCCGATCCAGGCTACACCCACGACCTGGACGCCATGCTTGCCGCCGTGACGCCGCGCACGCGCCAGCTTTTCATCGCCAATCCCAACAACCCCACCGGCACGATGGTCACGCAGGAAGCCATCGACCGCTTTATGGCCGCCGTGCCGCCGCACGTCCTGGTGATTTTTGACGAAGCGTATTTCGAGTTCCTCGACAACCCGCCGGATGTGATCAAGTTCGTCCGCGAGGGCCGCAACGTCGTGGTGATGCGCACGTTTTCCAAGATTCAGGGCCTGGCCAATTTGCGCATTGGCTACGGCCTCGCCCCCAAAGGTGTCGCGGACGTTCTGCAGAAAACCCGCCAACCGTTCAACGCCAACGGCATCGCCCAGGCCGGCGCGCTGGCGGGCCTGCAAGATCAGGACCACATGGACAAAACGCGCGAACTAACCCATCAGGGCCGTGAGTATTTCGAGGCGGAGTTCATCGCCATGGGAGTGGAATACGTGCCAAGCGTGGCCAATTTTGTCCTGGCCCGCGTGGGCGACGGTGACGCCGTTTTTCAGGCCCTGCTCAAGCGCGGGATCATCGTGCGCGCCATGCGCAGTTACAAAATGCCGGATTGGATCCGCGTCTCCGTCGGGACGATGGAGCAAAATCAGCGTTTCATCGCCGAAATGAAAATCCTCGACGCCCAGGGACTCATCCCGCACGCCGCTACAGCCACGGCGTAATCTGTGCTCGCCGACGACACCATCGCCGCCATCTCGACGCCTCCCGGCGAGGGCGCCATCGCGGTCATCCGCCTCACGGGGCCGGAGGCCATCGCGCTGGCGACGGGGATCTTTCGCGGAAGTGCGGCGAATCTCCCGGCTAGGACGCTGCACTTCGGCGAGTTCGCGGAAAACGGCGAGCGCCTCGACGAGGGCCTGCTGGCGGTCTTTCGCGCGCCACGCAGCTACACAGGTGAGAACATGGCCGAGATCCATTGCCATGGGGGCATCCTCGTCACCGCCCGCCTGCTGGAGGCCCTGCTGCGCGCCGGCGCACGGGCGGCGGAACCCGGCGAGTTCACCCAACGCGCCTTCCTCAACGGCAAGATGGACCTCACCCAGGCCGAAGCGGTGATGGATGTGATCCGCGCCAGCACCCCACGCGCGCTCCGCGCCGCCAGCGAGCAACTCGAAGGACGACTCGGCTCCGAAGTCGAAAAAATTCGCACCGCCCTCCTCGCCGTCGTTGCCCACCTCGAGGCCTATATTGATTTCCCCGAAGAAGGCATCTCGCCCCATGTGGGTGAGGCACTTCTCAAGGACATTCGTTCCGTCCAGGCCCAGGTGAACACCTTGCTCGGCACCGCCCGCGAAGGCCGCATCCTGCGGGAAGGGGTGCGCCTTGTCCTCTGCGGCGCGCCCAATGCCGGAAAATCCAGCCTGCTCAACCGCCTCCTCGGTTTCGAGCGCGCCATCGTCAGCGAGATCGCCGGCACCACCCGCGACACCATCGAGGAATTCGCCAGCCTGCATGGACTCCCTTTTCGCATCACCGACACCGCGGGCCTGCGCGAAACGACCGACGCCGTGGAACACGAGGGCGTCGAGCGGGCCAAAAAAGCCATCGAAGCCGCCGACGTCGTCGTTCATGTCATCGACATCACCGCCCCCGCCTCTCCGGAAATCGCCGCAAACGAAATCGTCGCCCTCAATAAAGCCGACCTCCTTCCGCCGGAAGCTATCAAAAATCAAAAATCAAAAATCAAAAATTCCCTTCCGGTTTCCTCACTGACCGGCGACGGTCTCCCCGCTCTCGTTGATGCCATCGTGACGGCCGCCCGTGGCAGTTCGCCCTCCGACGCGCCGACCCTGGCCGCGATCAACGCCCGCCACCAAGCCTGCCTCGATCATGCGCGCACGTTTCTCGACCAGGCCGCGACCGACCTGAAAAACGGAGCCGATCCCGAACTCGTCGCCGTCCCTCTGCGTCAGGCCCTGGACGCCGTGAGCGAAATCGTGGGCGTGACAGATATCGAGGACATCCTCGGTCAGATTTTCAGCAGCTTTTGCATCGGAAAATGAATCCCTACACCGCCATTCTACGCCCGCTCCTGTTCCGCATGGATGCGGAGTCCGCCCACCATTTTGCCTTGCGCCAACTTTCGCTGATCCCGCCGGCTCTATTGCGGATGTTCTTTGGCGGTGGGGCGGCGCGGCCGACGAAGGAATTCGGCCTGACCTTCCCCAATCCGGTCGGCCTTGCGGCCGGCATGGACAAAAACGCCGTCGCCCTGCCGGGGTGGGAGGCGCTGGGGTTTGGATTCGTTGAGATCGGCACCATCACGGCCCACGCCCAGCCGGGCAATCCCCAGCCGCGCATTTTCCGCTATCCGGACAAGCAGGCCCTGATCAACCGCATGGGGTTTAACAACGACGGCGCGGAGGCCGTGGCCGCCCGGCTGGAACGTCTGAAAAAATCCGGACGCTGGCCACACATCCCCGTCGGGATCAATCTCGGCAAATCCAAGATCACTCCCATCGAGGAGGCGGCGGCCGATTATTTGCAAAGCTTCCGTCTGTTGAAAAACTACGGCGACTATTTCGTGATCAACGTCAGTTCGCCCAACACCCCCGGACTGCGCGATCTGCAGGAAACCGGCCGCCTGCGCGAAATCATCCGCGCGCTGTCGCCCGAACGCGACGGCAAACCCCTCCTCGTCAAGATCGCGCCCGACCTCGCCGACGAACAGGCCGCGGAAATCGGCGTCCTCGCCGAAGAAGAAGGCCTCTCCGGCCTCATCGCCACCAACACCACCCTCGACCATTCCTCCATCCCTGCGGAGCGCAATGAAACCGGCGGCTTGAGCGGTGCCCCGCTGCGTGGACGCGCCACCGCCATGCTTGCGCACCTTAAAAACCACACCGCACTCCCCATCGTCGCCTCGGGCGGGGTGATGGACGCGGCGTCCGCCCGGGAGAAGTTTGACGCCGGAGCCCGACTCGTCCAAATCTACACGGGCTTCGTTTATCAAGGACCACAACTCATCCGCGAGATCGCTTCGCTCAATTTCAACCATTCTTAAACCGCACCCCATGTCTGACTGGAAATCCCAAACCCTCACCCTTGGCCACTCGCCCGACCCCGACGACGCCTTCATGTTTTACGCCATGGCGCAGGAAAAAATCGACCTGCGGGGCTATAAATTCCAGCACATCCTCCAGGACATTCAGACGCTGAACGAGCGCGCCACCCGCAGCGAACTCCACATCACTGCCGTGTCGATTCATGCCCTAGCCTACCTCCTCGACAAATATGCCCTGCTGCCCAGCGGCGCGAGCATGGGTGACGGCTACGGCCCCATGTTTGTCGCGAAGGAAGGCCCCCCGGAAACCGCCTCCGACGAGGACCGCAAAGCCTGGCTGCTTGGAAAAAAAATCGCCATCCCTGGTCGTATGACCAGCGCGTTCCTCGCCGCCCAGTTATTTCTCGGGCGGGATTTTGATTTCATCGTCGTGCCCTTCGACGAAATCTTCGCCGCCGTGCATTCCGGCAAGGCGGAGGTCGGTCTGATCATCCACGAAGGTCAGCTTACCTATCAGGATGAAGGATTCGTCAACATCCTCGACCTCGGCGAATGGTGGAAACGCACCCGCCATCTTCCCCTGCCCCTTGGCGGCAATGTCGTGCGCAAGGACATCCCGCGTGACGTGCAACTCGAACTCGCCGACATCCTCCACGAAAGCATCGCTTACGGACTGAAAGACCGCGCCCCGGCCGTCAGCCACAGCATGGCTCACGCCCGCGGCATGGACATCCCGCTGGCGGATCAATTCATCGGGATGTACGTCAACGACTACACCCTCGACTACGGCGATAGGGGACGCGCCGCCATCCGGCAGTTCCTCGGCGAGGCCGCCGAGGCAAAACTCATTCCGGCCATCCGGGAGTTGGAGTTTGTGGAATAGCTGCCAGCATCTCATCCGCCGCCCGGGAACACCCGCGCGGCAGCGCAGCGGGATCGCGGCCGAGTAGCTCGAATCCCGCACCCCGCCGGACGGCAAGGTCGCGGGTTTGCAGCACACAGCAGGATCCGACATTGGCGAGGTCAAAAATCCGCAATACCCCGGTTTCGCCTTCGGCCACTTCGCGATCCGTCTCGGGATCCAAGACAAGCGCCCTCACCCAAGGGGCGCCGTTATGCGGCCGCCCCAGCCCGTTCGTGTAAAATTGCGAACTCAACTCGGTCATGCCGTATTCATTCCAGACCGCTTCCGGCGGCAATCCCAGCCGCGCTTCGAACAAAGCGTAAAGATCCGCCTTGGGCAGATCCCGCCGCGTTCCTTTGTAGCCACCGGTCTCCACCGCAAGGGAGCCAGAGGGAAGAGCAAACCGGCTTTCTCCCAACCCTGCAAAAAAGTCGAGAAATGCCAGAGCGGTGCCGAAGAGTAAAAGCGGACGTTCCGCCGCGGCAATGCGGGCGACAAGATCTTCCCAACGGCCGAGAAAAAAATTCTCCGGAGGCGACAGCCACGCTGCCATGCAACTGAGCGAGGAGTGCGGGGCCTCGTCCGGCGTGGGCAGGAGGCAAAGGGTTTCGAGGGTGGGCAGACCGGCATGTTTCCATCCCCCCAAAGCCGCCCCCCGGTAGAGTTCCAGCGTCATGAGATCGTGGACACCATGCCCCTCACCCGTCGTTCCGCTGGTGTGAAAGGAACGCACGATTTCGTCCGGCGGAAAACACCGGATGGCCGCATGACGGAACGCCGACAGCGGCAGCGCGGGAATCTCCCGCCAGCACTCGGGATCAGGCAACGCGGCGCAATAGGCTCCATAGGCCGGACAATATTGCCGCTGCACCCTGTGGGCCTTCATCAGCAGGTCCCCGAAATCGCCTTGCTTGTCCCGAATGAAACCCAGAGTATTTTCCGCCAATGCAGCCAGCGCGTCATAGTGGCCTGATTTCTGCTTGCTCATCGGATTATGGCAGAATTGTCACACACGGTTCCCCCGATTTCCAAGTAAAGAGGTTCTGAGATGGTTCGGGTGTTTTTGGTCATGGGTGTTTCGTTCTGCTGCGCATTGGCGGCGGCTCACGCGCAACCTGCCGCCTCGGCCAACGACGCCAATCTCACCGCCGAGGAACTTTCCGTCAACGCCAGCCAGCTCTACGCCGCGGGGAAATATCAGGAAGCCGCCGACAAATACCGCGCGTTCATCAGCGCCTACGGCAAAGCCAAGGAGGCGCAGGCCGCCGTCCGCCTCATGCGCTACCCCCTGGCCATGAGCCTGCTGCAGTTGCAAAAATTCTCCGACGCGCAGGAAGCGATCACGGAAGCCCTGGCCAACGACCCGCCCATCGCCCAGCAGGAAAAGCAGGACCTAACATTTTGGAAAGGCGTCTGCGAGATGCAGGACAAGGATTACGAGGCCGCCCGGAAGTCCTTCGAGCAATTTCTCGCGCTCTTCCCCCCCGGTTCGGAACGGAGCCCGAACTACCTCGCGCAATTTCCCGCCGCTCAAAAAATTCCCGAAGCGAAACTCCTGATCGGCACTGCGTTTCTGCTCGATGAGAAATACAACGAGGCCGCGGAATACCTCGTCGGAACGAAACCCAGCCTCACGCCCTCCAACCGCGGCCGCGCCGCCGTGCTGGAACTCTATGCCCTTCTCGAAGCCAACGAAGAGGACAAAGCAATGGCCCTCGTCGAGAAAGAATATCCGCGCATGGGCGATCTTCTCCAACTCGTCACCTTTCAGACTCTCACCCTCGAACTTGGCTCCCGCTATCTTGAGAAAAAGGAACTTCGCAAAGCCATCATCGCCCTGCAACGGATCTGGTCCGCTGAGCGTCTCCTCCGTCATCAGGAAAGCCGCCTCGCCGATCTCACCTCAAAGCTCCAGGCCGCCGAAGCCAATCCCGTCGGAGACCCCTATCTGAAATTCCAGCTCGGCCAGATGATCGCCAAGGTGAAACGGGAAGTGGAAACGTTTCAAAAAATCCCCAACTTCGATTCCGCCCTGCGCCTTCGGCTCGCGACCGCCTACCAGGGCATGAAGCGCTACCGCGAGGCCGCCCTCATCATGGAGGCCATGCTCAACGAAATGCCAGCCGACCCGGTGGTGGAATCCGCCAGCGTGAATCTCGTCCAGTCGTGGAATCAGATCGAACGCTGGCCCAAGGCCATTGAAGCCGCGCAGATCTTCGGGGAAAAATTCCCCAAGTCCCCCAGCGTGCCGCTCGTGCTCTATCTCCAGGGCATCGCCGAACAAAAGGATCTGCGCTACAACGACGCCGTCGCCACGTTTGAGACGATCACGAAAAAATTCCCAAAGTCCGAGTTCGCCCCCCGCGCTCAATTCATGGAGGGCTTCTCGCTCCTCCTTGCCGAACGCAACAAGGAGGCCATCGCCGCCTTTGAAGAATTCCCCAAGGCCTATCCCGACCACGAGATGCGCGAATCCGCGGCCTACTGGCGCGGCATGGCGTATTCCCTCGACAAACAATACGTCCGCTCCCGCGAGGTGATGGACGAATACCTGGCCAAATACCCCGACGGTCTGCACCGCGGGGACGCCGATTTCCGCAAGGCCTACTGCGCCCAGCAACTCGAGGATTACGCCACCAGCATCAAGGAACTTTACACCTTTCTGCGCAAACACCCCGGCCACGAAAACATCGCCGAGGCCCGCGTCCTTCTCGGCGACGCCCTGATGAACGAAGGCCGCATGGACGAAGGCATAGCGGCCTTTGCCGGCATCCCCAAAACCGAGCCCCGCTTTTACGAGGAAGGCGTCTTCAAGGTCGGCAAGGCTTACAAACTCATGGAGGAATACGGCAAACTGCGCGACCACATGACCGACTTCGCCGCCGTGAGCCCGCGCAGTCCGCGCGTGGCCGAGGCCATTTACAATATTGGCTGGGTGTATCGTCAGGAAGGGGACACGGCCAAGGCGCGCGACGTGTATTGGAACGCCATCAGCGAATACGGGGACGACGCGGAGATCCGTTCCGTGGACGATCTTTTTCCCGCCTTGGGCAAACTTTACAAAGGCCCCGAGGAAACCGCCCAATACCTGGCCCGCCTGCGCGATCTCCGCGAAGAGGCTGCCACCGAAAAGAAAAACACCCTCGCCATGCGCGCCCTCTGGGCCCAGGCCTTCGCCCAACGCAAATCCGACCCCGCCCGCGCCCAGGAACTCCTGCTCGAAGCCGCCCCGCTGGCCAACGTCCAAACCACCAATCCGCTCCTCCTCGCCGATTTCGCCGGGGCCTACATGGCCACTGGCCGCGACAAGGAAGCCGAACAGATGTGGCGCGACCTCGTAAAGTGGAATCCGCGCGCCCCGCAAAAGGACCGCGCTTTTGCCGCCCTTGGGATGCTGGAACTGGAACGCGGCAACGAGAAGGCCGCCCTCGCGTATTTCGACCGCTTCGAACGCGAGACGATGGGGTCGGTTATTTTCGGCAAGACCCTTCTCGCCAAAGCCCAGTTGCTGGATTCCCGCGGTCTCTACCCCGATGCCCGCAAGACCCTCGAAGCCGTCCTTGCCAGCACCTCCTCCACCGGACAGGAAAAAGCCGAGGCCCTCTTCCGCATCGGCGACATCTACATGCGCGAAGGCAAACCCCAGCTCGCCGTGCCCTACTTCCAACGCATCTACGTCATGCACGGCCGCTGGCGCGACTGGGTCGCCCGCGCTTATCTCCGCAGCGGCGAGGCCTTCGAAAAACTTAAGGACGACCTTAGCGCCCGCCGCACCTACCAGGAACTTTCGGAAAAAGAAGAACTCGCCGACCTCCAGGAAACCGCCCAGGCCCGCAAACGCCTCGAAGCCCTCGGAGGCCCCCTCCCCAAAGCCGAACCCACCCCCGCGCAAGGATGAAGAAGCGAGGTCATTCGTCATTGGTCATCAGTCATTGGTCATTAGTCATTGCCCTCTTTGGGCTCTGCACCCTCCCTTCCTTGGCGCAGACCCCGCCCGCCCTGGACACGATCTTCCTGCTCCGCGGCGAAAAGATGGCCGCCAAGGTCGTCGGGATCGAAGGTCCTAATATTCGCGTGCAAAGGGCGCTCCCGCCTCTCCCCGGCGCACCGGCCTCCGCCACCCCCGTCTTTGCCACTGTCAGCATTGCCCGCGCCGAAGTGGACCGCATCGAGTTTGCGCCCGACGAAGCCCGCGATCGCAAGCTTGCCGAAGCCACCGTCGCCCAAATCCCCGAAATCGAACTTCTTTGGAAACGCCACGAAGCCTGGCTCGCCGTCCCCAAGTCTCCCGCCGGTTCGATCGGACTCGCCTACGGCGACCTCCTCCTGCGCAGCGGCGATCCCGCCAATGCCACCAAGGCCCTCGCCCTCTTCCGTCAGATTGAGACCACGACCTGGAACGACGACAACCTTATGCTGGCCAAACAGGGCCGCCTCCGCGCCATGGTCGCCACAGGCAATGCGAAGGACGCGGTCAAGGAGGCCGCCGAACTCGCCAAGCTCTCCGAGGACCCCGCCGTCCTCGTCGAAGCCAACTACATCCTCGCCGAAGCCGCCGATAAAGGCCTCCGCAAACTCATCGCCGAAAACCCGCGCTGGGAGGAGGACGTCTTTGTCATTCCCGAGCGCCACCGCCTCTACAACGACGCCCTCGACCTCTACCTCCACCCTTACCTTTTCTTCGGCTCCGAGACTGATGCCGCCGCGCGCGGACTTTGGGGTGCCACCGGGGTTTACGAATTCACCGGCGACCCGGCCCACGCCGCGGAACTGGCCCGCGACCTTGTTGCCATCTACCCCGGCACGAAATACGCCACCCTAGCTCAAAAATTCCTCGATGGCCTGCCGGCGGAGATCCGCCAGCAGGACAACGAAAAAGAAGCCCGCGCCGACGCCGAACCACCCTCAAAAAAACCATGAAAACCAAACTCCTCATCCTCGCGCTGGCCATTGTCGGTCTGGCGTGCCTCACGCCGGTCTTCGCCCAGGACCAAGCCGCCGCACCCGCTGCCGAAACCGCCAAGAAGCCGCCGAAGGACAAGACCCTCCTCGACACCTTCAACACCGGTGGCCCGCTCATGTGGCCCATCCTGCTCTGCTCCATCGGCACCGCCGCCGTCGCCGTCTATTGCTTCCTCCACATCAACGGCAACAAAATGATGCCCAAGTCCCAGGTCGAAGCCGTCGGCCAATACATGCAGGCCCGCGACGCCAGCAGCGCCTACTCGCTTTGCCACAACGCGCCCAACGTCTTCTCCACCACCATGGCTGCCGCCCTGCTCAAAGTGAACTTCGAGAAGGAAAACGCCAACAAAGCGTCCATGGAACAAGCCGCCGGAGAAACCCTCGCCAACGAGGAAACCAAACTCAACCTCTGGGTCAATTATCTCAACGTCTTCGCCACCATCGGCCCCATGCTCGGACTGCTCGGTACCGTCACCGGCATGATCGCCAGCTTCGACATGCTGGCCGCGGGCAAATCCGAACCCGCCGATCTCGCCGGCGGCATCGGCGAGGCCATGATCACGACGGCCGGGGGCCTCTTTGTCGGCATCCCCGCCATGTTCCTCTACTTCTTCTTCCGCAACTCCCTCGCCATCCAAATGGGAAACATCCAAAAACGTGTCACCTTCATGCTCGACCTCCTCTCCGGCGAATTGAAACTCCAGGGAGCCAGCGCCGAATACGAACAGGCCCCTGCCTCAGAAACCGCCCCCACCGCCTGAACCTTAAGACGGAAATGCCCTTATCCGTGTTCATCCGTGCAATCCGTGGCCAGTCTCTGCCTGTAGGCTAAGCCCTTCACCTCATGCGCTTGCACAAAAAACAGGATGAAGAAGTCGGGTTTCAACTCGCCCCGATGATCGACATGACCTTCCTCCTCCTCGTCTTCTTCATGGTCACCACGAAGATCTCCAAGGAGCAGGTGAAAATGGAAATCAAACTCCCCCTCGCCAGCAACGCCGTCATCCCCGCCAACCTCGCCGACCGCGACATCATTAGCATCGACGCCCAGGGACAGTATTTTGTGGGTCAGAACCCGATGACCAAAAAAGAACTCACCGCCTATATCAAAGAGCGCTTCAAAAATTTTCCACCCCTCCGCCTCTACGTCCGCGCCGACAAAAACACCCCCGGCAAACAAATCAAGGAACTCATGAAAATCGCCAGCGAAGCCGGCGCCCTCAACGTCATCTTCGGAACCTACCAGGACTAACGATGCAAATTCGCCGCAAAGACGTTCAGACCGTGGAAATGCAGATGGGCCCCATGATCGACATGGTGTTCCTTCTCCTCGTTTTTTTCATGGTCACGGCGAAACCCATCAAGCAGGAAAGCGACATCAACCTCGGCCTGCCGGGCACCGTTTCGCAGGAGGAAACCGTCGATATTCCCGACGAACAGCGCATCACCATCCGCGCCGACGGACAGGTGATCCTCAACGAACAGCCGATGGATACCATCGCCAGCGAGGAACTCCCCACCCTTCTCGCGACCCTCAAACGATTTAAGGAAGCCGCCGACTCCAACAAAAGCGAGGCCCTGATCACCATCCAGGCCGACGACGGCGCGAAACACCAGCGCATCGTCAATGTGCTCAACGTCTGCGCCAAAGCCAAAATTACCGGCGTGACCTTCGCCGACGACTCCGAGGAGGAAAGCTAATGCCCGCAGCCGTCGAAAATATCCTCGATGAAGACGCCCTCGCGAAAAAGCGGAGGCGCAAGCTCATCATCTCCATCATCATCGGCGCCATCGTCCTCCACCTCATCTTCGGTCTGTTCGCCGGCGTCTGGGTGATCGCGAAGTATTTCATTCCGCCCCCCGCCACTTTTGAAATTCAGAAGGACATTCGTCTCCCCGCCAAACAGCGCGAACACAAGATGAACATGGCCGCCTTCGACGCCATGACCCCCAAACCCACTTTCAACGACAAAATGCAGAGCCTGCGCCCGGCCCCATTTTCGCTGCCGGAGCTTCCCAAAATGCCCATGGACCAGATGCTCCCACTCGACCCGAGTGCCATCATCTCCGACCAGGTCTCCAGCCTGGTCGGCACCGCCGGAACCGGCGGGGGCGGCCAGGGCGCCGGGGGACTCGGCGGCGTTGGGACCGGCTTCAGCTTCATGGGCATCAAGTCCCAAGGCAAACGGATCCTCCTGCTTTTCGACGTTTCTTCCAGTGTGACCAACAAGGCCGCGAAGAGCGGGGTTTCCCTGAAGAAGATTCAGGAAGAGACCGTGGCGCTGCTCAATATGCTGCCCATCAGCTCCCGCTTCGGGATCATCCAGTTCACACAGAACTACAAGGCCTTCAACAAAGAGCTCCTGCCCGCCACCGATCAAAACCGCGACGCCGCGAAAAAGTGGATCGAAGAAGAATGGGTCGACACCGGAATGATGTCGGCGTCGAGCAAAGTCACCAGCAACGCCCGTGGCCTCGTCGGCGTCTTCGAACTGGCCGCCAAGATGCAGCCGGACGTGATTTTCCTCATCTCCGACGGCAGCTTCCAATGGCGGGCCACCGGAAGCCTTTCCGACATCCCGTGGGAAGACGTGAAAAAGATCGTCAAAGGCGACCTCCAGGCGGGCGGCGAATGCAAACTCAACTTCATTGGCTTCGAGATGAAGCAGGTCGACCGCTCCGAAATGGGCTCCATCGCACGCTCCAGCGGCGGCAAACTCCGCGAGATTAAATAGATATCAAGGAGAGGGCACATTGAGATGGAGCGACGAACTCCGTCTCGTCCGCCTCTTTCCCAAGACTCGCTCACGCGGAGTGCGAAGCGGAGGCCGTCCCACCCAAGAGGCTGGAAGCTCTCCAAAAAGTCTACAGATGGAGGGCGGCAGGCCCTTGCCGCCTGGGATGCGAGCGCCCGCATCCCTCCAGTTTTGCGTTTTCGGATGGCCGCTGCATCACGGAAAGCATACTGCCCGCCCTACGCTATCGTTTTTCCCAGGGATTCAAGAGGGTGACGCCGGTGTGAACAAAGTCCGCCGTGTTGCGCGTGACCAGAATCATCCCATGCACCAGCGCGGTCGACGCAATCAGCCCGTCTCGAAAGGGTTTCGGATCCGGGACATGCAGGGCCGCGCTCCGAACCGCCACGCGATCATCCACCACGAGGATGCGATCCTGAAAAGCGAGGCGAACATTGCCCTGCAGCCAGGCCCGCAAGATAGCGCCCTTGCGGGCGTCACGCCGTTCGGCCAGCAAGACTCCGATCTCCAATTCCTGAAGGGTAATCACAGAAATATACAAAGAGGACGCATCCACGCCATCGGCCCATTTGCGGACCTGCCGATCCGCTTTACCACTCCGAATTTTCCGGAGTTCGGAAACGACATTCGTATCCAGTAAAAACATCAGTCCAGCTCCACCGACCGGGCAAGTTCCCGGGAGAGCGGAACCTCGATCTTGATGTCCTCCGCCCCAGGCATCGCCAGCAAATCGGCAATACTCCGGGTTTTCCCCAAAACTTTCCGGTAGTCCTGAATGGACAGAAGCACATGGGCGGGTTTGCCCCGGTCCGTGATAATCACCGGCCCGGTCAGCGCAGCCTTCTTCGCCCGGCTGGTGTCCTGATTAAACGCGCGGCTGGTCAGCGTGGTGATCGGCATGTAGCCACATTGCTACACAATGAAGCCCTTCGCAACCCGGAAGTGTAAAGGGAAGACCGTTGCGCGCCCTTTTCGCGGGCAGCCGCCCTACAATCCAAGAAGGAAATTAAACGCCTTGTCCTGAAAGCCGGGCAGGCCTTCGTGGCCGAAGTCGGGGTAGATGACCGCGTCTTTTTTTCCCGAGATGTTGTTATAGACGGCAAACTGGGTGGAGGGCGGACAGATGTTGTCCATCAGAGTGATGGCCAGGAGGCACTCGGCGTTGATGCGGGGCGCGAGGTTTTTGACGTCGATGTAACCGAGTCGGGAAAAAATTTCCTCCTCGCGTTCGTGGAGGGGATCGAAGTGGCGGAAGAAGGTTTTCAATTCCGCGTAGGCATCCTTGGCGAGATCCATTTCCCAGACCCGTTTGTAATCGGAGAGAAACGGGAAAACCGAGACGCAGCGTTTGATCTGCGGGACGAGGGAGGCGCAGGCGATGGCCAAGGCACCCCCTTGCGAACCCCCCATGCAACCCACCCGTTCGGCATCGACTTCGTCGAAGGACAAAACGACGCGGGCAAGCTGGGCGGTGTCGAGAAAGATGCTACGAAAGAGAAGCTTTTCGGGGGCGTCGTTGAGGCCGCGGATGAAGTGGCCCTGGTGGGTGTTGCCTTTGACCGGGGCGTTGTCTTCACTGCGTCCACCCTGACCGCGGCAGTCGAGGGCGGCAACGGCGAGGCCTTCGCCCACGAAGTTCAGTTTGTCCTGCCAGTCACCGCTGTTGCCGGTGTAGCCGTGGAATTGCAGGACGGCTGGGTGCGGCTTTGCGGCGTTTTTTGGCCGGAGGTATTTAGCGTAGATGCGGGCTCCCCCGACACCGGTGAACCAAAGGTCGAAAGCCTCGGCGTTGCGGGGCTGGATGGCCTTGCTGGGCTCGAGGACGGGCGCCGGATCGGTGGCATCCAGTTCGGCGAGAGCGGCTTCCCAGTAGGCGTCAAAATTCCCGGGCCGGGGTGAGATGCCGTAATATTCGCGGAGTTCGTGGAGGGGCTTGTCGAGGGCGGGCATGGGAAGAAATTGCGGAAATTCTGAAAGGCTGAAACGCTACAGGGAAAAGGCGGAAGGCCGCCGCCGGGTCACTTCAGGGCGGCGAGGATCGGTTGTGGGAAGATTCCAAAAACGACAATGGCGGCGCAAAAAAGGAAGATCAGCGCGGTGCTGAACGAGGAGATCGTGATGGGAGCGGCGTCGTCGGGAGCAGGCTGCCAATACATGGCCATGACGACTTTCAGATAATAATAAAAGCCGCAGGCCACGGTGATGGCACCAATGCCGATGAGGACATATTGGCCGCTCTGGTAAGCCGCTTCGAAGATAAGGAATTTGCCGAGGAACCCAACCGTGAAGGGCATGCCGGCGAGCGAGATCATGGCCATGAGCAGACCAAAGGCCAGAATCGGGGTGCGGCGGCCAAGGCCGGCGAAGTCAGCGATCTCATCGCGTCCGGTGACATTCGACACATGCACCACCACAAAGAAGGCGAGGAAGGTCATGAGCAAGTACCCACCGAGGTAGAAGGCAATGGCGGGACCCGCGTGATCGGACGAAACACTGGCCACGCCAACCAGGAGGTATCCGGCATGTGCGATGCTTGAATACGCGAGTAGGCGCTTGAGATCGTTTTGCGGCAGCGCGGCGAGGTTTCCGTAAAGGAGCGTGAGAGCGGCGAGGACGACAACCACTGCGATCACTTTATGCTCCATGCTCGGCACGACCAGGAAGGGCTGGATGACTCGGAGCAGGACGATAAAGCCGGCGGCTTTGGAAGCGACGGAAAGGAAGGCGGTCACCGGCGTCGGCGCACCCTGATAAACGTCAGGCACCCAGAATTGGAAGGGGGCGGCTGCCACTTTAAAGCCCAGGGCCACCAGCACGAGACCAAGGCCGAAAAGCACGGCCGACTGGAAGCCGATGGGAACGCGCGGAAGCACCTCCGCCACACCCGCCAGCGAAGTCTGTCCGGTAATGCCAAAAATCCAGGTGATGCCGTAAACAAGGAAACCCGTGGAAAGCGCACCAAGGATGAGATACTTGACCCCCGCCTCCAGGCTGGCGCTGTTTCTGCGCATGCTGGCCACGAGGATGTAGAACGTGATCGTGACCAACTCCAGCGAGACGAAGATCATGATGAAATCCGCCGCCGAAACCATCCACATCAATCCCGCACAGGCAAAGACCGGCAGGACATAAAATTCGCCAAGCCCGGCCTGCGGCGTCGCCGAGGGGACATAGCGAAGGTAAACCGGCGCATAGTCCATCGCGAGAATGATCGTGAGGGCGGTGGCCAGAAGCATGAACCGTTTGAAGAACATGCCCAGCGGGTCCATCACATAGAAGGCGGGGTTTTCCCGCAGTCCGGAGAAGTCCGAGACGAAAAACGAAGCCACAAAAACGAAGCCGAGGCCCAAAACTGCGGGCCAGCCTATGGAGCGTTTGTCCGCAGAGGGGAAAAACGCATCGGCCATCAGCAGGAAGATGCCGATGACAACGACCAAGACTTCGAGAGTGATGGAAGGAATCTCGATCATGGCCGGATCAACGCCGGAGCGACGTAGTTGATAAGAAGTTGCGGAAAGAATCCGAAGAGCAGGAGCAGCACAAGGAGGCCCACCACGCAAAGACGCGGCAACGTGGCAATTTCGGCCAGCGATTTCCAGCGGTCACTGATCGGACCCATAAAAATGCGGCGATAGGCGCGAAGCATGTAAACGGCGGAAATCACCACGCCCCAAACCGCGATGACGGTGGCAATTTGGAAATTGTTAAACCCGCTGCCCACCGGCGCTCCGGCGGAGAAGGCCCCGAAGAACACCATCAGTTCGCCGGCGAAGTTGGCAAAGCCAGGCAGACCAATGGAGGCCATGGCGGCGAACCCGAAGAGGAGGCCAAAGGAGGGCATCACCTTAGCCAGACCGCCGAGTTCGGAAAATTCCAGCGTGCCGGTGCGTTCACGAAGTTCGCCGGACAGGGCAAAAAGCGCCGCGACCGAAAGCCCGTGCGCGACCAACATCAGGGCGGCCCCCGTGAGGCCGAGGGTCGTCCAGGAAAGGATACCGAGGAAGATGTACCCCATGTGCATCACGCTCGAATAACCAAGCATGAGATCCAGCTTGCGCTGCGAGATGGTGGCGAGGCCGATGTACAAGATATTGCCCAGAAGGAGGACCAGAAGAAGGGTGTTAAACTGCTCCGCGACATGTGGCGGAAAGACGGGAGTGACGAGGCGCAGGATGCCGTAGAGGCCGAACTTTTTCAACACGCCCGCATGCAGCATCGCGGCCGGAGCGGGGGCCGACGCGTAAGCCTGGGGGGCCCAGGTGTGAAAGGGAAAGAGCGAAACAAGAATGCCGAAGCCGAAGAAAAGCAGGAGATACACCACGCCCGACGGGTGCATTGCGCCGGATTGGGCCATTTCCTGGATGGCGCGCATGTCGAACGAGCGGGCCCCCACGGGCATGCTCAGGTAAAGGCCGATCAAGCCAATCAGCAGAATGAAACTCCCGAAGGCGAGATAGATGGTGATCTTCCACGCGGCCGCCCGGCGGTCCCCGGAACCCCAGATCCCGATGAGCAGGAAGGTCGGGATGAGCGCCAACTCATGGAACATATAAAAGAAGAACGCGTCCACCGAGACAAAGGCGCCGATGGCCCCGGCCGAAATGAAGAGGAGCGAAGCGTAGAACCAATTAGCGTTGGTCTGCGGGCTGCGGGCGACACACACGGCTGCCAGCGTGACCGCGGTGGCGAGCAGGAGCATGGCGATGCTAAGGCCGTCGGCTCCGAGAGTAAACGCGATGCCGAGTTCCGGCAGCACAGGATAGGTGCTGAGGAATTGGAAACCCGCCTCCGGTTTGCACATGCCAAAGAAGGCAATGGCCCCGAGAAAATTCAGGACGGCGGCAAAAATGGCGGTCTTGCGCGGGTTTGGTCCGGTGATGACGAAGGCCGCACCAACGATGGGAATGAGAATCAGGCCAATCAGTGGGCTCATCGGGCGATCAGAAAGTAGAGGAGGCCGACCACGCCGGCTCCAAAGAAGAAGGCATAGGCCTGAATGTTGCCAAATTGCAGAAACCGCAGCACATAACCCGAGCCCCAGGCAAGGAAACTCGTCATGCGCACCATGATCAGATCAACCACCCAGCGGTCGGTCCAGCCGCTTAGCCAGGCGAGGCCGCCCTGGATGTTCTTCACGCCCCAGTCATACACATTGTCGATGTAAAAGCGGTTGGAAAAGAGCGGGATGGAGAGAGGGTCTTTTTCCGCCTTGCCATAGAGCATCCAGGCGAGGCCAACGCCACCCAGCAGCATCGCCAGCAGGACCCAGTGAGCGAGATGGCTGGGGTGCGCCGGTTCGGAGGCTGCAAAGAAGATGTGCTCGACGAACGGCCAGCCCGCGCCCAGCGCCGCCAGCGCGAGGAGCATCAGGGGAACCGTCATGACGAGCGGCGACTCGTGGGCGTGTTTGGCGTGATCACTGCGGGGCGGACCGAGGAAAACGACAAAGATCAAACGGAACGTGTAGAAGGCCGTCAGGCCCGCCGCCGCCACTGACAGCCAGCCGAGGATGGGCGATTTTTCCAACGCCCAGAGAATGATCAAATCTTTGCTGAAAAAGCCGCTGAAGCCGATCGGACCAAAACCCGCTCCACTCAGCGCCAGAGCGCCCATCACCATGCAGAGGAAGGTGATCGGGGTTTTGTTTTTCAGCGCGCCCATTTTCCAGATGTCCTGTTCATGGTGCATGGCCATGATGACCGAGCCGGAGCAGAGGAAGAGCAGGCACTTAAAGAAGGCGTGCGTGAAAAGATGGAACATCGGCACGTCCGCCGAGTTGGCCACACCGACACCCATCACCATGTAGCCAAGCTGCGAGATGGTCGAGTAGGCCAGGATGCGTTTGATGTCGTTTTGCTGGATGGCCATCAGGCCCGCCACAAAGAGCGTAATGCCACCGACCCAGGCGATCACTTCCAGAGCCACCGCGGAGGCGACGATCACCGGGAAAATCCGGGCCAGCATATAGACTCCCGCCGCCACCATCGTCGCCGCGTGCAGCAGCGAAGAAACCGGCGTGGGGCCTTCCATCGAATTCGGCAGCCAGACGTGCAGGGGCAGTTGGGCAGATTTGCCAATCGTGCCGCAGAAAATGAGCACGCAGGCGATAGCGAAGTAAATACCGTGGGCTTTGGAGAGCGCCTCGACTTCCGGGGAAAGAACGCCAGCCGGGGCGAGTTCCGAGAACATCAACGTGCCCGTGGCGAACCAGAGCATGAGGATGCCGAGCATGAAACCGAAGTCGCCGATGCGGTTGACCAGAAAAGCCTGTTTGGAAGCGTCCGCCGCGGAGTCCTTCGTGTAATAGTGGCCAATGAGAATATAAGAACTCACGCCCACCAACTCCCAGAAGATGAAAATCATCACGAAGTTGTCGGCCAGTACGATGCCAAGCATTGAGAAGAGGAAAAGCGACAAACCGGCGAAATACCGCCAGTAGCCCTCTTCTTTTTCCATGTAGCCGATGGAGTAGATGAAAACGAGCGGCGCGATGGTGTTCACCACCACCAGCATGACCTGGCTGAGTTTATCGATGGTCAGTCCGATCGGAGCGCGGAAACCCTCCGCCCCGGGCAGGACGATCCAGTCGAAGCCAATTTGGCCGGCGGGCGGCTGGGTGAAGACCCACCAACTCAACACCCCGCAAAGCAACGCCGCGCCAATGGCAAGGCCAGCGCTGAGCTGTTTGGAGAACTTGCCGAAAAAAAGAATCAGCGCCGCCGCGACGAGCGGAGCAAACAAAATGATCCAACAGGCAGTCGCGGCGTCCATCAGAAATGCAGGCTATCGAGATCCTCGACGTGAGTGGTCTGTTTTGCGCGGAAGAGGGCCACAATGATGGCCAAGCCCACCGCCACCTCGGCGGCAGCGACGGTGATGATGAAAAACACCAACATCTGACCATTATAATTGGGCAGCAAGGCCGCCCCGCCTTCCCAAGCCTCAAACACCTTCTGGGAAGTGGGAAGGAAGCGCGAGAAGGCCACCAGCGAGAGGTTCGCCGCGCTGAGCATAAGCTCCAGACACATGAAAATGATGATGATGTTGCGCCGCAGCAGGACACCGGCCAGGCCAATGGCGAAAAGCAGCCCGCTGACCGCCAGATAATGAGCAAGCGTCGGGACCATTATTTCAGCTCCTTCTTGCTGAGCAGCACGACGCCCACGGTTGCCACCAAGAGGAGGACGCCCACGATTTGGAACGGCAGTGTGTAGCTTTTGAAAAGGGTCACACCCACGCCCACCACGTCCGTCACAGCCGTCGCGGCAATCGGGGTTTTCGGAAAATCGTATCCGGGCTTGGTGAAAATCACCTTGGCCAGCAGGCCGAGAAATCCGACGAGCACCAGTCCACCGCCAGCCCACGCCGCAATGT
Source organism: Terrimicrobiaceae bacterium (assembly GCA_041752695.1). Classification (GTDB taxonomy): domain Bacteria; phylum Verrucomicrobiota; class Verrucomicrobiia; order Chthoniobacterales; family Terrimicrobiaceae; genus CALCJD01. The sequence continues at coordinate 71,999 of JBGSVZ010000009.1, forward strand.
TCAGGCGGCGGGTTTTTTCATCCCGCAAATTGAGCAGCATGATGATGAAAAGGAAAAGCACCATCACGGCGCCCGCGTATACCAACACCTGGACGACCCCGATGAAAAACGCGTCCAGCGTGACAAACAACGCCGCCAGTCCCACGAAGGACAGTACCAGGCTGAGCGCGCTGGAGATCGGGTTGCGCAGAAACACCACAGCCAGCGCGAACACCAGCATCAGGGCGGAAAAAATCCAAAAAAGGGCAAGCTCCATGGTCAGGCGCAGAGGTTGTACCAACGTGCGGGACGGGCGGCTACTTTTTTTCGTTCCACTTGTAAACCAGCCCCTCGACGACTCCGCCCATCTCGTAAAGCTTTTCCTTGTTGTGCTTCATCTCGGCCCGGGAGTATCCCGTGATCGAGTATTCTTTTTTCAAGAAAATGGCCTGTTCGGGGCAGACTTCCTCGCAGAGCCCGCAATAAATGCAGCGGATCATGTCGATCTCGAACTCACGGGGCCGTTTTTCCACCTTGGCCCAGCGGTCCTCGGCGGGAATCTCCATCGGCTGGATGGTGATGGCGCGGGGAGGACAGATGAATTCACACAACTGGCAGGCCACGCAGCGCTCCTTGCCGTGCTCGTCCGTCACCAAGGCCGGGGCCCCGCGATAGTAGGACGGGAGCTGGGAATCCCACTTTTCCTCGGGATACTGCATCGTCACCTTCGTTTTCCCCAAAAGCAGGTTTTTCAGGTGCTTGAAGGTGATCGCCAAGCCGGCGACGATCGCCGGGAGATACATTTTCTCCCGGAAATTGAGTTTCGGACGTTGGACTACGAGCGCCATGTGGTAACCATCGAACTAAAGGAGAATTGGCGCGGCAGGCAAGCTCTTATCCGGGAGAATGTGTCTCAAAACTTCCGGCCCGCCTACGCCTGGGTCATTGTGCCCCCGGGGGACCCAGCCACCGCTGTGCCTGACGCGACCAGTCCGGGGCATTGATTATGTCGATGATCGCTACATTCACGGCCTGCAGATGCGGAAAGTCCGGCCGGCACGCCATGGCGAACGTCACATGCATGGCCGGAAACGCAGCCACCCGCAGGGTCCCGGGCGTGTCCCGTCGCACGGCGTATCGCAGCGCGGCATCATTGCCCACGAACGCGGTAATTTGCCGGGACTCCATGGCGGCGAGCCCATCCTCCACCGTGGCGTATCCCTGCACGGGAATTCCGGCCCCTTTGAGAAAATCCTCCGCCAGCGACCCCGTCACCACCCCATTGCGGAAGGAAGCCAGGTCGTGCACGCTCGTGATCGAACGATTGAGTTCCGCGAGCGTGATGCTCGACGCCACGGAACCGGTAAAGGCGCTCACCAGGACAATCCCCAGAAACATCCAGACGAAGGCCAACCCCCGCCCCAGCGGGGTCTGCGGGGTTTTGTCGCCATAACCCACCGTCGTCATCGTCACCGCCGCAAACCACAACGCCGACCCAAATCCATGAATCGGTCGCCCCCCGAAATGCGTCTTCTGCACCCGACGCTCAATGAGCCAGAGAAGAAGACTGAAAACAAAAAGCGTGCCCATCATCACGCCAATCACCGTCAGCAAACCCTGCAGGCTGATTCCCCTCATGGCCTGACGAAAACTGGTCAGCGGCTCCCGGCCGGGGAGAACGACGGCGGCGGAGGTGATCAAGTACGGCTGGGTGAAATCCACCAGACGCTCGCGATCCGCCGACACCCCGATCTCCCCGAGCGCCACATCGAGTTCGCCGTGGTTGAGCTTTTCAATGATCTCGTCCAGAGGCACCTCCACGTATTCGTAAGCCAGACCGAGTTCGCCGCTCACCGCCTCCCAAAGATCCACCGACAGGCCCCGCCAGTGTCCATCATCGTCCTTCATGGCGAGGGGCGCGCGTGGAAATACCCCCACTTTTAATTTGGGAGCCGTCTCCTCCGCGGCGGCCGGAAGGACCAGGGCGAGGACCAGGAAAAACAAGGGCAGACGCATGATTTCTTTGCGCATCTTCGCACTTTGTCGGATCACTGTCACTCCTCACTCACCGCTTGGAACTCACCGAAAAACTTCTCGTCTCCCTGGCTGGCTGGCCCGTCCTGAAAGAAGCCCGCGCCCTGCACGCCGCCCGGCGGGTCAGCGAGGCTTCCTACGAGCCTCCTGTCCTGCGCGGCAAGATCTCCGAAGGCGGCAAACAGTTCGGCGCCGGCCTGAAGCTGCGCAACTCCATCGACATCGAAAATCTCTGCCCCTGCCGCGATTCGCGGGTGCGCGGCATCATTTGTGTCCACTCCGTTGCCGTCGGGCTGCAAGTCCTGAATCCCCTGGTGGGTGCCGCTCCCTCCACACCGCAGACCGCCACCCCGACCCCGCGCGGCCCCACCACCAACGAAACCCCCGTTGTCGAACTCACCCTGGAAGGCTCCCTCCGCCACCTGGAGGCGCAGATCGCCTTCCGCTACACCACCCCCGGAACTTCGAATCCCGCCAAGGAAGCCGAGGCGCTATCGAAGCTTATCGGCCTGGGATTTGCCGACTATAAAGGCAAGGCTGCCCTCCAAAGCGAGGAGTCCGTCGTACGGTTTTTTGCCGGGGCACTTCCGGAGCTGAAAAAAATCTGGCAGGTCCGCGAGGGCGAACGGTTCCAACACGTCACCAACGACCTTGTCCGCATCGAACCGCATTTTGCCCTCCGGGAAAAAGACGATGGCTGGCTGGATTTTCACGTCCATTACACCGCGGGCAAGGAAGCCGTTTTTTCCCCCGCCGACATCGCCGCCCTCCTGCGCTCCGGCGGCAGCACGAAACTCAAAGACGGCCGCACCGCCATCGCCGACCCCGCCCTGGCCGCCGACCTCGAAGAAGTCCTGCGCGACTGCAACCCCCGCCAGGAACGTGGCGCCTACCGCGTTGCCCCGGCCCAGCGCGACTACCTCGAAGCGAGCCTCGCCGCCTGGCAAGGTAGGGAGGATTGTCCCCAATCCTCCGTCGACGGAGGGGCAGGGACAACCCTCCCTACCCAGATCCCCCTCCGCCCCTATCAGATCGAAGGCACCCGCTGGCTCCTCGCCAAGGCCCTCACCGGCTCCGGCGGCCTGCTCGCCGACGAAATGGGTCTCGGCAAGACCGTCCAGACCCTCGCCCTCGTCGAAGCGCTCACCGGTCCTGTCCTCGTTGTCTGCCCGTCCTCCCTGGTCTGGAACTGGAAACGCGAAGCCGCCCACTTTCTCCCCACCCTGCCCGTCCTCACCCTCGACGGACCGAACCGCGAGAAGTCCTTCCCTGCCATTCCTGCCCACCGCCTCATCGTCACCAGCTACGCCCTCCTCCGCCGCGACATCGAAAAATACAAAGGCCTCAACTTTTCCGCCGTCATCCTCGACGAGGCCCAGCACATCAAAAACCCCGACAGCCAGAACGCCAAAGCGGCCTGCCTGCTTTCCGCCCGCAGCCGCTTCATCCTCACCGGCACCCCCATCGAAAACAGCCTTCGCGATCTCTGGTCGCTCTACGAATTTCTCCTCCCCGGCTACCTCGGCCCGCGCCAGGATTTCAAGGACCGCTACGAAACGCCGCTCATCAACGGCGAACGCGGGTCCACTTGGGAACGCCTCCAGCGCCGCATCCGCCCGCACCTCCTCCGCCGTCTCAAAAAGAACATCCTCACGGAGCTTCCCGACAAAATCGAACAGGTCATCGAGGTCGAACTTAGCGAAAAACAAAAGGCCGCCTACACCCAGCTCCAGCAGACCGCCCGCGCGGAGATCGACCAACTCAAGGACCAGGGCGGCGCGGCCAGAATGCGTGTCCTCACCGCCCTCCTCCGCCTGCGCCAGGCCTGCTGCGACCTCCGCCTCCTCGGCGCGCCGGAAGGTTCCTCAGCCAAACTCGACGCCCTGCTGGAACTCCTCGGCGAAGCCATCGACGGCGGCCACCGCGTGCTGGTTTTCAGTCAGTTCACTTCGATGCTCGACCTCATTGCCTCCTCCCTCGACGAACAGGCCATCGTCCACTGCCGCCTCGACGGCTCCACCCGCAACCGCGAGGAGGTCGTCCAGCGTTTCCAGACCGGGACCGTGCCGGTTTTTCTCATCAGCCTGAAAGCCGGCGGCGTCGGACTCAACCTCACCGCCGCGGACACCGTAATCCATTTCGACCCTTGGTGGAACCCCGCCGTGGAAGCCCAGGCCACCGACCGCGCCCACCGCATCGGCCAGAAAAGCGTCGTCACCTCCATCAAACTCATCGCCCGCGACACCGTCGAAGAACGCGTCCTCCGCATGCAGGAAAAAAAGCGCGCACTCATCACCGGCGCCCTCGATACGGAGGCCTCCCTCAGCGCCCTGTCGGCCGACGACCTGAGGGATCTGGTCGGGTAAGAATGGAGGGGCACCCGCTGGCGTGTCCCAATTTAGGTTAGCTTGGCTTTACCCCGGACTAAAACGTCGTGACCGGTGTGGTGTTCACCTGCGTCTCGTTCACCAATTTTCCCTTGTCATACATCCGCTGCGTGGCGCTGAGGAAAAACTTGAACGAATCGAAGAAGCTAAACAATTCCGAGCGCACCTTCACTTCGATCTTGTCCCCTTTCACTTTCAGGCCGCTGACATCAATCTCGCGCATCCGTCCCTTGTATTCGACTGAATTGCTGGAAACCACGAACTTATTATCGCCCTGATTCTGAAAGATAAAAAATCCCACGTCCTGCCCGAAGTTCGGAGCCGTGGCGGACACCCCGCCCGTGGCAGCATCCTGATCGATATCAAAGCCAAAATAATACGAAACCGACTCCTTCGGATTAGCGGGCAGCTTCCCCTGCAACGTGATTTCGAAACTCAGCCTCTGTTTTCCCTCGCGGGTCACTTTCACATCTTTGAAATGCATGTAATCCGGCCGTTGCTCAGAAAAGCCTTCTTTGGGAGCTTTTCCTTGCACGACGAGCGATTGTTTGGCCTCCTCCGCCAACCCGGAGGCCGGCATCAGCAAGAGCGTTCCGAGGCAGACAGCGTTGAAGAGTGACCCGATATTCATGGCGCGGAGACTCTGGCAAGAATCCCGGAAACACAAATCCTTTTGCAACCGCCGCCCTGTGCTGATCCGGTTGAAAATCTGCAACTCTTTGAGCCGGAATCTCTCACCCACTTTTTCCCGCCTTCATTTTTTCCGATCCATTCCGCCTGACTCCGCAACGCACGCCACATCCGGGGCAACTGGGAAAAGCACGAAGGAACCGGTTTGTTCAATCTAGACCAAAAATCACCACGGCAGGGGATTCCGGCGTTGGAGTCCAGCCTTTAGGCTGCTCTGAAAGGCGCACGCTAAAGCGTGAACTCCAACGCTTCGCCAAGGTTCAGTAACTTTTCCTTTATACGCCCCAAAAACGAAGACGCAAAGCGGCTCCCTCCCGCCTCAAAGGCCCCCTGAGGTGAGGGGGAGCGAGGTCCGGCTCTACGGCTTCGCCCGAACGGCAGACCTAATCTTCCCTTTTGTCCAAGAGAGGCTGATCCTTCCTGGGATCGGAGCCGAGCCAGAGAATATTTCCGTCAATGTCCTCAAACTTCATCTCATAGGCCCAGGTGTAATTCCGCGGCTCCTGAAAGACTTTGACCCCTTTGGAGCGGTAGAGCTCGAAGAGCGCCACATCCGCGCCCATCCAAACCCAGGCCGGGGACCCGATTTTGTCCGTCTGCGAGAGCATGATGGGACGATTATCGCGGGACACCGAGCAAATCGTGTCCCCCTTGGCACCGCCCCAATCGAGCTTGAAACCAAGGGTCTCCCTATAAAACGTAATGCTGCGCTGAAGATCGCGCACGGGCAAGACGGGAATGGTGTTTCCAATTTTGGGTGCCGGAGTCATGGTGTCTTTCTGGGAGTTGGGAGGATTGTCCGCAAGCCCAGTTGAAGAAAAAAGCCCCAAAATGCCGAGGGCCATTCGCAGGATGAGAGGCTTCATATTTTTAAAAGTGATCACGAGAGTCCGGGCATCGAGCCCTTTCCTATTTTATTCGTGGCGCTCTCGGCATCCTCAGACTTTCCCATTTTCCTTCGTCCTTCAAAACCTTTTCGCACACATGCACGGACTACTTCAATTTTATGGTTCGGGAACGCAGATGTCAGCAATCCTACGAACCACTTCCTTCACTGCGTCATAATAGTCTTTGACTCGAATGTAGGTATCCGAGTCTATCCACCCATTTTTGGGTGATAACCGAAAAAAGTCCGGAACGCGGCGAAGGTTTGACTTCCTCATTTGACCGGAAAGTTGGGGGTAAACGTGGGGAAAGTCGAGCCCGACGGACGGGCGGCTCTTCCTCGGCGAGGCTCGGGAGTTTCCAGCCTAACGGCCTTTCCGAGCAGCCTAAAGGCTGAACTCCAACGGTCGACCTCCGCTCCTTGACCAACTGCGCTTCGTCCCAGCGTTTGACTTCGGCGGCGGCGAGGCGGGTTTCGACGCCGAGATTTTCGAGGATGGGGCGACGTGGTTGTCCACGGTGCGAAAGTGGCAGGCGAGGATGATGAGCAACGAGGAACCTGGACCTGCGAGATGGACGGAGCCCCTGGGCTCCGATCAGCAACTACTGTCACTCCCCACGAAGGCTCCCCGCAACGAACGATCAGCCCGCGTTGGACGGGGAAAGACGGTCGTGTTCTTCGGGTTCGACATCCGGAACCTTGGCAAGCACGCGGTCAAATTTTTCGCGACTGCCGCGCGCGGCGCGTTCCCGAATATAGCCTTCCGCATCCAAAACCGCGACCTTCTCGGCCAGCGCCGATGCAATGAATTGGTCGAGCGGAACGCCGTCATCCTGCGCGAGAGACTGCGCCCGGCGATGGAGCGATTCAGGAATGTTCACGTTCAGCGTGCTCATGATGTTGAGAGAATACCCAAAAACTCGTCCGGTGTCACCGCCCGAATTCCGAGAGCCTCCGCGCGCCGAAAGTGGCGAATGTTTTGGGTGATGATAAAGGCCGCACCGCCCGCCAACGCCAGTTCAAGCACGGAATCATCTTTCGGGTCGGGTAAATAAGGTCGCCAGAGAAAGTGAATGCGGCACTCGATGCACTGCGACAGGAGATAGTCGAGGAAGTCACCAATGTCGTTCGAGGAATAGTTCAAAAGCAATCCAGGGCGGCACAAGACATCCTCGTACTCCAGGCAGAGCGGCGGGGAAATGACGGGCTGAAAGTGCGGAGAACCAAGACTCTGAACGAGACGAAAGGAGGCCCCTCGCCGAGGTCGCAGCGAGTAGAGCAGGACGTTGGTATCTATCACAACTCGCATGGTCGGCAAATGGTTGGCTTTCCTATGTTGGACCGCCGGAAAGGCGGGTACGGAGTAGGGTCAGACTGATTTCCGGCCGGGGCGGAACTTACAAATCTTCGGGTTTATTAAACAACTCCGCAATGCGACGGAGCAAACGCCCGGCGGCGCCGCCGTCGAGGACGCGGTGGTCGAAACTTAGGGTCAGCGAGGCTTCGGTAATGGGGACAAAGGCTTTCTCCGTCGCGTCCCAGTGGGGCACGATCTGGCCCGCGCCCATGCCAAGGAGGAGGGTTTGTTCGGGCAGCGGAATGGGAGTGGCCATGGTGAGGCCGAAGACGCCGTAATTCGTGATCGTCGCGATGGAGCCGCCGGTGTCGCCCGGCGAAAGGCGGCGGCGGCGGGCGAGTTCGACGAGGCGGTCGTACCGTTCGATGAGATCGGCGAGGACAAATTGGTCGGCGTTGCGAATGACGGGGACCAAAACTCCGTCGTCAGCTTCGACGGCAAAGCCGATATCGATGGAGCGCGGGTGAATGATGCGGTCGCCGATGAGGCGGCCGGCGGGGGCGCTGTTTTCCGAAAGGGCCATGGCGAGGGCGCGCAGACCGTAAAGGGCGGGGCCGGCTTTGTGCGGGGCCTGAGCGCGGCGGTGGGCCAGCATAGCGTCGAGGCGCACGGGAAGAACGACGGTGGCGAGCGGACGGGTCGCGCTGCGGCGCATGGCGTCAGCCACGGCCACACGCATGGTGGAGGCCGGAGTGATGCGATTGCGTTCGAGGTCTTCGAGAAATTTTTCGAGGTCCTCGATGGTAACCCTTCCGGCGGCTCCGCTGCCGGCGATGCCGGCGAGATCGGCGGCGTGGAGGCCGAGTTCGCTCATGCGCGCTTTCATACGCGGGGAAAGGTAACTCGCGCCGGCGGCGTGGGCGGGCACAGGGAGGCCTTTGACGGTGGGCTCGACCTGCTGCGGCGCGGCGGGGGCGGCGTGGCGTTTGGGTTCCTTTTTGCGGGGTTTTTCGACGGGAGTTTCGTCGAGACCGAGGCTGCGGGCGTCCTCATCGCTCACTTCAATGTAGCCGAGCACCGCGCCGACGGGGTAGCTCTCGCCTTCCTTGGCGAGGATCTCACAAAGTTTGCCCGCGCAGGGAGAGGTGACGCCCATCACGGCTTTGTTGGTCTCGACTTCGAGGAGGTCCTTGTCGGCCTCAATGGTATCTCCTTCCGCAAAAAGGAACTTCACAATTGTCGCCTCGGCGATGGATTCGCCGAGCTGGGGCATCGAAATGGGGACCTGGGCCATGGGAAGTAAAAGTGAAGGTGAACGTGGAGCGGTTAGGCTTGGAGGAGGCTGCGCGTGGCGGTGACGATGGCGCTGGCGGTCGGCCGGTGGGCCGACCAGAGATCGGGGTGATAAGGCACGGGAGTGTCCTTGGCATTGAGGCGCTGCGGCGGGGCGTCGAGCAAAGCAAATCCCTCCGCGCAAACCCGCGCAACCACTTCGGCGGCAACCCCACCCCACGGCCAGGCTTCGCTCACGCAGAGCAGGCGGCCGGTGCGGGCCACGGAGGCCAGGATGGTGTCGGTGTCGAGGGGTTTCACCGTGCGCAGGTCGATGACTTCGATTTCGTAACCGTCCTCCACCAGCTCTTTGGCGGCGAGGAGGGACTCGTGGACCATCGCGCCATAACTCACAATGGTGGCGTCACGGCCATGGCGGGCCACGCGGGCCTTGCCGGCCGGGAGGGACTCGGTGGGGAGTTTTTCCGCCTTGAGGTGGTTGTAAAGGAGCTTGTGCTCGCAGAAGAGCACAGGGTCGTCGATGGCGACGGCCTCAATCAGCATGCTGTAGGCGTCTTCCACGGTGGCGGGGGTCATGACGATGAGCCCGGGATAGGTGGCGTAGAGGGCCTCCATACTCTGGCTGTGAAACGGACCCGCGCCGGCTGTGCCGCCGGAGGGCAGGCGCACGACGATGGGACACGGAACCTCTGTGCGGTAAAAGAGCGTGGCGGCCTGGTTGACGATCTGGTTGAGCCCGCAGGTGGAAAAATCGGCAAACTGCATCTCGACAATGGGCCGCATGCCTTCAATGGCGGCGCCGATGGCCACACCGACAATCGCGTCCTCGCTGATGGGTGCGTCAAGGACGCGGTCGGGATAAGCGGCGGCAAGGCCCTCGGTGACCTTAAAAGCGCCCCCGAAGGAGCCGACGTCCTGCCCGTAAATAAAAACCCGGGGGTCATCGGCCAGGAGTTTGGCCATGGCGGCCGTGAGAGCTTCCTTGTAGGTGATCATGCGTCGGCAAAATTATCCTGGAGCCTCGTCTCGGAAATGGCGCACCATTCTTCCTCGTTAGGGTCGGGGGTGGGTTCGCGCCGCACTTTCATGGCGGTTTCGTCCACCTCTTCCTTCGCCTCCGTTCGCCAGGCGGCGATCTCATCGGCAGTCGCCCAGGTTTCTTCGAGGATAAATTCCTCGGCCACCTGGAGGCAGTCGCGTCCGACCGGGGCGGCCTTGAGTTTTTCGTCCATGTATTTGCCCGGGTCGTGTTCGGCATGGCCGACGAGACGCAGGAGGTCCCCGATAATCATCTGCGGGCCGCCGCCTTCGCGCGCGGCTTTGATCGCGCCGCCCACGACGGACAGGCACGCGCCAAGATCGGTTCCATCCACGCGGTGACCGGCGACGCCGTAGCCGGCCGCCTTGTCGAGCAGGTCGGCGCAGGCAAACTGGCGCGTGTTCGGCGTGGAGTAGGCGTATTGGTTGTTGGCGATGACCAGGACGAGGGGAAGTTTTTCCACCGCGGCGACATTGAGGCCCTCGTGAAATGCCCCGGTTGAAGTGCCCCCGTCGCCGATGCAGGTGGCTCCGACCACGCCGGTTTCGCCCCGCATGCGGCGGGCCATGAGGGCGCCGGCGACGACGGGGATCATAGCGCCAAGGTGGCTAATCATGGCGTAATACCCCTCGCGCGGACGGCCCCGGTGGATATTGCCGTCGCGGCCGCGCATCGAGCCGAGTTGGGATCCGAGATAGGTGCGCAGGGTGTCGAGGACGGTGTCGCCAAAGGCCATGCGTCCGGCCTGGTCGCGGATGAGCGGCGCAAAAATATCGCCCTTGTGCAAATGAAAGCCCACCGAGGTGCTGAGGGCCTCCTGACCACGGCCCAGGAAGACGCCGCCAGTGATCAGGCCGGCGCGATAGAGGCTGGCGAGTTTTTCCTCAAGAGTCCGGGCGAGGAGCATCACCCGGAAGGCTTTCAAGTATTCGGTGCGTGTGGGGCCGGAGGACCGGCTGGCGGAAGACATTGCTCTAGAAATACGGGAGCGCCGCGGGCGCTGCAATTCTTTCGTGCAAGGAGCTCAATGGGTCGGGATGACCTTGAAGAGCATAAACACGATGACGCCCAGCACAATCAGCCAGCCAAAAGTCTTGAGCTGGGTGATCCAGCGCTCACGACGCGGCGTGCGCAGGGTACGGTTGCGGGGCGCACGGCCGCGTTTGCCTCCGCTGCGACCGACATAGGGCGAGATGGCAGGACCGGCGTTGGTGGCCTGACGTTTACGCTGCTCGGCTTCCTGTTCGGCCAGCACGGCAGGCAGGCGCTCCAGGCGGACCTTGAGTTCCTGTTGTTTGCGCAAGAGTTCATTGCGCTGTTGTTCGAGCAGGCGTTCTTCGGCGGAAATGCGACCCGCTTTGGAACCGGACGGTCTGGCCATGTTATCGAGGCGCCAGGGAAAGCGCCCAAATCACCAAGCCGATGATCACGAGAATCTGCAGCGGGAGAGTGAAGGCAAACCCGCTTTTCAGCCAATAGACAAATCCATGTTCCTCGGCGTAGCCATATTCGGAATCGTAGGAAGCGGGCGCGGCGGCGGGTGCGGATTCCGAAGGGGAAGCCACGGAAATCTTCGCCTGGGCCTTGCTGTAGTCGGCCCGGGCGTCCTCGACCAGGCTGAGGGCCTTGCTGAGTTCCATGGGAAGTTCCGCCGTGCCCCAGAGTTTGGGATTGATGGAATCGACGTGGCGCAAGTGCTGGACGAACGAATTGTGAATGGCGTTGAGCTGCTCGAGGCGTTTCTGAGCTTCGTCGGTCTCGCGCTCCACCGTGACCATCGAGCGGGTGAGCTTGTCGAGCATGTCGGCGCGCCCGTTTTCCAACTCATCCTGGCGACGCTTCAGTTCTTCGAGACGAACCTTCTGTTTTTCGATATCCTCAAGCTGCCGCTTGAGCTTTTCCAACTCCGTGTTGGTCTTCTGGACCTCCTCACCGAGATCCTCGGCATTTTCCTCCAAATCGAGGTAGGGGTCCGGGTCTTTGCGTAAATCCGATGGCATAACAGTCGAGCGCTGAGGAATATCTAATTCGCCCAAAGGAAAATTCCAGCATTAAACTGCGCGCTGCGCGCGAAACTCTGAACGCCGAACGCTCAAAGCTGAATTCTGAAGTGGGGAAGGAACGTCGCCCGTCCAACTTGGGCGTTCAACGTTCGACGTTCAGCGTTCGACGTTTGAGCGCGCCGCGCTCACCGCCCCGGCATCACTTCCACCAGGAGGCCCTTGAGATAGAAGGTTTCCGGCAGATGGAGCACGGCGGGATGGTCCGATGCCTGACCCATCCGTTTGAGAATGCGGGCGGAGCGTTTGGCGTCGCCGAATCCCTCGGCAATTGAGGATTCAAATTCGTCCGCGGCCACATGGTGGGAGCAGGAAAACGTGGCCAGCAGCCCATGCGGGGCAAGCAAGCGGGCAGCGCGCATGTGCAACTCGCGGTACCCGCGCAGGGCATCCTTGATTTTCCCCCGCGCCTTGGTGAAGGACGGCGGATCGAGGATGATCAGGTCGTATTGGGTCTCCCGGCGCATTTGTTCCGCCAGGAAGGAAAACACATCCTCCTCCACGGTTTCGATGGCGAGGCAGTTGAGCGCGGCGTTGTCGCGGAGCTTCTGCGCGCTATCCGCGCCGCTCTCCACCGCCACCACGTGGGAAGCCCCTTTCGCCGCGCAGGCGAGCGCGAATCCGCCCTGATTGGCAAAACAATCCAGCACCCGCAGACCCGCGGCCCGGGCGGCCACGATGGAATAGTTTTCCGCCTGATCGAGATACAAACCGGTCTTTTGGCCGCGCAAAAAATCCACCGAAAACCGGATGCCGTCCAAGGTCACTTCCCGAGGTCCAGGGTCCTCACCCGCCAACATGCCTGTCACGAGAGGCAACCCCTCCAGCGTCCGGATGGGAGCATCGTTGCGCTCCACCACATGGGCGACACCGGGTAAAGCCGCCAGCGCCTCCGCGATCACCGCCTTCCGCTGATCCATCGCGACGGTCAGGGTCTGCAATACCGCCACGTCGCCGTAGCGGTCCACGACCACACCGGGCACGCCGTCGGCCTCACTCCAAACGAGGCGGCAGAGGAGGGGATTGCAGCCGGCCCGTTCCCGCCACTCCGCCGCCTGGGCGATGCGGCGGGTGAAAAAATCCGCGTCGAGGTCCTGACGCCGTCGCGAGAACCGGCGCGCGACAATTTGCGACTGGCTATTGTAGATTGCTGATCCCAGCAGCTTGTCCCGCCCGTCTTTCAGCGAAATCACATCGCCATCGGCGGGGTTGCCGAAAACCTTCAGCACCTCACTGGAATACACCCAGTCGTGCCCGTGGAGGATACGGGCGCGTGGACGAATGATTAGACCGGCCATAACGAGAGCTGGAAACGAAACGTCCCGCGTCCGGCGACTGCCGGACCGGGACGCAAACTTTTAAGAAGGGAAGCCGGAATTACTTCTGGCTGCGCTCTTCGATGTATTTGATGACATCGCCGACGGACTGCAATTTTTCGGCGTCTTCATCGGGAACTTCCACACCGAACTCTTCTTCGAAAGCCATAACGAGCTCGACGGTGTCGAGGGAGTCGGCTCCGAGGTCCTCGATGAACGAGGCGGTCGGGGTGACCTGTTCAGGGTTCACACCCAATTGTTCGACGATGATGTCTTTGACTTTTTCTTCAATGGATTTTTCGGACATGGTGGGTAGTTGGTTAAAGGTGAGCGTAGGACTAGAGCCCATGTTGCCCTTTGGCAACAAATAATTTAGCGGGCTGCGAGGGCTCGCAAAATTGCGGATTTCTGGTCAAGGTCAAGTGGAAAAAAGCGGATCGCGCGCCGAGCCTTTCGCGGATGTATCGCGGGCGACTAGGGCTGGGGGGTGATGGGTTTCACCGAGATGTATTCCGGATATCCGGCAATGTCGGCCTGCACATTGTACGTCTGGCCGGGCTTGAGATCCCGGGTGGGGATTTTTTCCCGATATTCGATGCGCTCCTTGGGATTGAGGATGACGATGCCCTCCTGCGGTTTAAACGCCCGGTCTTCCGACCAGCGATTGACCACTTTGCCTTCGGCATCGGTCGTGACGATTTCGATGCGCTGACTGGTCGGATAGTCGAGACGGATGAGTTGGCCGGTATTGTTGCGCAGGGTGTAAATGCCTTCGACCTCCCGTCGGTCGGTGAGGGAAAATGTTGGAGGTTCGATCGTGAGTTTTTCCGTGGTTTTGGTGGCTTGGAGACCACGCAGATTGACCGAGGCAAACATCTCGGTGAAAAATTTTCCCAGGATGGCAGTGGAGCTGTCGGGGCTGTTCTTCACCTTGGGGAAAGCCGCCAGCGAATTTTGCTCCGCCTGAATGGGGAGGTCCGTCCGGTTGGCCAGAAGTTTGGCGGCCTCGCGTTCCGCAAAAAACGGGCTGCCTTCATCCGGCTGGCTCACGGCAAACGCGGCGGCGGCCTGCTCCGTGGTGGGGGGCGGAGTGGCACGCGCGCCCGGGGCGGCAGTCTGGGCCAGCGCCCAGCCCGGCAGGGCGAGCGAAACAAACAGGACAAACGATTTCATCACGTTGTGGTGCTATCGCAGCCTTCCCGCAGTTGCAAATCCCTTCTCGCGAATTATGATCGGCCCATGCTCCGCGTACTTCTCCTTTGCCTTCTCCCCCTTGCTCCACTTGTCGCCGGAGAAACGAAGAAGGGAAACGAAGTGATGATCCATCTGTACACCGAGGGAGGAGAACACGAGGGACCAACTTTTGTTTCCCCGGTGGTGCTCCAGAATCCCCCCAAAAAAACCTTCATCCGCAAGGTGCCGATTGTGACACAAAATGATTTTTCTGCGTTCTACCCCTTCGCCGCGCCAGACGGCACGATTGGCTGCTACTTCAAACTCGACAACAACGGGACGCACAAACTCCACCAGCACACCGTGGAAAAGCTGGACACTCTCGTGGTCGCCATGATCAACGGCCGCGTGGCCTGCGCCATGATGGTCGACAAGCAGATCAAGGACGGCGTCCTGCCCATTCCCTCCGGCTTCCTTCCCATTGAGGTCGCCCAGTTGCAAACCCAGTTCCCGATCATCGGCAAGGAAAAGGAATTCGAGGCCCAGAAAAAAAAGGCCCTCGCTGCCATCAAGGAATCGGAGAAGAATAAGCCCAAAGCCACCCCAGCGCCCAAGGAAGTCCCATGATCCGCGCCCTCTGCACAGTCATCGCCGCCCTTGCCATCAACAGCCTGCGCGCGGAACCCCTGGTGCAATTTCCGACGGAAAATCGCGCCCTCCTGGAGGGCCGGCCCCAGGATTTTTTCATGTATGTGGATCGGGATTTTGAGGGCGAAAAAACGAAACCCTGGCAGGGCGGACAATACGGCTACGTGCGCGGCCCTCAGCGTTCCGGCGGCAAGATCGTTTACACCCATCTGCACGAGGGAATCGACATCGCCCCGGTCCGCCGCGATGCCGCGGGCAATCCGCTCGACGAGGTTCGCGCCGCCGCCAGCGGCCGTGTGGTTCATGTCAGCCTCCTTCCCGGCGCTTCAAATTACGGCCGCTACGTCGTAATCGAACACCAATGGGAAAACTCCCCGTGCTACACGCTTTACGCGCATCTCTCGACCATCTCCGTCCAGCCCGGCCAGACCGTGCGACAGGGCGAACCCATCGGAGTGATGGGTTTCACCGGAGCCGGCATCAACCGCGAGCGCTCCCATGTCCACTTTGAAGTGTGCCTCCTCCTCAATAAAAATTACGACACTTGGCACGACGCCGTATTCCCCGGCAGCCCGAATAAACACGGGAACTTCAATGGCATGAACCTCGTCGGGTTCGACCCTTCGAAGCTCCTTGTAGAGGCGAAAGCGAATCCCTCACTGACCATTTCCGACGCCGTGGCCACAAACGAAGCCGCCTTCAAGATTTCCGTGCGCAACACCCCGAACTTCGGCCTCGTCCGCACCTACCCCTGGCTGGTTTCTCCCGGCGAAATCGCCAACCCTCCGGCCTGGACCATTACCTTCAACCGCCACGGCGCTCCGCTAAAAATTGAAGCCTCCCCCACTCCCGTGACCGAACCTGTCGCCACCTGGGTGCGCGACAGCGATCTGCCGGCCGCTGCCGCCACCAGGGGCCTGGTCGTCGGATCTTCCGCAGCTCCCCGCCTGTCCGATTCCGGCAAACGGTTCGCCCGCCTGCTCACCTGGCCGGATTGAAGGTCGGCCAAAAGCTGACCACAAATGGTGCGACCACCAAATAAATGTAGTCGCCTCGCTCTGTCGAGGCGTCCGGCGGCGCCCCAACGGAGTGGGGCGACTACAGTCTGTCGGAATCGCTCAGCGGGGCTGGGCCAACGCTTCTTTGAGTACCGCCTCCGCAGTCACCCCCTCCGCCTCGCCCTCGAAATTCAAGATAATGCGATGCCGCAGGGCCGGCAGCACCCAGGCGTCGATGTCGTCTTTGGCCACATGGAAACGTCCGTCGAGTAGCGCGCTGATTTTGGCGCAGAGGATGAGGGCCTGGGCACCGCGGGGACTGGCCCCGTACCGGACGTATTTTTTGGCCAGCGGCACCGACTCCGCCCGATCTGGGTGGGTGGCCAGCACAAGCTGCACGGCACGCGCCTCGATCTCCCGAACCACCGGCACCGAGCGCACAAGCTCCCGCAAGCCGGTGAGATTTTCCAATTTCACGGTCCCCACCTCCGGCGCGTGATCCCCAGTCGTGCGGGCGAGGATTTCGTGCAGATCGTCTGCGCCGGGATATTCCACTTGAAGCTTCAGAAGAAACCGGTCGAGCTGCGCTTCCGGCAAGGGATACGTGCCCTCCATCTCGATGGGATTTTGCGTCGCCAGGACAAGAAACGGCCGCTTCATGGTGTGCTGGACGCCAGCGACAGTGACATGGCGTTCCTGCATGGCCTCAAGGAGCGCGCTCTGGGTTTTCGGCGTGGCGCGATTAATTTCGTCGGCGAGGAGGATGTTGGAAAACACCGGGCCGGGCTCGAATTGAAAGCGTTTCCGGCCATGCTCGTCCTCCACAATAAGGTTGGTGCCGATGATGTCGGAAGGCATGAGATCCGGGGTGAACTGAATGCGCGAAAAATCCAGCCCGGCCGCGCTGGCCAGGGTGCGCACGAGGGCGGTTTTTCCCAGACCGGGAGCGCCTTCAAGCAGTGCGTGGCCTTCGGCAAAAAAGGCGGTGAGCACGCCGTGGATGATTTCGCTTTGTCCCACGAGGAAACTTTCCATCGCGGTGCGCAGGCTGTGAAAGGCCTCGCGAAATTCGGCGGCGTGGGATTCTACGGATTCGGTACTCATAATGTCAGTCTTTCGGCCGGATGGCCTCGAAATAGCGTTTCACCAGAAGGCGCGAGCCGGCGGGGATTTCCTCCTGCGAGACGGCGTCCAGGGCGGCGGGAGCGGCGCTTTGGTAGGCAGATTTCCAGGCCCGGCGCGCGGCGGGATCGTCGCCTCCGGCCGCCCGCAACATCTCAACCAGCGACGCGCCATCGCCCATCTGTCCGGCCACAAATTCCTCGGGGCCGCCCGCCTCGCTCAGGGCCGGGTTTCCTCCGCCCAGATCCGCTCCCTGGCCCAGATCCTTCTCGGAACCGGGCGCCCCCCCGGGTGGGGCATTGTCAGCCAGGCCGGACTCTGGTTTTTCTCCGCCGTTGGGCGCATCGTTCGGATCGCCCTCCTCTCCGGAATTTTCGCCTTCGCCGGATTCCCCTCCGGTTCCCTGTTTGATGTCCCGCAGGGCGGAAAGAAATTTTTTGCGCCCCTGGCCGTTGCCATCGCCTTTGGACGATTTCAAAATCGATCCCAACTGCTGCCGGGCCTGTTGGTTCTGGGCGAGTTCCTGGAGTTTGCGGCTTTCCAGGTGTTTCGCCGCCTGTTCGAGCGCCTTGGCCAGGGCCTCCGAGTCGAGCTTCGCCACGCTTTCTGCGGCCCGCTGGTGATCTCCGGACTGCAATTCGGCGGCTAGCTGAGGGGAAGACCCAGCCAGGGCTTCGGCCAGCGCGGCTGTCTCGGCCGGTGACAGGGCGTCAGGACCACCGGCGGAGGAAAGCTTTCGCTCCAACTCGGCCAGCGCCCGCAGGGCATCCCGGAGGGGTTCGTTCGAATCGGGGAGATTTTTTATGGCCTGCGCGATCTCCTTCGCTGCTTGCGCCACTTCGGGATTTTCTTTTTGCGTGGCCGCCGCCTTCTGCGCCTCGTCCAGGATCTGGCGGGCTCCCGCCAGTTCATCAGCCAGCCCCGCCACGCGCAGGCGGTGAAAACTTTCCAGGCCCAGCAGCGCGAGGAGAGGAATCACCAGCCACAAAAAATTGCGCCCCGGGAATGGCAGCCTGAGATTTTTTCGCAGGCTCAGCGTTTCCGCGTAAACCGCCACTTCGCGATGCAAGGCGGCGGTCCAGGGCGTTTCCTCGGTGACCTGCCACTCGGTGGAAAAGCGATCCTTCGTCCCCATCCGCGCATCCACCTCCCGGGCCACCTCGCCCATCGACCGCCAGCGGAAAATGGCGAAAACCCATGCCGCCACCAACGGCAAGGCCAGCACCCAGGGAACCGCGATCAGCACCTCACGATGTCCCGCCAAGGCCACCCCTCTCAGCACCACCACCGCGGAAAGCCCGGCCAGCAAGGCCCAGGCGGAGCTCTGCAAAAAGGTGTTCCCGACCAAACGACCGCGCGCTTCGCGGAGCTTTTGGCGCACAATCCCATTCACGCCTCCAACAAGAGCAAACCCCGGCGGAATTGCAATGGTGGAGGAAAAGCGGGATCCCGCAAGTCCCGGGCCGCCGCGGATTATCCGCCGGGACTAAAGGGGCTTCTTCTCCGCCAACGCGATTTCGCCCACCTCGTAAATATCCTTCGCCAGACCCACAATCTTTCCATCCGGCTCACCGACCACCGAGTGGTCCTTGCCGGAATAGGGAATCGCGGTCAGCACAAATTTCATGGCATTAAGCCTCGCCCGCCGTTTGTCGTCCGAGCGGACAATCGTCCAGGGCGCATCCGCGGTGTCGGTGTAAAAAAGCATGGCCTCCTTGGCCTTGGTGTATTCCTCCCAGCGGGCGAGCGACTCCACATCCATCGGGCTGAGTTTCCACTGTTTGAGCGGATCCTTCGCCCGACCAAGAAACCGGCGCAGTTGTTCTTCGCGACTGACGGAAAACCAAAACTTAAACAACTTGATCCCGCTGCGCACCATCATGCGCTCAAATTCCGGAGCCTGGCGCATGAATTCGAGGTATTCATGACCGGAGCAAAATCCCATCACATGCTCGACGCCGGCGCGGTTGTACCAGGACCGATCGTAGAGCACGATTTCGCCCTTGGTGGGAAGCTGCTCAATGTACCGCTGGAAATACCACTGACCGCGCTCGGTTTCCGTGGGTTTGGTGAGGGCGACCACCCGCGCGCCCCTGGGGTTCAAATTTTCCGTGAAGCGTTTGATTGTCCCGCCCTTGCCCGCGGCATCGCGGCCTTCGAAAAGCAGGACAATCCGATCGCCCGACTCCTTCACCCACGCCTGCATCTTGACCAACTCAATGGCGAGCAACCCGGCCTCTTCCTCGTAATCGTCCCCATCCATCGGGGTGGAATAGGG
Source organism: Terrimicrobiaceae bacterium (assembly GCA_041752695.1). Lineage (GTDB taxonomy): Bacteria > Verrucomicrobiota > Verrucomicrobiia > Chthoniobacterales > Terrimicrobiaceae > CALCJD01. The sequence continues at coordinate 91,199 of JBGSVZ010000009.1, forward strand.
ATAACTGGCATTAATGATGTCCTTCTTCTTCGCCTGACGGACTTTCTGAATAATGTCGTCGGGCACACTGCTGCGCACCTGCTCGGCAATCAACTCCACCATGGGGAAAGACCCCGCCGTGGTGATCGCCTCGCTCATCAGCCGATGACGTTCTTTTTTGCGCTCCTTTTTGAGCTTCTTTTTCTCCGCCTTCCCTTTGGCCTTCGCGGTGAGGGGCGCTTCTTCGGTTTCCGCAGGCGTGAGCTCTTCGTCCATAAATGTTTTTAAGATGGGTGCGGGGGCAGAAAGAGCATCTCGCGTGCCATCCCGCACACGGTCCCGCTAAGCCCGGTCGCCATCCACTCCGGGCAACGGCCGCACCGGCATCACATTCAGCGCGCGCACGCGCTCGAAAACGCCCGGCGACACCTCCGGACTTTTGGCATAGGCCCCGAAAATCATTTCCAGACGCGCATCGAGATTGTCCACGTAATGCAAGGCGATGGCCTCTGGGGTCTTGGGTTCCACCGGGGAGCCGTATTCCAGCTCGCCATGGTGGGCGGCGATCAGGTGCAGCAGATGCAGCCTCACGTCTTCAGAGGCCGGCGTGAGCGTCTTCCACTCGTCGAGGGGCAGCTTGCGCCAGAGGGCATTGGCCACTTCGATGCCGATACTGATGTGCCCGAGCAACTCGCCGCGCAGTTCGCGCGGCATGTCGAAGCCATTTTCCGGCGGACACATTTCCCAAAGCTTCCCGCTGTCATGAAAAAGCACGCCGGTCAGCAACAGGTCCCGATTGAGCACCGGGTAGGCCACGCAAATGCAGTCCGCCGTCCGCATCATCTGCGCGGTGTGGCGGAGCAGCCCGCCACGGAAGGCGTGGTGATTAAACCGCGCCGCCGCCGCCCGGCGAAAACGCAGTCCAAACTCGTCGAGGAACGCCACCGCCAGGGAACGCAACCGCGGGTCGCCGAGGCTTTCCACCAGGCTGGTGACCAATTCGAAATCCGCATCATTGGTTTCTCGGGTCGCGGCATCGCCATCGAACAAATCCTGCGCCTCCGCGGGCATCAGAGGGCGCATCGTCCAGCGCTGCGCCTCCAGACCAAACGCGCTGATGCCAAACTCGCCTTCCACCTGCACGGTGTCGCCTTTTTCCAATTCCTCGCAGGCGGTGAAATTCGGCGAGTTGTTCCAGGCCTTCAGCGACAGCGAATCTGTGCCGTCCCTCAAGCGGAGTTCAAAAAACGGTTTCCCATTCCGGTCCTCCTTGCGGACCAAGTCCTCGACCTGGGCGTGGAGACGGGCTCCCAACGTGCTGGCGCGGGCCTCGGTGCGGAGTTGGGCAACGGTCTTGCGGGCGGGGTCAGACATGGGATTCTTTAACCACCGATTTCGCGGATGGGCACGGATAAAAACTCCGCCATCAGCCGCCCGTCAGGGTTTCGGCTCGGCGATCTTCGGCGCGAAAAACGTTGCGCCATTCTGGGTGTGGGTCCCGCCCAGGACATTGCCCTTGTCGTCGCGCTGGAATTCGATTGCCGCCTTCGCCACCTTCCAAACGAACCTGGTCGCAGACTCGGGAAAAATCGGAAACTTCGGCTGACCGCTGAGCTGGGCGTAGAGCTGGTTGCCGTCCTTCGTCACGGTCAGCACCGCGAGGGGACCATACTGATATTTCCCGGGGAGTCCGTCCAGGGACACGTTGGAGAGCGGGGCTTTGTCGTCCAACCGCGCCGCGCGAAAGGTGGCGTCGTTTTGAGTGTGACGCACGGCGACCACCTTGCCATCTGGATCGCTGACAAAATTCATCCGGGCATCCACCACTTTGAAAAAGAACGCGTCCGGTCCCGATGGGAAAATTTCATACCGCTGCTGGCCGGTGAGCTGCGCAAAAATGCGCCCGTTTTCCACCGTCACCTCCATGATGCCGCTGCGATAGTCGTAGCGGCCGGCGAACGGGCCGAACGTGGCAGGATCAACCGTCGGGTCCATCGTCGGTGCGGTTTGTGAAATCTCATCCCTCAGGACAGCGTGGGCGACTTGGGAAAGGAGATAAGCCGGAACGACCTGAGGCGGCGGAGGCATGGCATTGCCCAGCACCGCGATGGCGAGCTTTTGGTCGGGAAACCAGGCAAGCCGACTGAGGAACCCATCGAGCCCGCCATTGTGCTCGATCACCGGCAACCCGCCAATCTCCGACCGATAGAGGCCAAAGCCGTAGGCGCCAACTCCGTCTTCCGGGTCCGGGTCTTCCGGGAACGTGCACATGGCCTGCAGGCTGCCCGGTTGCAAAACCCGGCCACCATGAAGCGCCTCCGTCCAGAGGCAGAGATCGCCCACGGTGGAAAACAACGCACCCGCGCCGCCCGCCCAACTCATGTCCCAATCCGTCGCGGGCGTAAATTTCCCCGCGTCGTACGAATACCCTTTTGCCACTCCGGGCGGCGGATCGGAATTGCGAAACACCCCGGTGGATTTCAAACCGAGCGGACGGAAAAACTCGTCCCGCAAAAACTGGTCGAACGCCTGGCCGGACACCTGCGCGACGATCTCGGCGAGGAGAAAATAATTCGTGTTGGAGTAGGCAAACTTTTCCCCCGGCGCGAAATCCGGTGGGTCGTCGCGGAACCAGGCGATCAGTTCCGCCGGCGCAATGGGCCGCGTCACACGGCTCGGGAATTCCGGCTTGGACGTATAGTTGGCCAGCCCCGACCGATGAGTCAGCAAGTGGCGAAGGGTGACCTTTTCCCCGCGGGGAAACTCGGGAAAAAATTTTGTCAGCGGGTCATCCAACGAAAGTCTCCCCTGCTCCGCCAAACGAAGCACCGCCGCAGCGGTGAACTGCTTGGAGACGGACCCGATGCGGAACGGCGTGTCCATCGTGGCGGCGCGCCCCGTTTCCCGATCCGCCAGCCCGGAAGCCCGTTGGTAAATCGTCGTTCCCTCCCGGTTCGACTGAATGACCACCGCCTCCCCGTCCGCAGGCAGTAAGGGGTTGAGCATTTCCTCCAGCTTCGCCCCATCGCCCGCCGTCCAAGACGGTCCGGCCAAAAGGACAAAGAAGGTGGCGGCGAGAAGCCAGCGGCGCATGACAGGGCTCAGTTGAGGAGCTGGTACCAGGTGCTGCGCTGATGAGGTTCGTAGCCCGCTTCGCGAATGAGGCGCTCGATGTCCCCCTTGTTCAGGCGGAAGGTCGTTCCGGCACTGGAGACGACATTTTCCTCCATCATCACGCTGCCAAAATCGTTGGCGCCGTATTTCAAAGCGATCTGCCCGATCTTCGGCCCCTGCGTCACCCAGGAACTCTGCACATTTTCAAAATTATCCAGGTAGATCCGCGAGAGGGCCTGCATGCGCAGATATTCGGCCGAGGTGACTGTCTCGGCTCTCAGGCGCGTGTTTTCCGGCTGGAACGTCCAGCAGATGAAAGCCGTAAACCCGCCGGTTTCATCCTGGGTCTCCCGGAGGCGTTCCAGATGTTCGATCCGGTCATCCAGCGTTTCGACATGCCCGAACATCATCGTCGCGCTGGACCGCATCCCGAGCTCGTGCGCAATGCGCATCACTTCCAGCCAGTGGTCGCTGTCGCATTTCAGCGGCGCGATGCGGTTGCGCACGGCATCCACCAAAATCTCGCCGCCTCCGCCCGGGATCGAACCCAGCCCGGCTTCCTGAAAGCGCGAGATCACTTCCCGCAGCGGCATGCCGAAGACCTGGGAAAAATGATTAAACTCCGGCGGACTGAACCCGTGAATATTGATGGCCGGATACTTCGCACGGATGTGCGAGAGCATGTTCAGATAAAAATCGATGCCGAGCTTGGGATGATGCCCTCCCTGGAGCAGCACCTGGACGCCGCCCTCTGCGGAAAGTTCATCGAGTTTTTCATCAATCTGCTCCAGCGAGAGCACGTAGTGGTCGTCGTCCTTTTCCGTCCGATAAAACGCGCAAAACTTGCAATAGACATTGCAGACGTTGGTGTAGTTGATGTTGCGGTCCACGATATAAGTGACCACGTCATTACCCCGGCCACCGTAAGCGGCCTCCTTCGCCCGCATCCGTCGCTGGTCGGCCAGAGTTCCCAGTTCCTGCAAAGGCAGGCAATGCAGTTCCTTCGCGTCCTCGCGGGAAATCCGTTCTCCATCCAGCACCTTGCCCACCACGTCGTCCAATATCGCTGCCATACGGAAGAGACTATGACACTCCCCGGGCGGGGGGTCAACGTGTCCGCAGTTTTACGTCAGGCGAGGGCGGCGGCAATCCCGCTGGCGGGCGGGTTTTACGCCGCGGCTACGCCAAAAAGATATCCCACCAGGGCCGTGAGACCCATGGCGATCACGCCCCAGAGAATAACCCGGAAGGCCGCTTTTGCCACCGGGGCACCGCCGGCCCGGGCGGCCAGCGCACCCAAAGCGCCCAGGAAAAAAAGCGCCGAAATCGAAACCGCCCAAAGCAAAAGCGGCCGGGGACTCACCGCGACGACGACCAGCGGCAAGGCGGCTCCGACGGCGAAAGTTCCCGCGGACGCAAACGCCGCCTGCACGGGGCGCGCCGCCAGCGTTTCCGAGACCCCCAACTCATCCCGCGCATGGGCCCCGAGGGCATCGTGCTTCATCAGTTGAATCGCAACCTCCCGAGCCAGGGGCTCGCCCAGGCCGCGTTGAACATAGATTTGCGTCAGCTCATCCAACTCGCCTTCCGCATCCTGATCCAATTCCGCCTTTTCCAAAAGCAGGTCGGCCTTCTCGGTGTCCGACTGGGAGCTTACGGACACGTATTCCCCCGCGGCCATGGACATAGCCCCCGCCGCCAGACCCGCGACTCCCGCGACCAAGATGCCCGCCTGGGGCGACCCGGCGGCCGCCACCCCCACCACCAGGCTGGCGGTGGAGACGATGCCGTCGTTCGCCCCGAGGACGGCGGCGCGAAGCCAGCCAATGCGATGGGTGCGATGAGTTTCGGGCCGATGCATAACGTTTTCCCAGTCATCCTGAACGCGCACCGCGAAATTGCAAAACCGGTTTTCCGCGGGACCCCGTTTATTCGATGTCCCGCGTCACTTCGGCCAGAATCTCCGTTTCGCGCCGCTCCAGCAACCGGGCGAGAGGCGGCAGGGTGAGGACGTAAAGACCGGTGGCGACGGCCACGAGCAGACAGGAGCCGCCCAGATTTAACGGCCAGCCCGCCGGCCAGTCCAACCATCTGCCCGCGAGCTCCAGCAGGGTCGGGAGAAAAAGCACAGCCCCGGCGACCGGCGAAACCAACATGCCCATGAAAAGCAGAAACGTGACACGGGGCGGCACCTTGGTGGGTTTGAACGCGCCCGCCAGAACCTTGTAGGGAGCCACGATGGAAAGCCAGTTGCCCAGCACCGAGAACAAAAGATAACCGGCCAGCAGGGTCAGCACGGCACTCAAAAACGCCGCCGGGGCGAGAATCCGGAGGAGCAGGCCTGCCAACAAAATCAGGCACCCCGTGCCCACAATGAGAGGAAACGCCGCCAGCGTCTTCCCCATGAGCAGGTGGGTCCGGGAGACGGGAGCGAGCAGATAGCTGCGAAATCCATCCCGATCAAAGCCAAACTGATTGAAGAGAAGCTGCGTCGCGCCAATGAGGGACATCGTCCCGAGCAGCGTTCCCGCACTGGTTTGCACGAAGCCCTGCGATTTTTCTCCCGACCGGAAAAGAAGAAATCCAAAGACAAAGGTCATGACCACCTGGCCGAACAACGCCATTTTTACCTCCGGAGCCCGCAGGTGGGAACGCAAGGCCCCCAGCGCAACCGCCGCCACCCCGGAGGGAAGCCCGGGAATTTCCCAGGAAATTAGCCGGGAGGGGCGAACCCGCCGCACGGCCTTCGGCTGGCCGGGCCGGTTCGTGCCCTGCAGCGCCCGCAGGGTGCCGCGAAAACTGACCATCAGCACCAGCGCCCCCAAAATGCCAAAGCCGACGGTGGCTCCGAGCGCCGGCCCCAGTTCGCCCCGCATCAGCGACGACGCACTTGCACCCACCCAGAGGGGCGGTAAGACGCCATGGGCCGCTCCCCACCACTCCGGCGCCTCCCCATGGGAAAATCCCGGGCGTTCCCGCATGATATTAAAATAAAAATTCGGCAACTGGAAAAACAACACCGCAAGCAGGGACGTGGTCACGACGATGGCCCGCCGCCGCCGTTCGTTGCTCATCAACGAGACCAGCCACCCGCGAACCCAATACGTCACGGCCGTGGTGAGGAAGAAAAAGCCCACCACCACTGGAATCAACAGGACCAACCGTGGCCCGCACGAAACCGCCAGCCCCAGGGTCAGAGTGACCAGTCCAGGCAATGCCAGCAAAATGCTCGGCGAAAGCCAGGACGAGGCGTAGTTGAAGGCAAAAACCCTCCCCAAAGAAACCGGCAGATGCAAAAGCTTGGAGATATCCAGGCTTTCCGACCGTTGCAGTTCGGTCAGCAGTCCCACCACCCAAAAGAAAAGAAAAAAGAGAACCAGTCCGTCGACCACCAGGAGCAACGCCCAACCCGGTGCCTCCACCAGAGCGAGCCCGGCGAAAAACCCACCGACCGCGGAAAGCAAAACCACCCCCACCCCGACGCCGCAAAGAATCGTGAAGGACACCCGGTCGAAGAGTCCCCGCCTCCGCCATTGATTGCGCGACAGCTTCCACCGCAGCCAGAGGATCGAGCGCCATTGCTCCCAGAAATCCGGCGGCAAAAAATCCCTCATCTCAGGAATTCTCCCCGCCGGCCTGATCCAGCCAGGCCAATCGGTGCCGGGTGACTTCGTCACCTCCCACCGCGGAAAGAAATTTTTCCTCCAGCGTTCCCCCGGCGCGCACGTCCGCCATGGTCGCCTGATAAACCAAGGTCCCCCGGGCAATGATCCCGACATGGGTGCAGAGCTTTTCCACGATTTCCAGCACATGCGAGGTGAGAAAAACCGTCGCACCTCCCTGCACGTAACCCTGCAAGGTATCGCGCAGCACGCGGGCCGACACCGCATCAACCCCCTCGAAGGGTTCATCCAAAAAGAGCAGCTCCGGCCGCGCGATCAAAGCCGCGGCCAACGCCAGCTTCTTTTTCATGCCGTGGGAGAATTCCATGGTCAACTTTCCGTCGGTATCCTCCAGGTCCATGATGGAAAGGAGTTCCTCCCTCCGCTCTTCCAGGGTCGCCGCGGGCAGCCCGTGCATGCGGCCGATGAAGGTCAGAAATTCCCGGGCCGTCAGATTGTCGAAAAGTCCGAGATTTTCCGGCACCACTCCCATCCGCCGTTTCACGTCCAGCGCCTGGGTCGCGTCCGAAATATCTCCGCCGAGCACCCGGATCTGGCCCGACGTCGGAGCGAGTAGCCCCGTAAGCATCTTGATCGTGGTGGATTTTCCCGCCCCATTGGGCCCGAGAAACCCATAAAACATCCCCCGCTCCACCGTGAGATCCAGGCCCTCCACCGCCCGAAAGTTCCCAAAATCGCGCGTAAGCTGAAGAGTCGAGATGGCAGCAGTCATGAAACCCAGTAGGAACGTTGTAACGCGACGCCGACAGGAAGGAAAGGGCGGCGTCAAATCCGCGCGATGGGCCGGCGGCCGACCACTCCTCCCTTCCAAACAAAAACCCTCTTCTTTCCCTTGCACGCTGCCTCCGCCGGGGCGATCTCCCTGCGATGCGCTTCGTCTGGTTTTCCCTGCTGCTGGCGGGGATTTTTTCGGCCACGGTTTGTCCGGCCCAGACGGTGTCCCGGGCCGAGGTGCTGGCGATTGCCGAGTCCTTCGTCCGCCACTCCTGGCACGGGTCGCCCGCGAACGTCCGACACGGCAGGGACACTTCCGGCGTGGAAATCCATACGCCCGATCGCGCGGGCGGACGCGCCCAACCCGACCACGACGCCTGGGTGGTCGGGGCGAAAAATACCGGCGTGCCGTACAAATGGGGCGGCTTCGACACTCCGGCGCGATTCGACGCCGGACTGAAAAACGGAAAGGCGGCGGGCGACCTTTACACCCCGGAAAAACGCCGCCTCGGCGGTGCCGCAGTGAGCGGCGACGCCGTCGGCATCGACTGCTCGGGGTTTGTCTCGCGGTGCTGGAAACTTGGGAAAAAACATTCCACGGCGATGCTCGCGGGCATTAGCCGCAAACTCTCTTCGCCCTCCGAGTTAAAGCCCGGTGATGTGATGAACACGGCCAACGGCCACGTCCTCCTCTTTGTGAAATGGCTCGACGCCGAGAAAACCCGCGGGCTGTTTTATGAAGCCGTCCCTTTCAGCAAGACGCTCGCTTCCGAGCATAACGTCGCCGCGATGACTGCGGGAGGCTTCGAACCCCTGCGCTATCGCGGTATGCGGGAGTAAGATACGCCCTGCCCTCAGCGCCGCCAATTTGATAGGACGAGGCCGGTGACGCCCCCAAAATGACGGTCACGGCTCAGAAGCGTGAAATTGTTTCGGATCGCGATCGCCGCAATCCAGTGGTCATTCGTAGGAATCGGGGTTCCCGCCGCCCGCAATTCCTTTCCGATCCTCGCGTAAACCTCGCAAACCTCATAGTCGACGCCAACAAGACCCACCACGCTTTGCCGAAGGAAATCTTGCAGCAAAATCAGGTTCTTCTCCAGCTGCGTGCCGAGCTGAAACCCGAACAGCAGCTCTCCAATCACCGGCATGGGGAGATAGACATGCTCCGCCAGAGATACGATCCGGCGGGCATCGGGCTCGCCCGCCAGCAGCGCACTGTAGGCATTCGTGTCGAGCAGGAGTTTCATTTCCAGTGCTCGTCATCCACCCGGCCAAAGGCCTCATCCACCACGGCATCAAACTCCCTCGCCTCCGCGTCCGCCCACTTTCCCCAGAATCCATCCAGCCGTCCGCCGATTGGGAGGGGCCCCGCTTCCATCGTCAAACCCAACCCCCGCCTCATCAAATAGATGGCCACTTGATTCGTTGACCACTGCCGCTCACGGCTCATCTCGTCAATGGCCCTTTCCAAATCGGGATCCACACTGCGAATCGTCATTTGTTTCATAATGAAACTTTGCATGACTCATCAATGAAAAACAAGAAAGGATATCCCTTGAAAGACTTGCCCGGTCACGGGTTCCGGCCCGGAGTTTCCCGCGGACCGCTGCCGGAGCGTTCGGCCAGGGGATTGCGGGCAGCGTTATCGCTACGAGCTTCCGGCAAATGCGCGGCGCAAAGCCCGTTCCAGCGTGCCAAACTCCACCGGTTTGGTCAGGTGGTCGATAAAGCCTGCGTCCCGGCTGCGCTGAACATCTTCCTCCATCCCGTAGCCGGTCAACGCGATACCCCGCAGCCCGTGGCGCTTCTGGAGGTGGGCCATGAGGTCGTACCCTTTCTCATCGGGCAGGCCAATATCGGAGACGACCAGGTCAAACCGTCCTTCCTCCGCCCGGGCGCGGGCTTCTTCGCCGGTGCAGGCAGTGACGACATCATACTTGAGGCCGAGAAGAAACGACATCGCCGCGAGGGTGTCCTCGTGGTCTTCCACCAAAAGCACGCGCCGACGACGCGCGGGACGGTCAGAATCCTCCGACAGCTCGAGTTCCGCAACGCGGACGGAGGCCGGACGTGGGACGAGGGCCAAGCAGGGAAGTTCCATCGTGAAAGTCGCTCCCATGCCGGGCCCTGCGCTTTCCGCCCGAATGCTTCCCCCATGCAACTCCATCAGCATACGGGAAATGGAAAGCCCGAGGCCCAGCCCACCATACCGCACGTTCTCTTTGGCCGTAGCGTGTCCGCCTTGGGAAAAGGCGTCAAAAATGTGTGCGATCTCCTCACCCATCAGGCCGATTCCGGAATCGATCACCTGCACGGCAATCCGATCGCCCGTCAGATTCCGCGTCTGCACTTCCACGCAGCCCCCAGCTGGGGAAAATTTCACCGCGTTTTTCAACACATTCCAAAAAACCTGCTGGAGCCGCACCGGATCTCCCAGAACCTCCATCGCGCCCGCTTCGAAATTCCGCGCTAGTCGAATGTGTTTTTCCGTCACCTCTCCCTGCACGTTCGCAATGGCGTCCCGAAGAATAACATGAACGTCACAGGGAAGCCTTTCCAGCTGGAGTTTGCCACGGGCGATGCGGGTCAGGTCGAGCAGATCATCGATCAGGCAGGCCTCCAGGGTGACATTTTTTCGGATCACCGAAAAATCCGCCCTCACGCGTTCCGGCAGCGCCGGATTGGCCGCACCCGCGCCGGCCAGCAGGAGCACCGGATTGAGCGGCGTGCGGAGTTCGTGGCTGAGTGCGGCCAGGAAATCATCTTTCGCCCGGTTCGCCCGCTCCGCCTCGTCGCGAGCAGCACTGAGATCCGCCAGCAGGTCCCTCACCTGATATTGCCGGACGCGTGCTTTGAGGGCCACCGCCGCGGCGCTCACCAGGGTCGACGGGCGAAACGGTCGTTCCAAGACAGTCACATTCCCGCCCGGCCCCAGCAGGGCCAGTCGACGCATCCTTTCCCGGGATACCTCGCCGCCACTGGTGATGAGAATGACAGGGATGTCCGACCATGACGGTTGACGCTCCAGGGTTTCGACCAAGAGGCGGACGGAATCCGCGCGCAGCGTTTCTTCAGCCACGATGAGGCAGCCGCAGGTTTCATCCACGCCCTCTCCGAGGTGAGCCACACTTCCGCAGGCTTCCGCTTCAAACCCCGCCCCACTGAGGAACTCCACCGTGAGCCGTGCGTCATTTGCGGTCGGCGCCAGCACCAACACCCGGGCTCCGTCCGTCTCCGCCGCCTTCCCGGCTTGCATCAGGCCTCCACGCCGGTCGGAGAAGGGGACTTTGGCAGAGTAAAGGCGGGGTGGCCCCCCAAGATCCCATGCACCTCAGTCAGCGGCGGCCCCACCGATATCCCATTTCGCCCGACCCAGATTTCCCGGATAGAGCGCTCGTGGTCTCCACTGCGTTTTTTAATCACCGAGACGGCCTGTCGGACCGTTCCGCTGGATTCAAAATAACGCAGAAGCACCACGGTGTCGGCCAGGTAGGTCAAATCCACGGCAGATTCCAGCACGCCCACCACCCCATGCTGGGCCAGCATCAGAACGGTGACGACACCCTGCTGATTGAGAAAAGAAAGCAGCTCGTGCAACTGCAGGTTGAGATAATGCTCCTGCGGCATGGCGTTCATGTAGCCATTGATACTGTCAATCACCACCATCCGCGTGCCTTGTTTCAAAACCGCGTGGCGAATGCGGTGCGCCAGTTCCCCGGGCGCAATCTCTGCCGGATCGATCTGCTGAATCTGAATGTGACCACTCCGCACGTGGGGCGCGAGATCCATACCCACCTGTCCCGCCCGATCGACCAAAATTTCCACGGATTCATCGAAAAGAAAAAACAACGACTTCTCCCCCCGTTGCGCCGCCTCGTACGCAAACCTCATCGCCAGGGTGGATTTTCCCGTCCCGGGAGGCCCCATAAACATCGTACTCGTCCCGCGGTCCAGTCCGCCTCCGAGCAACGCATCCATCCCCTCCACCCCACTGGTGAAAGAGGAACGCTCGAAGGCCGCCCGGTGCTCAGCCGCCACCAATCGCGGAAAGATTTCCATACCCCCCTTGCGCAAAATCAAATCATGATAGCCTTCGGAAAACCGGATTCCCCGGACCTTTTGAATGATGGCCTGGCGGCGGGCCACGCCATATTCCGGTGACGTGCGACCCAGGGAAATGACTCCATGCGCGATGCTTTCGATTTGCAGGTCCTTGCTACCCGAGGACCGGTCATCAAGAAAACAAACCGTGGCTTTCCGGCCGGCAAAGAACTGCTTCAGCTGGAGCATTTGGCGCCGATACCGCAGCGGGGTTTCCGCCAGCATCCGCATTTCCGAAAGGGAATCGAAAACAATCCGGGCGGGATCCGTTTTTTCCACCCGGTCCAACAGGGCGGTGGTCGTGCGGCTCAACTCCACTTCCGAAGGATTAAAAAACGTGCTTTCCACCTTTCCCTCCAACTCCTCTTGCAGGGAGGCCAACTCAAAGACATCCAGCCCGGCCAAATCCCACCCGTGCGAGTCCGCCACCTGCTGGAGTTCCTCTCTCGTCTCCGAAAGGGTGATGTAAAGAGCCCTCTCCCCCCGCCGGATTCCCTCCAACAAAAACTGCATGCCCAGGGTCGTTTTGCCGACACCGGGATCCCCTTGAATGAGATAAATGCGATTGGCAGGCAATCCCCCGGCAAGGATGTCGTCCAGACCCGGGATGCCGGTCACACATGTTTGAGAACTCGGAGGTTTAGCGGGATTTTCCATGGCGACGAAGCTTCCTATTCTTCGTGTCCCCGCCCCCGATTGCGTGCCTGGAAACGCGCCCTTCCTCAGGCGACGGGAGGAAAAACCACCCCGCCTTGACGAGTTTACCAATCAGCAGGCGCTGCGCACCCGGCGGACAAAGCCGAGAAAAAGCACGGAGCCTAAGCCGATCAGAACGACTGAACTGGGTTCCGGAACGATTGAGCTCGGGTCGCGGAACTCAAACATGTAAAGAGCCACCGCGTTGTGGGCCACTTGAACCGTGTAGGACGATCCCACCCCTTTGGAGGAGACGGCATGGGCGGGATTGTTAAAGGTCGAATCTCCGCCTGCCGAAAATTCGGTAAAACCCGTCCCGCCCGTCGCGGAAGTGTTGGTGTTGACCACCGTAACGTTGGTGGGGGAATACCGGAAGTTGGAGGTGAAAGTGGAATTGCTGGTAAAATACCTCTGGTTGAAATCGATATCCAAAGAGGTCAACTGCAACCCGACACTCTGCGGAGTGCTGGTGATCGTAAAACTCCCTGGGCTGCCAGTCACTTGGTAGAAATCAAATCCGAGAGTCAGGGACCATACCGAACTGGAGGACGGTCTCACGTAAACCGAGAGGGTGCCGGGGTCCGTTAAACCCTGGCTATCGACAGTGCGTGCCACCATCAAAGAGTCTGCACTGGGCGACAAGCTGCCCGTAGGGGAAGTTGCCGTGACATTCATGCCCACGTACGAGTTTGTGGTTGAATCGTACATGATAAACTGACCCACCACACCGGTCGCCCAAGTCGTGGTGTTTTCGGCACTACCGCTCCCGGTGATGATATTAGTCCCCGGAGGCTGTGGCGTCTGAATCGTCTGCAAGATCACCTCGTCGATGACGAGATTGGAAGCATGCAGCGCTCCCGCCAGAGCAATACTGAAAACGAGTACAAGCGATCTCAAAGGCAATTTCATCGTGATCGGCTGTTCATCGTTCTTCAGAAATCGGGGAGATGCACCCGGTTGTCAAGCCCGTCCTGAAGGACCACCGGTCTGATAGACGTCAAAACCAACCGCGCCAGTCGCGCAATTTCGCCAGCGCCCTCGCGCGGTGACTGAGCGAGTTTTTCACCCCGGCCGGAAGTTGTCCAAACGTCTGGCAGTATCCCTCGGGAACAAAGAGTGGGTCGTAGCCGAATCCTCCCCCTCCCTTGTGCTGGTTGACAATGACACCCTCCACCGCGCCGGCGAACGCCCCCAACTTGCGCCCAGCCCGAGCCAGGACGATGACGCAGCGGAAACGCGCGGACCGTTCCCGGCCACGAACGCCCTCCAGATTTTGCAGCAGGAGGGCGTTATTGTCCGCGTCAACCGCCTGCGGCCCCGCGTAGCGCGCGGAATAGACCCCAGGCGCCCCGCCGAGGGCGTCCACCTCAAGCCCGGAATCGTCGGCGATGACCCAGCCGTCAAAGAGCATCGAAGCAGCGACCGCTTTAAGGGTGGCATTCTCCTCGAACGTCGCCCCGGTTTCGTCCACCTCGGGCATATCCGGCAGAATGGACAGGTCGGAGACCTCAAAATCCGGTCCCAGAATGGCACGGATCTCGCCGACTTTGTGGGCATTGCGGGTGGAGACCAACAAACGGTGGTTTTCAGAAGGGAGACTCTCTGCCATAGTTCGCCCCTTTTCCCATGGCAGCCCAACGCAAGCAATTTCCCTTTCCCGAATTCGAAACCCGGTGGCAGTCCCGCTGGCTCGAAGACGGCGCCTTCCGCGCGCCCAATCCGGGCGAAACCGGTTTCGATCCCGCCAAACCGAAATATTACGTGCTCGACATGTTTCCCTACCCGAGCGGCGAAGGGCTGCACGTCGGACACGTCGAAGGGTACACCGCGACGGACATCATCGCGCGCTTCAAACGCATGCGCGGGTTTAACGTGCTGCACCCCATGGGCTGGGACGCGTTCGGGTTGCCAGCCGAACAATTTGCCATCAAAACCGGCCAGCATCCGCGAGAAACCACTGCTCGAAACATTGCCCGCTTCAAGGCGCAACTTCAGGCGCTGGGGTTCAGTTACGACTGGTCGCGCGAGGTCAGCACGACGGATCCCGGATATTTTCGCTGGACGCAGTGGATTTTCCTCCAGCTCTACAATTCGTGGCACAACCCCACGACGAAAAAAATCGAGCCGATCAGCACCTATCCCGGAAGCGAACCCGACAAGGTGCGTCTCGCTTATGTGGCGGAGATGCCGGTGAACTGGTGCCCTGCCCTCGGCACCGTGCTGGCCAACGAAGAGGTCATCGACGGCAAAAGCGAAGTCGGCGGACATCCGGTGGAACGCCGTCCCCTGCGCCAGTGGATGCTGCGCATCACCGCCCTGGCCGAGCGCCTCATCTCCGAACTCGATGGCCTCGACTGGCCCGAAGGCATCAAGCTGCTCCAGAAAAATTGGATCGGACGCTCCGAGGGCGCGATGGTGAAATTTTCCATCTTCAATTCGCGGTTTCCGGTGGAGGTTTTCACCACCCGGCCGGACACCCTTTTCGGCGCAACCTACATGGTGCTCTCGCCCGAACACCCCATGGTCCCGCAGATCACTTCGGCCGCCCAGCGCGCCGCCGTGGAAGATTACCAAAAGCAGGTTGGTTCGAAGTCTGACCTGGAGCGCACCGAACTGGCCAAGGACAAAACCGGCGTCTTCACCGGCGCGTTTGCGGTCAATCCCGTCAACGGCGAACTCCTGCCCGTCTGGATCGCCGACTACGTCCTGATGGGCTACGGCACGGGCGCAATCATGGCCGTGCCGGCGCACGATCAACGGGACTTCGAGTTTGCCACCAAGTTTAAACTGAAAATCCGCCAGGTCGTTCAACCTCCAGACGGAGAAAACTGGCAGGGGTTCACCGGCGACGGCAAGGCCGTGAACTCGCAATTCCTCGACGGCCTCTCCACCACCGAGGCGAAGAAAAAAATCACCGCGTGGTTGAAGGAAAAAGGTCTCGGCCAGGGGACTATCAACTACAAGTTGCGCGACTGGCTTTTCTCGCGCCAGCGGTATTGGGGCGAACCCTTCCCCATCATCTGGGAGGCCAACGAAAACGGCAAACTCAAACACCGTGCCCTCGATGAGAAGGAGCTGCCCGTGGTCCAGCCGGACATGGACGATTTCAAACCCACCGGCACGGCCGAGCCGCCCCTGTCCAAAGCGACCGAGTGGCTGAAGTATTCCGAAAAGGCGACTCGCGAAACCAACACCATGCCGCAATGGGCCGGCTCGTGCTGGTATTACCTGCGTTTTTGCGATCCGAAAAACAGCGAACGATTCATCAGCAAGGACGCCGAGAGTTTCTGGATGACCGGCGAACTCCAAACTTCGAAATCCCAACTCCGAATTCGCGGCGGCGTGGACCTCTACGTCGGCGGCACCGAACACGCGGTGCTCCATCTGCTCTACGCGCGCTTCTGGCATAAAGTGCTCTTCGATCTCGGCCATCTCACCACGCCGGAGCCGTTCCAGCGCCTGGTCAATCAGGGCATCATCCTCGGCCCGGACAATCAGAAGATGTCCAAGAGCCGCGGCAATGTTGTGACGCCCGACACCGTGATCGAAGAATACGGCGCGGATTCGCTGCGGCTTTACGAAATGTTCATGGGCCCGCTCGAGCAGATGAAACCCTGGAGCATGAAGGGCGTCGAAGGCGTCTATCGCTTCCTCGGCCGCGTCTGGCGTCTGGCCATGGAAGAGACCCAGGAAGGGGATTGGAAAATTTCGCCCGACCTGAAGGAGATCGATCTCACCCCGGAACAACTCCGCGTGGCCCATGCCACGATCAAGAAGGTCACGTCCGATGTGGAAGACTTTGCCTTCAACACGGCAATCTCGCAGATGATGGTTTTCACCAACGAATTCGTCAAAACCACCCCGCGTCCTGTCGCCGCGCTGAAGATCCTGTTGCCCTTGCTCTCGCCCTTTGCCCCGCATCTGGCGGAGGAACTCTGGGAGAACCTCGGCAAAAAATTCCCCGACTTCAAAGGCCGCGCCTCGGCCCAGCCCTGGCCCGTCCACGACGAAAAACATCTCCTCGTCGAGGAGGTGGAGTTGATCGTTCAGGTCAACGGCAAGCTGCGCGACCGCCTCAAAGCTAAACGCGATGCGGCCGACGCGGAACTCGAAAAACTCGCCCTCGCCTCTCCCAAGGTGCAGGAGGCCACCACGGGTAAAGAGGTGGTGAAGGTCATCGTGATCAAGGGCAAGTTGATCAATATCGTGGTGAAGTAGCGAGGTTCCCTGGCCCAAAGGGTCGGAATTCTATAGCCCGGCTCGAAGGGCCGGGTTCTCGAAATCCGGGTCATTCGCGGCCTGAAAGGTTGCGATTCCAAGTTGATCTCGGGCACGGCACGGAATCGCGGCCTTTCAGGCCGCATCGTTTCTTCCTCCGGTAAACCCGGCCCTTCGAGCCGGGCTGTGGAATCTCCGCGCACTTCGGCGCTTTGCTTTTGCTGTCAACCTGCCACAGGCGCTTCAGGGCACGTTGCCATTTCACTCCACAAACCCAGGGCATCCTTCGAAGCTCTGGGCTTTCCGACGATACCCCATTTGCGCAAAAGCTCAGTACAACTGCAGCTTCTTCCGCTCCGCTGACGCGGCGGGAGATTCAGGAGCCTCCGCTTTCTCGACCTCCGGCCAGTCGAGCAGCGCTTCTTTTTCCCGTTCGAATAATTCGTCAATGACCACCTTGGCGGTGGCGATGGAGTTCACCAACGGGTCGATGGAAAGCGCCCGCACGAGCAAATTGCGGTCACGCCGCATGATGGCCTCGATGGTCAGTTCGTGGATGTCGAGGATCAGGTATTGCAAGTATCGCAGGCCGAGCGGGAAATCGCCAACCGGAAGCGGACGGGGACCATTGCGGTCCAGGCGGCATTCCAATTCCAAAAACGCATCCTCGGGCAGATTGCCCACGGCTTTTCCGCCCTCCACGCCATCGCGGTTGGCGGTGTTGATGTAATACGAACGCCCGTCCTCGATCACCATCGTCTGGATCAGGTCGGTCGCATGGTCGGATTTGATGGTGGAGTGAAATTCCGACATCGGCGTTTTCCCCGAAACGAAGTCGTCAATTTCTTCCCAGACGCGATTCGTCCAGCGGTCACGCGCATCACAATCAAAGACCGAAAGCGGAGGAATGCGTTCCTGAATAGCCGCGCGGCCCTGATAAAAAGGCACGTACTCCTTAGTGTGTCCGGTGCATGTGGGTATGGCACCAAAGAGGTCCGCCAGTTGGGCGGTGATGAAGTTATTAAAGCGCCCCTTGGCGTCCCCCACGTCGGTGTCGGCAAGCCCACTCTGATAAAACGCGTCGCGAATTCGCGGCATCACATCCTTCCCGTTCAACTCGGCCTTGAGCATCCAGGTGAAATGATTCACCCCGGCGATGCGCAGGTCGAAGCTGGGCATTTGCGAAAGGTCTTCGCCAATAAACTCCAGGTAACTCTGTTTTTTGCCCGGCATGTGATGCGTATCGCAGAGGGCAATGCTCTTCGCTTTGGAATGCCGCATGAGCCCGATGCCCATGGTCGCGGAGGGATTCACGTAGTTGATCAACCAGGCATCCGGGCAGATCTCCTCCACCGCATGCGCGATCTCCAGAATGGCGGGAAACTCCCGCATCGCGTGAAAAACGCCCGCCGGTCCGATGGTGTCGCCCGAGCAGGACCGGATGCCGTATTTCGCCCCGACCTCACATTCGATGCGGCGGTAATGGGTGTTGTCCTTGGAAAAACTCAGCACGACAAAATCCGCGCCGCGCAGGGCCTGACGGTAGTCGTCGGTGGCCTCCACACGCACGCCCGCCTCCGCCGTGGCAAGGTGGGCGAGTTTGGTCAATTTTTCCAGGCGGTCGGGATTGATGTCCACCAGACTGAGCGTGCATCCGCGCAATCCGGCCAGATGCGCGGCGGACCAGATGGCCTGGCGTCCAAAGAAAAGACTGCCGGCTCCGATGATGACGATTTTGGGAGGTTTCATGAGTATGTTGCGGGTGTTTTTCGAGATTATGACCCCGCGAAGCTTTTCAACAGAGGAGTGATGTCGTAATAGCAGGACAAATGTTGCCCCTTCCCAGAATCGCCATCTATCGATTCAACCGACAGCCGATGCCCTACCTACCGCTCGCGGTGCGCTCGGTGGGAGAGTACGAACTGCTGCGCGGGAGGGCGCCGGATCCCGCCCAGCACAAATGGTTTACAGAAATCTTCTGGTCGGAATCCGGGGTCGGGGAATTTCATTTCGCAAAACGCCGGGTGACGGTGCGCGACCAGGAGATTTTCTTTCTTCTGCCGGGCGAACTCCACGACATCCGGCCTCTGAGTCGGCGCTGGAAATACCATTGGTTCACCCTGGACCATCCGGACAGTCGCCAGTGGGTGGAAGCCATGGGGCTGCTCGCCCGGCCGTTGCCCGCGAGATTATGTCCGGTGGCCCTTTTTCGAAAACTGCAGAAAGCCGTCAGCCTGGGCACGGTGGCCGGGGACCGCGACGCGGCCCACCTCGCGCACAACCTCCTTCTCGCCGCCCGGGAAGGAAGCCTCGCGGCCTACGCGGAAAATCGTCCGCCTTGGATCGAGCAATGCCGACGAAAAATCGATGAAGACTATGCAAATCCGCAGTTGAACGTCACGGCCATTGCCCGCAGCATGAAGATTCATCGTGCCACGCTGTTCCGCGCCTTTGTCGCCGCGTATGGCATGACCCCTTCGCACTATTTGCAAAGCCGCCGCATACACCACGCCATGGAGCAACTCAAACACACGGACATCCCGATCAAGGAAGTCGCCGGCCGCGTGGGACTCAACGACGCCAACTACCTCGCCCGCCTCCTGGGAAGGATTTGCGGCCTCTCCCCGAAAGAGTTCCGCGCCACGCATCGTCAGGCTCCTGCCGCTGAGACATGACTTGCGCCTGGCCGGGGGCGTGCGAAGAGTCCCCCATGTTTCGCCACCGCTCAACCGCCTTCTCACTCATTGAGATGCTCGTCGCGCTGGCCATCGTTGCCGTCCTGCTGGTCCTGGGCATCGGCGCCAGCCGCCAGACCCTCGCGGGAGCGGAGAGAGTCGATTCGCTGGCCCGGCTGCGTTCGGTGGGTCAGGCCATCCTTTCCTATGCCGGAGAACACGACCACCAACTCCCCGGACCGCTCTGGCCGGGACAGGTGATGTTTTACGATCCCATCGAAACCGGCCGCCTGGTCGTCCGGCTCGCCCCGTATCTGGACGTCGAGCAACGCGAGACTCCCTATCTGGTGGACCGAATGATCCCCAAAGCCTACCGGCGCAATGCCACGGCCAGTGCCTTGAAAGACGTTCGGGTCTATGTTATGAATTCAGAAATCCTTCTCGACGGTCAGACCAACCGGCCATTCGGCTCTCTCACCGCCAGCCCGCCGTTGGAACCCATGCGGCTCGCCGCGCTCGACCGGCTTCCGGAAAACGAACGCTGGATGGTCAGCGAAACCGACCAGCTTCACTCCAGCGTGAGTGGGGCCCCATGGAAGGCCAGCACCCCACCGCTACCCGTTCACGAGGGATTCCGCGCGTCGGTGAACTTCGACGGCTCCGCTCAGGTTGTGCCGGTGCGGTAAAGCAACTCCTTCCAACGAGAGGTCCGGGGTTTTTGATTTGGGCCGCAAACTGTCCATCGTTGGAGTTCACGCTTCAGCGTGCGGACGCTCGCAGAAACAGCCCCGCCTACGCGGGACTGGACTCCAACCAAAACCCGCCTTCCGCAAAGACCGCGCCGTTTACCATCACCTCCACCCGGTGATGGCCGGCATGGTGTTTTCGCGTCGTAAAGTCTTTCAGGACCTGACTTTTTTTGAGCACGACCGTTTCGCCGGGAGCGACCTGGATTTCTTTCCCCTTAAAAACTTTGGCCGAAGAGCCACCCGCTTTTTTCACATAATGAATGGCATAATCGACGACCAGCTTCTGCGGCGATTTTGCGGTGGAGACAAATTCATAAGACAAAGTGAGTCGCTCTCCCAGGCGGAGGCGTTTGGGCGAAACCGCAAAGGCCTTGGTGCGCCCCTCCGCCGCCCGCCCCGCGCCAATCACCGCCAGGGCACGCCGGTCGCCCGATTTAATCAAGGTCCGCAGGGCGCGTTTCGCGATCCAGGCCGTGTGGGCATTTTCCAGGTCCCATCGTTCGATCCGGTCGAGCACCCAAGCCGGGTGGTCTTTCGTGATGTCGTTAAGGTGATTGGCCACGGATTTTCGCACATAGAGGCTGGGATCGACTTTCAAGTTTTCGAGGATCTTCGCGGTGGGCGAAGGATCTTCAATCAGCGCGTCCAGACGGAACGACCACGGCAAACGCGGACGGCACCCTTCGCTCGCCAGACGACGCACGTCTTCGCTTTCGTCACGCGACCAGCCTTCCATCACCTTGAGAGTGCGGCGGAGATCCTGCCGCAAGTAGGGACGAATGCCGAATTCTGAGGAGCCGAAGGACGTGAAAAATTTCAGGGCATCGAGGGAGAGAGTAAAATCGCCCAGTCCGTAAAGGCCGACAAAATCCGGTAGAAAGAGCGAAACGAATCCCCGTTCCGTGCGAGGCGCGAGTTGGCGAAGGACAGCAAGGGCTTTCGCATAATCCTGCGGCAGGGTGGCCCGCAATCCTTCTGTCACACGCCGCAGACGCTGGAGCAAATTGAGTCCATCGAGGTCCGGGAGGGTCAATGCGAGGAATTTCTTCTGATCAAACCGCGAATACACCGCCGCCGTATCCTTGGCGATTCGCCGGTAGCGCGCGCCGTTGAACATTTCCTTCAGGGCGGGGTACTCGGAGTCAGCCATACAAAACCCGACGATCCAACGAAACAGGACCGTTGGAGTCCAGCCTTTAGGCTGCTTCCGGAGCACGCTGAAGCGTGAACTCCAACTTAGTCGTCCCAGCCTTTCCCGTAGTCCTTGATGGGAAATTCCTTCCATAGCCTCTCCACTTCAGCGCGGCCGGATTTTTCCAGAAAACCCGCCGAGCTCGAAAAAGGCCAATCCTGCCACTTTTTCACCCACCCGTGTTTCACGGGATTGTGATGGATGTAATTGAGCGTCGCCCAGAAATGCCGCTCGGACTTCATCGCCGTCTCCGCGGCCCCGCACCAAACCTTTCGGCCTCGCAGACCGTCCTCGCCATTCCAACGAAAAGAGGTCCGTCCGTGCAGTCTTGCCAAAGCACGAAGAACGACCAACGGATCTTCAGTCGTCGCAAGAAAATGGTAATGATTCGGGAGAACCACCCAGGCGTGAACGTCCTTGGTGCTATCCTCGACCACGGAAAGCAAGTGATCCTCAAACTCCGCAAGTCGTTGCCTCGACGCCCCAATGACCGGCTGATGCTCAAAACACGCCGCCGTGAAAAGGTAACGCTCCGTCCGGTCGCTCCGCCAGTGCGGCGGGCTGTGCCAGGGCCTCTTCTGCAATTTGCGCTGCGCCAGCATATCGCGACGCAACGTTTCCGACATTTGACGCCAAGCATACATGTTGGAGTTCACGCTTTAGCGTGTCCCCCGCCCGCCGAACAGTCCCACCTACGCGGGACTGGACTCCAACGCGCTGCGCGCCTTGGCCAGCGCTTCGGAGATCTTCGTCACATCGGTGCCACCGCCTTGCGCGGAATCCGGGCGTCCGCCGCCCTTACCGCCAACGAGCGGGGCAATCTCCTGGATGAGCTTGCCGGCCTGGAATTTCGCCGTGAGGTCCTTGGGCACGCTGGCGATCAACGCCACACGGCCGTTGGCGGCACCCGCGAGGAAGATGGGCCCGGCGTATTTCGGGCGGAGGAGCTCCACGATGGCTTGAAGAAGCTTGCCATCGGCGTCGGGAATTTCCGCGACACAAAAGCCGGGATGCGCTTCAGCGAGTTCATTTGCCACGGTGAGCGCGCGGGTCTTGAGTTCGGCCTCGGCGGCTTTGGCGTTTTGTTTTTCCCACTCCCGCACTTCGGCATCGAGCTTCTCGAGTTGCGCGGCGCGGGCCTCCAGGGAAGCAAGGATCGTGGAATCGGTCGCGAGATTAGGCAACGCGGCCAGACCTGACTTTTTGCGTGCGAGGGTTTCAAAACGTTCGTCGTGACGGACCGCTTCCTGTTTGGCCCATTCGGAAACTGCCCCGCCCGCCACCGCTTCAATGCGGCGCACGCCCGCGGCAATCGCGCCTTCGGAAACGATTTTGAAATACCCAATGTCACCCGTCGTCCGGGTGTGCGTGCCCGCGCAAAGTTCCATGGAATATCCGTCCAGTTGACCCGGGGTGCCGCCGATTTGGACGACCCGAACGGTCTCACCGTATTTGTCGCCGAAGAACTGCATGATGTCCGCGCGGCCGCGAACGTCGGCATAAGCGAGTTCCGTCCAGGACACCGGCGCGTTTTCCGCGATCCGTTCGTTGACGAGCTTTTCGATGCCTTTCACTTGCTCCGCCGTGAGCGGGGCGCAATTAAAGTCGAAGGTCAGCTTTTCCGGTCCGACGAAGGAACCCTTCTGCGTGGCTTCCGGAGAGACAACTTCATGCAAGGCCCAGTGAAGCAAATGCGTGACGGAATGATGGCGTTGAATGGCTTCACGGCGGGGGAGTTCGACAGAAAGGGTCACGGAGGAGCCGATTTCCGGAGCATCGTCCGAGGAGAGAAAATGCAGCCAAGTCTGACCGACTTTCTGAGTATTAGCGATCCGCCACGTCTGACCCGACCCGGACAGTTCGCCGGAGTCGCCCACTTGCCCGCCCATTTCGGCGTAGCAAACACTCGTGTCGAGAACGACAGCTGTCTGTTGGAGTCCAGCCTTTAGGCTGTCCGGGGAACAGGCTGAAGCCTGAACTCCAACGGCCTTCTTGAGACTGACGACCTCGAGAACCTTCGCAGGCGTCGCAAAGGAGTCGTATCCGACAAAGCTCGTCGGCTCCTTGGTCCCGACTTCGGAAAGTTCGATCACGGTCTTCTTCTGCGCGGCGCGGGCACGGGCGCGTTGTTCGTCCATGAGCTTTTCGAAGCCGGCTGTATCAACGGTGAGGCCGCGTTCGCGAGCCATCAGCTCGGTGAGGTCGAGGGGAAATCCCTGTTCGTCATAGAGCCGAAAGGCTAATTCCCCCGAGATGCGTCCCTGCTTGGCGGACTCGGTGGAAAACAGCTCAATCCCCTTGTCCAGCGTCCGGTTAAACGCCTCTTCCTCGCGCTTGAGCGTCTCCTCAACGAGCTTTTGCTTCGCCCGGATCTCCGGAAACACATCGCCCATCTCGCGCGCCAGCACGGGGCCGAGTTTGTAGAAAAACGGCTCCTGAAATCCCAGCGCCCGCCCATAACGCACGGCGCGGCGAAGGATGCGGCGGAGGACGTAGTTGCGGTCGGAGTTGCCGGGCTGGATGCCATCGGCCACGGCAAAGCTCAGTGTGCGGATATGGTCGGCAATGACCCGGAAGGCCACGTCGATTTTTTCCTGGTCGGTGTCCCCCGTGCTCCCGCTGACCGGCAGCGTGCTGCCGTATTTTTTGCCGCTGAGTTTTTCGATCTCGTCGAAGATCGGACGGAAAATATCGGTCTCGTAGTTCGAGATTTTCGCGGTGGCGAAGTCCGTGAAATTTTTTGTGCCCTGAATGATCGAAGTCACGCGCTCGAAGCCCATGCCGGTATCGACGTGCTGGGCCGGAAGGGGCGAAAATGTCCCGTCGGGGTTGGCGTTGAACTGGATGAACACGAGGTTCCAGATCTCAATGCAGCGGGCGTCGCCGACATTGACCAGCGAACCCTTGGTGTCCCCGGCAGGCGTGAGGTCCACGTGGAGTTCCGAGCAAGGTCCGCAGGGACCGGTGTCGCCCATCATCCAGAAATTGTCCTTTTTGTTGCCGTTGACGATATGAACCGCCGGATCAAGGCCCTTGGCGCGGAACTTTTCCGCCCAATACCCCCAGGCTTCCTCGTCGCGCTCGGAGGGATCGCCGGCGGATTTATCGGGGTTGTAGATCGTGGCGTAGAGCCGGTTGGCCGGGAACCCCCAGCGTTCGATCACCAGTTCCCATGCCCAGTCGATGGCTTCCTTTTTGAAGTAGTCCCCGAAGCTCCAGTTGCCGAGCATCTCGAAAAGCGTGTGGTGATAGGTGTCGAGTCCGACATCATCGAGGTCGTTGTGTTTGCCGCCGGCGCGGATGCATTTCTGGGTGTCCGCGGCGCGCGTGTCGCTACCGGGGACGGCTCCCGCCCATTTGGAAACATCCGCCTTGCGCTCGCCGAGGAAGATGGGGACGAACTGGTTCATCCCGGCGTTCGTAAACAGGAGGTTCGGGCTGTCGGGCATGAGGCTCGAACTGGGCACGACGGTGTGTCCTTTCCCATGGAAAAAATCGAGAAAACTTTGGCGGATTTGGGCGGATGTCATGGCGCAGAAAACGAAAAGGGCAACAGCCTACGCAAGCGGCGGCAAAGGTAAAGCGTGAGGAAGCGGGGCCTTCGGGGTCCATTTCCGGGTTGCGCAAAAAGCGCGCCTCGCCGTTACTGCACGACGCCGCTCACCGCCATGCGTGATTTTTTCCAGAAGCTCGACCACGCCTTGCAGGAGGGAGCGGTCACCCTTGCCTCGGTCGTGAAAGCCCGCGGGTCCACGCCGCGCCTCGCCGGGGCGCGGATGTTTGTGGCGGACACCGGCCCGGCGGTGGGAACGATCGGCGGGGGGATGACGGAGGGCCGGGTTTTGCTTCTGGCCCGGGAAACCCTGAACGACGGCCGGCCGCGACTTTTTGAAGCCGACCTGCGAGGCCGGCCGGGGGAAGTGCGCGACGGAATCTGCGGAGGCACGATGACCCTCTGGCTCACCCGGCTCACCCGGCAGAATGCCGGTGATGTCGTGAGCGCCACATGGGCCGCTTTGGATTCGGGAAAAAAAGTGGCGATTTGCACGAGTCTCGACGAGGCCCAGCCTGTCTCCCTCGAGATTGTCGGTGCGGGCCACTTTGTCGAAACCCTCACTCCCGACCCGCATCTTCTGGTCGTCGGAGCAGGCCACATCGGGCGTTGCCTCGCTAAATTGGCGCGACAATTGGGGTTCCAGGTTTCCGTCCAGGATGAGCGCGCCGAATGGCTGGAGAGCACGGCGTTTCCCCCGGATTGCCGCTTGGAAACGGACCTGCCGCAGGCGGTGGAAACCGTGCGGGGATGGGAAGGTGGGCGCTACGCGGCGCTGGTGACCCGCGGATTCCCCCAGGATCTCGAGGCCCTGGCCATCCTCGGTCGGAGCGGGGATTTTGACTACGTCGGACTGCTGGGCAGCCGAAAGCGGGTGCAAACGGTCCTGGAAGCGCATTCCGCAACGAGCGCGTCCGATTTTCCCGCCGGTGTGCTGCACGCGCCCGTGGGGCTGGAAATTGGGGCCGAAACGCCCGACGAAATCGCCGTGAGCATTGCCGCCGAAATGATCGGGGTGCGACGGCGCCATCAACGGCCGTTGGAGTCCAAGCTTTAGCTTGTGCCGGAGGGGAACAGCCTGAAGGCTGGACTCCAACACCTTCCGCCCGTCGTGCCATCGAACCTCCACGCCATCATTCTAGCGGCCGGTGCCTCGGATCGTATGGGGCGCGACAAAGCCGCCCTGCCGTGGCTCGACGAATCCCTGCTCCTGCCCTGGATGGTCAACGCTCTTAGCAGTGCAGGCTGGCAGCCGAAGGTGGTCTTGGGTCCGCACACCGAACCGTTCTGGCGCGATCGACTGCCGGGGGGTTCCCTCTGCCTCAATCCCCGGCCGGAACTCGGAAAAATCACGTCCGTCCAGACCGGACTGCGCGCCATCCCTCCGGATGCCCGCGCGATTCTCATCACGGCCGTCGATCAACCCCGTCCGCCCGCCCTCTACCGTCAACTCGCACGTCTGGCCGGAACCAGTGCTGTCCTCGTGCCGGACCATGCCGGACACCGCGGGCATCCGGTCGTGCTTTCCGCGGATTTCCGGGACGAACTGGCCACCCTGAGCGAACAGAGCCTCGGGCTTCGCGGGTTTCTTGACGAGCACCGCACCGACACCACCTTGGTGCCCTGCCCGCAGGATTGGCTGCGCTGGGATTTCAACACGCCCGACGCCTATCACGAGGCCCTGGCGTGGTTCCGCTCCGATCAGAGCGCCCCATAAAGCGCCTGCACCAAGGAAACCGCGCGAGCCTTGGGCAGCACGCCGGTTTCCATCTGATTCATCACGTAGGCGAAACCCAGACCGTTCTCGGGATCGGCAAAGGCCAGGCTGCCGCCCGCGCCCGGGTGGCCAAAGGCCCGGACAGACGGGCCGAACATGCAGCGCTTTTTCCGTCCGTCCGCCGCCACCGGATCCAACATAAATCCGGCCGAAAACGCCGTCTCGGTGCGCAGGGTTTTGTCCAGCCCCTGGGCCAGCGGTGTCGTCATCCACGCGATCGCCTGTTCCGAAAAATAGCGTCGGCCATCAAACTCGCCACCCGCGGCAAGCATGGCATAAAATTTCGCCAGCGCGGTCGCGCTCCCGATGCCACCGAGGGAGGGCAGGCTCGCGCTCCGCACGGCGGGAGCGTTCATCGCGGTGGCTCCCAGCGGGCCGGCTGGCGCGGAAAATGCCGCCCGGGTGAGCGAGGCCGGATCCGCCAAGGCGCGGGTAAAATCCTCCTCGGCATCCCCTGCGCCTGCGCGGGCCGCAATCATCTGCGCGACCCGGGAATGTTTCGCCTCGGGCAGGCCGATCCAAAGATCCAATCCGAGCGGCTCGCCAAACTGCGCCCGCCAGTAATCGCCCAGCGTCTGATTCGTCAGACGGCGGACAATTTCATCCGCGAGAAACCCGTAGGTGCGCGGACCATAACCATGCCCGCCCGCCGCCTCCCAAAGCGGCGCCTGTTTTTCCATGGCGGCCACCACGGCATCGTGGTCCAAAAGGTTCGCCGTCTTGTCGTCCAGGGCGGCCAATCCCGCCCGATGCGAAAGAACCTCCCCCGCCGTCACAAACTCCTTTCCACCCTGCGCAAATCCCGGCCAGAAATCCGCGACCCGCACCGTCAGATCCAGCCCGGACGCCTCCAGGGCGTGCAGGACACAGGCGCTGGAAAGCCCTTTGGTGGCCGACCAAACCAGCACCATGGTGTCCGGGGTCCAGGGCACCGAACGCGCCGCATCCCGCCACCCCCGGCAAAAACAGCGCACCTCGCGTCCCTCCTGCCAGAAGGCAACCGACGCCCCGACTTCGCGCCCGGTGTCGAAATTTCGCTTGAAAGCCTCCTCCAGCCGCGCGACGGCTTCCGCCCCGACAATCACTTGCCGAGCAGATCCTTCACGGACTTGAGATCGGGATCGTATTTCGCCAGCTCGCGGAATTTTTTGTCCAACTGAAAACTTGCCTCCAAATGTTGGCTGGCCTCGTCGAGGTTGCCGAGCACCGCATTGTAACACCCCAGGTTATAATGATAGGTCGGTTCGCTCAGCAGGCAGGCGGGACCGGCAAGAAGCAAGTTTTTCGCATCGAGCGTCCGCCCGATTTCGTGCAAACAAAACGCCCCGTGAATATACCCGGTGGTGCATTCCGGCCGTTCCCTCCGCAGACGCGCGCAGACATCAAGGGCTTCGTCCCATCGCCGGGAATGCATAAACACAAAAAGCCGCATCTGCTGCACTTCCTCGCGGGCCAGGTCTTCCGCCGACAACCCGTCGATCTCACGCAGCGCCTCATCCGGCATCTCCAACTCGATGTACCCCTGCGCCGCCACCAGCGAACGTTCCAATGACATCCGTGCCAGATAAGACCAAAATGCGCCGGTTGCAATCCCGGATCAAAAAACTCAGGCGACCGTGATTTTTTCGGAAAGATAAACGTCCTGGATGGTGTTGAGCAGCTTGATGCCGTCGGCCATCGGACGCTGGAACGCCTTGCGTCCAGAAATGAGCCCCGTGCCGCCCGCGCGTTTGTTGACCACGGCCGTGAAGGCCGCATCCGCAAAATCATGCGCCCCGCTCGCGCCGCCGGAGTTGATCAACCCGGCCCGGCCCATGTAGCAATTCGCCACCTGATAGCGGCAGAGATCGATCGGGTGGTCGGTGGTCAGTTCGGTGTAAATGCGTTCGTCGAGTTTGCCGTAGCTGGACCCGCCCGTATTGAGCGCCTTGAAGCCACCGTTGTTCTCGGGGAGCTTTTGTTTAATGATGTCCGCCTGGATCGTGACGCCGAGGTGATTCGCCTGACCCGTGAGGTCGGCGGAGACATGATAATCCTTGTCGCCCTTGATGTTGAACGCGCTGTTGCGCAGGTAACACCACAGGACGGTTGCCATGCCGAGTTCGTGCGCGAGCGCAAAGGCCTCGGCGATTTCGACGATCTCGCGGCCCGCATCATCGGACCCAAAATAAATCGTCGCCCCCACCGCCGCCGCGCCAAGATTGTAGGCATCCTTCACCGTGCCAAAGAGGATTTCCTTATGCTGGTTCGGGTAGGTGAGCAGCTCGTTATGGTTAATTTTAACGAGGAAGGGAATTTTGTGCGCGTATTTGCGGGAAACCGAGGCCAGCACGCCGAAGGTCGAGGCGACGGAATTGCACCCGCCTTCGATCGCCAGTTTGACGATGTTCTCGGAATCAAAATAGATCGGATTTTTCGCGAAGCTGGCACCGGCGGAATGCTCGATGCCCTGATCGACTGGCAGAATGGAAACATACCCCGTGCCCGCCAGGCGGCCGGTGTTGTAGATCCAATGCAGGTTGTTCAACACGCGCTGATTGCGATTCGTCTGCGCGAAAATCCGGTCCACAAAATCGGGCCCAGGCAGGTGCAGCAGATCCTTGGAGATCGTCTTGCATTCGTGATTGAGAAGGGAATCGGCTTTGTCGCCGAGGAGGGAGAGGATGGAGTCGTTCATGGCGTGAAGCGGGTGAACGTCCCGTTTAGGCCGAGCAAGGGCGGTTGTCGAGTCCAGCTTCGACAAGAGACGTTTTCCCGCTCGGGAATGAATCGAAGGAATGGACAAAACCGCAGTCATTTATTCCCAAACGGGGAGTATTGCCGGCATTCCCGACTGCCCCGAGCCCTATAAACAAATCTCCGGCCCGGTTCCCCGGGCCGGAGGCCGCAAAAGATCAGGCGTTGCGCCCGATGCAGTTCAGGTCCTCGAAGGAGCTGAG
Organism: Terrimicrobiaceae bacterium; assembly: GCA_041752695.1. Classification (GTDB taxonomy): domain Bacteria; phylum Verrucomicrobiota; class Verrucomicrobiia; order Chthoniobacterales; family Terrimicrobiaceae; genus CALCJD01. Next base: position 120,592 of record JBGSVZ010000009.1, read on the forward strand.
GAGGCGCTTGGTGAAGGCCGCTTCGCCAGCGCCGACCCACACGCGCGGGTCGTAATATTTTTTGTTCGGCGCATCGGGACCTTTCGGGTTGCCGATCTGGCCCTGCAGGTAGTCATGGTTGGCGGCCTCGTATTCGCGAACGCCGTCCCAGAACGCCCATTGCAGGTCGGTGTCGAGGTTCATCTTGATCGCGCCGTAGCCGAGGGCTTCGCGGATTTCCTCGCGGGTCGAACCCGAACCGCCGTGGAAGACAAAGTTCACCGGTTTCGGTCCTGTGCCGAACTTCTCTTCAATGTATTTCTGCGAGTCGTTGAGGATGGTCGGCTTGAGTTTCACGTTGCCGGGTTTGTACACGCCATGGACGTTGCCGAAGGCCGCCGCCACAGTGAAGTTCGGGCTCACCTTGAGGAGAGTTTCGTAAGCCAGGGCCACTTCCTCGGGTTTGGTGTAGAGGCTGGATTCCTCAACGCCGGAATTGTCCACCCCGTCTTCCTCGCCGCCGGTGACGCCGAGCTCGATTTCCAGGGTCATGCCCATCTTCGCCATGCGCTCGAGGTATTTGGCGCAGATCTCGAGGTTTTCCTCAATCGGTTCCTCGGACAGATCCAGCATGTGCGAGCTGTAGAGGGGTTTGCCGGTTTTGGCGAACTGCTCTTCGCTGGCCGCCAGCATGCCGTCCACCCAGGGAAGGAGTTTTTTGGCGCAATGGTCGGTGTTGAGAATGACGGGCACGCCGTAGGCCTTGGCCGCCGCATCCACGTAATGCGCCCCGGCAATGCCGCCGAGGACGGGGCCGAGCTGATTGTCGCCCTTTACGCCTTTGCCGATGAAAAACTGGGCGCCGCCATTGGAGAACTGGATCATCGTCGGGGACTTGACCTCACGCGCGGCGGCCAGGGTGGCGTTCACCGTGCTGGTGCTGATGCAATTGACGGCCGGAAGCGCGAACTCGTTCGCCTTCGCGTAGTCCAGCATTTCCTTCACCTCTTCGCCGAAGAGAACCCCGGCCCGGAATTGTTTTTTGTCGCTCATAAGAATGGGATAATGGATTGCCCGCCCGCGCAATACCGTCCGCGGGGAGTGTTGTCGAGTCCGGGTTTTTTCGGGGGAGGTTTCGGCAGGAAATGCCCAGTGCGGCAGCCCGGCGGAGGGTTACCCTCCCGCGATGGCGCCGATGATGAACAACGGTTCTTTCCCGGAAGAAACGTCTTCCGGCAGGAGCGTATCTGGCGCGTCGTTGGACAAATCGTTTCCCCCGGCAAAAAAGCGGAGGAAGGCCCGGCGTTTCCGCGTCCCGTGGTCACGAATGGTCCCTCGCAGCATCGGAAAATTCTCTTCGAGCGCATTCAGCACGGCCTCGATCGAGATCGGCTCGGCCACCTCAACGGTCACCTCATCGTCCACCCGCGCCAGATTCCGGAGGTGAAACGGCAGCACGATGCGGATGAGGGAGGGCCGAGGGCCGGGGGCCGGGGGCCGAGGGGAGTTGTGCGGTGTCCTCATATCACTCGGCCCTTTCACTTTCACTCTCGCAGAGTCTGCACTTCGACGGAGAGCACCGCGGGCAGGTCCCGCACGATGGCTTCCCACGAATCCCCGCCATTGGCCGAGACATAAACCTGGCCACCGGTCGTGCCAAAATACACTCCGCAGGGGTCCAACGAATCCACCGCCATCGCGTCCCGCAGGACGTTGACGTAACAATCCTGCTGCGGCAGGCCCTTGGTCAGCGCCTCCCACTCATTGCCGCCCGTGCGACTGCGATAGACCCGCAGTTTTCCCTCGGGCGGGAAATGTTCGGAATCGCTCTTGATCGGCACCACGTAGATCGTTTCGGGTTCGTTGGCATTGACCTCAATGGGGAACCCGAAGTCGCTCGGCAGGTCGCCGCTCACCTCGTGCCACGACGCGCCCGCGTCATCGCTGCGCATCACATCCCAATGTTTTTGCATGAAGAGAGTTTCCGGTCGCGAAGGATGCAAAGCGAGGCGATGCACACAATGTCCGACCTCGGCCAGAGGATCAGGCAAAAACTCCGACTTCAATCCCCGATTGATCGGTTTCCAGGTTGTCCCTCCATCGTCGCTGCGAAACGCCCCTGCCGCGGAAATTGCCACGAAGATCCGGTCCGGATTTTTCGGATCCAGCAGGATGGTGTGCAGACACATGCCCCCCGCCCCCGGCTGCCAGAGGGGCCCGGTGTCATGGCCGCGGAGACCCGGCAGTTCCAGCCAGGATTTCCCACCGTCGGTGGACTTAAAGAGCCCGGCATCTTCCACTCCGGCGAAAACCGTTTCCGGATCGCTCAGCGAAGGTTCCACATGCCAGACCCGTTTGAACTCCCACGGGTGCTGCGTCCCATCATACCATTGGTGAGTGCCTGTCGGGCCCTGATAGGCAAACTCGTTGCCGACCGCCTCCCAGGTTTTGCCCCCATCCTCGGAACGCTGCATCACCTGACCGAACCACCCACTGGTCTGGGAAGCATAAAGGCGGTCGGGATTCACCGGCGAGCCTTTCACATGATAAATCTCCCAGCCCCCAAAATGCGGCCCGCTGACGGTCCAATTCTGCCGTTTGCCGTCTGAGGTCAGGATAAATGCGCCCTTCCGGGTCCCGACCAAAACGCGAATCGTGCTCATGGAATCAGGCCTCCACCAAAGTTTGAAATCCGCCGTATGCCATGCGGAGATAGTCGAAAGGCGAGTCTTCGGGGCAACACAATTGATGAATGCGGGGATCAGCCATGACCCTCGCATTCACCTCGTCGCGGTGAGCGCGCGACTCGTACGTGATATAGGCAAAAACCACGGTTTCCCCCGGTCGGGCGGACGCCAGGTGAGGGAACGTCACCATGTCCTTGTCGATCGGATCTTCGAGCAGGCACTCGCGATATTCCAGCGCGCCGTGTTCACTCCAGATCTTCGAGGCTTTTGCGGCAATCTCCCGGTAGGCTTCCACGTTTTTTTCCGGCAGCGGAATGACAAATCCATCGACATATTTGCTCATGATTTTTTGGGGTTAGGGTGATTGATTGGGCGGGGGTGAGCCTTGGGGGTTTTGCGACGAGAAGGAGGCCCGGCCTCCCCGCCGAATAGGTCGTCGACATGCGCCCGGGCACGTTCGAGATTTTTTAGAATGATCTCCGGATCCCGGCGCGTTTTCGCCACCAGCATGGATCCCTGCCAGAGGCTATTGAGATACCAGGCGACTTCCTCCGCCTCAAAATCCACCCGCGGTTTACGCGCCGCCTTGGCCTCTTCCAGCAACTGGCGGGCAAACTCGGTCCAATTCCCCAGATAGGTCGCGCAGGCCCCGCGCAAAAGCGGATTCGCGTTGGCCAACTCCTGGGACATGATGCCCACGACACAGGTCACCGGCGAGGGAGCCGCAACCACCATACCGGCCATGATCTCGAAAAATCGATGCACGTGATCCAGCGGATAGCGGGCCGGCTTCGCGCGGGCTTCGGCATACAGGCCCATGCCAAAAGCCGCCCAATCCGCCAGGGCGGCCTGCCCGATCTCGTCCTTCGTCTTAAAATGGTGGAAAAAGGCTCCCTTGGTCACTCCGGCAGCGGCACAGATCTGATCCACCCCCGCCCCCGAAAACCCCCGCTGCAGCACCAAATCCCGAGTCGCCGAAACCAGCTTCTTGCGCGTCATTTCAGGGTTACGGGACCGGGTGGACTTTGCGTTCATTCAAACCGGTTGGTATGTAAATTCAAGGAAGGGGCAGGGGTCAATGGAAATCCTCATTTCCCCATTTCCCTGGGTGTGAATAAAAGTGGGGGAGGTCTGCAAGAGGGCTGAAGGCCCGCTATTCCACAGCCCGGGTCAAAGGCCGGAAAAAATGGCGGCCTGAACGGCCGCGATAGGATGCCCGTCCCTCCCCATGGCTCAATCGCGGCCCTTCAGGCCGCTCGAAATGGACCATCGTGAACCCAGCCCTGCGGACTGGGCTATGATACTCCCGCACCTTTGGTACTGGTCTTGAACCTCACCCACTATTGATCTCGCCCCATTTCCCTCCTCGCGTCTTTCGGAGTTTGCAGAAACCCGGTCCTGCGCTTAAGGAAAACTCATGAAGGTCTTTCTGGTGTTGCTGGTGTTTGTTGGGGTTTCGGGCTGTACGACCGACTCGCAAGGACGGAAAGAGAGCGCCTGGGAGGCCCTGAAGCGCTGGGACCAGAGCATGGTCGACACCGAGAACCGGATTCAGAACAAGAAATATCACGACTGATTCAGAGCGCGTCTCTCAGACTCCCTTTCCCCATCCGCGCCCCTCCGCTTCATTTGCCTTCGGCTGTCTCCGCTTCGCTCCGGCTGCGGTTAGACTCTTCTGCGTCGCCCCGACTCAGCTCAAAAAAACCTTCACCAACTCCTCGATCACCCCGTCGTTCATCGGTTGGACCTCCCCGAGAGCGCGACTGTTGATGACGGCTTCCGCGGTGGACTCCAGCACCTCCAGACGGTCGAAGGCGTCGAGAATGTTTTGTCCCAGCACGAGGGCGCAGTCGTTCCGGACCAGGGCAATCGGCGCCGCCGGCGAGAGGGAAGAGGCGATCAGTTCGGGGTCGTCGTAGATCGCCGCGAATGGCAGCACCGCGACATCGCGGAGGAAAATGTAACTCTCCGGAATGGTGCGCGTATCGAGCACGGCGTCGGACACGGAAAAAGCCGTGGCGTTGACCGGGGTGGCATTCACAATGGCCCGGATTTCCGGGTGGCGCGCGTAAATCGGCGCATGTAGCAGATGGGCCCGACTAGGGCGTCCGCCGGTTTCGCAGCGTCCGCCACGCACGAGAACCAACTGGTCCGGCGTGATGGTTGCCCGGTCCACCAGTTCTCCCGTGATAAGGAACGATTCGGCATCGACCCGCACAGAAAAGCTGCCGGCCGTGCTGGTGAGCAAACGCTGTTGGTAGCCACGTCGGATGAAGTCGCACAACTCGGCCCGCAGCGCGCGCTCCTCGCTTGAGGCGCTCCCCGCGTCGAAGGTCTCCAGCGCGGTCACGGGCTTCTCGCCTACCTGGAGTTCGGCGTCCGACAGGTAGCGCACGTCGCCCAGCACACTGGCCTTGACGATGGTTTTGGCCACAAACTCCAGCATTTCAAACCGGCGGAAAGCCCCTTGAAAATCCGCTCCACCCACCACGACCCCGTGGTTTTCCAGCATCACACAGTCATGGCCGTGCGTGAAAACTTCCGCGATGCGCTCGCCCAGCAACGCGCTCCCCGGCAGCGCGTAGGGCGCAAAACCCACCTGGCCGCAGATCGCGTGCGCCTTGGCAAAAAGACGGGTGTCCGGCGTGCGTCCGCAAATGCTAAACGCGACAAGCGCCACCGGATGGGCGTGAATGATCGCACTGAGATCGGGCCGCAATTCGTAGATGCGTTTGTGGAAAGGAAACTCAGACGACGGCTTGTGGCGGCCCTCGGATGTTCCGTCGGGCAGGACACGCACGATGTCTTCGCGGCGCAGGGCACCTTTGTCCACTCGGGCCGGCGTGATCCAGATGGAGCCGTCCCGGTCGCGGATGGAGAGGTTTCCTCCCGACGTCGTGGTCATGCGGTAGCGGTAGATGCGGGCCATGGCGTTGACCAGGCAGTCGGCGGGATGCAGGATGTCTCTCATAAAATCAGGGCACGACGGCCAGTTTGATGCCTTCCAGGGCGATGTTTGTCTCCATGGCGTCGGTGATCTTATCCAGCGGAAACGTGTGGGTGACGAGATCCTCAATCGGGAGGCCGATGCGGACCAGGTGGCGGATCATGGCAATGGCCACGGGATACTCCTGCGGTGTGTAAACCCAGGAGCCGACGGCGGTGATTTCCTTTTTGCAAAGATCTTCATGCGGGTTGATTTCGCAGGTGCCGTTGTCCATGAAAAATCCGACCTCGCAGAGTCCTCCGCCTCGCCGGACGAATTTCCAGATCGCCGCGGCGGCCGCGGGAACCCCCGTGCATTGAAAAGCAAAATCCACCCCGCGTCCGCGCGTTGCCCCCCGGACAAATTCCACCACATCCCGCCCCTCCCCGATTTGCACGACCTGCGCGGCTCCCATGGCGCGGGCCATTTCCAGGCGGGCCGGCACGCCATCCACCGCGATGATGTTTTCCACGCCGTAGGCAAAGAGCGTGGCAATCATCATGAGGCCAATCGGCCCGCAGCCCTGCACCAGCACGGCGCTGGAAAAATTGAGCAGACCCGTCGTTTTCGCCCGCTCGAGAGCATGCACCGTCACCGCCATCGGTTCGATCAGCAGGCGCTGCTTGAGGGTCATGCCATTCACTTTAAAAACCGTGGAGCCGGCCCGAACGACAAGATGTGTCGCAAAGTACCCATTGAGATGCCGCCCCGGTTCGTCGGGCAGGAGCCCGTAAACCCCGAGCGAGTCACTGAGATTGGAGCGCGCCGGAAAATCGTGGGTGAACGGGCAATCGTCCGGCACCAGCACCGACGTGACAATTTGGTCGCCTGGAACCAGCACTTCCCCGGCAAAATCCCGCACGTCGCCGCCGGACGCCAGAATTGTCCCCGATCCCTCGTGGCCCAGCACGACGGGAACGAGCCCAAACGGATCACGCTTGTATTCATGAACGTCGGTACCGCAGATCCCGCAGCCCTCCACTTGGACCAGCAACTCACCTGGACCGGGATAGGGGATGGGAAACTCGCGGAATTCGATCTGACGGGGGCCCGTCAGCACAGCGGCGCGCGCCGCGCCGGGAAAGGTTAAATCACTCATAGTGGTGCATTTATTAGCTAAACTAATTTTCTACATAAGCAAGAAAAACCCACACAAAAACAGATTTTCCCAACTCTGAGACCCTCTTGCCAGCGTTCCCCGACCTGCGTAAAGTCTTCCTTCTATGGGACGTCAATGGCTGCATGCCAAAAGAGAAGTTGCCGGTTTAAAGAAGGGGCAGATGGTCGGAAAGCTGGTGAAGGAAATCATGGTCGCCGCCAAACATGGCGGGCCGGACCTGGACGGAAACGCCCGGCTTTTTGCCGCCTGCGAGAAGGCGCGCCGTCAGAGCGTGAAGAGCGATGTGATTGAGCGCGCCATCAAGAAGGGCGCGGGCATCGGCGAGGACAAGCTGATCCTCGATCATATCGTTTATGAAGGCTACGCTCCCCACAAAGTGCCGGTGATCGTCGAGGTTCTTACAGACAACAACAACCGCACCGCGCCTGAGATTCGCAATCTTTTCAAAAGGGGCCAGCTTGGCACGCCGGGCAGCAACAAGTTTCTCTTCGACCACGTGGGCCTGGTGGAAGCGCACCGACCCGACACCGCGGACATCGAGGAGGCCGCCATCGAGGCCGGAGCCAACGAAGTGGAACCCCTCACCCACGCGCAGAACGACGACATTCCCGAAGGGGCCACCGGGGCGCGCTTCGTCACGGAACGCACGGCAACGGCCGCCGCGTCCAAATGGCTCGCCGCCAATGGGTGGACGGTGGTCACCAGCGAGCTCGGCTACGTTGCGAAACAATTCCCCACGCTGTCCGAGCAGGACGCCATCGAAGCCGGGGAGTTTCTCCACCTGCTCGACGAACACGACGACGTACACCGAGTGTGGGCTGCCATCCGATAACAGATCATGAGCGACTCCGACTACTCCATCACCCCGCAATCCTTCGACCTCACCAACGCCCCGGCTCCGAGTGATCCCGGTGCGACGCCGTTCCGCGTGGTGGTCGATCCCGCCATGCGGGCCCGGCTGCGGCGGGCGCTGTTCGACCTCATCGAGAATCACGACCAACAGCTGGCCGAACATTTCTCCGCCGGACGCCTCGCGCTGGACAGCTACAAGGAATACATCGAGATCTTCGCCAACAGCCTCAAGCAGACAATGGAAAGCCCCGAGGGAGTGGCCTTTCTCATGCAGGCTTGCGGCTTTGAGGTGAAACCGGAGGAGATCAATCTCCAGCCGGAAACCCGCTGGCGGTAGTCGGGGGCAATTTTCCCGAATCCACTTCCCATCGGGACTCGTAATGAGGGCCGGGGATGTCAGAATTCCCCACGCATGGTCTTCCGGAAACTTGTCCTCAACAGTCTAAAAACGCTCAAGCGCGGGTCGCTGGAGTTGGTGCTGCCCGATGGCAGTCGACGCCACTACGGAGGACTTTTCAAGGGCCTGCAGGCGCGGATTGAGGTGAAGAGCGAGGGATTTTTCCGGAGGTGTGTGCTGTTCGGCCCGATTGGTTTTGCCGAAAGCTACATGGCGGGCGAATGGGAAACACCGGACCTCACTAAGGTGATTGCCTGGTTTATTCTGAATTCCGAGGACGCAGCTGGCGTGGAAACCCGGACCGGACGCTCCACCGGCATCCTCAATCTCCTCAACACCTACAATCGCTTCCTGCATCTGCGACGCCCAAACAGCCTCGGAAAAAGCCGCGCCAACATCCGGGAGCATTACGACCTGAGCAACGCGTTTTTCCAGCTCTGGCTGGATCCAACGATGACGTATTCCAGCGCGTGGTTCGATCCGCCGGATCTCTCGCTGGAGGACGCGCAGCGCAAAAAATACGACATGCTCTGCCAGCGGTTGCGCCTGGTCGCCAGCGACGAGGTCCTGGAGATCGGGTCCGGCTGGGGCGGGTTCAGCATGCATGCCGCGAAAAACTACGGCTGTCGCGTCACCACGGTGACGATCTCCGAGGAACAATATGCCGAGGCCTCGGCTCGCATCGAGGCGGCGGGGTTGCAGGACCGGATCGAAATCCTCCTCTGCGACTACCGGCTCCTGCAGGGGCGGTATGACAAGATTGCCTCCATCGAGATGCTGGAGGCGGTGGGGGAACGTTATGTGGATGGATTTTTCGCTCGTTGCAGCGAACTCCTGAAACCCCACGGCCTGCTCGGTTTGCAAGCCATTCTCTGCCCCGACCAGCAGTACGAGATTCTTCGCGATGGGGTGGACTTCATCCAAAAGCATATTTTTCCCGGGTCCCTCCTGATGTCGAACGGACGCATCGCGGAGGCCATGCAGCGCACGGGCCAGTTGAACCTGCTCGACTACGCCGACATGGCACCCTTTTACGCGCGCACGCTGCGGGTCTGGCGCGAGAATTTTCTGGCGGAATTGGAGGCGGTGAAAGCGTTGGGCTTCGACGACGTGTTCATCCGTAAGTGGATTTATTATTTGTGTTACTGCGAGGCGGCATTTGGCACCCGTCACATCACGGTCGCGCAAATGGTCTATACGCGGCCGGACAATCTGGGGTTAAAGTCACCGGCGTATGACATTTTCGGAGATTGAGCGATGAACGCCTGGGTATTGGTCGGAGTGGGGGTGAATGTCTCCATGGCCCTGATGGCCGTGGTCTGGTTCATTTGCAAAAAGATCAACAACGCGGGATTCGTTGACGTCGCCTGGTCGTATGGCTTTGCCGTGGTGGTGGGAATTTATGCCGCGGTCGGCTCCGGCGACCCGCTGCGCAAGGGGCTGATCACGGTGATGGTGGTGGTCTGGAGCCTGCGTCTCGGCACCCATCTTTTCCTTCGGGTGGCCCGGCACCATCCGACCGAGGACGCGCGCTACGCGGGCTTGCGCGAAGCCTTTCCGAAACGGGTCTGGCTGATGTTTTTCGGATTTTTTCTCCTCCAGGGCCTGCTCATCGGCATCCTCAGCGCACCGTTCGCGGTCGCCTGTGCCAATCCAGCCCCGGGCTTGTCGGTGTGGGAAATCCTGGGCGCGGCGCTCTGGCTGATTGGTCTGGGAGGTGAGGCGGTGGCCGATGGCCAGTTGAAACATTTTCGCGGGAAGCCGGAAAACAAAGGCGGCGTCTGCCAGACCGGGCTGTGGAAATACTCCCGCCATCCGAATTATTTTTTCGAGTGGGTGATCTGGATCGCCTTTTTTGTTTTTGCCTGCGGCTCGCCCTGGGGCTGGCTGACGGTTTTCGCGCCGCTCATCATGCTGTATTTCCTTCTCTGCGTCACCGGCGTTCCGCCCGCCGAGGAACAGTCGCTCAAATCCCGCGGGGATGCCTACCGTGAGTACCAGCGCACCACCAGCGTGTTCCTGCCTTTGCCGCCCAAATCCTCATGATCTCGCTCGACGACCTGCTCGCCAAAAACCTCCTGCCCGACGCCGCCATCCGGATCGGCATCCGCAATCTCCTCGCCAAAAAATTGCGCGAGGAAGATCGCGGCGATGTGGAAAAACAACAGGCCGCCCTTCTGGACTTTATCGCCGATCTCGACCAGCGGCCGATTGCGATCAAGACCGACGAGGCCAACGAACAGCACTACGAAGTGCCGACGGAATTTTTCCAGCACTGCCTCGGACCCCGGCTCAAATACAGCAGCGGCTACTGGCCGCGCGAGGACACCACCTTTGCGGAATCGGAGGAAGCCATGCTCGCCCTGACTTGCGAGCGGGCGGACCTGGCGGATGGGCAGCATATTCTGGAACTGGGCTGCGGCTGGGGCAGTCTCACTCTATGGATGGCGGAAAAATTCCCCAACGCCCGGATCACCGGCGTCTCCAATTCGCGCACCCAGCGGGAGTTCATCGAAGGGGAGGCGGCGCGGCGCGGACTTGGCAACGTCACCATTCTTACCGTCAACATGAACACCTTCGAAGCCGGAGCGGAGGCCATCGACCGGGTGGTCTCCGTCGAAATGTTCGAGCACATGAAAAACTACCGCCGCCTGATGGCGAAGGTGGCCTCATGGCTCAAACCGGATGGCCGACTTTTCGTCCACATCTTCACCCACCGGGATTTTGCCTATCACTTTGAAGGGAAGGACCCATCGGATTGGATCACGCGGTATTTTTTCGAGGGCGGAACGATGCCTTCGGATCACCTGCTGCTTTATTTTCAGGACGACCTCAAAATCGAACGCCACTGGCGCGTGAGCGGCATGCATTACCAGCGCACTTCGGAGGCCTGGCTGCAAAACATGGACCGCAACGACGCCGCGATTCGTCCGCTTTTGGAAAAAACCTACGGCGCGGAGCAGGCGGCTAAATGGCGGGCCTACTGGAGGGTGTTTTATATGTCCTGCGCCGAACTCTGGGGATACCGCGGGGGCAGCGAGTGGATCGTGAGCCACTATCGCTTCCGCAAATAGGCCCCGGTCAGAACACCTGCCAGGCGGGCTTTTGTTCGAAAACCCAACGGTAGTAGTCCAGCCGCGAGAGACGCGCCGCCGCCGCCTCATCGGTAAAGACTTTTGCCACTGGGTGCATCTGCAGGATGGATGCCGGAACCGAAGCCGTCACCGGGCCTTCCACCGCGCCCACCACGGCCGCCGCCTTGCCGGCTCCGAAACCCAACAGACAAATCTCGCGCGCCTCCATGATCGTGCCCACCCCCATCGTGATGACGTGGAAAGGCACGGGATCCGGGGGGGTAAAAAACGCCGCGTTGTCCGCGCGCGTGCGGGCCGTCAGCGTCTTGATCCGAGTGCGCGATGCCAGGGAGGAACCCGGCTCGTTAAAACCAATATGACCGTCGCCCCCGATGCCAAGGATCTGCAGATCCAGTCCCCCGGCGCGGCGGATATTCTCCTCATAGCACGCGCAGTATTCCTCAATGCCCGCCCCGTCCACCTGGCCGGAGGGGATGAAGGTTCGCTCCGGATTCACGTTGATATGACGGAAAAGGTTTTCCGCCATGAAGTAGTTATAGGAGGAAGGATGGCTTGGGCGCAGTCCCACGTATTCATCGAGATTAAACGTCGTGACATGCTGAAAATCCAAACCCTCCTCGCGGTGCAGACGGATCAGTTCCGCATACAGCGCCAGCGGGGAACTTCCAGTTGCCAGTCCGAGGACGGCGTCGGGTTTCTTCCGAATCAGGGCCGCCACACGGCGGGCCGCGAGCAGGCTGGCGGCCGCGCCATCGGGTTGAATGATGATTTCCATGATCTTAACGGCGCAAGGCGCGCTCCAGGTTCCCCTCCACATTCTTGCGGAAGCGATCGATAAAATCCAACGTGAACCCGATCACATCCAGACTGTCGTCCCGCAGGAGCGGCGTGAGATCCATGGCAAAAGAAAGATGGGTGGCGTGGTCCACCTGGTGGGCGGTGAAATAGGTCGCATTGGCGCGACGCCGGCCATCCGTGGCGAGATCGTAGCGTTTCCCACCGGCGATCTGGGAGGCAAACGTCTGGTTGAGTCCGGCGGCAAGTTCCGGCCGCCCGCTCACATCCAGCGCGATTTTTTCCGCGTCGTTCATCCAATCGAGGCCGCGCCAGACCTCACAGCCCAGCAGCCGCGCCGGACGGCGTTCGCGCGGCAGAGCCCGCAAGGCATCCACCACGGCGGCCAGGACATGCAAATGGGTCTCGTGTTTATCCGCGGGGTTGTGGGTGTAAACCACCTCCGGGGTCATCAGGGCAAAAATTGCCTGCAGGTCGGGAAGCAGCGGGTTGACGGCCGCCGTCTTTAACTCGGCGGTAGGCACATCGAGCTGGATCATCACCCCGAACTTTCCCAACCGCGCGGCCGTGCGTTGTTCCTCGCGGCGGATGCCGCGCATTTCCTCATTGGTGAAGTGGGAAAAAGGCCCCTGCCGGGCGCTCCCCGCGCCATCCGTGCAGGTGACTCCCCCGAACGAGCGATCCGTCCGCTCGAAACACTCGAGGATGCCGTGATAGGCCATGAATTCGAGATCATCCTGGTGCGCGCCGATGCCAAGATGGGTAATGCGTGCCGCCGCTTTTTCCAGAGAATCGCCATCCGGAACAAAGACATCCGCGCCAGGCCGGGAAAACACAGTCATGCCCGCAGGCTAGAAGCTGGCCCGGTTTCCTCCAGCCCCTTTTTCTAGAATTGCAGCACGAAACCCACCGCTCTCCGGGTGGGACTTGAAGTCCCGAAGCAAAAGCCCCAACCTCCCGGCCTTACGATGCTTTTTTGGTCCCGCCTTCGCGCACGCCTGCAAGGCGCCATTTTTTCCGGAATCGTGCTGCTTTTTCTGTCGTTTCCGGTCGCTGTCCAGGCCGCCGATCCCTTTGCGACCGGCGACGCCCTCGACAGGGCCGGCCGCCACGAAGAGGCGTTGGTGGTTTATCAGGAACTGGCGGCCCGCACCCCGGAGGACGCCGGAGTCCTCCACCGGCTCGCCAAACAATACGACCAGCTCGCCGCTTCCGCGACAACCGAGGCGGAAAAAAAGCGCCTGGGCGACCAATCCCTCGACGCGGCCCAGAGCGCGGTGAAGGCCGATCCAAAAAGTTCCCCCGCCCATCTCGCCCTGGCCATCGCTTATGGCCGCCAGGCGCTCACCGCCCCGTCCCGCCGCAAGGTGGAGCTTTCCAAACTCATTAAGGAAGAGGCGGAACTCGCCGCACAGCTCGACCCCGGGAACGATCTCGCATGGTTTATTCTGGGGCGCTGGAACTTTGAAATGGCAAACTTTAGCCCCCTGCTCAAGGGACTCGCGCAGGTGATCTACGGAAAATTCCCCGACGCCTCCCACAAAACGGCGGCCCTGTGTTTTGAGAAAGCCATCGCCGCCGGACCTCCCCGGGTCGCCAACCACGTGGAATACGGACGCACCCTGCTGGCCCTCGGCAAGAAAAACGACGCTCGCAAACACCTGGAAAAGGGTCTATCCCTACCGTCCAAAACCAAGGACGATGAAGAGACCAAGCAGCGCGCCCGCCAGGCGCTCCAAGAGCTTTAGCCCCCGGCACTGACGCATGCCCCGCATTCTTATCCTCACCGCCAGCATGGGCGAGGGTCACAACACGGCCGCCCGCAATATCAGCGAAGCCCTCACCGCCGAGACCGGCGGCACGGCCGAGGTCCTGGTGGCCGACCCCTACACGCGCACCAATCCGCTGGTCAACAAGCTGGTGCAAAAGGGCTACGCCACCGCCATCAACCGCTACCCACGCGCCTGGAAAGTTGTGTTTGCCCTCCTCAACCGCCGCGGCGTGGTCGAAGGCATGGGGCCCATGCTCAAGGAACTGACCGATGCGGTGAAGGGACTGATTACCGAATTCCAGCCCGATATCATCGCCTCAACCTATCCGGTTTTTTCCTTCCTGATCGCGAAAATCCGGAAACGCCATCCCGCGATCAACGCGCCGTTTTACACGGTCATCACCGACTCCACCTTCATCAGTTCGGCCTGGTACCGCTGCCCGAGCGACGGGGCCTTGGTGGCGGACGACCTTACCGCCGCAGTGCTGCGCAGCGATGGCGTGCCCGAGGAGCGCATCCATGTGCTGGGGTTTCCCGTCAATCCGATCTTCGAGACCCTGGAACCCGCTCCCGCGCCGCCGGACGGAAAGTGGAAGGTCCTGTTTTTCCCCGGAGGAAAAACCGAGGCGGCCATCGCTTCCCTGGAACACCTTGCGAAAATCCCCAACCTCAGCGTGACGGTCGTCACCGGGCGGCGGCAACGCGTCTTCCGCCAGCTTCAGGAGGCCGGCCACCCGTCCAACGGAGAGTTGATCGGATGGACCCAGGAAATGCCGCGCCTGATGACCTCACACCACATCTTTGTCGGCAAAGCCGGCGGCGCGACTGTCCAGGAAGCCATCGCGGCGCAGATTCCGTTTCTGGTCAGCCACATCGTGCCCGGCCAGGAGGAGGGGAACATCTCGCTGATCGAACAGACCGGCATCGGCGCTCTCGCCGTGGGGGCTCCCCAGCGCATTCACGACATTATCCTCGGCGCCATGGCCAACGACGGCGCCATGTGGAATGCCTGGCGGGCCAATCTTTCCGCGACCCGCAAAGTCGGAGCGTCCCGCAACATCGCCCGCTTTTTGCTGGAACGGATTCGCTGATTTTTCGCCCGGGGAAAAACTAAATCCGCACCATCCGGATTTTATCCAGTTTGAGCACGCCGGATTCGCCTTCCGGCAGGGACGCTTTCACATCGGGAATCTTTTCGCCGCGCCACTGCACGCTACCCCCTTCAACGAGACGGCGGGCGTCCCCGCGAGACTTCGTGATCTGGAAACATTGGGCATACGCTTCGACCGCCAGGCTGACAAAATCCCGGGGACCGGCCGGAACGAAAGTCGGGAGGTCGGCCTGCGCGAGATCCTTTTTGCTGAAGCGGGTTTCAAATTCCGTCCGGGCGGCCTGGCCCGCGGCGGGATCGTGGAACCGTGCAGTGATGCGCTCGGCGAGGGATTTTTTGGCCTCCATCGGGTGCTGGCCGGCGGGAATTTCCTCCCGCAGGAGAATCTCGTAATAGCGCGGCATCAACTCGTCGCTGATGCTCATGAGTTTGCCGAACATGTCGGTCGGGCTCTCGTTGAGCGCGACGTAATTTCCCAGGCTCTTGCTCATCTTCTGCTTGCCGTCGAGTCCCTCCAGAATGGGCATGACCATGCAGACCTGCTGGGGCTGGCCTTCTTCTTTTTGCAGGTCGCGACCGACCATGATGTTAAAAAGCTGGTCGGTGCCGCCGAGTTCGACATCGGCCTTGATCATCACGGAATCCCAACCCTGCATGATGGGGTATTGGATTTCATGCGCGCGAATGGGCTGCCCTTTGTCGAGGCGCTCGCGGAAATCTTCGCGCACCAACATCTGCTGAAGAGTGACGCGGCTGTTGAGCTTGATGACCTCCTCGAAACTCATGGCCTCAAACCACTCGCCATTAAAAACGATGCGCAGGCGGTCCCGGCTGAGAATTTTAAAGGCCTGTTCCTGGTAACTCCTGGCGTTGGAGAGCACCTGTTCGTGCGTCAACTGAGGGCGGGTGACGGAACGGCCGCTGGGGTCGCCGATCATCGCGGTGAAATCCCCGATGATCAAAATGGCGTCGTGGCCGAGGTCTTGAAAATCGCGCAGCTTGCTCAGACCGACACTGTGACCGAGGTGAATGTCGGGCGCGGTGGGATCGACGCCGAGCTTGACCCGGAGCGGGCGACCGAGGGCGAGTTTGGCGCGAAGTTCCTCGACGTTGAGAACCTTTTCGCAACCACGGCAGAGAAAATCCAATGTATCTGAGACCATAAAAAATTGGGAAGGGCCTCAGTGGTTTTTGTTCAGAAGTTCGCGCACTTGCTCAACCGTGAGGTTCTTTTGGCTGGAGATGTTGTCCATCATCCCCTGGGCCTTGCCGTCCACCGTGGTCGAACGGGTGGGTAGCGCCTCCAGACGCTCCCCGGTCTTCTTGTCGGCCTGATAAAACTCCCGGACGTCGGCCCCATCCACCGCAAACTTTCGATCCGCGTTGGCAATGTTTGTTTTGCTCCAGAGAATGGCCTTGTCCGTCTCGACGGTTTTGCGTCCGAACCACGGGTTTTTGATGCCGAAAAATGTGCGCGTGGCAAACGAGTCCGGGGACACCTTGTCGTTCAAGGCAAATTCCTTCTGTCCGGAAAGCGATTTGCCAAATTCCCCACCCGCGCTGGAAAAGGTCTTGTCGGAAAATTCCGTCTTCAATGAAGCGTCGTGTTTTTTGCGTTTCCCAGGCTTGCCGCTTTCATTCACGTTCATCGCGGCCATGGCTTTCTGGGTGGACGCATCCCAACGTTTCACCATGGAGGAGTCCGGATAAAACTGCATGTTGTGACTGTTCTGTGCATGGCAGGTGATCGAGACGATCGACCAGACAAAGAGACAGAAACTCAGGCGCATACGAGGAGTGTAAACCGGGAAGTCTCCCGATGGCAAGCCAGCCCCTTCGGATCAGGGGGCGTCCAGCTTCTGCAGCTGACCAGTCGCGGCCAGACTATCCTCCGGAGAAGAGTACGATTCCAACAGTACTTGATAAACTTTCCTGGCCTGATCGGGCTGTCCGGCCCGCAGAAGTTCACGGGCCCAGGCGTCGGCAGTGACAAAAGAACCCGGATGCAGTTCGTGGGCCCGGCGCAGGGCGGCCGCGCGGCCGGGGGGATCAGCTTCCGCATGACGAAGAAAAAACCGGGCCGCCTCGCGACGCATGTCCCAGGTTGCCTCGGGGCCGATCTCCGCGTTCCAGAGCCGGGCGGCGCGGGCGGAGTCGGACTTTTCCAATTTTTGCAAAAGCTCGCGACCGGAAACAACGGCGAGCGGATGGGCAACTATTTCCAGCCAGAGCCAGGCGCGGGACGTTTCATCGGCAGCGGCCAAACGGCCGGCGGCGGCGATTTGAAAATCCCGCAGAACGGATGGCGTGAGCGAAAAAGCAGCAGTGCCCGGTTCGCGCGACGCCAGGTCTCCCAAGGCCAGGTGGTAGTCGGCCACCAGCGAACCGGATCCGTTCTGGGGGAACGTGATCGCCTGGGCAAGGGCAGCGCGGGCGTCGTCCATTTTTTGTGCGGCGAGAAATTGCCCGGCTGCCTGCCCCCAGAGCGCGGCGGTGGAGGCATCCACCGAGCGGGGGGGCATCGCCAGCAAATGCCTCCGCGCGGCGTCGGGGTTGCCGACGGCGAGTTCAAATCGCGCCAGATCCGGGCGGCGCGCGGGGTCAAAAGCCGCGATGCGTTCGATGGGAAACACCAGTTCCCGGGCCTCGGTTTCGCGACCGGATTTCCAGAGCGCCTCGGCCAGAAAGAGCGCGCGAACGGAGTTGCCCGGGGCGCGAGTCACCAGCGCCGACATCACCCGGGCGGCGAGTTCGGGTTGGTCGGCCGACAAAAGCAATTGGCCCAGGCGATCCCAGGCCGCCTCGTGGAAATGGGCGTCGTCGAGGCTTTGATCGAGCACCTTCCCGAGCTCCGCAAAATTTTTCCCCTCCAGATAAAGCAGGGCAAGCACCTCCCCGGCTTCGCGCGTCCCCCGCCCATCGTCCCATTCCCGGGTCAATTCCTGCTCCAGCGCCGCCAGGCGGCCAAGGGTCGCGGAGAGGTCCTTGCGCAGGACAAAATACTCCGGCAGCAGGGCCGGGTCCCGTTCGGCCAGCTTACGCAGGCGGGCCAGTTCCGCGGACCTCGCCGTTTCGGAAAGTTCCGGATGTCCGGTCAGAAAATCCCGGCCCGCGCGGAACCGCTCCGTCTTGGAGACGCCCTCGCGGTCCAGGTCAGCCAGCAATTCCGCGGCCTCTTTCGCCAAGGGAGCCTCGGCGGGAAAAAGCTCTTTGATTTTCTGAACAGCCGCCAGACGTTCCGGGGCGGAAGGTGCCGCCTCCTGCCGCAAGACATTGCGGGCCTCCTCGTCGCGCCCGAAACCGGCATACAGACTCGCGAGCGTGAGCGACAGTCCCGGCCCGGCCGACGACAGTGCGCGGGCCTGCGACTCGACGTCCTCCAAAGCCTCCCGATGGCGGCCCAGGGCACAGAGCAGCCGGGCCCGTTGCTGAACGATAGCACGATGAGCCATACCCCCGGCTTGCATGCGATCGAGCAAGGCCAGGCTCTTCGAGTATTCGCCAACCTGCTCCCACACTGCGGCGAGCCGCAGGGCGGCGCTTTGCACCAGGGCTTGGCTGGGACCCGACCGGGGCTCGGTGAGGAGCTTTTCAAAATACGCCGCCGCGACAGGTCGGGTGAGAGGGTCGTCGACAAAACCCAGCAACCCGGCCTTGACGGACTCATCGCGGGGATCGCGGCCGGTCAGGAGCTCCAACACCGCCGCGGCGCGATCCGCACGCCCGCTCCGTTTCAGGCGGTCGGCCAGCCTGAGAATCTCGTCATTGCCCGCCCCCCGCGCCGACCATTCCTTCAGGAGATACGGCAGACTCTCCTGGCGCGCGCCGGTCACCTGATTGGCGATGAGGAGAACCTCCGTCTGCGGCCGAAAATCCTGTCCCTGCATGGCGAGAAGCGCGCGATCCCGCGCCAGTTCCTGACGGTATAAATCCCTGGCAAGACGGGGAAGATTCCACTCCTCAAGTTGCACGCCGGCCTGTTGAATAAATTCGGCCCACTCCCCGGACAGGCCGGGAGTGGCAAAAAGCGCCTGCAAATGCTCCGCGGCCGCGTCATGTTCTCCCTGCAAAGCCGCGAGCAGCGACGCGATGGCCTCCCGTTGCCCCGGTGTCTCCGGCGCTTTCAGGAGGCGGGGAAGTTCCGCGGCAAAATTCTCGCGCAGATCCTTCGGCGTGAGCAACCAGCGGGCACGGATGGCCGCGTAGAGGGGACTGCCCAACGCCAATGACGGCGGCAGGCAGCCCATGGCGCGGTCGAGGCACTCCACAGCACCGTCGGGGTCGCGCAAGGCGATCTTCCAGCGGGCAAACTCGAGCCAGGCCGCACTGGCAGGCGAGGTCTCCGCATCCACGCTGTCGGGCAGTTCGTCGGGAAGGCCCTGACCGAGCGCGCACGCCGCCCCGTAAAGGTTGCGCGAAGCCAGTACACCGCAAAGTTGCCAGCGTTTAATGGCGGGAGCCCCGGCCATCACCTGCGGTCCGTTCGGCCTCCAGCCGGCATCGAGCAATCGGGTCAACGCCGCACTCACCATGTCCCACCGCGCGTCCAGGCGGGCCGGATCGGAGGAAGCCCATTTTGCCAGGCGCGCTCCCGCGCCCGCTTCCAGCAAAAGAGCCGCATAAACCTGCCCGGCCGCCTCCCGGGCCTCGGCCTCCAGCGGCAGTTTTTCGATTTCCGCAAACGCCTCTTCGGTGTCTCCGCTGGAGTGCAACGCCCAGATCCGTTCGAGGGGAAGGGTGAATTGTGCAAGCCACCCAGCCTTGCGCGGACTGTTGGCCAGCAGCCTTCCGGCCTGTCGGATGGCGAGCAACCGGCAGCCTTCCGTTTCGGTCTCCTGGGGACGCGGCCAGGGGACCGGCTGTCCCGGCGGACGGCGCCACCCGCCGGGACTCGAGACGACAGCAGGCGGAGCAGGGGTACCTGCCAGGAGTTCGGGCAAAGGCAGGCAATTCTTGGCGGACGCAGGATCGGGCCGGGCGCGATCCAAGACCGACTCAAAATCCGCCAGCGCCTGCGAGCGGTCGCCACGCTCCAGAGCCATCGCCCCCAGCCTCAGCAAAATTTGCGGCGGGCAGCTTCCGAACTTCGCCGCGCCGCGGTAGCACAGTTCCATTTTCGCCTCATCGCCCGACCGGTCAAAATAGTCCGCCGCCGAGGCAAGCGCTGCCGGATCGCGGGCGTGCAGCGCAGCCACCGCCAACCAGGCCCCCCTGGCTTCCTCATGCTGTCCGGCCTGCTCGAGGAACCGCGCCAACTGCACCGACCTTGCCGGGTCCGGCTGACGCGCAAGCGCCATGATTCTGCGGGTGAGGCGGGCCGCTTCGGGCCAGTCCCCCGCGTTCTCCGCCGCTTTGAGCAAGGGTTCCAACACTGCCACCGAGTCGGTAGCGCTGCGGTGCGATTCCAAGAGGGCGGTGCGCGCCTCGACCTTCCGGCCTTCCGCTTCAAGGAGGAAAACCTTGCCCAGTTCCCAGTGCCGTTCAGCCGGACTCTCCGCCAAGTGGCGCGCCAGCCGGTCGTGCCAGCCCTCCGCGACCCGATTGGCCGCGGCAAACGCCGCCGCCTCACGCAGCACGTCCTCCCGGGCGTCCGCATTTT
>JBGSVZ010000010.1:0-30712 GCA_041752695.1 Terrimicrobiaceae bacterium
GCGCCCGCCGCACGCCCGAGGGCACAATCGAAGATGGCGACCGCTGGCATCCGCACGGGTTGTGCGCCGGATCGTCGCTCTGGCGGAAGGAAAAAACAGAACGTCTGGCCACACTCGCCGCCGCCGGGGTGAAGTTTTTCAGCTTCGATTTTAACGATGCCAAAGATTATGCGGGCTTTGGTTTCCGACGCTACCCCTGCCATGGGGAGGGGCACGATCACGGAAGGATGCAAAGCGAATGGGAGCATGTCGCAGCGGTCGCGGGGCAACAAAGGGAGTTCCGCGAAACCTGTCCGGACGTCTTGGTTGAGGCCCATGACTGGGCGCTCGCGGGCGACGCTTCACTCCCGGGTTATCTTTTTCCCGCGAGCGCGCAGGAACGCTGGGGCTTTGAGTACATGTGGAATCCCTTTGCCGACCTTGCCGCGGGGCGACTGCAAAATCTCTACTACTTCAACCTGTCGTACAACCGGCCTTTGTACCTGCACTTGGACCTGAAAAACGATCACCCCGAAACCCTGGTGGCCTTTTGGTTCCTGGCCAGCACGATCCGGCATCTCGGGATCGGAAATTTCACCGCCATTTCCGAGGACCACCAGAGGCGGGCCAAGGCGGCTGTTGCGGTCTATCTGGCCCACCGCGAGTTCTTTTCGACCGGGGTATTTTTCGGGGCCGGGCCCCTCGTTCACGTCCATGCGATTTCCGGCCGGGGAGCCCTCCTGCTCTTCTTCAACGACCGAGACAGCCCTCGCGCCGTCCACGCCACGTTTAACCGGGCTGATCTCGGGTTGCCGACAGCGGGAGGGATTGTCTGGGAGACGCTCTGGGGGGAGCCCCCCAAGGTCAGTCCAGATTCCGAAGGATTTAGGGGGAAGGCGGCCCTGTCCGCCTGGGGTGTTTGCATGGTGCAAATCCGCCCCGCCTAAGGGCTCTGGCGACGTTTTTCCGCTGATTTTCTCCGCACCGGTAACGTTCGCCAAAAGACCTCCGCACCGTGAGAGAATTCGGCGAAGGGGCCGGCGGAGAAGTGAACGACTTCCGGCCTTTTCTGCGCCTCCTTGTCGAGGAACCTAAATCCCCGGACGTGAAAGGAGCATCACCTCACCGCCGTCTGTTGATCCAAGGGCACCGTCAAACCCTCTTTGGCATAAAGAGGACGAGCCCCCGAAAGGAAATGGGCTGCCGTTTCAAAAGCAAACGTAAACAAGGCGCAACCGTGCGGTGGGATTTCCACTTCCAGCCCGTAGGCTCCCGGACTGATGTCGCGGCGCGCCCAAAGATCACGCGCCTTCACTGGGGCCTCGCTCGCCAGTTCGTGCCAGGGAATCACCCGTTCTGAAAACCCATCCGTGAGATTGAAGACTCCCACATGAACCACTCCGGGAACGGAGTCGGCGGCCACCCAGACGTCGGGATAGTCTTCGGATCCCAGGGGATGGGCCCCCAACCCTGTCCGCTGTAAGTCGATCACTTCCGGGTTGGTCAGCAGAGAAAGCGTCTCCTCGTCCATCTCCAGGAGATTTCCCCCGATGAAGAGCGGAGAACGGAACAAACACCAGAGCGTCATCATCGTGCGGCGTTCGTCGGGAGTAAAATACGAGTCGTGTTCCGGTCCCACCGGGCCACGTTTGGACAACCTTCCCAAGGGCAGCATGTCCGCATCCGGCCACGCCTCCGGCTTGCGATGGGGTGCCCAATTCGCGCAATACCGAAACATCTCCCGCAGTTTTTTCCAATCGTCCCAGAAATCCGCCGTGATGCGCCACAGTTCGGCATGGCGGGCAATGTGGTCGGCCCGCTCCACCGGACAAGGCCCGGGCGAGACACTCAACAGCATTGGACGGCCGGCCTGCTTCCGCGCCCGGTCAATCGCTTCGATCTCCGACGCCCGATACGGAAAGGAAAGATCATCCGCTTTCACAAAATCCACCTTCCAGGACGCATAAAGCCGGAAGAGGCTGTCATAATACTCCTGGCCGGCCGCCGAATCCGCACGCACGCCAAACATGTGATTAAGCCAGAGACAGGTGTCCTCCGGGTCGGCCATCTCGACCGCCCGATGACGCAAGGTGACCGCGGGGTATCCCGGATAAAAGGCCTGGCGAGGCAGTCCCCGCATGATGTGGATGCCAAACTTGAGCCCCATTTTGTGCACTTTTTCGGCCAGGGGACGAAAGCCCGCGCCGCCCGAAGCCGAGGGGAACCGCTCCGGCGCCGGGTGCAATCGAAAGTCCCCATCCATCGCCAGATAGGGTTGAAACTCGTGCATTTGGTTGGGGTTGGTGCTGGCGGGGGGATTGGGGTGCGACCAGCAATAATCCACCACGACGTGATCCCATCCGTGGGGTTTGAGATGCCGGGCGAGAAACTCCGCGTTCGCAAGTACTTCCGCCTCAGTGACGGTCGCGCCGAAACAGTCGAAGCTGTTCCATCCCATCGGGGGAGACTTCAAGATCATGCCGTAGCCTCATGCCCCCGCCTTCCGCCAACAACGACAACGGCTTGCAAATCCTTGCAGGTCCGCAAATCCGAATTTAGGGCCGTCGGAGCTCGACCAGCACGGTGTGGCTTACGCGGCCTCCCGGTAGCCACGGAAGCAGCCGCGGGGAAAGCTGCTCGACCTCCAATACCGGCCAGTCATGGGCTCCGAGATAAATCTGTGTGGGAAACCCACCGTCGGGGTCTCCCACGACGCGGCCGTTGATCCGGCCCGGGTGAAGGCGCAACTGCCCCACCGGCCACCTCGCGAAGAGTGTTTGCTCCGGGAAACCCAACTTTTCCTCCTCGCGGCCGCGACGCAGGAAGACGCGATTGAGGGCGACTTTGGCCTGCCGGGGAAAGGCGAAGATCGTTTCCGTGGTCGGACGACCCGCCAGAGGGAGTCGCACAAAACCCCGGGGAGCGGACGGGCCCGGGGCGGGGTGGGCCTCGACAACAGCTGCCGCATCCACCTGAAAAATCTGGATGGCCTGCCGGCCACGGTCGGATGTCTCCTGCCAGGAAACGCCACATTCCAGGCGGCCATCTCCCCGCCATCGGTACGTCCGCCGGATGGCGACCGCCTCACCCACCCCTCCGGGCGACTCCACCTCCAGGAGGTTGCCGGCCCTCAGCTTGATCGACTCCGCCGGCATCATTTCCCAATTACGGGGCGGCGGCCAGAACGGCTTCCAATCGAACTGTGGGCCCAGCCAGACGCGATGCCCCCCCATTTGCAAAGAGTCGGGAGGCTCAGCTGGACTGTAGAGCAAATTTGGTCCCGCAGACGGACCCAGATAACTCAGGCGGCCCCGCGAAGGATCCACTTCTGCCCGCCATCCACCCGACTCCGAACGCCAGACCGGCCCGCCTTTTCCCGGCACCTCCCGCCAGCCGGGCGAAACCGCGCAGCCCGAGAACAAGATGGCCAGCGCAAGGATAAAGACCGCCCGCCCGGTCGTCGTCACCGCTTCGTTTTTCCAGGTGCCGTGGCCCCATCGACCCATTTGCCTTCGATGGTCAGACCGAAGGGATTTTTGGGGACACTCAATTCATTACGCTGCAGCACCTGCACAAGCAGATCCACCGCGGCGGCCCCCACCAACTCGCTGCCCTGATCGACCCCACTCCAACCGGGGTGGGTGGAATCCCGGTCCAGCAACGCCACCGCTACCTGGCCGGGAACCTTAATCCCCGCTTCCTCCAGCCATTCCTTCACCACGGGAAACGTCGAACAGACCGCGTCCGGCTTAAAACTTTCGACCCATTGCAGAAATTGTTTCTTCCCGCGCACCGAATCATACCGCAGCACCGCCTGGCGGGGCGACGGCGATCCGCGCCTTTCCAGGGCATTGCGAAATCCCGCGCTGAAACGCTGTTCCACAATGCACTCCACATAGTCCGGAATCGCCATGCCCACGCGTTTATAACCCAGATCCAGCAGGCTATCATGGGCCAGCAAGCCGGTCGCATATTGGTCGTTCGTCGCAAAGTGAAAAGCCGGATCAACCAATTTGCAGCCCACGGTCACCAAGGCCAGCTCCTCGTTCTCGAGCGGGATATCCCGGCCGCTGGCGGAATAATCGCGGAGCGGCGGAATGAGAACCCCGCGAATTCCCCGGTTCAGAAAAATTCGCGTCAGGTTCTTTCGGTTGGTCTCGGGTCCGCCGGCCCAGAACCGTTCGAGTTTATACCCGAGCTGCTTCGCCCGCTCCGCCGCCCCGTCGTGAAACCGCTGCTGAACGGTGAACTTTTTCCAATCATTCTCCCCGGCCAAGGTGTCCACGATGGCAATATTAGCCTGATAGGGAATCGGTCGCGCCGTCCGCAAATGCGACATCAGAGCGCTCACATAAGGGTTAGGGGTGTATTCAAGCCGCCGGGCAATTTCTTGAATTCTCCGGCCCGTTTCCTGCGATACCAGCGGGTGGTTGCGCAAGGCACGGGAGACGGTGCTGATGGACACCCCCGCTTCCAACGCAATCGTCTCGATGGTGGGGCGGGTGGGTTCGGAAGACTCGGTCGGGGAAGAGGCCATGGGAATTTTTGGCAGGCTACCATGCCCCCTCGCGGCGGGCAACCCCGGCCCCAAGGGATGGGTCATGAAAAAACCCTGCGGCTGGAACCCGATGGCCACAAAGTTCGGTCGCGCTGATCAGGGTTTCTGCTCGGCGTCCCAACTCACGAACGTGACATTCACGCGTTTCTCGGGATTGAAAGTGCCCTGCACCTGAATCTGGCGGATAATCCCCATGTCGGGTTTTTCAGTCGCCGACACCTCGTCCGGCTTGGCCATGTCGAGCTCGACTTCGGTTTCTTTGCCGATCTCCAGTTCGGCAAGGGGGACAAACCAGACAGCCTGTTTTCCATCGGCCGCGTGGAACTTAACCATTAGCCTATCTTCGGTGTTGCCATCGTTCACCTTCAGCCGGACGCGGAATTTCGTGGCAGACTCCAAATCGAGAAGCTCGGCAAAAAAGATTCCAAAGCCTCCCTTGGCCGTTCCGGAGACCGTCCAGCCCTCAACCGTCCTCTCCCCGACAGAGGACAAATCCTCCCATTGCTCATAACCATACACCGGAGCCTTCTGGGAAAAATTCCAGATGGGGATGCCGCCCGAACTGGCCGCTTGAACAAACGGGCAGACCAACGCGAGGAAAAGAGCGAGAATCAACAGGGGAAACTTCATACCATGATCCTACCCAAGAGTCCTCACGCCGTCGAAAAGTTCTCACTGCAAGTCCTTTCATTCTTCGCGCAACCGGCCCCGCCCTGCAAGGGCTTGCACGTCACTGCGAATGAGCGGCGGCCAATTCTCGCCTAGCGTGACCGAATGCGTTCCGCCCTCCTCCTGCTCCTTCAGGCTACCTGCGCCACGGCCCTGCTCGCGGCCGACCTCAGTTGGCAGCCCCTCCACGAACCCGGCTCGGGCGGTTGGCTGACATCGCTGCGGATCAATCCCACGGACTCCTCGCACCTCGTTCTGGGCGGCGACATGCTTGGCATCGGGGTGAGCCGGGACCAGGGTCAGTCGTGGGGCGGCGGATTTGGCCTGCCAAGCTGGGAAATCGGGGACCTCACCTTTGATCCTGCGGACCCCCGGATTGTCTGGGCCGGTACGATGTCGGGTCCGGCCGTCAGTCGGGACGGCGGCACAACTTGGGAAAGCAAAAGAGAGGGATTGCCCCCCCTTGCCGGGGGATTTTATTCCGCCCCCATCCAGCGCATTTTGATCGATCCGGCCAATGGCAAACGCCTGCTGGCGTTCGCCGGCTCCTACCGCGGCTGGGAGTCGCCCGGTTCTCCGAAATTCGGCTACGTCTGGGAAAGCCTCGACGGTGGCGAGTCCTGGCAGGAATTTTCCGCAGTCCGCCCCTATCGAAACATCACCTGGGTCGATGCCGATCTGGCCTGGAACCGCCTCTACGCCGTAGTGCATGGCCAGGGGGTCTTTGTCAGTCCCGACCGCGGTAAAACCTGGACCAAATCCGTCGAGGGACTGCCGGAAGACGCCGCCATCCGCATGGTTGCCGTCCATCCCCAGGATGGCAAAACCGCCTGGGTCGCCACAGGAAATTACCCCACCTCGAAGGGCTCGTCCCAACTCGAACCGGGCGGGGTGTATCAAACCACGGATGGCGGAAAATCCTGGCACCGCTCCAGCCAGGGGCTGCCCACGCAAGGGGGAACAAACCGCAACTTCGTGCCACGTTTTCAAGCCATCGCGGTCTCGCCGGTCGATCCGCAGAAACTCGCCACCTCGGACACCTCGTGGGCCAGTGATGCTGTCTATCACTCCTCCGATGGCGGAAAATCCTGGACCAAGGTCTTCGACAAAGCGCGGGCCCGGGAAATCTCGGTCGCCTATCCCGCCGGGATGGGGGCCACGGTCATCACCTTCGATCCGCGTGAAGCCAACACCTTTTACGTGGCAAATTCCGAGACCGTGCTCCGCACCGCGGACAGCGGAATCACCTGGAACGACGTCACTTCGACACCGGTTAGCAAAGAAGGCGGCCTCACCTGGCGGGGGCATGGCTACAGCGGCCTGTGCAGCACTGGTGTTATCTTCCATCCCACCCGCCCCGGCTCCGTCATTCTCACCGCGATGGACGCGGGAAAACACCTCCGCTCCGATGATGACCTGAAATCGTGGTTCTTCTTCGAGAAGGGATTTTCCCAACCTTGGGGAGGCGCGAATGACGCCGCCTTTGCCGGGCCGGAAGGACAGATCGTCTACCTCGCAGCCGGACAGCACGGCGGACAGGGGTGCATTGCCCGCAGCGACGACGGCGGACGCACCTGGCGGGAATTTCAAGGCAAAGCCTGCGGGCTGCCGGAAAAATCCGAAGCCATCGCGGTGCATTGCGATCCCGCTGCTCCCGATCAGGTCTGGGCCATCATGGGAGGTTTCCTGCATGCCAGCCAGGACGGTGGGAAGTCGTGGAAAAAATTGGCCGAGTTCCCCGGTGCGACCACCATCGGAAAGCCCCCGACAGGGGCGTATCCCTTTTATGTCGGTTTCCGGGAAGGGGTTTTGAAAACCGAGGACGGCCAGACGTTTTCCCTCCTACCCGACTCCCCGAAGTCTCCGTCCCGCATTCAGGTTTCATCCGGGGCCCCTGACCAGCCTTATGTCGTCCGTCACCGCACCGAAGATGGCGGGGTCTTTCGTTGGAACGGAAACACTTGGGAACACCTTTTCAAAAACAAAGCGGCGTATGATATTGCCCTCCACCCCGGGAATCCCTTCCGCATGGCGGTCGCCACCTCCGACGACCCGTTCCACGACAAAAGCAGCGCCACCGGAGTCTGGATCACCGAGGACGGCGGTGCCACCTGGCGGGCGGCTAACGACGGGCTCTCCTGCCTCCGAGGCAAAACGATCGCCTTCGATCCCCATCAACCCGACCGCCTGATTTTCGGTTCGTTCGGCAGAGGGTTCTTCCAAGTCAACTGGCCGGCTGCCGATGCCGCGTCGGCTCCCTGAACCTGACGTTCCCAAGCGCCCGTCGTTCCGTCCCGCGATTTTTCCACCACCGCCAGTCTTCCGGCCAGATACTCCCGCAAGGCCGGAGTTTCGGTGAGACCTATCGCCCGTCGCCAGGCCGTGACCGCCTCCGCCGGCAACCCGCAACGCTCCAGCACATGAGCCCGGGTCGCCCAATACGGTTGGTGGCATTCGACTCTCGCTCGCGAAATTTCGTCCAGAGCCGTCAAGGCGGATGCGGGATCTCCGCTCTCAGCCAGGGCCGCGGCTCGTCCGATCACCGCCCCAGAACCGGCGGTGAATTCCAACAGACGATCATAGAAGGCAACAATCACCCGCCAATCGACCGTTCCCGTGATTCGTCGGGCGGAATGAACAGACTGGATGGCCGCCTCGAGCTGATAACGTCCCGGCCGGGCGGCCCCGGCGGCTGCGGCCAGCGAACCCTCCGCCTCATCGATCAAGCTGGCATTCCATCGCTGAGGGTCCTGCGCCGGAAGGGGCACAAAGGTAGCGCCCCCCTCGGAGAACCTGGCCTCCCTCCTCGCCTCACAATGCAGAATCAACGAAAGAAGTCCCGCTGCCTCCGGCTCGTCAGGCAGCAGACGAACCAGCATTCGCGACAGAAAAACCGCTTCGGAGGCCAGCAGGAGATTTCCGCCCTCGGACGAACAATTCCAGCCCGCGGAGTAGGCCGCATAAATGGCGTCAAGCACGTCGGCTGCCCGCCCGGGATATTCTTCCGCATTGGGAATGCGGAACGGAATCCCCGCCGCACGAATGCGGGATTTGGCCCGGACCAACCGTTGGCTCATCGCCGTCGGCGAGGTGAGAAATGCGCAGGCGATCCGATCCGCCTCCAACCCCAGAATTGTCTGAAGCATCAAGGGCGTCCGTGCCGCGGGATCAATTGCGGGATGGGCACACACAAAAAGAAGCTTGAGGCGCTCATCAGGAAAATCCTCCGACCGCGCGGATGCATCCAGCGCCTCTTCGAGGAAATGACGCACCTCGGGCTCTCCGCGCTCCCGAACCGTGCGACGCCGGACGCCATCGACGAGACGCCGTTTCGCCACCGCCAGAAGCCAACCCTCGGGATTGGCGGGCGGCCCGTCCTCCGGCCAGCGTTGCAGGGCCTGCAACAAGGCATCGCCAAGAGCGTCCTCCGCGGACGAAACATCACCCGCCTTCACCGCAAGGTAAGCCAGAAGGCGGCCATAGGATTCCCGCGCAACCTGCTCAACGATTCCCTCGGCATTCATGACGAAAAACGGCGCGGAGGACGGACCGGGGCCTCTCAGCCTTCGGCCATGGGTGGCATGACGGGCCGGATCTCCGTGGAGGCATAGGCCGAAGACGGACTGCGCGCCGCCCACTCCAGCGCGGCGTCAAGGTCGGGAACGTCAATCACGAAAAACCCACCCAGCATCTCCTTTGACTCCGGATACGGGCCGTCGTGAACCTCTCGCTTGCCATCCCGGATCCGCACGGTCGTGGCCGCCGCCGGGGGCTGCAAGCCCTCGCCACTTTGCATGATGCCTGAGCCTGCCAGCGCTTCACAGTAGGCCGACCACGCAGCCCAATAAGCGGGCGCTTTCTCGGGGTCATTGCGTTGGGCAAAGTCTCCCTCGGTTTCCTTGAACATGAGCATGTATTTCATTGTATTCTTTCTTGTTGGTTTTGCGAAACCCTCTGAATCGGGATTTCGAGGTACGTCGTTTGAGCAGGCGCTCATTCGACAATGACCGACAAAATTTTCCAAGCGAGGGATTGTCTCCCCAAAAGAAAAACCCCGGTGCCCTCACGAGCACCGGGGTTTTGTTCCCCCCGGAACGAATTGAATTCGAAGGAAAGGTGAGCTTAGCCCTGAGGCGTGCTCCGGCGGCGGCGCGAACCGCAGAGCCAGATGACGCCCAGACCCACCATGGCCAGCGTGGCCGGTTCAGGCACTGCCGTGTAGTTCAGGTAGATGTCCCCGCCCACCACCGAGTAGCTGAAAGACGCTCCACTCCGGACGGAGCCGAGCGACTGGCCGAGCGCATCGTTGGAAACGGAGGTCACGGAAAACACGGAGCCAGCATAGTTGTTGTCCGCCAGATCAAACACCAACCAGGTCTGATCACTGGCCCAGAGAGTGTCGGACCAATCCACGCTCGAACCCGTGCCGTTGAACACAAGGCTGGAAGTCACTCCGCTCTGGATCGTCAGGCTTCCTGCCGCGAGAATATTCACGCCGTCGAAATTTGTTCCCCGCCCCGCGGTGGAGTCCGCGACCAGCTCAAATTTGAAATTCGAGGAAGTTTCAAGGGTTAAGTTCGAGTAACTCGGCAGGCCCGGGCTGTTGCCAGGGGACAAGGTCCCGCCACTCTGGATCGTCACGGCACTTGTCACCGTGCCGGAACCGCCGAGCGTGGCGCCGGTCGCGACAGTCACGGGTCCCGTCGTCACCAAGCTGTTGACCAAAAGGGTGCCGGTGTTGGTGACCGAAAAAGCCGTCGAGGCGGAACGCCCATTCAGGTTCAACACGCCACCGTTGACCGTGGTCGTTCCCGTGTAGCTACTGTCGCCGCCAAGCACCAGCGTGCCCGTTCCCGTTTTTGTGAGGGACCCGGTTTTTCCCGCACCCTGAGCGATGACGCCGTTGAAGATGGTGTTTTCGTTGCTGGAACCGACCGTAAGGGTCGCGCTGGATCCGGTGGGGTTGATGGTGACCGTGCCGTCGGTGCCACGCAAGCCGCCGAGGGTGGCTCCAGTGCCGGCGAGGGTCAGGTTCGCGGCGTTGTTGTTCGCGCCCACCAGAGTGACGACGCCCGTGCCGAGGGCGTTGTTGGTGGTGGCGGTGACATTGATCCCCTCGATCTGGGTGCCGCCGGTGTAGGTGTTGTTACCGCCCAGCGTGAAACCGCCCGGCCCCGTGGTTGAGGCGTTGTTGACCAGACGGAGCAATCCTGCGCCGGAAATGTCGCCGTTCCAGGTGACGGTGCTGGAGGTCGTATTGTTGGCCAGAGTGTTGTTGCCGACGTTGCCGAGCAGCATCAGCCCGCGGGTGGAAGTGAAGCCGGCGAAAAATTGCAAGCTGCCGCCGCCATGCACAACGTTGTTGGCCGAATTTCCGAAGCGTTGATCCTGATCGACCCCAACAAAGCCATTGCCTCCGATGGTGAAGTCGCCGGTGAAGCCTGCCGTCGTGATGGCGCTCACGGAGAGCCCGCCGCCGTTCAGGTTGCTTAGGGTCAGACCCGAGGTGCCGGTGACTTGGGTTCCGATCGTGGTGAGAAATCCACTGTTATTGGTCGTTATGACGCCCTCGGCACCACCGAAGGCCAGGGTGCCACTGCCGATGGTCAGATTCTGCCCAACCGACTGCTGGACATGAATGGCACCGCTGGTCACGGAGACCGTGCTGCTTCCTAAGTTAAAGGTTTGCGCCCCTGTGGCCCCGGTATTGCTGATAAGCAGGGCGTTCACCGTGGAATTCGCACCATTGACCGTCGAAGCACCGGTCGTTACCGCACTGGTGACGCTGACGTTGCGGTCCGTGTTGGCCCCGATAGCGACGTCAATAGTGTTGGTATTGCTCGCGTTGACATATTCGCCTGCCACCAACTGACGGATGCCGTTGGCTTCGTAAGTCACCAAGCCGGTCACGTTGCCGCCTGCTGTCGTGCCACCCCGGGCCCAAGGAAGAACGGAAATATTCGTAGTGCCAGCCGCACCGCCTCCCCCCACGAGGGTGGGGGTCGCTGAGAATTTGATCTCATTACGCGCGGTTGCGGTAGTGCCCAAGGTATCCCCACGAAAGACTGCGACCGTGCCGGCGTTTCTGGTCAGAGTCCCAAACTGGAGCGTCTTCACCGTGGCTGCGCCGGGCGTTTGCGCGACGGTGATGAAGTTGCGGCCGCCGCTGTTGATCGTGAGGTCGCCCAGAGTTTCGCCGGTAGCCGCCGTCGAAGTTCCGTTCAGGGCCAGCAAACCGTTATTGAGCGTGATCCCGGCCGAATTTCCGATGCGGTCGGCATTCACGGCACCCGTGTTGTTTGTGAGATTCAGGGTGGCCGCGTTATTAATTGTAACTCCCGAAGTGCTGGAAAGCGCACCGGAGTTGCCGGAAAGAGTCAGCGTGGTGCCATTGAGCGAAGTCGCCCCGGTGTAGGTATTGTTGCTGGTCGTGGTGACGGTGCCGCCCCCCTCCACACTGAGGGCGCTTCCGCTGCCAGTCAGCGCGGTGCCAAGAGCAAGTGTTCCAAGGCCCCCACCCACGCGGATAGTATTGTCGGAGCCCGCACTGAGCGTGCCATTGTAGGTCACAGTTCCCGTGCTGGCGGACACCAAACCGGCTTTGCCATTCCCGATGGCCGCCTGGTTGTAACTTTCCGTGACGGTGGAACTGGCTGCCCCTGCACCCAAACCCAAACGCACTTGGGAATCGGAGGTAATGAGACCGGCAACGGTGGCCTGGGTCTGGTCGGTGGCGAAGCTCACACGTCCGTTGTTGTAAACCGCCGCTTGGCCACCCGCAATGGCGCTGTAATTGGTGGCATCCGTGGCAATAAGACTGGTCCCGTCCGAGTAGAGAGATCCGGAAGAGAATTTATTTGCACCCGTGGCCGTGATCGAGCCATTGACCCCAATAAGCGAACCCGAATTGGCCGCGCCATTGGCCAAGACGAGGTTGACCCCCCCGACGAGAATGTTGCCGGTCGCAGTTTTCGTCCGGTTGAGGGTGACCGTCGGCGTGCCTGAGGTGGAGGCGAAATTCACGCTCTGGCCGATGCCGCCGGATTCCGCGATGACTTGGTCGAAGATGAGATTCGTCCCACCGACGCGGACGGTCGATACGTTGCTGTTGTTCGCGGAGCCCAGTGTAAAGGTGGAGGCGGCGGTCAGGCCGACGTCAGAAAACGTCAGCGCTCCGGTTTGGCCGGAATTTCCGAGAGTGACGGGCCCACCGCTGAGAACGACGTTGTTGCTGACAGTGCGGGCGGTTCCCCCATTAGAGGAGAGGGAGCCGGCGTTGAGGGTGATGGTGCCGATGCCGAGGGCGCCGCTGGTGATGGTTCCACTGGTGATCACCTCGTTCCCACCGATGCGAGTCAGGGTGTTGGCAGAATTGTTAACAAAACCACCGGAGAACGTATTGGCCCCGGTAAAGGTGATGGCCTGGGAAAACTGGGCGTTTCGGGTGAGGCTGAAGTTCCCGCTAAGGATTCCGTTGACCACTACACTCCCGGCAGCAGTGTCCGAATTGGTCGTCCAAATCTGATTCGCGGTAAGCTGGATGGGAACGTTCAGCGTTGTCGTTCCACCGTTGCCGACGGTCAGACCACCGGAACCAAGCTGGAGCGAACCCCCGCCGGACGTGTTGAGCGTGAAGTTTCTTGCGGCGAACCCCGTGGTGCGGGGGATGATGGTGAGAGCGTCAATGACGTAGCTGCTCGTGTCCACCGTCACCGTACGGTCATTGGCGTATCCTCCAAAGACAGCAGATTCTCCCGCAGAATCAGGTACATTGCCACCAAGCCACCGGGTGGTGTCCGACCAGTTTCCACTATCACCGGTAGGAGTTGCCGTGGTCCAGCTTCGCGACTGCCCGTACGATGCGAGCGGCCCGAGCGACAGCACTCCAAGGAGAAAAAGAGGCTTGTGAAGACGACGGAAGAGAGAGGTTTTCATGAGGGATAGAGGTGGGGGTTTTCCAAAAAGTATTCAGCGCCTCTCCTCGCGCAATGGCTTGCGAATGCAAACCCTTGCAACACCCATCCTGCCGACCCAACCTCATTCGCCCGTCAGCCGAGCAGGAGCGAGCCTTTACCGACACTCAAAGAAGGACAGGTCTGGCGACGCCAAATGAAAAGAGCATGCGCATGGCGAGGATGGGGAAAATGGGGAGACAGCACATCGCGTCCCTGGCTGGCATCAGAGAAAATGCGGAGACAGCCTTGGCGCAGCAGAGCCAGGTGGACTCATCGTCGGTGCCCCCGCCCCCTACAGGCCTTGTGGGTTCCGGCATTCCCAAGTGCCGGCCTGCCGCGTCGGGCTCAGCGAACTTTCCGGGTCGTGTTGCCCGGCCGCAGAGTGCAGGGCAGCAGAATGATCCGTCGGGAGGCGTCCGTTCCTTCGATGCGATGGACCAGACGACGGAGTGCCGCCGCCCCCAGTTCCGCGGAAGGTCCTTCCGTGGAAGTGAACAAAACCCGGGGAGGCGTCCCCGGGGACTGGGAGGAATGGAAACCGGTGATCGAGACATCCTTCGGAATCTTTATGCCCGATCGGCTCAAATAATCATGCAGCGACCGCGCCAGCATTTCGCTCGCGCAGATCCAGCCGTCCACGCCCCCGCGGGTCAGTTCCAAGGCCCGCCCCATGGCCGCGCCCGATTGGAATTCGCTTTCGGCCAGGGCCTCCGCCAGGGTCACTTCCACCACGTCGCGCATTCGCAATTCCTGCTCGTGCTGGATCATGGCGTCGGCATACCCGGCAAAACGCGACCGCGACCAGGTCATTTGCGGACTCAGGCCAAAAAATCCCAGCCGTTTGCATCCCGACTGTCTGAGATGCCCAACCAGCAGGTCCATTCCTCCGCGATCATCCAGGGAGACCACATCCACGTCGCTGCCGGAATAGTCGTGAATAATGGAAACCACCGGAAACCGCTCCCGGAGAGCCCGGGCAATCTCGTCCGGCCAACGGTGAATCAAAACAATGCCATCCACATGGCCGGCCGTCAGCGCCCGGGGCTGATGCTCCGGCTTCAGGACGTTCAGGCACTCCTCGGGCCGGTAATGATGCGAGATCAGCGACATGTTGAGCGAAATCGCCGCGCTGCTCATGCCCGCGAGATATTCATGGTCGGTATCAAAACCAATTCCCTGCGACAGCGTGAGAATGTTGCTGAAGCGTTTCTGGTTCAACAACTCCCCGCCCCGGTAGCCGAGTTGCTGCGCCATATCGAGAATTTGCTGCCGCGTCTCGGGATGAATCCCCGGCAGGTCCCGCAAAGAACGCGACACCGTACTGGCGGACAATCCGAGCTTCTGGGCAATTTCACGCAAGTTTGTGCGTCTTTTTGACATCACCTAAAACCTCCGCAAGGTTTACCGACCATTCTCCCGCCCGTTTTCATTGCCCCCTACCTTCCCTGCCCGGAGAGATCGGGTCAATGAGAAATGGCAACAAATCGCAACATTTTCATGACCTCCCATCAACAGGCGTCTCGGCAGGAATCTCGCAACAGATAGCAATTTTCTTGATGTTTGTTCTCATTCTTGCAATATTGCCATTTCCTGCGATAAGTTTCTCCCAACTCCCCGCCCATGAATGCTCCCTTTTCCCGACTTTTTGTTGCGCTGACGCTCGTTCTCATCGCCGGAATCACCCCCAGCGAGAGTCTCCGGGCCGCGGACACCTCCATCTGGCTGGCGAAGGATGCCAAAACATCAGGCGGCGGGATGCTCCTTCCCGACACCGAGGGCGCGGCAGACTTCGAGATCGCGGATGTGGAGGGCATCACCATCGGGGAAAAACCTCCCGGCGGTGGCGACACCAAATCGCTCGAATTTGCCGGGACACAGGTCCTGGCTTTTCGCACCGTCTCGCCCTTCCCGGCCGGCACCGCCGGATTTAAGGTCCAGTTGAAAGTCCGAGTGACCGAAGAAACCCTCAGCCAGGATACCACCATCCTCCGGCACGCCACCCAGTGGGAAATCCGCTACCTGCACAAGCGAAAGGCGTATCTGTTCGTGGTGTGGCACGAACCCACGGTTGTCACCGAACTGGTCGTTTCTGCCGAGCCCGGGGAATGGCAGAACCTGACCGCCGAATTCCGTCCCGATAAGATGACCTTCGCCACGGAGACCGAAAAAACCGACGGAGTTCCCAAGGACACGATGGTGGAAGAACCCAAGCCCCAGGTCCTCCTGCTCGGAGCGAGCGGACCACGACCGGTGGATGGAGAACTTCCCCGGCCCTTTGTGGGAGCCCTCGCGGACATCCGGATCACGGTGGAATAAGATCATGAAAACTCTCAAGCCATCTCCTATTTCCCCCGGCGGATCCCCCGTCGCCATCATCGAAAAATCTGCCAACCACCGCCCCATGAATTCTCCCACCTCCCGCGCCTTTACCCTTACTGAGGTGCTCGTGGCCATCGGCATCATTGTCAGCCTCGCCGCCCTCCTGTTTCCCGCCGTGGGAAAAATGCGCGACAAGGCCGCCATGACCACGGATCTGAATAATCTCAAACAAATCGGCCAGGGGCTTGCGGCGTTTGCGGGAGAGAACAATGGAAAGATTCCGAACGAGAGCGTGCCGGTCCCCGGCACCGCGACGGCGGCTGACCAGCCGGACCGAGAAAGCTTTATGGAAGCCGTGGACCGCATGATGACTCCCGACAAAAAATTCTCTTCCATATCGATCTACAACTGGCAGCGACGCAAAGTCTGGTATTCCAAGGCCTATGCGAAGATGCCTCCCGGCCAGTCGTATCCCTCTTCCCAGTATTATTGGGGAACGGCTTGGGGCATGAACGCATTCCTATGGAACAACGACTCACCTCTCGACGGCGAGAATGCTTTCAACGGCAACTTGAACCGAGCACCGAATCTTTCCAAGTTGGTTTTGGTCGGAGAAAAAAACCGGAACGCTAGGTTAGACTTCGACCCGCGCATCACTCCGACTTTTCAGGCCGATGTCGATAGGAACTACCGCGTCTCCCGCGATGGCAAAGCCTACTATCTTTTCGCCGACTAC
Organism: Terrimicrobiaceae bacterium; assembly: GCA_041752695.1. Taxonomy (GTDB): domain Bacteria; phylum Verrucomicrobiota; class Verrucomicrobiia; order Chthoniobacterales; family Terrimicrobiaceae; genus CALCJD01. Next base: position 16,217 of record JBGSVZ010000010.1, read on the forward strand.
CACATCGAGCTGATCGAAGGCGACCAATCCACCATTGCCCATCCGGAGTACAAGACCTACTCCCCGACCAACCGGCTCTACTACGCCTGGTAGGCCGGGCTTAGCGGACTTTTTCGATCCGGCCCGACTTCTCTGCGCGGGCCATGGTCCGGATGACGCGGAGAGCCGTGACGATTTCCTCCTCGGACATTTCCCCCGGAAGGGGTTCTCCCTGGATGGCGCGGTGGAAAGCGCTCCACTGGTAGTCCTCGGTGCTTCCCTCCGCGACTGTGGTGAGGCTGTGCGGAACTCCGCCGCGATTCACCACCACCGCCATTTCCGGACGTTCGCGAGGCGAACCGTGTTTCGCCGGTCCCACATTGCGATACACCGTGCCATTTTCATAGTTGAGAGTGAGCGAACTCAACCACCACTGGGCATCATTCACGCAAAACGAGGAAAAGATATTGGCGATGGCCCCGTTCTCGAAAGTCAGACTCAGCTGGGCATTGTCCGGAGTGGGCCGACCGGTGAATAACCGCGCACTCATCACCGAAACGGTCACCGGTTTTCCGATCAGACGAATCAAGTCGTTGATCAAATAGATCCCCAGCCGGAAAATCGGAGCGACCGGACATTTTTCCGGATCGTCATACCACGAACCGTCCGCCGCCTCCCGGTAGTTCGACCAGATATCGGCCCGGGCAGCCACCGGGCGGCCCAGCGCCAGTTCCTCCCGCCACTGCAGGATCTGCGCCAAATCGGGCGAGGGCAGCGGCGTGGGCGAATTGAGATGAACCACCCGACGCAGCGAGCGGGCCAGACGAAGCACCTCAAGCGCGGCATCGGGATCCACCTCGATCGGCTTGGTGGTCATGACGTGTTTGCCCGCCTCGACCGCCCTCCGGATCAGGCTGGCGCGCCCAAACGGTCCGGTCATGAGCCCAAGCGCCGGGATGCTTTTGTCCTGCAGCAGCGCTTCAAAATCATAATAGGCCCGGACGCCAAAGGCATGGGCACAGACGTCCACCTTTTCCCGCTCCTTGCAGCAAACGGCCGCAAGTTCGAAGTGTTCGGAGGCTGGACCGCTGAGGATCTGATCCTGAATAACGGAAAGACCCCAATTTAGGCCAATGATGCCAATGGGAATTTTGCTCATGATTTTGCGCGGGCCGGGGTGAAGACAGTGAGGCCGTCGAGGTTTTTGCGTTGTGGAGCCAGGAGACTGCAGAGGTAGCCGATCACAATGCAGGAGAGGATTGCGATGGGGAGGTAGGAGCCCCAGTGCAGAGGAGTGAATGCCTTGACCAGTGCGGTGATAATCATGCTTCCGACGGCCCCGCAGATGGCGCCAAATCCGTTCGCCCGTTTAGTGAACATGCCGAGCGAATACACGCCAACGATTCCGCCACCGAGCAAGGCACCCAACTGACTCCAGACGACCATCATGGATTTGATATCCTGCGCGGCCAGCGCCAGCGCCATCAACGTCCCAATGATGCCCACCACATAGGATCCGATCTTAAGGCTAAGGAGTCGTTCGTGGTCTGTCGCGCCCTTGCGGAACTTCATGTAAAAATCCTCCGTGAACAACGTGGCTACGCTGTTCATAATGCTGGCCACCGTGCTCATCGAGGCGGCAAAGATGGCGGCGATAATCATTCCAGCCATGCCAATGGGCATGGCCTGAGCCACAAAAATCGGCACGACCTGGTCGTTCAGCGCCGTTGGATCAAACTTCCCGGGGTTGGCATGGAAATATGCGAAAATCGCCAGCCCCATCACATTGACCAGGATGCCGATGACAATGCCGCAGACCGTGCTCATGGCGTTGACCTTGCGGACCTCGGCGAGAGGTGCCGAGAAAACGCGCTGGATCACAGGTTGGTCGCCAGCCGTCGCCACTGTGCAAGTAACAAACTGCATCAGGATGAGCATCCAAACTGCCGGAACCGCGACGTCCCACGTCACGAGGGCAAAGTCAAATTTCCCATAATCCTGTCCAATCTGAAAAAACTGCCCCGCTCCACCGGGCAATCCCGTGATGCAGACATAGATGATCGCAATCGGCGCGAGCAGCATCAACGCCGCCTGGAAAACCTCGGTCCAAATGACGGCCTCGAATCCTCCCACCGCCGTGTAAACCGTCGTCAGAAGCCCCATCACGAGCACGCTGACATACACATTGATCCCGGTGACGGCCGAGATCGCGAGGGCCGGCAGAACGAGGACAACGCTGGTTCTCGCAAAGGTTTGAAAGAGGATGGACTGCAGGCTGGAAAGAATGCGCAGGGTCTTATTGAAGCGTCGCTCGAGGTATTCGTACGTCGAGGTGATTTCCAAACGCCGCAACATCGGAAAAATAAGGTACGCTGTGACAAAAAATCCGGGAACGAATGCGACGAGCGGGAAAAGCCAGACGAGGTTGGTGGCAAAGGACAGGGCCGGAATGGCCATGAAGCTGATGGCGGAGGCCCCGGTGGCAAACATGCTGAGACCTGCCGCCCACCACTTGATTTTGCGGTTTCCCAGCGAAAACTCCTCGCTGGACTCCTGACTCCGGAAGGAAAATCCAATCCAACCGAGAATGACAAAGTAGAGAACAATCACCCCATAATCCAGCCACTGGAGAGATCGCACGGAACGTTGCGGCCGAATCTTAACCGCCTCCATTTTTCCAAGAGGCCCCTCTCCAATCAAAACGATATCGCCTCCCGACTTGCTCGCAACAGGTCGGGCAATTGTTGAGCTGAGATCGAGTTTTGCCCACGCATCGGTCAGTGTGTGGAAGAACCATGCCGTTGCAGGTCCGCCCGCTCCGGTCACATCCCCTGCAGGGCTGGTGGCCCCACCCAACAGAAGAACTTGGGCCTGTCCGATCGGCAGCGCGGCCGCACCCGTGATCCCAGAAGGCATGTCACTGAGGCGTTTCCAACCCGCGACGTCCGTGCCTTCCAAGGGCTTGGGACGAAAGACCCAGGTTTCCGTCAGCGGTTGAGCACCCATGCCGCCAAAAACACACAACATGCCATATTGTTCCGTCGCCGCCGCGAACGCACGGGGTTCGACCGGAAAGGCCGGACCCGCCTGCCAGGCAGTGGGTTCCTTCAGGTTCAACACCCAAAAGTCAGCCGTGGGAACCATTGGGGCCAGGGAGGTGGCCCCGCCGAAAACATAAAGTTTGTCGCCAATCACCGCGGAGGCAGCGCCGGCCACGGCCTTCGGCAAATCGGGCAGCGGACGCAGAACCGGCCGCCCATCTTGCAATTCCAACATGGACACCGCGGCCGTCGGCGTGTTGGCATTCTGTCCGCCGGAAAGAATCCAGGCGTTTCCCCAGCGGGCGGCGGTCGCATCCCGAGGCACGGCAATCCCTGTCGCCTCCCAGTCTTTGCCCCCGCGCGAGGTCCAGAGAACATTTCCTGCGTTGTCGTTTCCCGAGGCAAGGAGGGTGTCGCCGATGGCCACCAGAAAACCTCCCGTCGAGGTGAAAGACGGAGAGCCCAGGGGCTCGACCGTCATAGGCTGGGTGGGCAGAGATGGCGCGGCCAGCAAGTGGGACGCTCCGAGGAGGAGAAGGGGAAGGAGGACTTTCATAAGCAACAAAGGGAGAGAATTCAGAGAGGGGGAATTGCGGAGGACCCGGGCGCAACCAGCGCGGGATCCCCTGGTTGAACACGGGCTTGGAGGAGAATCCTGCGAACGGACTCCAGCGGGGCTTCGATGCGATGATGCAGGCACCGAACCGCGGCAGCACCCAGATCTTCCAGATTGGTCGTCAAAGCCGTCCAGCAGGTGGGCCGACCGGTATAACCCGCTGAGAGAAAGACCGCCAGGGCCACATCCCCAGGCACCCGCCAGCCTGCACCACGGAAGCGTTCGGCCAAGATCTCGGCGTTGGTCACATCGGAACAGATCCAGGCCCGCGTTCCGGCTTGCGCCATTTTCAAAGCCTCCTGCCAGTCAGCGGCATGAAAGCCCCTGCGGCCATGATCGCCGCAGGCCGTTTGAAAGGCTCCCGCCAGTTGCCGGGTGAAGGAAACCTTCCCGTCACCTCCGTAAAAACCCAGATCGCCCTCCGCTAGGCACCCGACCAAACGGTCCATGCCGTCAAAGGGATCAATTCCCACATGGTCAATCCCGGGAAACGCTCGAAAGAGGGAGACGAGCGGGCGCAGGCGACCCAATTCCTCCACCACGGATTCCGGCCAATCCTGGGATAAAATAATTCCGTCCACCTGCCCCGCCCGCAGCGCAGGAGGTTGCCACTTCGGCTGCAAAATGCTTTCCGGTGCCTCAGGCGGAGTCTGATGGGTGACGATCGAAATATTCAGCTCGATCGCAGACCTGCTCACTCCCGCCAGCGCGTCATACGGCACCATCCCCACATCCCCCCGCGACAGCACCAGCATGGTTCGCGTGCCACCAGCCCGGTTGCCGGGGCTCCGGGACAATCCGCGGTAACCCGCCCGCGCAGCTTCCGCCAACACTCTGGCACGCGTTGCAACATCCACTCCCTCGGCATTTCGCAGGGCTCGCGATACCGTCGAGACCGACAAACCAAGGCGCACTGACAAATCGCTCAGGTTGGTGGCGGCACCGTTTCGTTCAGGGAAGGAACTCATTTCTTGATGCACTCTCGCAAAACTATCGGGAGAAAGATAGCAAAAAATAGCAACACGATGAAAAAAGATTGCGGTTTCTTATTTTTGCTGTAAAGACATTGTGTACGCAGTCTTGACGGTACCTCTCCCCCCATGCATCGCCCCGGCATCATCACTCCGCCCCGTTACCCCCGGATTTCCGGAGGGTTCATCCTCGTTTCCGTCCTCCTGATCATTGCCCTGGCCACACTGTTGGTGGTCGTCGCCAGCATGATGGCGCAAATCGAACGGCGGGCGGCCGCCAACTCGACCAAGCTGGACCAGGCCCGCGGTAACGCGCTCTTCGCCCTCGATGTCGCGCTCAACCAAATCCAGACCGAGGCCGGCCCCGACCAGCGCATCACCGCCCGCGCGGAAATTTTGGACGATACGCCCGCCACCACGAATGTCACCGGCGTGAACCAGCCCTATTGGACTGGGGTTTGGAAAACCGGAACCAACAGCCTCGACGTGGGCGCAAACCCCCAGCGGGCCATCAGCCTGGGGAGCACGAGTCCGACCAACTCCCAGATCGCCGCCAATGCCGCTTGGTTGATCTCCGGCACGAATGGAAACGCCCTGACTTTCACCGGCGCGACAAACGGCACAACGCGCGACGCGGTGGTCATTGCCGGAAACTACGGGGCCGGCGCAAACAATGTCATCGCCCCGCTGGTACAAATTTCCACGAGCACCAGCACCAACGGGGCTTACGCCTACTGGGTGAGTGACGAGGGGGTGAAAGCGAAGGTAAACATGAGCGACCCGACACTCGGGGTTTCCGCCGCCGCCGATCCCTCGCGCAGCCAGCTGCATTTTTTCGCCAGCCAAGCCTCCGCGGGACACAAGGGAGTGTCGGCCTTCGGAGGCACGGACGTGCGATCCGACCCGAACCTCTCGAAAATCACCACCCTTCAGTCGCTGGCAAACTTGTCCGGCAGCCCCGCCTTTTCCGGAACCAATGCTTCGCGTTTTTCTCCCGATGTGACCGTGGTGAGCCGGAGCGTGCTGGCGGACGTCCGCCGCGGAGGCCTGAAAAAAGATCTCACGGCCGCCCTGGAGGACCTGACGGCCTTCTCCGCCCTGCGGGCGAACTACGGAAACGGAGCCGAGATGGTTTACCGCTCAGCCTCCGCCGCCGGACTCACCACTCCGCCGATTGATACCGGAGTGACCCCCCCGACGGACGGCCTACTCTGGCAAAATCTCTATTTTCACTACAATGCCTACAAGGCCGCGATGCCTGCCCCAGCCGCACTGTCCGGCACTCCCACCCCGGTGACGCCCACCAGCAGCGGAAATCCGGCGGCACTCCCCCAGGTCCAGTCTTTCCGAGCGTACAGCCTGTCCCTGGGCGGCTCGACGACCAAGGTCGGCAACCTGCTCCCGATTCCCATCGCGTACCGGGTGGACGTTGCCATGTCCAGCTACCAGGACGCCGGCGGTTGGAAGCTGCGGCTTCACTACTATCCCCAAATGGTTCTCTGGAACCCCTATTCCGTGCGACTGAGCACCGCGGCCTTCCAGTTTCAGCGCAACATCGCCGCCTTCTCGGGAGCGGGGAGCTACAACCCAACATCCCCGACGATCACCTCCATGCGGATCGTCTCTACCACGGGCGCAATAACGACGACCGGTCCGTACTTCCGCGTCAACCAGACCACGGCCGGCGCAGGACGGCTGACCCTGAGGACCCAAAGCGGCGCGAGTGCCGTGCTCGAACCGGGGGAAACCCGGGTCTTCGCCCTCGACCAGGACGCTCTCCTGGGGTCCCCCCAGTTGGCGATTTCTTTTGCAAACCTGGTTTCCAATCCAAACATGTCAGCGGATTTTTCCCAGCAGTGCGACGTGTTGGCCGGGGCTGATCCCGTCACAGGGGTCAGCACAGGCGTGCCATTTTCCACCCCCGATCCCAACACCTTGATCAACGTCAATTTGGCGGCGGCATCGCTCCGTTGCCAAAACGTGGATACATTTGTCGTGCCCCGGCAATTAAAGTGGCCCGGCAATGATGGAGATGTGCGCTACCTTGCTGGCGGCGGCTGGGATCTGGCGGCGGCGGTGTCTCCTTGGAACGCTTCTTTGCAGATTCAGCAGCTCAACGGTGCTCCCCGGCGGATTATCGGATTCTACGTCCGACAAAAAGGGCTGCTCGCCTCTTCTGGTCCTAATACCTATAGCAACTCAGCGGCGGCGGTTCCGGTCTTCATGGGCAATGCCGCGACCGTCACGCCGATTGAGGACGCCTTCTCGTATGCCTGGCAGGAGGTCTATTTGAGCCCGCTCGGGTCGCTCTACCAGAATGGTCAGACGGATGTGCAGATCACCCCTTCCGGCTCCAACTGGGAAACTTCCTTCGGCAACGAAAGCGCCGGCGTCGGAGCCCCGGGCACACGCGTGGTGCTCCGGGACGTGCCCAATCAGCCCCTGGTTTCCCTCGGCCAGTTTATGCACATGCCGGCCATCAATTTCCGTTCCATCGGAACTTTCGAGGTCCTCGGAATGGGCTCGATGTTCGTGGGTGGATCTTATGCGTCACCCGTCATTGCAACCACCTCGAACGCCAGTGCGGTCCCGCTGGGAACCGTCGGCGGCGGCGCGCCCAACAATAAGCTGTTCCTGGACGACAGCTTCCTCGCCAACGAGGCCCTTTTTGATCGGTTCTTTTTCTCCACCGTCCCCCCTCAAAGTCTGGCACCCGGCACGATCTATCCCGCCACCTGGACGGAATTCAACACGGCCAATTCCGGCAGCATCCTTTCCGACGTATCAAAACCGCTGCTGAACTCGCGAATGAAGCCGTACTTTGCCAATGGCACCGCCCCGCAAATGGCTGACCTCCGCAACCCGGAAAAAGCCGCGGCGAACCTGCTCCTCGACGGCGGTTTTAATGTCAACTCCACCTCCGTGGACGCGTGGAAGGCGTTCCTCGCCGGGCTCTCCGGTAACGACCTCCGGATCTGGGACGCGACGCAGAAGGCCGCTGTCTCCGAGTCTCCAGGCTCCGGCACCCCATTTTCCCGCTTTTGGTCGGCTTCGGGGCGGACCACCGCCAACCAACTCTGGAGTGGACTCCGCGTTCTCTCCGATAACGAACTGACGGAACTGGCCACCCGTATTGTCGAACAGGTCAAGCTCCGCGGACCCTTCCTATCCCTGGCCGATTTCCTAAACCGTCGCCTTGGAGCGGCTGGGCCCCTCACCCGAGCCGGGACTCTTCAGGCGGCGATTGATACCACCATCCCAGACATCAATGCCTCCGTGAAAGCTTTCGGCACCACGGTCAACGCCGCGGCCCCGCCTGAAGCCAACAAAATTCCCAACCTCATCCCAGCGAACATGACCGACTCCGGGGGGAACACCTGGAACACAACCATCGGCGTCCCCGGCTATCTCATGCAGCAGGACCTTGTTCAGCCTCTTTCCCCCGCGATGACCGTCCGCTCCGACACGTTTCTTGTGCGAACCTACGGGGAGGTCAGAAATCCCAAAAGCGGCATCATTGAAGGTCGCGTCTGGGGCGAGGCGGTTGTCCAACGCACGCCGGAACTGACCGACCCGAGCCAGGACCCGGAGGTCAATCAGGCCACCATCAACACGAATACCGTAAACGCCGCCTTCGGTCGCCGCTTCAAAGTGGTGTCCTTCCGCTGGCTGAATGACGATGAAATCTAAGGTTCTTATTCTGCTTTTTCTTTTGCCCGCCTTCGGGCTGTCCGCGGAAGATGCGGTCACCGTAAAATTCCGTGCGGTCGCGCCCGGACTGGCTCCCTTGGCCGTGACCTGCCCATCGGCCAAGCCCAGCAGCATCACAATTCCCGAAGGCGCCCGCTCGGCCCTGCATGCTTACCGCGGCAGCGCTTCGACCGAATTCCAAGACCCTGCCGGACAGCGAGTGTTCCCGGTCCAATTCCCGCCCGGCAAGAAACCCCTTCTGGTCGTTCTCCTCGCCGCAGAATCCGCCAACCCGGAAACGCTGGTCTTTGAGGAGGACCTCCCCACGGAACCTATGGGGTCGATCACCATGATCAACATCGGCTCCCGGCCTGTGAAAGCCACGGTAGCCGGCAGCGAGCAGATGATCGAACCAAAGGCAAAAGCCATTTTCGCAGGGGCGGACAAGCCTACCGCTTTTGTCCAGATCACATCCCCCGACACCGGCGAAATTTTGCTTTCCAACAACTGGGGAATCACCCCTCGCGGCCGAACCCTCGTCCTAATCGAATGGCCGGAGAAGGCGCCTGCACGTTTGGTATTCCACCGCATCACCGAAAACGAGCCGCTCAAAAAATGAACCTCGCGACCCTCTTATTTCTCGCCTTTGTCCTGGCCGCCCTCCCGGTCGGTGCTCAAGAAAAGCCGCCCGCCAAAGAGACCCCTTCCTTTCGCACCCTGGGGCTCGGATACTCTGCCCAGGATCTATTTTATCTGAAGGAAAACAAGGATGTTCCTCTGTCCATTACTGAGGATTCGCGCTCCCAGTTCTTCGTCCAACCCGGCGGAACGACCCTTAGCCTCTATCGCCTCACTAAGAATACCGATGGAGAGGTGAAACGTCAGCCGGTCGTTTCCGTGGAACTGACCAAGGGAGGCCGCCTGCCGCTCCTCCTCTTTTCTCCCGGAAAAACCGCGCCCGTCGTGGAGGTGCTGGATGACAGTCTCGCGACCTTTCCCGCAGGCTCCTATCGCGTGCTCAACCGGCTTGGCGAGGAAATCCGCACGCTTTTCGGGAAGTCCCCCGCGACCGTGCCAGGACGGTCGGACCGCGTCATCGACGGCGAAAAGGATCGGAATGGAAACACCCTCTTTGTGCAGATCCACCTGGCGGGAAAAAATCCCCCAAAACTCGTCTTCTCGAACAATTGGGCCTTCGGCGCCGGTCTTCGGACCATGGTTGTCGTCATGCCCCCGGTCGCTCCCTCCAATCTTCCCGCCGTCCGCCGCATCGCCGAACCCGTAGAAATGATTACCCCTCTTTCATCCCAGCCCGCACCCCAATCATGAAAACTCCTTCACGTTCTTTACGCTCCGCCTTTTCCCTCATCGAACTCCTCGTCGTGATGGCCATCATTGGCATTCTGGCGGCGGCGGGTTCCGTGGCCCTGAGCGGAAACACCAAATCCATCCAGGGCTCGGCCATGGCGGCCTCCACGCTCTTTGGCCTGGCTCGGACGGAGGCCATCCTGCGCAACGAGGACGTCCTCGTCCTGGTCGATACCAGCTACAACTCCGCGCGGCCGGAGAACTACCTGCGACGCATGACCTTGGTCACCTCGACCAACAACGGGGCAACCTATGAGCAGATCTCGCGCTGGACCACCCTGCCCGACAAGGCGTTTTACAACGTAGCGGCGAGTGGTCTGACAAACGCCCCGATCAGCGTGCCCAACCTCCCGGGAGCTACCGGGTCGGGCCCCTACTCCTGGTACCGCTTCAAACCCAACGGCCAGACGGATCGGGCGAAGTTTGTCCTTTCCACCGGCTCGGTGGTGGGCGGCACCTTTCAGGAAACCGGGGAATCGTTCCGTAGCGGGTTCCAGCTTCACAAATTCGGCAAACAAACCTTCTACGCCGACGCTTCGAGCATTCCCCAACCATGAAGACCAGCCTCCCCGCGATTCGCCGGGATGCTTCGGCCCCCCGCGCATTCAGCCTTGTCGAGATTATTCTCGCCGTCGGTGTGGTGGGCATCGCACTCCTCGCCATCCTTGGCCTGTTCGGAAGCATGCTGAAAACGAATGCCGAGACGATTTCTCAACAGGAAATGGTCGGCATCAGTCGATCCCTGTCTGACTTTCTCGGCTCCACCAACGCCACCCAGGGAGCCGGTTTCACTAATGTCTTCGGGTGGGTGAAAAATCCCCCGGACCCCGGCATTTTTTCTTATGCGGAGACAAACGGGGCGATCACCACCGGACTCGCCACCCAATTGCCCAACGTGGCAGGCCGGGGGGGCCGCCTCTACCGCATTGTGCCCCAGCTCTCCCCCAACATGCCGTTCCGCAATGCCGCCGGCAATCTCATTGCCCGCCCCCAGCCCTCCGACCTTCCAGCCAACGCCGCCGCTTACACCAATGCCGCCTCGTTGGCTTTGCAGATCAAGGTTTATGCGGTCGGATCCCCCACCGTTCCTTACACCAACCTCGCGCCGGTTTTTATTTATGACACGACCGTCTCTCGCTAAGTTTCCGGCCCAGGGAACCCGGCGCGAACGGGAGGCATTTACCCTGATCGAACTGCTGGTCGCCACCACCGTCGCCCTTCTTTTGTTAGGGTTGCTGGTCACGATTGTGTCCCGCTCGATGGCGATCACCCGGACGGCCAATGCGTCCCTTCTCGCCTACAATTCGGCATCGTCCGCCCTGGACCTGATTGCCCTTGACCTCGACTCCCTCGCGGTCACCCGGCAGCCCTTCGAGTATCTCCAGTCCATCAAGGAGGACGTGGGGGCCCTGACCGGACAAACCCGGCTGCTGTTGCTTTCCATCGCAAGCCAGGACAACACGTCTGCCCCGGATTTCGGACAGTTGCGGGCGGTCTCTTACCGTTTGCTCAAACAGGATCCCATCAGCGGCGGCAGCGGGCCAGGAGCGGTTTACGGCCTGTATCGCTCCACCTTGGATACCGCGACTTCCTTTGCCAGCTTCGCCGGACAAACCGACCTGGCACCCGCCTTCGCGTCCCTGAACGCGTCCCTCGACGATTTTGTGGTTGGGAATGTGATCGATTTCCAAATTCGCTTTTATCCCGCGCGCGATTCCGTGCCCGCCAACGGCTCCGGGGCGTCCCCCCAACCCGTGCGCATCAGCGGAAACGGAACCACCATCAGCGGAGCGGCTTATGCGGGCGTGCTGGCCTGGGCAGAGATCTCGCTCACCGTCCTCGAGGACCGTGACAACGCGATGGCCCGCCTGGAAGCGGGCTCGCTCACCCTCGCCGATGCCAAGGCTCAATACGGACGCCAGCTGATTCGCAAGGTTGCGATTCGCCAGGCGTTGTGAAGTTTTCCCGATCGACCATGCTAAGTATCCACACTTATGAAGCGGAGGCCGGAACCGGCCGCCCCCAGACCAAACCCATTCAGGCCGCGCTCGACGCCGTGGCGCAGGCCGGAGGCGGCACGGTCCTGATCCCGGCCGGGACGTACCACATCGGCACGCTCAGTCTCGGCTCGCACGTCACCCTTCATCTGGAGAACGGCGCGGTCCTGAAGGGCAGCCCCGACATTGCCGACTACCCGGAAGTCGCGGGAGGATTCACGGACGCGGTCGGACAAAAACGCAACCGCTGCCTGATCTATGCCAATGGCACCACCGGTACCGCCATCACCGGACTGGGCACAATCGATGGCAACGGCAGCGCCTTTGGCTACGAAGAGGACGGACGGCCGTTCATGGTTCGTTTTATCAACTGCCGCGACGTTCAAGTCACTGGCATTACTCTCAAGGATTCCCCCGGCTGGGTAAGCCATTATCTGGGCTGCGAGAATGTCTTGATCCACGGCATCACCATCCGCAGCCGCACCAATGGCAACAACGACGGAATCGACGTCGATTCCTGCCGTCGGGTGCGGATCTCGGACTGCGACATCGACACCGGCGACGACGCCATCTGCATCAAGGCGACCCGCGCCACGCCGAGCGAGGACATCATTGTGACGGGCTGCCGGATTTGCAGCACGTGGGGGGCCTTGAAGCTCGGGACCGAGTCGGCCGGTGATTTCCGGAACATTCTTTTCAGCGACATCGTGATTCGCAACACCGAGGGCGGAGGAATCAAACTCATTAGCATGGATGGATGCCGCATGGAGAACGTTGTCGCCGACAACATTCTGATGGATAATGTTTCCGGTCCGATCTTCGTCCGCCTGGGAGGACGGCTGCGGAGGTATTTCGAGGACGAGCCCGAACGACCTGTGGGTTCCATCCGGGGGATCGCGCTGCGGAATATCCGGATCAAGGTCTGGGAGGAAGGGTATTTGCTTTATGGCAAACTCCCGCGGAAATCGGGCATCATCCTCACCGGGATTCCCGGTCACCCGATCGAAGATATTACGCTGGAGAACATTCAGGTCGAATTTCCTGGCGCAGGCGAGTTCTCAAACGCCCCGGTGCCAGAGCAGGAAACCGAGTACCCTGAGTTTCCCTCCTTCCATCCTCTACCTGCCTGGGCGTTTTACGTCCGCCACGTGAGCAAGCTCAAGATGCGGTCGTGTGACATCACCTCACGCGAACCTGATCCGAGGCCGCCCTTCTCCTTCGAAGACGTAACCGTCGCCAACCTTCAAGAAGTCACTGTTCAAGGAAACCCTTATGAAATTTTGTAAACTCTATAGTCTGTTTTTGCTGGCCTCTCCGGTCTTCGCCGCTTCCGAGCTGTTTGTCTCCGCGTCGGCCGGCCCCGGGGGCGACGGGACGAGTGCCAAACCCTTCGCGACCATCGACGAAGCCCGAGAGGCGGCCCGCACTCTTCCGGAGGCTCCCGTGACCGTGCGCATCCGCGGCGGCCATTACCTCCTGCGTGATGGCATGGCGTGGAGCGCCGCGGACTCGGGCGGACCCCACCGCCGGATCACCTACCGCGGGGAACCGGGGGAAACGGTCCGCATTTCCTCGGGGGTCGTGGTGCCTGCCAGTGCCCTGCAGCCGGTGACGGATGAAAAAGTGCGGGCGCGTTTTCCCGAGGAAGTGCGGGACCGGGTGCGTCAGGTTCAACTCAAGGACCTCGGAATCACGACAACCCCGCCGCCCGACAATTTCCGCGGGCTGGAACTTTTGGAGGTCTTCTGGAACGGTTCGCGCCTTCCCCTCGCCCGCTGGCCCGGCCATGGAGGGTTCGCCCGAATGGAACGTGTGACGGACAATGGCATGAGCCGGTCCAGCCCGGGAACCTTCGTCTATCGCGAAGACCAGCCCGGCCTGTGGCAGGAAGCTGTGAGCGAAGGACTCTGGCTGCGCGGGTTTTGGCGGGTTCCCTGGGTGATTGAGGCGGTGCGGGTCGGGTCCATCGATCCTGAGGCGCGTTCCATCACCCTCGCAGTGCCGGTGTCCGGCGGAATTGGCTCAAAGTATCACCGCAAAAACGGGGTCGGTGCCGGCTCTGGGGACGAGCCCTGGGAAGCCATCAACCTCATTGAGGAAATCAACTCCCCGGGCGAGTGGGCGGTTCGCTTTTCCGAGAATATCTTTTACATCCTGCCCCCGGAAGGTGCCGGGGAGTTGCTCATTAGCGATCACAAGAAGCCTGTGCTGGCATTGACGAATGTTTCCCATGTCTCGCTGGAAAATCTCTCGGTGGACAGCGGTCTCGGTGATGGCATTAGGATTGAAGGTGGCGAAGATGTTCTCCTGGCCGGCTGCAAGGTGGCTAATGTGGCGCGTTCCGGCATTGTGGTCAGGGGCGGAAAAAACCACACCGTGCTGTCGTGCGACATCACGGGGACTGGGCTGTCCGGCATTGCCTATCTCGGCGGAGAACGCCGCACCCTCACCCCGGGCAACCACCGAATCCTGAATAATATTGTCACCCGCGCAGGTGGCTTTTTCCCCTCGCCCGGCATCGACGGAGGCCTGGGCACTCAGGCGGAATCGGTCGGCAACCTCGTCGCTCACAACCGGATCCATGACTGCGCGAATAGTGGGATCGTGTACAGCGGGAACGACAACGTCTTTGAGTTGAACGAAATCTACCGCGTTGGTTTGGGTTCCAGCGATCTCGGCTGTTTTTATACAACCGGCCAACGGTGTTGAAGGTAGCTGCTAAGTGACAACGCTTATTCATAACGTTAAGGGGCCAGCAGCCCCGCCACGACCCTGGTTTTTCGGATATCGAAAAACCATTCCTTTGATGGGAAGGCAAAAAAGAACGGCATTTC
>JBGSVZ010000011.1:0-7778 GCA_041752695.1 Terrimicrobiaceae bacterium
ACTCACCCCGGAAAACTGGCTCAAAGCCCGCCGGACTCCTCTCCAGGCAGCCGCCTGAAACATCATAGGCGTCATAGATCGCGCCTCTGACGCCTATGAAAAATCAAGCCATTCGTCTTGGGCGCCTTGTGTGACGCTTACGTATGTTGGTTCTGATGGTCAGATAACGGAGCGCAACACATGCAGACAAATGCCCGAAGGGAACGATCGAATTGCAGGCAAACTAAACAGATTCGATATCGAGCATGGCCTTGCGCTGGACGGCAAACCTCTGTGCGAGATCGATCATGCTAGTTTGGGTGAATGGCGCGAGATTTGTTCGGATTTCCTCGTTGAGACGATCACCCCAGAATCCAGGGAAACTCTTCTTTCCCAGAACCGCACCGGAGATTGAGCCCACGGTTGCACCGTTACAATCGGTGTCCATGCCGCAAGTCACAGCCAGAGCGAAACCGCACACCGACTCCACATTTTCATAAAGCAAAGCGAGAACACAGATCAACGCGTTATTGAAGGTGTGAATTGGATTCATCCCGTGGACATGCTCCCCCTCCCAATAATGCCAAGGGCTGATTTCGGCGCACCGCAACTCCACCCAATCCATCGCCACTTCTGGATCGCTTATCTCCTCAAAGGCTTGCACGGCGTTACGGATGGCAATCGCAAGGCGGCAACTACGCGGAATTTCTGAAAGTCCAATCTCGATAAGCACTCTCGGATCGGATTCCACAAAGGCCGCCGCAATTAGCGCCGCAAAAAACATTTCGCCGTAAATTCCATTCCGTTCATGGGTCCAGCAGGCGTCACGCCAGGCTAGTTCCGCCGCTTTCTCCGGCATCCCCGCGCAAGCATAGGCCCATCCATCGGCGCGAATCTGTGCGCCGATCCATTCACGATAAGGGTTGCGATGGAATCTGGTGAATTCATAAGTCGCCCTGCTCTTGGGTTTAGCCGTGACCGCCCTTTTGCTCCAGTAGTTGCGGATGGCCTGATTCTCCGCCGTACAAATGACACCGTAGGGCATTTGGTTGGTCCAATACTCGGCCACATCGTTCCATTGAAAATCAGTTCCGCTGCTTTCCAAAACGCCCAAACCGACAAGAGTGTAGCAGATATCGTCATCGTTTTCCATGTAGGCGATGTTCCGGCGCAGGGATTTACACCACTGGCCTAGCTTGAGGGCATACCCGTCACTACGCGGGTCGCCAACTTCTTCGTCACAAACGTAGTCAGCCAACGGCCAACTGCGGCGAACCGTAAGGTAGTTGCGGATGTTTGCTCTTCCCGCAGGCCTGCCATCCTCGAAGGTGAAACCCATGGACTCGAGAGGTTTCCCCAAAGCACACCCAACGCAGCGACCGGTGATAGCTCCGTGAATTTTATCGATGAGTTCCGTTTCCGAAGGTTTCCAATGCAAATTCCTCGGGCCATCTGGTCTGAGTCTTCTGATTTTGTTCAGTTCAGAAGGTTCCTGCTCGGCCAAGGTTCCGTCTTTTTCCAGCGAAGTGATTCGCTCATACAGAGGATCAATAAGCTTGAAATTCCATGCTTCATCCCCGGGGATGGATTCTATTTCGGAGATCAATGATTCGGAGACCGTGGCGCCTTCATCGCGGACTTGGATCATTTCTTCTTTGAGCAAATTTAAGGGGTGAGTCCATCCAGACATATCTATGTTATGTTACAAAAGTTTTCGCTGTTAACAATCGTGACCCTGATTCCTCCTGCCGGACCTTACTTCATACTGGGCAGGATAATGCCACGCATGATGATCCTCTGACAAAAGATGAAGACGAGGAGCGGGAAAAGACTCGCGATTACCAACGCGGCCATGCCCACTCCCATCGGCGAGGTTTGGTTAATTTCGTATATTTTCGTGGCGACAGGCCACATCGACGTATCGCCAAGATACATCACCGCGGGCATGAAAAGGTTGTAGGCGTTCGTAATGGTGCCAAGTAGGGTGACGGCAATGATCGGCATAGCAAGCGGGATAGTGATCTGCAGGAACATGCGGATCTCACCGGCACCGTCAATCGTCGCGGCTTCGTAAAGTTCCTGCGGGAGGGAATCAAAAAATCCCTTCAGCAAAAAGATACTAAAGGCGTTCGCTGCGGTCGGCAGAACCAGGGCCAGAAAGTTGTCCGTGAGCTGCAGGTCGCGAACGAGAAGGAAGCCAGGCACCAAAGCCACCTCACCCGGCAGCGCCATCGTCGCCAGGAGAAAAATCAGGGCCTTCTGGGTGCGGCGCAGGCGAAAGCGCGACAGGGCATAAGCGGCCAGGGGATTCACGGTCAATGAAGTCACGACCGAGAGCAAAATAATGAGAAAAGTGTTAAAAAACGGTCCCCCCCCGGCCCCTGCGAGCATTTGCATCACTCTTTGGTAGTTTCCGCTTGTTTTGTGCCAGACCAACGAAAGTCTTTGCGTCTTGAGAGTGTGGAGGTCGGTCTCTGCCAGAGGAAAACGAATCTGTTCCCAAGAGGAACAATTGGCTTTCCAAGCACCATTCAAGGCATCGAGGGTGCCATAGCGCGCCTTGAGAAATTCGTGAAAATCTTCCTCGCTACTGGCCAGCTTGCGGTCGAGGGGCCCCGCATGGGCGCTGACAAAATCGCACCACCATCTGGCCGCAACATCAGAAGCGGGCATTTCTGGCGGGAGAACCATCGCGTTAGGTTCCTCTGGTGGCAGCCCCGTGCGCTTCGTCCACTCGACCTCGCTGACGACACCCTTTTTTTCTGTCAGGAATTGTCTCCAGCTCGGGGTAAGCCGCTGCGCCGCGGCGGGGGTTACCTTTTGCCAGTAGAGCGGCAGGGCGGTCGTCACAAACGCCTCCCAATCCGCGCGGAGCGGGGTTCCTTCCGGCGGCGGTAGGGTGGAGAAAACCGGACCTACCGCAAAGGATAGATACTGGCTGCCATGGGAAGCATTTAACTTTGCCAGATCCGTTTGATACCGGTTTCTGAGAAAAACCTGCCAGCTGTAATTCGTGCTAAACACATAACGCTCCTCCGGTCGCAATTGGGCCAGCCATTCCTGCCAATTGAACCACTCGACATCAAAAGCCGGCGTCCAGTCCCGACGTTTAAAGTCCGGACGCGGAGGTTCAATGAACCGGTAAGTTTCCGGAGAAGCGCCATCGCGCCTCGCCAGATAAAACGAAATCCACATATCTTCCCAGGAGCGCCCGGGAACCTGCGCAAATTGGACGTGGGCGAAACGAGGGTCCATCACCGCCTTGAAGTCCGCCAGATCCTCCGCCCGTCGCGCCAGCTTGTCAGCGGGCAGTTTTTCAAAGGGCTGAAGGTTCTTTTCAAAGACGTCCTTTTGGTTCACCAGGTCCGACCACGAATCATCCCCGTAGGCAAAGGCCAGCATTTCGTCACTCGTCAGGTATTGAGAATCCAAGTATTTGCGGGCCAGGTCCGGAGTGCTCCACCAGAACTCCGGCAGAGGCGAGAGCGTTTCCTGGTCGGTCGAATCCGCCGTGGACAGCCGGAGCATGAGCAGGAAAGGATAGACCATGGTCACCGCCCCCAGAAAGAGGGCGGCATAGATGACCGTCATGGCCACCCGGCCCTTGAGGGTGCGGCGTTCGAGGAGCGAGATGATCATGACCTAGTCCGCCGATGCTTTGCGGAACTCTACTTTCCGCAGGATAGTGAGTTGCCAGATGGTGAAAAAAACCAAGATCGCGGCCATTAGCCACGAAAGCGCCGTTCCCACCCCAAAATTTCCCAAACCAAAAGCCTCGAACCAGAGGTGGACGGCGAAGGTGTACGTGGCGGGAAAGTTACCCGCAAGAGCCAGAATGTTACCGGAAGCCTGGAAAGCACCGATGACCACACCAATAAAGTTAATGATGAGCAGAGGCTTGAGATAGGCCATCGTGATATTGAGGAAACGGCTGCGCCAGCCAGCGCCGTCAATTTCCGCCGCCTCGTAGAGTTCCTCGGGAATGCTTTTCAGCGCCGCCAGATATATCAACATGCCCCCTCCCATGCCTCCCCAGATCCCGACAAAGATGACCGCCGGGATACCCCAGACCGGATGCCTCAGCCAATCAACCGGCTGGAAGGACAGATCCCATTGGGAGCCGGGCAATGCGGCGTTCCATAGGTCGATGAATCCCCGCAGTAACCCGTTCATCATACCCTGCGGAGTCGGCTCGTAAAACCGTTGCCACATTACGAGAAGCACGATACCCGCCACCACCCCGGGGAGATAATAGGCCGTGCGCAAAAAATAGCGGAAGGCACGAATTTCACTCATCAATATGGCCAACAGGACCGGGGCGAAAAAGCCGATCGTGACCGACACACTCATGTAATAGGCCGTGAGCAGCAGGGATTGCCAGGTGGCCGGATTGCGGAAGACCTCGACAAAATTGTTCACGCCCGACCAGGCTGAATCCCCGACCACATAATAGTCCTGAAACGCAATGGGAAGAGCCTTGAAGATCGGGTAGTAAGAAAACACGGAGACCAAAAGCAAAGACGGGGCGAGCATCGCCCACGCCATCCGCTCGTAGCGGTGTTTCATCCCCGGTTGCTCCGGCCCCGCATTGGCGCCATGCATCATCAGGAGCGAACGGAATCCCAGGACCGCTCCCGCCACGACGATGACAAACAAAACGATAATGGCCGCTACGATCCGGCCCCGACCCTTGACCGCTTCGTGGTGTCCCGCATCAAAATCAAGCCGGGCTTGAATTTGCTTCTGCGCCTCCTGGAGTGCCGGACGGAAGTCGTAGGTGGGATCTTCGCTTGCCTTGCGAAAAATCGGCCCCAGATATTTGCCCAGCAGAAGGTTGAAGTTCTTCGCGCCGACCGGAGCAATCGAGGTCGACGAAACTTCTTCCCAATATGCGCGCAGCGAGGGCTGCACCCGCTGCGCGACAGTGAGATATCCCTCGTCCTCTAGCAGCCGTGGATCCAGCGTCTCCGCGACCCCCTCGCCTTCCCTCACGTAACTATGCACCGCCGCCCGCCTCGCATCATACCCGGCCAGAAAACTGAGGACAGCCCAGGCAAGCCGCGCTTTTTGCGGGTCGTTCGCCAGTACGTAATTCAATCCGCCCATTTCCGCCTGGGCGGGGAGTCGTCGGCCAGCCGAACCCGCAGGAATCGGACCAAACCCCAACCATGTTGGGTTCAAGTTTACGGAGAAGCTGGTCAATTTATCCGGCGAATTGAATGCCATTCCCAAGAGGCCCTCAGGGGAAACGAGGAGCGAATACCACTTTTCGGTCACTCCTGCCGACTGGCCCCCCAGTTGGTTCATGGCGACGCCGACGTTGATTTCGCCCGGACCATACTCACGACTCCCAAATACCACCGACGCCCCTTGACTCAGCGGATTCCCCCGCCACTTGCCCTCACCAAGATCCGGATGGAAAATGCGGGGTGCCCCAGCCTCGCCCGGATCCCAAACAACAATGGGACGATCGTCGGGGCCGCGCACCCAGCGCGTGAGGGTCAGACGGCGGGCGAACGCGATCGCCTCCTCCATCTGCGGCGTATCGAGCGTGGCCTTCCAACCCTTCTCTTCCGGCACCGCGAAATTTCCCCCGTTGCCAAGCACATGCAATTGCACAATGGCATCAGTCAACTGCAATCCAAACCGCGACTTGCCCGCAGGGGCCGTCGCACAAATCCTCAGACTGTAGTCCAGCACGTCGTCCCAAGTTTTCGGCGGCGAGTCCGGATCAAGTCCCGCGGACCGAAAAACATCGCGCCGGAACATCAACCCTGTGACAGACATGGCCACCGGGACGCCAAAAACATCACCGCCTTGTGTGGACAAATCCCGATAAGCCTGCGGGAATTTCTCCCAATCCGGCCAAAGCAGAATGCGCTGCCCATCCGCTGCCAGTTCATAGTCCCACGTTCCATCCGCCTGCCGCAGGGGCCGCCCGGCCGAATCGGAGCGCACCTTCCAAATGAACGGATTCAACGGCAGCAAAAACCGCATGTCCCGATATTGGAAAAACTGGTCGATCCCCTGGTTTGTCGTCACCACATCCTCGCCGGTACCCGCCGCAAAATTGAGCAACTTGAGGCTGAATCCCGGGAAACTCAGGGGATTATCGGGTTCAATCCGAACCACCTCCCCCCAAGCTTTCCCGGTCAGCGGGTCTTCACTCTTCATCCAGGCTCTTAGCGACGCCCTCCGAGCTCGCGAAATCGGATCCCAGGCCCACTGGGTATAGCCCGTCACCCGGATGACATGTCGTTCGTCCCGGCCAGTTTCCCCACAACGCGAACCCGTTGCGGAAATCAGCAGGACTAACAACAGTAAGCAGCGGAAAAACACGTGAGCGCGATATTTGCGAATTTCTAAATACTGGTTATCCAGCCGTTAGGGCGGGTTTGCAAAGCAGACGGCATGGCAGGATTAGGGTTGTGGGAGAAACATTTGGAACTAGGCTTTCCTGATTGGGAGCGCAAGTCGATAGCGCGATTTGGAACAACAGAAACGACATGAGGGATCAGTCAACAGGGTTCACTCGCCTCGGTAAACAGCACTAGCCTCTGGATGGATTTCACCAAGGGGCGGGAGCTTGTCCGCTGCCAAGATCATATGCTCTCCGTCGGCATCTCTGATTCTGACGCCTCCGTCGCTTTCCATAAAAATCTCTTCGATCTCATCGCCATGTTTGATGCGGACAGACTTATCGTCAATTCGCTCTATGGCCGGTTTCTGATCACCTTTTTTGTAGGCATAAAGCACCCAGAGGATCGGCACGCCGGGTTTAGTTTCGATCCGCAACCAATTTTGATACTCGCCATATTGCCAAGGACCGGTCCAGTTTTTCGGCGGGAGAAGTGCTTGTCCGCGGGTTTTGGCGATATGCTCCAACCAGGATTGAGTTTCGCCCTTGGCGGCGTTTTTGTACGAAGGCTTAAATCCGGGGAGGGGCAGCTCCTTGACACCTTTGACTTGCATTAGTTGGTCCATCCGAGCGTCCCAGGCCGGGATCGTTTCTCCCTCTTTCAACCAATACTCTTCCGGGCCGAAAAGATGCTCGTCCACATAATGCCACGAACGTATCTCCACCTTCGGGTCGCGCCCGTCCGGTCCCTCCCCCGCCGCTAGGAAGAGACGCATGTCAACACCCTGCTGTCCAACGGCGTCGATGAGTCGTCCCTCGACTTTGGCGTCCCGCGCGAGCAGGTGGATGTTTAGCTGTTGGTCCACATCCGCTTTGGTTTCATCGCGCACGACGAGATAGTCGGTCATTTTGCTCGAAGTCGGGTGCTTGACCAGAAGGAGTAGTCGGCGGTGAACAATTTCGGCCACCTCGCGCTTAGGATACTCGCGCTGGAATTCCGAGTCCCCGGGCTCGATAGGATAGTTCTGGAGAGATTTCCCTTTTCGCTCTGAAACAATCAAATCACCTGTCGGTTGAGAAATAAACGCGCCGAGATGAGCGGTGCTGCTCAATTGTTCCTGAGCCTCCACCGGCCGTTTTTTTTCGTTATTCTCCACCGTGCCCAGTTGCCCAAAGGTCATACTGTTGTGCAGAGCGGCATGGTCGCCTCGCGGATCATAAGAACAGTTGTAGTCCAGGGAAACGGGCGTTCCCAACGCGTAATAATGGAAGGAGTTTTCGTCGTTGTGATAATGACCACGGCAACGGTGTTGAAGGTAGCTGCTAAGTGACAACGCTTATTCATAACGTTAAGGGGCCAGCAGCCCCGCCACGACCCTGGTTTTTCGGATATCGAAAAACCATTCCTTTGATGGGAAGGCAAAAAAGAACGGCATTTCTG
>JBGSVZ010000012.1:0-112254 GCA_041752695.1 Terrimicrobiaceae bacterium
GGAAGCGGCAACGGCGCGTTGATCGCGGATATTGACGGCGGCGTTCGTAGGCTGCCGAGCTCGTTGCCATCACAACCGCGCTCCGCCGTCACCAAGCAATGGCAGCCGTCCCACAGCAGGGCCGGACGATGACGCTCCGCCTCTCCAACCCGCGCCGCCCGGCCTGCCATATTCCGCCGCAGGCGGCACACGCTCACAACCCGCGCTTGCGTTGGTTCGCGTCGATTCGAGAGGTTTTCACGGCTGGGAGGTTGAGGATTTTTCTTTTTTCCCAGCCCTTTCCTTCGCCTCTCAAACAAGCTCTCTCTCTAGCCTCCCGGCAATGAGGAGCCGCCGGAGGCTCGTAAACACTGCCTTCGGCGGCACACGCAGGCTCTCCTTTTCACGGGCCTCGTGGGCCGCCGAACACTTCTTTCGGGTCGGGGCAGCAAGCAAAACCCGTGACAACCGCCGGAACGAAGTGGAGCGGTTGGCGCGAGCTTTGCCGGGGCCGGGGGTCGGAGTTCGCCGCCACCTGGCTTTCGTGCGAAGGCGACAGCCGGAGCATTTCCATTCAAGCGGCGATCCAACCACACCCGCACGGTGAGACGCCGACAGGCGGCGCGGGAGCGAGGAACGAGCGGACGCGACGCATGGCGGTGGCTCTCGGTGCGGCTCACTTTGGGGGGACGCAGCACGGTGGCGGGATGCGCGGGAGGGAGGAACGACCGGAAGCGCAGCCTGCCACGGTGCAAGGCCGGGGTGGTTCGTGGCGCGTCGCCGAAGCCCTCGACTCCCGATCTACCAAAAAGCAAAACCCTCTGCCCGCTCCTTGGAGCGAGGCGAGGATGGGGCACCCTTAATCTCGGCGAAGCCGCACTCAGGCCGGCCCCGCCCCACCGCAGCCTCGCGGTCCAGCCCGCCCTGGAGCGAAGCGGAAGGGTCTGCGGCAGCGGCTGACGTGCTTGCACGGCAGAGGGAGCTGCCGACGGGCGGTCGCCGGCACAACCAAGGGAGCGGCTGGACTGGCGCGGCATGTGCCGACCCGTGCGAAGAATGAGCCGGGGCGAGCAGATGACGTGACAGGCCAGACTAGCGACTGCCGTTGAACGTCCACGGCGCGAGCACTGGCGCGATGCCTGCGGGGCGACTTCGATTCCACCGGCGAAGCCGCTCGATTCGCCCCATCAGCAGGCAGCGTGACAGTGCGGTTCATCGGCGGTTGACGAGGGTTTGGCGTTCGTCGCTACTCGCGCCAGCGCACCGACGTTGCTGCACGTTGACGGCTGGGAAGTTAGGGATTCGCTTTCGCCGCCTTTGTCCGCTCTTCGTGGTCACGCTTGTTCGCAGTGTCCCGGTCGAAGAACATTCCGCGCTGAACTTCGTCGTAAGCCTGAAAGGCGGACGAGTCTAAGTTGTATCGTGAAGGTGGCAGTTTGCCCAAGTCTTCAACCTGCTTTTCAAGATAGTTCTTCCATGCGATGGCAAAAGCCGCTGCCCTTGGTGATGAGTAGGAGTCTTCCATGTTCGAGACTTTCAAGCCTGCCTTTGCTGCCTCAGCGGCTCCGCGTTCCCGATCCCGAAGTTGCTGCGCGGTGAACACGGGTTTGTCGGGGAACGATCCTATTGCTTTGCGGAACTCAGCTAGAGCTTCCGCTTTTTGAATGCTTTGTAATTCAAGGCCAACCACGATCCCAGTGTGCCAATTATAATCCCATAAATTACTGAGTGTAACCGGTTTGATTTGTCCAATCTCGACATCGTCAAAAAACGAAAGGTTGTCTTCAATGGCTTTCGATCTACGTAAGCCACCAGCTATTCCCCGGCCTTCTAAATCCTTTTGGATTTCAGGATTTGACTTCATTCGCATAAGTATTCGTCCTGATCCCCAAACTCGCTCCATGTCATTTCTTTCTGCTTTGGGGAAAACAACAACTCCCGCATCTTTGTTGAGCACGCGCTGATTGGTTTCGATGCTCATCCAAACTGGATTCATTCGTGGAAGAAGTCCGTCGATTTTCTCAATCGGAAAACCAAGATTTGCCACCAATCGCGCCACGCCAACGGCGGCAAGGTCAAGGCTGCGTTGCGCAAGGAAAAGATTTCCATAACCATCCGTGGCCGCACACCATTCCGAGAAGCCGAGCAGTCGGGCGGTTTCGTTGTAAAGCGGCTCACCTGCGGGCAGCTGCTGCATCGAAGGCGCGGCTCGGTCAAGGCTCTGCGCCAGTCTCTTCCCAAACTCACGGGCGGCAACATCCACGGGTTTCTGTTCCGCCTTCGAGACGTTTTCAACATGCCATTGCGACGGGATTTGCGGAACTCTCCAAGATTGCTCATTAGCTTTCTCAAGAAGTCCGGGAATTCCACCACCAGCAAGGGCCGCATTCATCGCGTCGATGCGCTTGAGTTCGTCTTTGGTGTTGCTCTGCGCATTCACAATGCTGACACCGAGAACGACGATAAGGATTTGTAAAATGGTCTTCATGGCAGGCTCGCATGGGTTTTATTGAACTCAATTCGGTTGCGGTAAATCTTCCCTCGGTCGCGGGCACCGCCATACGCCCCTTTGCCGAAGCCAATTTGAAGGATGGCCGCATCCTGCGCCGCGCCGCCAACCATGTGATTAAAGTCGTAAAGGTCGATGGCCACTCCCTGCGATATAACTTGGGTAACGACCAGTCTTTCGACGTAGTAGGGTGCATCTGGTGGCCCTTCATTCACCAATAGCTTCTCGACCCGGTAGCGGGCTTTGTGATTTAAAAGTCGGCCCCGTCCAATCGTTCCATTTACGTCATCACCTTGGTTCGGTAGCCACGAATCAAAAGTGATGGTCGTAACGGGAACCCACGCAGGACTTTCGTGTGTGTGCGGGATGTCGTAAAGGCCGGTCTCCGATGGGAAATAGGCCGGCGGCGAGCCGACCGGCAGACTGGCAAAGTGTGCGGCAGCCAACCCGGCCACGGAGCTATTGTAGTAGTTCCGAACTGGTTCCTCAATCTGAGGTGATGTCGCCACCATATTAGCGGTGGAGGTGAGAGGCCCCCATGTGTAATCCGTGATGCTGGCAACGCCTTCGTCGCTAAATGGGGCACCCGAATTGTGCGTTAGCCACTCGGCAAAATAGCCGTTAAAAGCATCAAACGAGACCGTCACAGAACTCGTCGGCAGCTTATCTGATGGAACTCCCGCCGTGTCTCCCTGTCGGAAAATTCGCAGGAATTGCTTGGCGTGAGGAAGGACCAAGTCGGTTGCCCATCCAGGCGTCGTCCAGTCGCCATCGATGATGTTATCAATCTTGTCTTTGGCATCGTCATACTTACTCACCTTCGTTCCGCGCACAATCGGCTCACCAAGGTTCTTCACATCAAGCTTGGTAATTTCGTCGGGATCAAGTGTGCTGCTGTTGTTGGCGTCATAGCCAATGCGGATGGCAAAATCCTCAATGTCATTGGACGTTCCCAAGTGCTCGAATTCCAATTCGCATTGGCCTTCTGCGTTGAACACCGTGTCGCTGTTGGCAACCTTGGTTTCACCAACGTAGGCCGCCGCATAAAATTTCGTGCGGAACTGCTCAGGCATCTCCACTTCGAGGGTCGCCTTGTATTTGTTGTCCTCTGGATCGGGGACAAGGAACAGCTTGTTGCGAGGTGCCCCGTTTTGTTCGGTGCCATAGCCTCCGTATCCACCACCGCCCCAAGGATCATCCTTTTGGGTCGGATTATAGACTTGGTTCGCCTTGTTTTCGGTCTCCCACAAAAGCTTCATCTCGATAGGCAGGAGGAGCACCGCATGCTGAATTGAATTTTTCGTAGCGGTCGCCACCAGAAAGTTTTTCTCCGGGCTGACTTGGAAGATATTCCATTCCGTGTAGTCTTGAGCCGCCCCCCCACAGAGTTCCCTCACATCAATGAACCTCCCGTTGCGCCAGATGCCTGTGCCCTGCGGAATCACCAATCTGTTGCTGATCATGCGGCTTGCCACCTTGCTGGCTCCGGCACCGCCCGGCGCACTTCCTCCGATGGGCTGGCGGGCAAAAGTTCCGCTGTTGTAACACCAGAGGGTGGTTTCTGCGGTGCTTGACGTTCCCACGTAGTAAGGCCCCTCCGTCGTGGCCAGGTTGCTGATGTCGGCTACAGACAGGGCTTCCGGAAGATATTTATGGGCGGTCCCGCTCGCAACTACCACAGCGGGCCTGTCGGCCACGCTCGCGATGTTTTGTCGGTTGGTATTCACGCGGTAGTCATTAATCTTAGCGAAATTAGGCAACTCGGGAAAGTCACCTCCCCATCGGATGTATCCGGCGACAGAGCTCGAGGTATCAGGCAGGGATTGGTGGCCCGATACGATCATGGCGACGGCCATCCCGTTCGGGTAGTAGCCGGGCCTTACGAGCGCCTGACTCGCATCGGTGGAAGCAGAGAAGCTCTGGTCGCCGATGTCATTGGCCCAGTGCAGGGATGCTGTGAGGGTTTGCTGATGTCCGCCATCAGGATTTGGTGACCAGCCGACAAGCTGGGGATCGAACGAGCCCTTCATACTCGCCCAGGCAGAATTCTCGAATGCCTTCGCCTTGGCTCCAAGCACTCCTGTGCTCGGTGGCGAACCCGGCAGGGGGACGCCCAAAGCGGTGGAGAGATTTTGGGTTTCAGCGTATACCCCTTGATTGGAGACACTGCCCGAAACCCAATACTGGTTGGACGACACAGAAACAGAATTCCCCGTCGTTCCGGTCACTTGGGCGGGCGTCCCAAAATAGACACCCGTTGTGCCGCTTTTCAAGATCGGCCCGCGGAAGGAACCCGCATGTCCCTCTCCAATCACCTGAGTGGTGCCGCTGGACCAGAGGGCGCCCACCTGCAAATTTGGCGTTGAGCCGGATTTGATGAGCAGAACGGCACCCGCGTCGTTGATTCCCGCTGCCGCATATTCGGTACCCAAGTCGATGATCGCGTATTGGACCTCCGGTGCCGCCAACACTTTCATCACCTTGTTCGTGGGAACAGCATCAGCTCCGTCCTCCAAGCCGTCTCCATCGGAATCCTTGTCGTTGTTGGGATCCTCCCATCGCGTGCCCAGTTTGTCACGTTCCAGCACGTCGCTCAAGCCATCTCCATCACTATCGGTTTCCGAACCGCTTCCCGCAGGCCCTCCATAACCGTTGCCACCGCCGTTCGCACTCTGGCCGCCGCCATTCAATCCGGTGTCGACATAACTTCCGCTTCCCGTGCCGGTGCCCTCGGGGATGCCTCCCGGACCGCCGCTGCCAGAGTAGCCCTCGTTGCCTGCTCCCACCCCCTCATCGGTGAACCAACCGCCCTCGGTGACTCTTACCTCCAGCCCGTCGGAAAACACTCCTTGGCCCACGTTATCGGTCACCTTTGCCGAGATATTGTATGCTCCCAAGTGATCCGGCGTCCATTGCAACTCGTAACGCCCTGTCACAGAGTCCGGCACGGTGTCCTCCCCGATCTTGCGCGAACCTTCGTAAAACTCTACTTTGGCCACCGTCTTTCCGCCTCCGGCACTCGCCACCGCCCGCAAGGGAATTGCCTGGCTGAAGGTGTAAGCGGTGTTGTTTTCTGGCTCTTCCACCGAAACCGTAGGCAGGCCCGCGCTACCCGCAGGATTGACAATCACCACCAGGGAGTCTGAACGGACCGTCGTCCCGTCGTTGGCGGACAACTGCAGCACATATTCACCCGGCTCGCTGAACGTGGCCGTGGCTGAAAGGGAATTTACCCCAGTGAATTCCACCGTTCCCGCGCCGGATACCTGCCGCCAGTTCAGCAAAATATACGAAGCGTCAGTATCGATATCCGTCACGGTCGCGCTAAGGCTCACCGCGTTGGGCAGCGTCACACTGCGCCCTCCCGCCACATTGACCAGCGGCGGATCGTCGCCTGCCTCCACATAGACGTATATGGTGGCTTCTGCGCTATACGCTCCCTTTGTCACCCGGAACCTGAACTCGTCGCTCCCATAGAAATGCGCATTGGGAGCGTAGCTTGCCGTCGCTCCGGACAATGCCACCTCGCCACTGGCGGGCTGGGTAACGATTTCATAGACGGGAGTTGCATCCCCGCCGCCATGACTTCGCAGAGCTATCGTGCCCAGTGTATCCTCCGCTAGGACAAGGTCATCTTCCAATGCCACAAGTTCTCCATCCTCCTGGTAAAGGGCAAGCGCCTCTTCCGCTGTGAGGGCCTTGCGGTAGATTCGCACCTCGTCCAGGCCACCCATGAAGAAAGCGCTCGTTCCGCTCTGACTCGCGATGGTCAGCGGGACGGCACTCTGGCTGCCACTGAGATTTTCCAGTCCGGGGTAATCCAACTGTGTACTGTCGCCCGGGTTGATGGCGCCACCGCTTCCGACATCTTGGGAAATCGTGCGGATAGTTCCGTCAATATAGATCTTTGCCGTCGAAGTGCCGCGATCATAGACCGCTGCTACAGCATGCCACGCATCGTCGTTGAAACTCTCATTGGTTTTGATGCGAATAGTTTCCGAAGAGGTGCCGCTCTGCGTGGTGCCGAGGCCGGTCTCGATCTGGCCCTGCTCATTGACCGCGAGAAAATAGCCGGGGTTCGCATTTTCGTTTCCCTTGCTAATGATTCGACCGGAGGGTGCGGTGGTTCCAATTTTGACCCAAGCCGTGACGCTGAAGTCGGCGTCGGCAAAATCGAGCATGCCGGACGTGCCAGAGGTTGTGAGGACATGGGCTCCGCTGCCGGAAAAATGCAGGCTGTTCTCCCCGGCGAAACGTTCCTGCCAGGTTGGGCCGTCAACCAGCGTGCCGGTGTAAAGGAAGGGCGCGCTGTCGCTCGCGGTGGTGCCCGTGCCTTCGTCGAACTTCCAGTGTCCGACGAGGGAATTGATTACCGAGGTGGATGCCTCAAAAGTAAGGGTGTTCGAGGCTCCCGCCTGTGCGGTGATTGTGCTGGTGACGTTTACTTCGTTGCCTTGGCGGTACCAGGCGACGGCCTGGCCGTTGGAGTCGGTATAGACCGTATTCGTGATGCCGGAAGCGCCTCCTGGCTGGTCAGCCACGACGCCGCTTCCACTGGTGACGGTGAAAATCACCGGCGCGTTAACAAGAGCCGTCGTGCCGCTGTGCACTTCCACGGTGAACGGATTGGTCAGGAACTCGTCAGTGCCGGAGGTCTGGCCGTTGCCACTGATCAGGGTGATCACCGGGATAATCGTAGTTTCGCCTTGGTCGTAGTAGTCCGTCGGATCGCTGGCCTGCTCGTATTCCTCCGCGTTGGTGAGGCCGTCGCGGTCGTCGTCATCGTCAGGATCGATTCCCACGTATTGGAAATGTTTGTATTCCCACCAATCGGGCAGTTCGTTGCCGTCGAGGTCGGCGTTGTAGATGGCCTCGATGGCAGGGGCTCCGAGCACCGATTTGTGGATTTCTACTTGGTCCACCTCGCCTTGGAAAAATTGGCTGGTGCCGCTGAAGCTGGAGATGGTAAACGGCGAGGCTGTGCCACTGGCGCTGAGGGTGCTGAGTCCGGCGAGGGACAGGGTCCCGGAAGTGACGGTGCCGCCGGTGCCGACTTCCTTTTCGAGGGAACGTGCCGTGCCATCGACATAGATCTGCGCAAGGCCATTTGCACGGTCATAGACCGCCGCCACAGCGTGCCATTGACCGTCGTTGAAGGTGCCGGTGGTTTTGAAGAGAATGGCGTTTGCGGCGGTGCCGGAGGTCGTTCCCAATCCGGCGGCGAGTTTTCCATCGCCGCGCAGGCCGACGAAATACCCTGGGCCGAAATTGTCAAACCCCTTGCTGACGATGCGGAAGGTTTCCGACGAGCCGGGAACCTCCGTGTAGCGGACCCAGAACGCCACGGTAAAGCTGTCCCCGCCCAGATCGAGGGAACGTCCTGCGGGTTGACCCATCGTCACGTAGGAATTGCTGCCGCTAAACTCGACGCCTCCCATTCCGTCGAAACCTTCGGACCACAGGGGATAGTTCGTCAGCGTGCCATCCGCGCCGAGTCCGGTGGTTTCCTGGGCGGTGTTGCCGTAACCCTCGTCAAACGACCAGGCGCTCCACACCTCACCGCCCGCCCGGGTCGCGGTGAAGACAACCTCCGACGTGCCGCTTGTGACGGAGATCGTGTTAGTGGCGTCTGCCGCAAGCCGAAACCAAGCTTGGGCGCGTCCGTTGCTTCCCGTTACCAGCGGGAGGGTTCCGCTGTAAGTGGTTCCGCCAAACTGTGTCGCCAGCCCTCCTGTGCCGCTTGTGACGGTATAGGTGACGGGCGCGCCGATTTGCAGGGTTCCCGCCGTGCCGCTGCGCACCTCGACGGTGAATGGGCTTCCCAGATATTCGTTGGCGCGGCCCGTCTGGGTGTTTCCGCTGATGATGGTCAGCGTGCCCGAGGCGGCGAGTTCGGTGGTGGCACTGAAGGTCACCGCGGTGCTGGTCGTGCCGCTGGTGGCGAGGGCCTGCACCTGATGCGCCGCGCCAGCGCTTCCGCTCAGCTGCAGATAGACGGCTGCGGTTCCGGCGGTGCCGGTGCGGACTTCGGCGGTGGGCCCAAACGGTCCTGTGCCCGACGTGGCGATTTGCCCGAGGCTGCCACTAATGCTGAACGCAACCGGGGCGTTGTCCTGCGCGGTTCCGCTTGTCGTGACTTGCACGGTAAGCGGGTTCGGCAAAACACTCAAAACCTCTCCCGTCTGGCCGTCTCCGCTCAGTTTTTCCAGGATTGGCAGTGTTCCGTTGTAATAATCCGTGGGGTCGCTGCCATTAAGGTATTCCGCGAGGTTGTCCCGCAGGTCCCCGTCGTCGTTGCCACCGTTCCCCTGCGCAAGGGTGTTCAGGTATTTCCGCTCCCACCAATCCGGGAGGGTGTCGCCGTCGCCGCTGAAATTGTAAACGGCCTGCACGTCCGATGCGTCGAGCGCCCGGCGGTAGATCCGCACGTCGTACACTTCGCCGGCGAAGAACTCGCTGGCACCGTTGAGGCTGGAGATCGTGAATGGCGTTGCGGCGGTCGCGCTGAGGGCGGACATGCCACTGAAGGTGATGGGCGTTCCGCTGGTGATCGTCCCGCCCGTGCCAACCTCCTTGGTGAGGGAACGGGCCGTGCCATCAACATAGATCCGTGCCTCGCCGCCGATCTGGTCGAACACCACGGCCACGTGGTGCCAGGCGCCGTCGTTAAACTCTTCGGTCGTCTCGAAAAGGAGGCTGTCGGCCTGCTGGGAGGTTGTGCTGCCGAGACCGGCGGTGAGTTTGCCGTCGCCGCGCAGGGCGAGGATGTAGCCCGCGCCCCAGCCGGTGTGGCCTTTGCTGACGAGGCGCCTGGTTTCGGGCTCAGCAGGCGCACCGGTGTAGTTTACCCACAGCGCCAGAGTGAAATTGCCTTTGCCAAAATCAAGGGCGGAGTCCGCCGGATGCCCCATGGTCACGTAGGGATTGCTGCCGCTGAAAAGGACCGCCTGCGGGCTGGTGGTTCCGGTCGTCCAAGTAGCTCCGCCCGCCAGCGTGCCGCTGACGGCGAGGCCAGTCGCCTCGGCCGCGACCGTTCCGGTGGTTTCGTCAAACTTCCAGCGCGCCCACAGGCCGTCGGCCAGTGTCGTTGTGGAAGAAAAAGTGACAGCTGCCGTTGTTCCGGTGATGGCGGTCACGGTGTTCGCGGCAGCTGGTGCGGAGCCTTGTTTAAGCCATGCGAAAGCTCGGCCGTCGCTGCCAGTGGTGACCACGAGCGATCCCGTCGTGCTGGCGGAACCTGAGGTGGCGGCGAGTCCGCCGGAGCCGCTGGCCACCGTGAAGGTTACGATTCTTCCCGCGAGGGCCGGGCCGGCGGTCCCGCTGAGCACCTCGACCACGAGGGGCGCAGAAAGGTATTCGTCAGGCAGGCCGATTTGGCCGTTGCCGGAGACGAGGTTTGTATGGGCTGTCGAATCGGAAGTCGCAGTGAACGTTGTGGAGACGGACGAAGTTCCGGAAACCGCTTGCGCGACAACCGAGTGGGTCACTCCCATCTGGGCACCGAGTCGGAGAAAGATGGAGGCCGTTCCGTCGCCTGCCGTCGTGAAGCTTTGTGTGGAAGCGAAAGGTCCGGTGCCGCTGAGGGCGATGAGGCCGTGGGTGCCGGTGATGCTAAAGGTGACCGGTGCGCTCGGGAGGGCGGCCCCGCCAATGTTGGTGAGCTTGACGACAAGCGGCTGAGGCAGGGTTGCCGAGGGTTCGCCGATTTGTGCGTCGCCACTGAGTTTCTGCATTTCGGGCAGGAGGCCATTAAAATAGTCGTTCGGGTCGGTCCCGCCTTGGTACTCCTGCGAATTGGTCAGACTGTCCCCGTCGGAGTTGCCGACCGAGAGGCCGTTGAGGTTTCCAAAGTTCCGAAATTCCCACCAGTCGGGCAGCGGAGTGCCGGGGCCGTCGTTGTCGCCGCTAAAATCGTGGAGATCCGCGACTTCTGTGGCGCTGAGGGCTTTGCGGTGGATTTGGGTGTCGTCGATTTCGCCGGTGAAGAATTGGTCGGTGCCGTTGAGGGAGGCGAGGGTGAAGGGCGCTCCCGCGCCGCTGGTGGCGGTGAGGCTGGTTAGCCCGGCGAGGCTGAGGGAGGAGGCGCTGACGCTGCCTCCGGTGCCGGGGAACTTCTCAAGTGGCCATGCCGTGCCGTCTATGAAGATTTGGACGGTCTGGGCGGTGCGGTCCATGACAACAGCGACGTGGTGCCATTGGTCGTCGGCGAAGGGGGATGTCGTCTTGGCGACAATGGTATCGGCAGCGGTGTTGGTGGTGGCTCCGAGTCCGAAGGCGATTTTGCCGTCCCCGTGGAGACCGAGGAAGTAGCCGGGGTTGGAGGTGTCCATGCCTTTGCCCAGGAACCGCCGAATGGTGCCCGGAGCGGGGATGGACGTGTATTTAACCCACGTCAGAATGGTAAAGGAGCCGGCGCTAAGATCCAGCGGTCGGGTCGGCGGCGTGGGGGCCCCCATGGTCACGTGGGCGGTGCCAGTGAAAGCGAGCGCGCCGCGGCCGTCCATTCCAGCGGTCCATGTGGGTCCACCGACGAGGGAGCCATCGGCGCCAAAGGTGGTGATTTCGTCGGTGGTTGTGCCGGTCCCGTCGTTGAGCGGCCAATGCGTCCAGAGCCCGGCGACGGTTTGTGCCGTGAAGGTCACCAGCGGCGAGGTGCCCGAAAATGCGGTGATGGTGGAGGTGACGGCGGGATCGGGCCCGAGCTGATAGTAGGCACCCGCCTGGCCATTGATGCCGGTGGGGATGACGATTGTATTGGCAGTGGCGGGCGCGCCGGAGATGGCAGCCAGCCCGCCTCCGCCGCTGGTGATGGTGTAGGTGACCGGTGCTTGGCTAAGCGGCGGCGTGCCGGAGGCCTGTCGCACTTCAGTGACAAACGGAAGCGGGAGCCAGTCGGTGGGCGGGGCACTTTGGGTATCACCGCTGATTTTTGCAATCCAACCCGGAGGGGGATCGGTAATCGTGATTGTAGCGGTGCCGGTGATGATGTTGTAGAGCGTCGGCGCGGGCGTGAGGCTAAGGGTGACGTTTTCCGCGGCCTCGTAAATGGTATCAGGTGTGGGAGTGATTGTGACGGTCGCGCCAGTTGCACCGGCGGAAATGGTCGCGGTCTGGGGAGTGACGGTCGCGTAGTCGAGGCCGTTGAAAGCGGTGCCGGTGAGGGCGTATGGGACGGTGAGCGGCTGGTTGTGAGTTTCATTCCGGGTAATACTAAACGTACCGTTCAATCCCCCGGCTTCGGCGAGAGTAGCGGGGTTGCGGGAGAGAGTGATGCTGGGGAGCGGAATATTCAGTGGAACCGAGTTTGTCGGGATAACGGCCCCGGAAGTCTCGGTGATGGTCGCGGTGAAGTTGTAGGAGCCGCTTACGAGGTTGGTGATGGTGTGGGTGTAGGGCGCGGAGCTATCCGTGGCAAGGAGGGCATTGTTTTGGAAAAACCTTACGTCGGTGACTCCATCGTCATTGTCCGTGGCGTTGACGTTGAGCGTGACGGTGGCCGGGGCAACGAAGGGACCGCCGGTTAGGGTAAGCGAGCCAGAGGGAGGCTGGTTGCCAAGCGCATTCGTGCCGCTGGCGGTCGGAATGCTAACGATGGTGGCCGCACCGGTGCCCAGCATGAGGGAGATGTTGTTGCCCCAGGCGTACAGTTTTCCGTCTTCGTCGAGGGCGAGGCAGTACCCGGAACCCGTGCCTCCGGCGGAAATTGCGACCACCTTGGGGGCATTGGCTGCGGTGCCGGTGACAGCGATCGGGACGGCCTGGGACACATTGGTAGTGTTGCCGTCGCCAACGGCACCGGTGTTGTTTCGGCCCCAGGCCCAGACGGTGCCGGAGAAATCAAGGGCCAGCGAGATGTGACCGCCGGCGTCGATCTTGTTGATGTTGTCGAGGAAGCCTCCGCTGAGCTTCTCAACACGGAAGGCATAGCGTTTGGAATCAGATGCCGTTTGGCCGTTGCCGGTCGTGCCGTACTGCTGTTGGCCCCAGGCATAAACAGCATGATTGAATGTGCCGGTGTTACGGATGGCCACCGAGTGGTCCTCGCCTGCCGAAATGGCGCGGATGCCGTCCAGCACGGGCTGTTGGAGGTAGGATTCCCAGCGCAGAACCCGGTCGGCGCGGGTTTTGTTCGCGGTGTCGCCCTGGCCGAGTTGGCCCGAGCTATTCAAACCCCAACTCCAGACATTGCCGGAGGTGTCACGGGCCAGACCATGGTAGAGACCGGCGGAGATTTCTTCGATGCCGGTAAGTTCAGGACTTCCTGAGGCGGCTTTGAGCACAAAGCCCGGGGCGGAACGGGCCGAAGTGGCGTTGTGCCCAAGTCGGCCCCAGACGCCCGAACCCCAGGAATAAACGCGCTTGCTGCCGGTGGCCTCGAGGGCGAGTGAGTAGTCACCGCCCGCGGCGACCTGGCTGATATTGGCTAATACGCCGGAGCCGCCCGAACCAACGACCTGGACGGCATTGGCACGAATCGTGGTGGTGTTATCGCCCAGTTGACCGGAGGCATTGGCCCCGCTGGCAAGAACGGTGCCCGAGCCGGTGACGATCAATGTGTGATTGCTGCCAGCCGAAATGTGCCTGGCCTGCGGGATGCTAGTGCCACTGCCAGACGGATCCATAAGAACGGGGGACATAACAATGACCGCAGCCGTGCCGCTATTGCTAAGCGCGCCCTGAAACTGATCGCCCCACGCCAGCGCAAGACCATCAAAACGCAGCGCTCCAATGTGGGTGATCCCCGCGCTGACCATGCCGATGATGTCGTAGTCAGCAGCCGTCTCGGCACTTACCTGCCCGGATACGTTCCAGGCCCGCGCCTTGAGCGTGAGCGAACGCGAAACAGAGAGCGTCCCACCGTTAGCAATGGGGGCATCCGCCGTGGTGGGCGACTGTCCGTTTGTTGTGTAACGGATTGTCACGCCTGGCGTGGCACAAGTGACCGTAACAGGTAACGAAAAGGAGCTCGCCTGACTGGAAGGGGAGAAAACGGGGGCGGACACCTGGCCGAAACCGGTTGCGTGGCCGAAAAGCAAACCAAAGAGGAAAATTAGGCTTAGCCACGGTCGACCCCACGCATGCATTCGCATCGCGGCGGTTGTTTCACGAACGGATAAAAGCGTCGAGAAATTTCTCGAGAATTCTCGGCAACATTTGGGAACTTTCTTGGTCGCTGCCCGCCGATGCGAAATCGCCATCGCGCTGACCAAATTCCAGGCGCATAGTGTCAAAGACCCCGGGTCTCGCCCCAGGACAAGCAATTCATCTGCTTTTCATGTCATCTGACCCTTACCTGCCCCCTTAGCACTTTCTTCGCAGGGATTTGTTCCTCAAAGACTTTACCGAAATCGACCCGCCCGGAAGGGCGCAAGTTCAAAGTGACTCTCACCCCGCGTGAGCAGATCCCGCGCAATCTCCCCCATCACGCTGGCATATTTAAACCCATGCCCGCTGAACCCACCGATCACCCATACACCCTCTTCGACCTGATCAATGATCGGTGAGCGGTCCGGGGTGTTTTCAAAGAAGCACGTCTCCATCGCCAGCACGGGACCGTTCGCATCCGGGAAGATCCGCTGCACGAAACCGCGCATGTCCGCCTCATCTTCGGCATCGACCGGGCGCCGAGGCGCATCAGGGTCGACAGCGGGCGAGGGGGATTCCCGCAATCGGCCGAGCTTAAATCCCGGCACGCCGTGAATGGGGAAGCCGTAAAAATGCCCTGTTTCCTCGGAGTCCACAATCCAGACCGGCAGGCGGCCTGGCGCAAAATTTCCCGCGTTCCGCACCGGCGCAAACCATCCCAGCACGGTGCGTTCCGCCGTCACCGGCATCCCAGGGAGCAAACGTCCAATCCACGCTCCGGCGGTGACGAGGATCTGCCCCGCTTCGTAACTTCCGCGATCCGTCCGCAGGACAAATCCTGCACCCGCGCGCTCCCAGCCCAGCACGCGTTCGTGTCCATGAATCTCCGCACCCGCCGCCAGGGCCAGGTTCACCTGGGCCGTGATCGCGGCCTCCGGCACGACAAATCCCGACCCGGGTTGATAAACCGCCTGCATCGCATCGAGCGGATTCAAGGCGGGGAATCTCTGACGAAGCTCTTCGGCGCCAAGGACTTCGTGGGCGATATCGCAGGATTCACAGGCCCGCAGGGAACCTCGAAAAACCGGGCTGTCCGGCGGTGCCACATCGAGGCTGCCCACCCGGTGAAATAGTGTTTCGCCCACCTCCTGGCCAATCTCATCCCACAGCTCCGCCGCGCGTAAAACCAGCGGCACGTATTTCGCGCTTTCGTGCAACCCGAGCCTGAGAATACGCGTCGCTCCGTGGGAACTGCCCCGGGTGTTGGGAATGGAAAATTGCTCAAGGCCCAAAACCCGCTGACCCGCGCGAGCTAGTCGCAGGCAGGCCGCGCTGCCTATTCCGCCAACTCCGATGACGGCAACATCGTAGGTTTTCACTTAAACTGTAGGCCGTCCCGCCGGGACGGCAGCCGCCGCAGCGCGATGGCCTACAGCCCTGCTTCCAAAATCCATCTCTCCGCTCATCAGAACAACGTCAAATACTGCCCGGTTTCCCAGCGGGAAATCTGGCGATGGTATTCGTTCCACTCCTGCCATTTCAGTTTCAAGAATTCGCTCTGAATCACCCCGAGCGCATTCAGCACGACCGAGTCCTGCTCCAGCGCGGCAAGCGCCTCCTTGAGCGATTGCGGCAGCGTGGTCAGATCTCGCGTGTAAATTTGCGTGCGCGTCAGCGTGTAAAGATTTCCGAGGTTTGGCTCCGGCGGGGCGATTTCTTTCTGGATACCGTCGAGGCCCGCCGCGAGATAAGCGGCAAAAACCAGATAGGGATTGCAAGCCGCAGAAACCGTGCGGTCCTCAAAATGTCCCGGCCCGCAAATCCGCAACATCTGCGTGCGATTGTTGTCGCCGTAGCTAATAAAAGCGGGCGTCCAGGTGAAGCCCGAGCGCGAACTGGTCAGTCCCGGACCGACCAGAAGACGTTTGTAACAATTCGCCGTCGGCGAGTTGATGGCGCACAGGGCCGGCGCGTGTTGCAGAATGCCGCCCAGAAAATGATAGGCGAGTTTTGACATACCAAACCCTTTGGGATCGGCTTCATCGACAAAAACATTGTCGCCGGTTTTCGCATCGGCCAGATGATAATGCACATGAGCGCCGCTGCCCGTGCGGTCGCTAAAGGGCTTCGCCATGTGCGTGGCAATCGCCCCATATTTCGGCGCGATCTGCGAGGTCATCATTTTAAAAAACGTGTAGCGGTCCGCCGTCACCTGCGAGTCGCTGTAGTTAAAGTTGACCTCGTATTGCCCGTTGGCGTCCTCGTGGTCCGCCTGATAAACGCCCCAACCCAGCACGTTGCAGGAACTGATGATCTCCCGCAGATAATCCGACGCTGCCGCCAGTCCTTTATAGTCATAGCAAGGCTTGGACAGATGATCCACGCCTGCCGGGTCCCAGGGTTTGATGTTCCCGTGTTCGTCCTTGGTGACGAGAAAATGCTCGGGCTCGATCCCGACGTTAAACGTGTATCCCTGTTCGGCTGCCTGGCGCAGGACCCGTTTAAGGTTCTGGCGGGCGCAGAAGGGATGGGCCTTGCCATCGACAAAAAGGTCCGCCGCAAAGCGGGCCGTTCCCGGCTGCCATGGCAGCGGCGTGTACGTATCGAGGTCGATGCGGGCCATCATATCATGCGAATGCGGCCCCTGGCCCATGCCCCACAATGCGGCACCCGCGAAGCCCGCGCCCTCATCCACCAGCGTGTCGAAACTTTCCACCGGACACATCTTCACCTTGGCCGAACCGTGAATGTCCACAAACTGCGCGAGGAGAAATTTGATCCCATCCGCCCGCATCCGCTCCCTGATTTCCTCACGCGTCGTTGCCATGGCCGCGCAGCATTCCACGGGCACCCGGAGGCGTCAATTTTTTATACAACAAAAGTTGCATCTCCAGCAACTTCGGTTAACTGTGCGGAAACCATGTGTGGAATCGCCGCCTTTTTCGCCAAGTCTCCCGACAGCGAACAGAACCTCGGAAAACTTTTCAGTCCGATGCTTTCCTGCCTGGCGGGCCGCGGACCGGACAGCGCCGGGTTTGCCATCTATCGCAACCGTGCGGCGGAGAGTCGGACCAAGTTTGTCCTGCAACATCCCGATCCGCATTTCCCCTGGAAGGATCTTTTCCTCGGTTTTCCCGAGTCCAGTTATTCGGTGAACTCCACTCACTGCGTTTCGACCGTTAAGGAGGCAGACAATTTCCGAAAAGCCCTGGAGTCCAACCACCCGGGTGTCACCGTGATGAGTGCCGGGCAGCTAATTGAAATTTACAAGGAAACCGGCTCACCGTGTTCGGTGATCGAGCGGTTCGGATTGGAAACCGCCACCGGCAGCCATGCCATCGGCCACACCCGCATGGCGACGGAAAGCGCCGTCACCACGGCGGGTTCTCATCCGTTTTCCACCGGCATGGACCTCTGCCTGGTGCACAACGGATCGCTGAGCAATCACAACCGTCTGCGGCGGAACCTGCGCCGCGAAGGCATCACCTTTCGCACCGAGAACGACTCCGAAGTGGCGGCGGGCTTTCTGGCGTGGAGGCTGCAACAGGGGGACTCGCTGGAAGACGCCCTGCATGGCGCGCTGCGATCATTGGATGGATTTTTTACCTTTGCCATTGGCACCGCCGATGGGTTCGCCGTCTTGCGCGACCCCATTGCCTGCAAACCCGCGGTGCTGGCGGAAACCGACGACTATGTGGCTATGGCCTCGGAATACCGGTCGTTCACCCACCTCCCCGGCATCGAATCGGCCACAATTTGGGAACCGGACCCGGGCAAGGTTTACGTTTGGGAAAAAGCCACTACCCAGGAATTGCTCGCCGCGTGAGAATCTACGACCTGGCCAGCCAGCCTCTCCGGGGACTGAACCAAATGCTGCACGACCTGACCGACGCGGAGTGCTCTGTGCCCGTGCATGTGTACGAGCCCCGTGGCGGACACGCCATTGCCTGCGGACTCACCAAGCCCGCGCATGTCGAGATCCACGGACACACCGGCTACTACTGTGCCGGGATGAACCAACGCGCGGAGGTGATCGTCCACGGCAATACCGGCACGGGTGTGGCGGAAAACATGATGTCCGGAAAAGTGACGGTCAAAGGCAACGCCAGCCAATCCGCCGGGGCCACCGCGCACGGCGGCCTGCTCGTCATCGAGGGCAATGCGTCCCTGCGCTGCGGCATTTCGCTGAAAGGGGGAGACATCGTGGTAAAAGGCTCCATCGGGGCGATGAGCGCGTTCATGGCCCAGGCTGGAAAGCTCGTGGTTTGCGGCGACGCTGGAGAAGCCCTCGGGGACTCCATCTACGAAGCCAAAATCTTTGTCCGCGGCGCCGTGGCCGGACTCGGAGCAGACTGTGTGGAAAAGGAAATGCGGCCCGAACACCTTGCCTTGCTTGCCGGTCTCCTGGAACGGGCCGGATGCGATGCCCGACCCGAAGACTTCCGCCGCTACGGCTCCGCCCGAAAACTTTATCACTTTCACGTGGATCACGCCGCGCACTATTAGCCATGGACTCTCTCAAACCCGGACTCCGCGAATCCGCCATCTTCGACCGCCACGCGATCCACGAGATCCAGCGCGCCGCCGAGTCGGGCATCTACGACATCCGCGGCTGGGGCACCAAACGCCGCCTGCCGCACTTTGACGACCTCGTTTTCCTGGGGGCCAGCATGTCGCGTTATCCGCTCGAGGGGTATCGCGAAAAGTGCGCCACGGACGTCTGGCTCGGCACCCGCTTCGCCCGCAAGCCCCTGCATCTGGAAATCCCCATCACCATCGCGGGCATGAGTTTTGGCTCCCTTTCCGCCAACGCCAAGGAGGCCCTGGGCCGCGGCGCAACCATGGCCGGAACCTCCACCACCACCGGCGACGGCGGCATGACCGCCGAGGAACGCGGACACTCCAAACTCCTCGTTTATCAATACCTGCCCTCGCGCTACGGGATGAACCCCGACGACCTCCGCAAGGCTGATGCCATCGAGATCGTGCTCGGACAAGGCGCAAAACCCGGCGGCGGCGGCATGTTGCTCGGTCGCAAAATCACCGACCGGGTGGCCGAAATGCGCACCCTTCCCCCGGGAATTGACCAAAGGAGCGCCTGTCGGCATCCCGATTGGACCGGACCCGACGACCTCGAAATCAAAATCCAGGAACTGCGCGAGATAACCGACTGGGAAAAACCCATCTACATCAAGGTGGGGGCCTCGCGTACCTTTTACGATGTGACGCTCGCGGTGAAATCCGGCGCGGATGTCGTGGTGGTGGATGGGATGCAGGGCGGCACGGGGGCGACGCAAAATGTGTTTATCGAGCATGTCGGCATCCCCACCCTGCCGGCCGTTCGGCAGGCCGTCGAGGCGCTGACGGAACTCGGGATGCATCGCAAAGTTCAGCTCATTGTGAGCGGGGGAATTCGATCAGGCGCGGATGTGGCCAAAGCCCTCGCCATGGGGGCTGACGCCGTTTCCATCGGCACGGCCGCCCTCATTGCCTTGGGCGACAACTCCCCCAAATTTCAAGACGAATACGAAAAGATCGGCTCGTCCGCCGGATTTTTTGATCGCTACGAAGCCGGGAACGACCCGGC
This sequence comes from Terrimicrobiaceae bacterium, assembly GCA_041752695.1. GTDB lineage: Bacteria > Verrucomicrobiota > Verrucomicrobiia > Chthoniobacterales > Terrimicrobiaceae > CALCJD01. The sequence goes on from JBGSVZ010000012.1 coordinate 19,161, forward strand.
GGGAATCACCACGCAGGATCCCGAATTGCAGAAACGCCTTGACCCGCAGGAAGGCGGACGGCGCCTCGCGAACTACCTCAGCGTCCTGACCATGGAGGCCCAGACCATCGCCCGGGCCTGCGGAAAATCGCACGTCCATAACCTGGAGCCGGAAGACCTGGCTGCGTTGACCATTGAGTCCGCTGCCATGGCTGGCGTGCCGCTGGCGGGGACGGACTGGATCCCGGGGACGCGTGCCGGATTGTGACCAGAGGGGCATCGGCATTCTGCCGAGGCCACAACTCATCCGGGTGAGTTGCTGATGATGCTCAGAAAACGCACCGGCACTCCCGAGACCGCCACCGGTCCGTGGTCAAAAGAACCATCAAAAAACAGCGCGTCGCCCGGTTCCATGGCAAAGTTTTCGCCGCGGTGGCGGTAGGTCATCTTGCCTTCGAGCAGGAACAGAAACTCATGACCGGGATGTCGAAAAACATTCTTCGCAGGATCAATTTTCTTTTCCGCGATGGTCATCAAATACGGCTCAAAGTCTTTGGGGAACGGGAGCCCGAAGGCGAGCAGTTCATAGGTGTGGCCGAGCTTGGACCCCCGGCCTGCCACGGCCTTCCGCTCGCCCTTTTTCACCAAGACGGCGCGCGTTTGCGTGCCGGCACCGGCAAAAAAAGATCCCGGTCCGACCCCGAGAGCCGCGGCAATGCGCGTCAGCGTGGAGACGGGTGAGGACACCTTGCCATTTTCGATGCGCGAGAGCTGGCCCTTGGTGAGCCGGGTTTCGCCCGCAAGCTGGTCCAGGGTCAATCCCTTGGCCTCGCGGAGTTCGCGGATGCGCAGTCCCACCTGGGCCTCGACCGTCTCAGCGGGAGGTCGTTTGACTTTTTTGGCGGCGGGCATCCGTCCTTCTCCCAGAAACAGAGTTGAGCGAACAGAAGGAAACGAAGGTTGAGAGGAACCTCCGCGCAAAGTGATATCGCAACCGGGGCGAATACAACCTAACCGGGGGGGCAATCAAAAATGCATGAAAGAGCCCCTGCCCGCTCGGGTAGCGGTGCTGAATGTGGGCACGACTTTGACGCCTACCCAACAGCCTTCGTTCTCTTCGTTAGCTTTTGTCAATCTACCCCTGCTCCGCCCTCATTTTTTCTCGGCGTCCATCTTCGCCTGCACTTCCGCGCTGATTTCTTCGAAGAGCGCGGCGTCGCCTTTCAGCACTTCCTTGGCGGCGTCGCGTCCCTGAGCGAGCTGGTTGCCCTTATAGCTAAGCCAAGATCCCCGTTTCTCGATCACGCCTTTTTCGAGGGCGAGATCCAACAGCGAGCCGGTGTTGGAGATGCCTTCGTTGTACATGATGTCGAACTCGGCTTCGGTGAAAGGCGGGGCAACCTTGTTTTTCACCAATTTCACTTTCGTGCGGTTGCCGGTCACCGTGCCGTCGCTGGTCTTGATTGCGCCGATGCGACGGATATCCACGCGCACGCTGGCATAAAATTTGAGAGCCTTGCCGCCGGGAGTCGTTTCCGGATTGCCAAACATCACACCGATTTTTTCGCGGATCTGATTGGTGAAAATCACCACCGTATGAGCCTTGGAAATAAACGCCGTGAGCTTGCGCAGGGCGTTGCTCATCAGGCGGGCTTGGGCGCCGACCACCGCGTCGCCGATCTCGCCTTCGAGTTCGGAACGGGTGACCAGGGCGGCCACGGAATCCAGGACGATGACATCGAGGGCATTGGAGCGCACCAACGTCTCACAAATGCGCAGAGCCTCTTCACCGGAGCTGGGCTGGGAAACGAGGAGTTCGTCGAGATTCACCCCGAGTTTGCGGGCATAGCTGGGATCGAGGGCGTGTTCCACGTCAATGAACGCCGCCAGTCCGCCGCGCTTCTGGGCCTGTGCAATGGCGGTAAGCGTGAGAGTGGTTTTCCCCGAGCTTTCCGGTCCAAAAACTTCCACGATGCGACCCCGGGGGAATCCTCCCACACCGAGCGCCCGATCAATCAGAATATTTCCGGTGGGGATGGCTTCCACCTCGGAAGTCGAGTTGTCACCCAGCCGGCGAATCGCTTCACTGCCGTAATCTTTTTCGATCTGCTGGATCGCCAGATCGAGATTTTTCGAGCGAAGCACAGCGGCTTTTTCGTCGATGGTGGGAACAACTGCGTCTGCTTTGGCCATAGTCTTTCTGGAATTAGCCGGGTTTGGCGGCGTTGACAAGGATTGGGGGCGCGTGGTGGCGGGGATTTCGGGGTCAAGAACTTGCATATCGTGAAATTACACGATACTCCGAAAATGGCTAGAAAAATCGCTGAAGCGGGCCGAAAACCGGATAAATTTGACCGAACGTTTCCCGCGGCAGGCCGGGTGGCGGAGCCGTTCCCTTCCAAAAACCGGCGCTTGACATTTTTGCCCCTCAGGAAGATGGCCGGGGGAGCCATGTTTTCCCGCTCTCCATTTTTCCCCGTCTTCGCGAGCGGCTGCCTGATGCTGGCCGGAACCGCCCCTTGGCTGTGGTCCTCACCCGAGGAGGTCGAGGCCATCGCGATGCCGTCCCGGGAGGTCACTCTCAGTCTGCCCATGGAAGCAACCGTGCGAGAGCTCCGTGTGAAGGAAGGGGATACGGTGAAAAAGGGCGACGTGCTGGCCACGCTGTTTCATTCTTCCGAAGTCTTCGAACGCGACCGCGCCGCCAAACAACTCGAGCGCGCCGAGGTCGACCTGCGGATGAGCGAACGCCTCCGCCAGAGCGAAACGGTGAGCGAGGAGGCCGCCCGACAAAAGCGGCTCGACCACGATGTCGCCAAAATTGAATTGCAGCGGGCCAACGCCGTGCTCGGTGACAAAACGCTGACCGCCACCTTCGACGGCGTGATTTTGCGGATTCACAAAGAGGTCGGCGAATCCGTCGGCCGGACCGAAAAAATCATCGAGGTGATCGACTACGACACTCTCCACATCGAGGCCTACCTGGAGGCCATCCACCTCGGAACGGTCCGGAAAGGCCAGAAGGCCAGGGTCATTTTCCCCTCTCTGGGCGACCGGGAACTGGAGGCGGAATTTCTTCTGGTGGACCCCGTGGTCGAGCCCGGCAGCGGGCTTTTTCGCGTTCGGCTGGCCTTGGCCAATCCGGACCGCTCCATTCCGTCCGGCATCCCGGCCCGGCTTATTTTTGAACCCGCTCCCAAGCAATGACCTCCCGACTCCCATCCCCCCTGCCCATCTCGGAAAAGGACGCCGCCGTGCTCGAGCGGTTGTGGAACGACCATTCGCGCGCCGTCTTCGGCGCGGCCCTGGCATTTACCGGAAACGAGGCCGATGCCGCAGACGTCCTCGCGCTGACGTTTCAACGCCTCGCTTCCCGCGTGGAGGCCGCGGCGTCCGCGGCCAGCCCCCGGGCATTTTTGATCGCCTCATCCCGCAATCTGGCGGTGGACCTGGCGCGTCAGACGATCGCGCGGGAAAAGCGACATGATGAAGTGGCTGCCACCGCCGAGTGTGTCCGCACCCAAATCCCCCCTGCCCCCAGCGATGCCGACCTTCGAGCGGCGATCGTGGAGTCCTTTGCCTCGCTGCCGGGCGAGCAGCGCCGCGTCGTCGAGGGGCGCCTTGTCCGCGGACTTACCCTGGAGACCATCGCTCGGCAGGAAGGAGTGCCTTTGCGCACCGTGGCCAGCCGTTTTCGCTACGGAATAGATAAAATTCGTGAGCAGCTTCGTCCCTACTATGACTGCATCACTCATCACTCCATGAAACCCATCACCAACAAATCTTCGTCCGAAACTTCCCGCATCATTCATGCTCTCGAACCCAAGCGGGTTCCCAGCGTCGCACCCGGCCTGGAGGGCCTGGCCGCGTTTGCTCCTGACGACTCCGCCTTCGACGAAGCGACCGAAATCGAAGAAATCCCCGCCGACGAACTTCCCGCAGAGGAATCCGGCGATTATGTCGAGGTTGAGGACATCGAGAATCCCGAAGACATTGTGACCACCGCCTTTGAGTCGGAGGACGTGCCGGTCGAATTTAATGAGCTTTTTGTCATTCAGACTTTCGGTGGCGAGCCCACCGGGGAAGAGGTCGAGGGCGGCGAGGATCTGGAAAACGTTTTTGAGGATTCTGAGGGCGAATACGTTGAGGACGGCTCCGAAGGCGAGCCCGTGGATCCCCGGATTCTTTATATGACCGGCGGACCAATTCCCGAAGGTCAGCCCGAGGGTTACAATCAATCCTGGGTCTTGCGCGGTGAAACTGGCGCGGAGACTGGCGGAGAAGCCTCCGGCGGGGCGGCGATCTCGGAATTGTCCGGTGAATCGATTGCTGATACCACCACGGACTTCACCGTTTTCACGGACGCCTCGTCCGAAGAATCCTTCGTGGCCGAAATCTCCAATGGGGACTTCCCTGAAGTGATCTCTCTCCAGGGCGAGATGCCGAATGAAAGCACCGACCTCTCCGATCTGGTGGCCAACGTGGTCGATCTCAGCACTCCGGGAGTCGCATCGGTGGAATTCTCCGAAGCGCTCTCACTGGAACTCCCGGCCGCTCCTTCCGTGGCCACTGCGGGGGCTGATGAGGTCGCCGAAAGCAGCGCGCTCGTTGCCGCGGATACCTTCGTGCCGCTCGTTCAGGCGGACGCCGAACTGGCCACGACCGAATCCCACGTGGAAGGAAGCGGCGAGCTCCCTGTCAGCGAAGGAACCGCTGAGGTTTTGGCCGCCGTCCCCGCCCCGTCTTCCGGAGCCGCACTGGTCACGGCCATCGCGGCAGGAACCGTGCTTCAGTCCCGTCCGAATCGGAAGAAAGCCAAAATCTAGCCCATCACTGGCGGAGAATGAAAAATCTCCGTCGGCAGGCTCCCATCCGAAGGCATCCCGCGACCGCGCGCGGGATGCCTTCCGTGCTTTAGGCGGCTTGCCTTGACTGCACGCAACTGGTACTCTCTTTCTCAACCCAACGACGAACCATGACTCTGTCCCATTGCGGAATCTGGAAGAACGCGTGGACCGGCTGAACAAACCACCGAGCCATGTTTCCCCGACCTCCTGAGTCCCAACCGGACCAAACCGGTTCTGTGCGTTTTTCCAAGCGTCAGGCTGGACTGGCGGATCACATTGTCCGGGCGCTGAACGCGGACGGCATTTGCGTGTGGTTCAAGCAAGGAGCCAGCGGCAAGGCAAACCTGCGCGCCGTGCATTCCCGAAATTTCCGCCGGCCGGAATCCTGGGAAGCCGCTCATTGGGACCATTCCCTCAAATCCGCCGCATCCCGCTGCCTCCGGCAGGGTCAGGCCGTGCGGGTGGATTGGCCACCCGGGGAGGGTGTGGAGGCGGGAGCGCGTCGCACGCTTCTGATCGTCCCGTTCGGAGAAGAATCCGGAACGTCGGGCGCCGCAGCGTTTGTGGGCAATGGCGTGATGGCGGACGGGTATGCCCGCCACGGCGATGTGCTGGTGGACAGTCTCTCGCTCCTCGCCGGAGCGGACAAGGAACCCGCGGGGGCGCCCGCGGTCGATCCCCTTGCCGTCTCCCTCCTGCGGACCCATACCCCGGGGGAAGCGGCGCGCGTGACGGCGGATTTTTTGGCCACCACGGTCAAGGCCCGTCGGGCTGCCGTGCTCGAACAGAGCCGCGGAAAGTGGCGTTTGCTCGCGGCGTCCGGCGCAAACCGCGTGGACCGCAGCAGTCCCGAAGTGCGAGAAATTGAAGCCACTTTTACACGGATGGCAGCTGGCGAAAAAATCACCGGGCAGGAAGGTGGTCGCCTGGAGCAATGGTATGATGATACGACGGCAGCCGGGCTGGGCGTGTTGATCGACGGTCCGGAACTGCCCACGGAAATGGTCTTGCGCACCTCCGCCCCTCTGATGGTGCATGCGATTCACGCCCGCCAGCCGGGTTGGAAACGCACGCTCGGCCTCTCCCCTCAGGTCGCGGATGGCTCGCGCCGGCAACAATTTTTCCGCCTGGCCCTGGTCGGCGTGGCGGCGCTCATTCTTCTGTTTCGTCCGGTGGAAACAACCCTCACCGGAACCTGCGAGTTGATCCCCGCCGACCGCGCCACCGCCGTATTCGAAGCCGCGGGAAAAATCAGCGAGGTCTTTGTCGCCGAGGGTGATACCGTCAAGGCTGGACAACCCTTGGCCCGGCTGGATACGGCGGAAGCGGTAGCCGAACGGGAGGTTGCCCGGCAGGATTTCCGCAAACGGGAATCCGAAGCGAGGCGCAGTTTTAACGGGGGAAAAATGACCGAATACCGCATCGCCCATCTGGAGATGCGCAAGGCTCAGGAACACCTTCGACGCACCGAGATGGACGTCGCCCACGGCACGCTCTTCTCCCCAATTTCCGGGGTCGTCCTGACAAAAGATCTTCGGCGGCGGGGCGGAGAAATGGTGCCGGAAGGAGAACCCTTTTGCGAAATTGCCTCCCTCGATCTCTGGGATTTGCAGATCGCGATGGACGAGGCCGACGCCGGTGCCATCGAAGAAGTGCTCCGGAAAGCGGGCAAACTTTCTGTCCGCTTTGTCTTGAGCGCGCGGGCCGACCTGACCATCACCGCCCAGATCCAGTCCGAACACGAGATCAGTCAGATGATCTACGAGGAGAATGGACGTCATGTCGTTTACCTTACGGTGAAAAATGTGACCCTGCCGGCCGAAGTCGAACGCGAAATGCGGCCGGGATTTTCGGGCATTGCCAAGGCCGCAGGACCCACCCGCCCGTGGGTGATCGGGGCCATGGCACGAGCCGGGCAATGGGTGCAAATGCGCCTTCTCTGGTGACGTGGAGCAGACCCGGATAGAACCGCCCGCGGGTCGCACGGGAAAACCTCCCTGGCGGGCCTGTGCCTTACGGGCCGATTTGATCGTCACCGAAACTCGGCGGCACGGCGAACGCATCGCGGTCGTCAAAGACCCCATCGCCCACCGGTTTTACGAAATGCCCGGAGCCGATTGGACCATCGCCCGGGAACTCGATCCAGGACTTTCCCTGGCGGCTCTCCTCGCACGACTGCGCGAAACATGCCCGGAAGAGTGCGGGGACATGTCCGACCGGGCGCTCGCGCGACGGGTGGCCGCATTGTGTGGGGAACTCCGGAGCCTCGGCTTGGCGGCGGGGGCTGGAACCTCCCGACCCCGCCCAACTGGCCGGGGGTCGCTTCGCCGTGTGGCGCGCGCCCTCTCCGCCATACTTTTTCTGCGCGTGCGACTTTTCGATCCCGAAACGCTCCTGCAAATCGCCGGCCCCGCCTGTAGTGCCTTGCTCCGACCTTCCTCCCAGCGCCTCGCCGCAGGGTTTGTCGTGATCTCGGCGGCCGCATTTTTTTTGGCGGGAGCGACAGGGTCCTTTGACCCCGGCTGGCTCCGGCACCCGTCGAGCTGGGTTGCGCTCTATCTGGGAATCGCGGGATTAAAGTTTTTCCACGAGATGGCACACGCCGCTGTGGTGCGTCACTACGGGGGAAGGGTCCATGAAGTGGGGATGATGCTGGTGGCCGGGCTCCCGCTTTTTTATGTGGAGGCGTCGGATTCGTATCTTTTTCCGCACAAACGGCAACGCATCGCCGTCGCGGCCGCCGGGATCGCCGCGGAGTTGCTCATCGCGGCCCTGTTGGTCTGGCCGTGGCTGCTGCTGACCGCCGGCTTCACCCGCGACCTCCTGCTCGCTCTCATCGTTCTCGCCAGCCTGACCACGATCCTGTTCAACGCCAATCCGCTCATGCGTTTCGACGGGTACTACATCCTTGCCGATGCGCTCGATATTCCGGATCTCCGCCAGCGTTCCCGGGCATATTGCGCCGCCGTTGTTCGCCGCTGGCTGTTGGGAGGATCGGGGCAAACCGTCACCGGCAGACGCGCCTGGATTTACGGCAGCTACGGGGTGGCCAGCCAGCTGTACCTCGTCGCCATCATCTTCGGCCTCTGGCGGTTTGTCTCCGTTCTGCTCGAACCCTATGGGTTGAAATGGATCGGGCACATTGTGGTCGGAGCGTGGGCCTTCGGCTCCATCGTCCTTCCGCTGTGTTCTTTTGTCGCCGGGCTGTGGCGGAATCCGGAGGGGAGGAAACAGGCGGCTCCCCGGCGCAGGCTCGTCCTCGGCACCGTGACCGCGATTCTGCTGGCTGCGGCCCTGCTGGTTCCGATACCCCGGGCCGTGGAGCGATCCTGCACCCTTGAAGCCGTCGAAGCGAATGCCGTGCGGACTTCCGAGGCGGGATTTGTGGAAAAGATTCTGGCCAGCGAGGGAGATCCCGTCGTGGTCGGGCAGCCCGTCGCCATCCTCCGCAATCGGGCTCTGGACGCCGACTGGGAGGCCGCCAAAGTGCACCTGGCTCAGGCGGAGGCCCGCCGGGCTGCTGCCATCTCGGGTGGAAATGGCCAGGAGTTCCACTTGATGCGAGCCGAGGCGACCTCGGCCCGCGCCCGCTGCGATGACCTGGAGCGGCGCCGCAATGCCCTCGTCCTCCGCGCTCCGATTTCTGGCACAATCGCCACCCGCGACCTCACGCACCTGGTCGGCACCCGCCTCGATACGGGAGCCACCTTCTGTGTCATCCGCCCCTCCCGGAATGGAGACTTTCTCATTCCCCTCGACGAAAAAGCGGCCCGCCTCGTGAAGCAGGGAGCGGACGTGGCCTTGCGGACAACCGCCTTTCCCGCAATCCGCTATGCGGGATCCGTCACGAAAGATCCGTTGTCTTCCTCGCCCAACTCCCTGGAACCCGGGCAAAGCTCACCGGGCACCGAAACCCACTATGCCCGCGTGCAAATTCCCGACCCGGAAGGTCGGCTTCGCCCGGGAATGACGGGACGCGTACGAATTGGTTGCGGCACGACAACCCTCGCGGCCGCAGTGGCCGAAGGGGTGATGGATTTCGTCAGGCTCGACGTGAGACTGCGATAGGCCCCTCCCAGGGCATTTCCGTATTCCCTCTCGTCCCGCCCACCATTGCGGGCCCCTCACGGAAAAGAAAAAAGCCCGCCGGTTAAGGCGGGCTTCTTCAGGCGGGAGGGAAAGCGTTCGCTTCCTTTAGCGCGAATAAAGTTCGACGACGAGCTGTTCGTTGACGATCGGATTGATGTCGCTCCGCGTCGGGATGCGCAGAACGGAACCGCTCAAGTTGTCCTTGTCCACCTGGAGCCAGTCCGGGGTGGTCTGCGAGGCCGTCTGATCGAGGAACTTGACAGCCAGGCGCTTGGAGCGGTCTCCGGCTTTGATGGCGACCTTGTCACCAACCTTGAGGTTCATCGAGGAGGCCGAAGCCTTGCGTCCATTCACCGTCACATGGCCATGGCCCACCATTTGACGGGCGGCGCGCAGGGTTTTGGCAAAGCCCATTTTCTGCACGACGTTGTCGAGACGGGTTTCCAGAAGCTGGAGCAGGATTTCGCCGGTGACACCACGCTTGCTGGAAGCGAGCTGGAAATAGCGGCGGAACTGCCGCTCAAGCACCCCGTATTGGAAACGGAGCTTTTGCTTTTCCGCCAGCGCGAGGGCGTAGTCGGAAAGCTTGCGGCGGGAACCCTTCGGGCCGTGCTGGCCGGGAGGATAGTTTTTGTTTTCGAAAGCTTTCGGGGAACCGTGGATAAGCACACCATAGCGGCGGCTGATTTTGGTTTTGGGTCCGGTATAACGAGCCATTAAATTTGAGAATTAAGATTTAAGATTTTTAATGTGATTACACGCGGCGCTGTTTCGGCGGGCGGCATCCGTTGTGGGGCACGGGAGTCACGTCACGGATCACCGTGATTTCGAGACCGACGGCCTGCATGGCGCGCACGGCGGACTCACGGCCTGCGCCGGGGCCCTTCACGCGGACTTCGACTTCGCGAAGACCATGTCCCATGGCCTGTTTGCAGGCATCCTGAGCCACCATCTGGGCGGCGTAAGCGGTGCTTTTGCGCGAGCCTTTGAAGCCGCATTTTCCAGCGCTCGACCAACCGAGGACGGCACCTCGCATGTCGGTGATGCTGACGATGGTGTTGTTGAAGCTGGCCTGCACGTGGGCGATCCCCTGCGTGATGTTTTTGCTGCCCTTGGCCTTGACGATCTTGACGGGTTCAATGGCGTCGTCGAGCGAGATGCTGATTGGGGCGGGAGCTGCGGCCGGAGCGGCTTCCTTTTTCTTTTTCGGGGCCTTGGCTTTTTTCTCGACGGGGGCGGCTTCGGCGGTCGCAGCGGCGGCGGCAACAGGGGCGTCAGCAGCAGGAGCTTCCGCGGTGGCATCGGCTGCAGGCGCGGCGGCTTCAGCGGCTTTCTTTTTGGGAGCAGCCTTGGGTTTCTTTTCCGCGACGGGGGCTTCCGCAGTCGCTTCGGTGGCAGGAGCCTCCTTGACAGGTGCCTCAGCGGCGGGTGCTTCAACGGCAGGCGCTTCAGCGACGGGGGTTTCGGCAGCGGGTTCGGGTGCCGCCGGGGTGGGTTCGAGTTCGTCAGACATAGGTCAATTACACTTTGCCAGTCTTGGCATTCGGGTTGCGCTGCACACCGACGGTCTTGCGGGGACCTTTGCGGGTGCGGGCGTTGGTGGATGTGCGCTGGCCGCGCACGGGCAGTCCACGACGGTGGCGGATGCCGCGATAGCAATTGATCGCCTGGAGGCGTTTCAGGTTGCCCTGGGTCTCACGGCGAAGGTCGCCTTCGATCACGATCTTCAGAGAATTGATCGCGTGGATGATGGCGTTAAGTTGCTCAGGCGACAGATCCTTGGCACGGGCGTCGGGATCGATTCCGGCGGTCTCAAGGATGCGTTTCGTATTGCTCGGGCCAATGCCGTAAATATACGGCAGCGAGGCTTCGATGCGTTTGTCACCGGGAATTTCTACTCCAAGAAGGCGGGGCATATAATTTAAGAGGTATGATGTGGGATGTTTGAAGTGGGATGTGGGGCTGTCAAAATCTTACGTCAGACATCACACATCGTACATGGGCGTTAGCCCTGTTTTTGTTTGTGGCGCGGATTTTTGCAGATCACGCGCACGACATTCTTGCGCCGCACGATCTTGCAGCTTTCGCATTGGCGTTTTACGGAGGCTCGTACTTTCATTTTACAGGTTGTGGTTGTGGCGCATCTTTATGTCGGAAGGTGATGCGGCCCTTCGTGAGATCGTATGGGGACATTTCCACCATGACTTTGTCACCGGGAAGAATGCGTATGAAGTGCAGACGCATTTTTCCAGAAACGTGTGCGAGGATGCGATGCCCATTGACCAATTCAACACGGAACGTGGTATCGGGTAGCAGCTCGACGACTTTCCCTTCTATTTCAATAGCGTCTTTCTTGGCCATGTCAAGATTTCCGGAGCGCCGTCGGTGACGAGCACGGTGTGTTCAAAATGGGCGGACGGCAGGCCGTCGGCGGCGACCACGGTCCATTTGTCTTCCAGCACACGTACGCGGGGCTTGCCCATGTTGATCATGGGCTCGATGGCCAGGGTCATGCCGGATTTCAATTTCGGACCGGTGCCGCGTTTGCCGAAGTTTGGGATCTGCGGTTCCTCGTGCAGGCTGCGGCCGACTCCATGGCCGACGAATTCGCGAACGACGGAGTAGCCGTTGCGCACGGCCTCCTCTTCGACAAAAGCACAGACGTCGCCCAGGCGACGGCCGGCCCGGGCCAGGTCCACCGCACCGTTCAGAGCCTGTTCGGTGACCGTAAGCAGCTTTTCCGTCTCGGGATCAATAATGCCCACCGGAACGCTCATCGCGGTATCGCCGATCCAGCCGTCCCGCACGATGCCAACGTCGAGCTTCACAACATCGCCGTAGCTGATTTTGCGCGGACCACCGATGCCATGAACGACTTCTTCGTTCAGGGAAATGCAGATGTGGCCGGGGAATTTTTTATAACCGTGGAAAGCGCTGCGGACTCCCTCTTCGGCCATGTGCTGCATGGCAGCATGGTCGATGTCCCCGGTGGTCATGCCGGGGGCGATCAGGTCCGCCAGCCGATTCAAAATATTCGCGGCGGTCTCGCCGGCCTTGCGCATCTTCTCGATCTCGGGGGCGCGCTTGATGGGGATGCCACTCATGCCGCCACCTCCAGAACGTCGTTATAGAGGAAATTAAAAATCGCGTCGCGCCCGGGAGTCACATCCACCTCGGTGAGTAATCCTTTGGTGCGGTAGTGCTCCACCACGGGAAGCGTATGTTCCCGATATTGCGCGAGGCGGTGATCGAGAGCCTCCAGCGTATCGTCTTCCCTGCGGGCGAGTGCGCCTCCGCATTTCGGACAGGGGGACTCTGCCGTGACGTGGTGGAACTTTTCGTTAAAGACCGAACCGCAGCTTCCGCAGGTGAGCCGACTGGTCATGCGGTCCCGGACAAGCTCTTCCGCCAGATTCAAAAAATACACCGCGTCCAGGGAAAGCTCTCGCTCGACGAGACCCTCGTCAAAAGATGCGGCCTGCCCGATCGTGCGGGGAAACCCGTCCAGAATGAAACGTTTCCGCCCATCCACCCAGTTCCAAACCACGCGAAGCGCGAGTTCATCCGGAAACAAATTCCCTTCGCTGGTCCAGCGACTGGCTTCCAAACCGATCTCGCTGCCCCGAGCTTTTTCGTCCCGCAGAATCGCACCCGTCGAGGCGGAGGGAATCCCAAAGGTCGCCGCCAGGAGAGCCGCCTGTGTGCCCTTGCCGGAAGCCGGCGGGCCGAGCAATACGATACGATTTTTCATGGCCCCCTCAGCCCCCTTTGGCGAAGAAGAACGTCACACCCGCGATGACCAGCAGACCGATACCGGCGTAGAGGATCACGAGAGAGTTGTCGTCAAGCACCTGGCCGGAACCCATGCGGCGCTGTTCCCGCGCCCCACGGATTTTTCCTTTGCGCAGGAATCCGTCGTAGTGGCGTTGCAGCAAATGAGTCTCCACCTGGCGCATGGTATCGAGCACCACGCCCACAATGATCAGAACACCCGTGCCACCAAAAAACTGCGCCGTCATGTAAGGAACGTTCAGCGACTGCGCGAGCAGCTGGGGCAATACCGCAATGAGGGTGAGGAAAATCGCACCGGCAAAAGTGAGGCGCGACATGGTGTAATCGAGAAAATCTGCCGTGGGTTTGCCCGGACGGACACCCGGAATAAAGCCGCCGTATTTTTTCAAATCGTCGGCGATCTGGACGGGTTGAAACTGCGTCGCCACCCAAAAGTAGCTGAAGAAGAAAATCATCCCACCGAAGAGCACGTAATGAATCCAACCCGCCGTCAATTCCTGCGACAGCCAGGCTGCCCATGAGGCCTGCGGAAATGCCATGCTGATGATCTGCGACGGGAAGAGCAAAATCGCCTGTGCAAAGATGATCGGCATCACGCCGGCGTAGTTCACCTTCAGCGGCATGTATTGGGTCTGACCCCCGTAGACTTTCCGGCCCACCACACGCTTCGCGTATTGAATGCTAATCTTACGTGTCGCCTGCGTCACCGCAATGACCGCGGCAATGACAAAGACGAGGAACAAACAGAGCAGAACGAGAATGACCGGGCTAACATTGGCCTGTGCCCCCGGGTCGCTGGGAACAAAAGTGCGCCAGGCTTGGATGAGGCCGGCGGGGAGCTGGGCGAGAATACCGACCGTGATGATGAGCGAAACCCCGTTGCCAATGCCGCGTTCCGTGATCTGGTCGCCCAGCCACATGAGGAACAACGTGCCCGCCGTCATCGTAATGATGGTGAGCAATTGGAAAGTCAAACCCGGCTCCGGCACGAGGTCCATGCCGAGGCTGTTAATCGTCTCCATGATGCCCGGCAGGAACGGATTGGCTTGCGGATTTTCAAAAGACTTGGCCAGCAAATAACCCTGGAAGATACAAAGCGCGATGGTGGCATAGCGCGTGTACTGCATGATCTTCCGGCGACCGCCATCTTCGCGCGAAAGTTTGCCCAACTGCGGGATCACCGCGGTGAGCAACTGCATCATGATGGACGCGCTGATGTAGGGCATGATGCCCAACGAGAAAATCGCGCAATGCGCGAGAGCCCCGCCGCTGAACAGGTTGAAGAGCGCCGCGACCCCACCTGCAGTTTGGGCGTCCGCCACGTTCTGGAACCAGACGCGAAGAATCTCCGCGTTCACTCCCGGCGTGGTCACGGCCGAACCCACACGGATGATCACGATCATCGCGAGGGTAAAGAGCACGCGTTGCCGCAGCTCGGGAATTTTAAAGATGTTGGTAAAGGCGGAGATCACAGGAAAATCAAGAAGGAGGAGTTACGACGCGGGAAGATTCCTATTTCTTCCGCTTTCCCTCTTCCTTCTTGGCTGTGATCGTGACCGAACCGCCGGCCTTTTCGATTTTGTCCTTGGCCGAGGCACTGATGCCGTCCACTTCGAGATGGAACTTCTTTTTCACCTCACCGCGTCCGAGCACCTTGATGCCGTCAAGCGGACCACGCACGAGGCCGGCGCCACGGAGGAGCTTTTCATTGATGGCCGCGCCATCTTCGAAACGCTTCTCGAGATCATCGAGATTGACCACACCATACACCGTCTTGAAGGCGGCATTGGTGAAGCCCCGCTTGGGCAACTGACGGTAGATGGGCATCTGACCGCCTTCGAAACCGAGGCGAATGCTGCCACCGGAACGGGCTTTCTGACCCTTGTGGCCCTTGCCGGAAGTCTTGCCGTGGCCGGAGCTTTCGCCGCAACCGAGGCGCTTGCGGCGATGTTTCGCGCCGGGATTGGGTTTTAGATCGTGGAGTCTCATGGCTTAGGCGGCGACGGCGACGGGTTCCTTCACACGAAGGGTCTTGCCGCGGAGTTTAAAGATTTCGTCTTTCGGACGCAGGGCCGTCAACGCGTCGAGGGTCGCCTTGACAACATTGGACGGATTGCTGGAACCGAGGGATTTGGCGAGCACGTCACGAATGCCGGCTGCTTCGATGACGGCACGGACACCGCCGCCGGCGATGACGCCGGTTCCGGGCGAGGCCGGCTTGAGGAGCACGCGTCCACCGCCAAACTGGCCGATGACTTCATGGGGGATGGTGTTGTCCTGAACGGCAACCTGCACCATGTGCTTTTTGGCGGCGTCGGTGGCTTTGCGAATGGCTTCGCTAACTTCGTTAGCTTTTCCGAATCCGATGCCAACCTTCCCCTTGTGATTGCCGGAGACAATCAGGGCGCTGAAGCTAAAGCGACGGCCGCCCTTGACGACTTTGGCGCAACGATTGATGAAAACAACCTTCTCGGTCGTTTCCTTCGGCTCTTTGTCGAAGTCGGGTTTGTTGAAAGATTTTCTGTGAGTGCCCATGGCTTTAGAATTCGAGTCCGGCTTCGCGTGCTGCGTCGGCGAGAGCCTTCACTTTGCCGTGGTATTTAAAACCACCGCGGTCGAAGACGACCTTTTTGATGTTCTTGGTGGAGACGCGTTCGGCGATGAGTTTGCCCACCTTGGTCGCGGTGACGACGTTGGCGCGGGATTCTTTGTCGGCGCGGAGTTCGGCTTCGGTCGTGTGGACCGAGGCAATCGTCTTGCTCTGAGTGTCGTCGATGACCTGGGCCGTAATGTGACGCTCGGAGAAATGGACTGCGAGACGGGGACGCTCGGTCGTTCCGGAAACTTTTTTCCGCAGGCGGACGTGGCGAAGCTGGCGTTTGTTTTCCTGTGGCATGGCTTACTGGACGGTTTTGCCCTCTTTGCGGCGAACAACTTCACCGGCATAGCGGATGCCCTTGCCTTTGTAAGGCTCCGGCGGGTAATAGGCGCGAATGTCGGCCGCGGCCTGGCCGACAACGTGTTTGTCGATTCCTTCGATGGCGATCTTGGTGTTATCCGCAACCGTGACCGTCACTTCCTTGGGGATGCTGAAGAGGATCGGGTGGGATTTGCCGAGGCTCAGATTGAGCTTGTCGCCTTGCACGGCGGCCTTGAAGCCGACGCCCTGAATTTCGAGGTTCTTCTTGAAACCGTTGTTCACGCCTTCGATCATATTGGCGATGAGGGCGCGGGAAAGGCCGTGCAGGGCTTTGACCGGGCGGGTTTCGCCGTCGCGATCCAGCGTGAGGGTGGTGCCTTCCATGCGGACACGGACGACTTTGGGGACGGTCCAGGAGAGTTTTCCTTTGGGACCTTCGACGGAGACGGCCCCCTCGGGGCTGACTTTCACCTGCACCTTGGCGGGCACTTCAATGGGTTTTTTACCGATACGGGACATGGTGTGCTCCTTACCAAATGTAAGCGAGAAGTTCCCCGCCGACGTTTTGCTTCTTGGCCTCCTGGCCGGTGAGAATTCCACGCGAAGTGGAAAGCACTGCGATGCCCATGCCGCCAAGGACGCGCGGCACCTCGGTCGCACCGACATAACGGCGGAGACCAGGTTTGCTGACGCGCTTCAGGCCGGCGATGGCGCAGGTTTTGTTGACGAACTTGTTTTTGATTTTGAGCTGCGGTCCGCCTTCTTTCGGAGTCTCGAGTTCAAAACCGGCGATGTAGCCTTCTTTTTCAAGAATGCGGGCGATCTCGCTTTTGAGCTTGGAGTAAGGGACTAGGAATTCCGCTTTGCGCGCACGGGATGCGTTGCGCACGCGGGTGAGCATGTCTGCGATCGGGTCGGTCATTTATGTGTAGCAGTAGTTAGGCAGCCGCGGGGGCTTCCTCTTGCTGCTCCTCGGTTTTTGGCGCGACCGCTTTCTTCGCCTTGTCGGCGAAGGGCATGCCAAGCTCGCTCAAGAGCGATTTGGCTTCCGCGTTCGTGCGCGCGGTTGTGACGATGGTGATGTCAAAACCGATGTTGCGTTTGATTTTATCGAGTTCGATCTCGGGGAAAATGGACTGGTCAGTGACGCCCAGGGTGTAGTTGCCATTGCCGTCGAAGGCTTTGGTGGAAACACCGCGAAAGTCGCGAATGCGAGGTAGCGACATGCGGATGAGACGCTCGAGGAACTCATACATCGTGCGGCCCCGGAGAGTGACCTTCGCGCCGATGGCTTGACCCTGGCGGAGCTTGAAGTTCGCGATGCTCTTCTTCGACACCGTCGCGACCGGACGCTGGCCGGTGATGGTGGCGATTTCCGTTTTCGCAATTTCGAGGGCTTCCTTGCTGTCGGATCCGGCTCCAATGGACGTGTTCAACACGACTTTGGAAACTTTGGGGATCTGATGGATATTCGTGTAGCCGTGCTTCTCCTTCAAGGCCGCAATGACGCGGGTCTTGTATTCAGTAAGAAGTTCGGGATCGGGTAGAGTGGTGGCCATGTGTGCTTAGGCGGCTTTCTTTTTCGCCTTTTCCTTTTGGGGAGCGGTGGCTTCGACGATCTTCACATTCGAAATGTGGATCGGGCCTTCCCGCTCGATGATTGCGCCGTTCGGGTTATCCTGGGTCTTGCGCTGATGCTTTTTGATCATGCGGACTCCTTCAATAACCACCTGGGACTTTTCGGCGATGACCTGAAGAATCTTCCCGGAGGAACCGCGATGGTTCCCGGAGATGACTTTCACGGAGTCACCGCGTTTGACATGAAAATTGGGTCTGCTCATAGCACTTCAGGCGCGAGGGAGATGATCTTCATGAAGTTCTTTTCACGAAGTTCGCGGGCGACCGGTCCGAAGATGCGGGAGCCGCGGGGATTTTGATCCTTGTCGATGATGACAATGGCGTTGTTGTCGAAGCGAAGGTAGGAACCGTCTTCGCGGCGGATCGGCTGCTTGGTGCGAACGATGACAGCGCGGACGACGTCACCTTTTTTCACCGTGCCGCCGGAGGAAGCTTCCTTGACGTTGGCAGTGATAATATCACCCACCCCTGCGGTTTTGGTGGCCTTGCCGATGACACCGATCATCGTGGCCATGCGGGCGCCAGTGTTGTCGGCAACATCAATACGGGAACGAATTTGAATCATGGCAGGTTAGTGTTTGATGATTTCCACGAGACGCCAGCGCTTGAGGCGCGAGAGCGGGCGGGTTTCCATGATGGTGACGCGGTCGCCGACCTTGGCTTCGTTCTTCTCGTCATGAACGTGGAAACGTTTGACGTGTTTGATGATCTTGCCGAATTTTTTGTGCGGCACGCGGGTGGTGGTGCTGACAACGATGGTTTTATCCATGGCGTCGGAAACGACCTGGCCCACGCGGGTTTTGCGCAGATTGCGGTCCCGCTCGACAGCGGCGGACGCGGGGGCTTCGGGTGTGGAAATAGCTTCGCTCATACGGGTGTGTTACTTGGCGGCAGGCTGGGCGGCCTTGGCAGCAGCGGCACGTTTGCCGGTGATGACGGTTTCAATCCGGGCCGCATCACGGCGCAGGTTGCGCAGCATGTGGGGTTTCTCGAGTTGTCCGGCCTGCTGCTGGATGCGGAGATTAAACACCTCGTGGCGGATCTCACGCTTGCGCGATTCGAGTTCCTTGATGGTGAGTTCCTTGACTTCGGCAATCTTCATGGCGCGGATTATTTGGCAGCGTGGTGACGCGAGATAAAGCGCGTGCGCACGGGCAGTTTGTTGGCGGCGAGCCGGAGCGACTCGCGGGCGACGGTCTCACTGACACCGTCGAGTTCGAAAAGGACATTGCCGGGGCGAATGACAGCCACCCAATGTTCGGGCTGGCCTTTGCCTTTACCCATTCGGGTTTCCGGCGGGCGGGCGGTCACGGATTTGTCGGGAAAAATGCGGATCCAGAGCTTGCCTTTGCGCTTCATGGCGCGGGTCATGGCCACACGGGCGGCTTCGATCTGAACGTTGGTGATCCAGGCGCGCTCCAAGGTCTGGAGGCCGAATTCGCCGAAGTCAATTTTCAGCGTGCGCGAGGCGTTGCCGGAACGGCTGCCGCGTTGGGTCTTGCGATATTTGACGCGTTTGGGAAGTAGAGGCATGGCGTGGTCCGGTAAAAATTACGCTGCGGCGGGAGTTGGCGCAGGAGCGGCCGCTTCCTCGGTGCGAGGACTGCGCCGGCGGTCTTCGCGGGGCTGCTGGGCCTCTTCGGCCTCAGGCTGTCCGGGTTTTTTGCAAATCCAGCATTTGATGCCGATCTTACCGGCCATGGTCATGGCTTCGGTAAACCCGTAGTCGATGGGCTGGCGCATGGTGTGAAGAGGGACTTTGCCTTCGTGATACCGCTCGGTGCGGGCAATTTCCGCGCCGCCGAGACGGCCGGCACAACGGATCTTGATGCCCAGGGCGCCCTGTTCCATGGCGATTTGCACGGCGCGCTTCATGGCGCGGCGGAAGGAAATACGGCGTTCGAGCTGGGAAGCGACGTTTTCGGCGACCAATTGGGCGTCGATGTCAGGCTGCTTGATTTCGACGATGTCGATTTTGACCTGTTTGCCACCGGCGAGGCGGGAAATTTCTTCGGTCATCTTTTCGATTTCAGAACCCTTGCGGCCGATCACTACACCCGGGCGGGCGGTGTGGACGGTGACACGGACACTGTTCCAAGCGCGTTCGATCACGATGCGGGCGACGGCGGCCTGGCGGAGTTTTTTCTTGAGAAACTCGCGGATTTTGCCGTCGGCGAACAAATAATCGGCGAAGTCCTTACGCGAAGCATACCACCGCGATGACCAGTCCCGACTGATCGGAAGGCGGAAGCCGATTGGATTGACTTTTTGTCCCATGAGTAAATTTTTTTAAGTTTGAGCCGGTTTCTGTCCCGAAAGTGATCAAGGGACAAAAAAAGCACGCTACGGTGCTTGTCTCGGAACCCCGACTTTGTGCGGGAGGGCGAAACTATCGCCTTCCAAAAGACTAGCAAGAGAAAAGTTGAAAAAAATCGCTTCCCGGCCGCGACTCAATTCCCCGCCTGCTTGAGCGCAGCCCTCAGGGCCTCGACTTCGCGCTGTAATTCCCCTGCATGGGATTTTTTCTGGTTCTCGACATGCCTGGCGATGGCCTCGACCGTTTGGTTCATCTGTTTAACCGCGGTTCCCTTGAGCAAACCCGCCATACTGGACCCCGGCGTCACCAGGTTTTCGTAGCAAATGAGGGCTTTGCCCTCGAGAGGCTCGATCCGCAGGCTCCCCACGCTGTCCTTGGTCTGGACAGCCCGGAGCAGCTTCCAGTCGATCCGGTAGCCGTCCGGGGCGACGGATTTCACGGTGTTGCGTGTCGTGTAAAATTCGTCGGGCAATATTGGCACATCCAGCCCGTAATCGATGTCCAGGGTGCAGGCAGCGACACGGTTGGAAATCTTGGAGGTGAGCACATTGGGCACGTACGCCCAGGCATTTTCGTAATTGCAGAAAACCGCCGCCACCTCCTCCGGGCTGGCGTCCACCAACCGGTAGATCCGCATTTTGGGCCAGGGTTTTCCCTCGATCACTTCACTGAGCGAGACCTGCTCGCCTTTTTTCACTTGGGACTGATGACCTGCCGCCAATTCGTTCATCAAACCCGCCCGGCAGCAACTGCAGCCGGCCAGGAAACCAAAGACCAGTAACGCGCTGAAGGAGGGGAAATTGCGGAATTTCATGCGGAAAGGGAATTTTGTAGCGAAATCCCCGGAGCGGAAGCAAATCCGAAAAGTGTAGGTTTGACGAATCCCTCGAACCTCCTATACTCCGGATCCCTTTTAGAAAATCAAAGAAAGTAGGTGAAGATATGCCGGAAGTAATCGTTCGCAAAGGTGAGCCCATTGATCGCGCCCTCAAGCGCCTCAAATCCAAGCTCGACCAGGAGGGAATCCTCGAAGAAGTGCGCAGACTGCGTGCTTTTGAGACGCCCGTCCAAAAATCGCGTCGCAAGGCCAAGAACAACGCCAAGCGCGCCAAGTTGAAAATCCGCTTTCATCTTAACCTGCCCTAAAGCTTCTTGCCCAAGGTCATCATAGCCGGCTGCGGTTTCCTCGGGGAGGCCGCAGCCGATTTGTTTTCCAGCACCGGATGGGATGTGCTCGGCCTCTGCGCCACGGACGAATCCGCCTCGCGCCTAGCGGGAAAACCTTACGCCGTCCGTGTCGTGGACATCACTGGGCCGATGGTATTCGAGGCTGCCTGGCACGGTGCCGACGCGCTGATCCATTGCGCGAGTTCCGGGCGCGGCGGAGCCGATGCGTATCGGCGGGTCTATCTCGAAGGATTGCTCAACCTCGTGGCCACCGTCCAGCCCCGGCGCACCCTCTTCACCGGGAGCACCTCGGTTTATGCCCAGACGGACGGAGCCGTCGTGACCGAATCCACGGAAAGTCAGCCCGACCGCGAAACCGGCAGAATCCTCCTGGACGCTGAAGGAGTGGCTCTCGCCTCGGGCGGCTACGTCGCACGGCTGTCCGGAATCTACGGCCCCGGCCGTTCAGTCCTCCTTCGCAAATTCCTCGCCGGCGACGCCCGCATCGAGGGCGAGGGCGGACGGTGGATCAACCAAATTCACCGCGACGACGCTGCCCGGGCCGTCCACCACATTTTCACGACCCGCTCGGAACCGGGCGTCTACAACGTCAGCGACAACACGCCCGCCACCCAACGCGAGGTCTACGGCTGGTTGGCGGATTTTTTCCAGCGTCCCCTGCCCCCGCACGGCGAACCCGACCTGACCCGCAAACGCGGCTGGACGAGCAAACGCGTCTCCAACGAAAAGCTCCGCGCCACCGGCTGGGCCCCCGCGTTTTCCAGCTTTCGCGACGCGCTACCCACCCTCGGATGATCCACCGCGTCCAGCTCGTCGTTGCACCGGATGCGATCGACACCAACGCCCACGTCAACAACGTGGAATACGTCCGCTGGATGCAACAAGCCGCCATCGCCCACGCCGACGCCGTGGGATGCACCCGGGCCACCATGGATGCCGGTGCCTCGTGGGTCGTGCGCAGTCACCACATCGAATACCTCCGCCCCGCCTTCGCGGGTGAACACCTGACGATTTTGACCTGGGTTTCGACCGTGCGCCGGTCCAGTTCGCTCCGCAAATACCGCGTGGTGCGCGGACCGGATCTCGTCGCTCGGGGCGAAACTGTCTGGGTCTTTGTTGATGCGACGACCGGGAAACCCCGCCCGATTCCCGCCGAAGTCAGCCGTGTCTTTTCCCTTGTCCCACCCACCGCTGAGCCGACAGAATTTTTCCCATGACCCGGATTGCCCTTCTGCTCGTCTGCTTGCTCGCCGCCGGTTGCGCGGTCACGCCGATCACCGGCCCGCACGTTTATCAGGACACCAGCATGTCCTTCTCTGTCCCGGCGGGATGGAAAGTCACCATGCATGGCCAGTCGAGCAGCTGCGGCCACGCCTTCGTCGAGGCTCCCGGCGAGGCGGTCGTTTTTATCAAGGGCGTTCCGCTCAAAAAAGACCCGGGCCTCGAGAAGTACGCCAAAGAATTTTCGCGCACCGCCAGTTCCTGGACTCCGGTCGGCAAGATCACCAGCCGCGGATTTAAAGGCTTTTCCGATAAACAATATGGCCCCGCGCTGAAGGAACCCTTCACCATCGCCTTTCTCGGGGAGGATGTTCCCCACACCCGCTTCTACCGCAAACGGACAGGCTCACACTGCGCCTTTTACCTCCTCACCCAGGTCGCCGACGAAGACGCCGCCTCGGTGGAAAACGGATTCCGTCAGATCCTCGATTCGTTCTCCGCGAAATAATCCACCAGCCGAAAATCCCGCCAGTCCTCCTGCCCGTGAAAATTAATCTCACGGTGCGCGGAGGTGGACGACAGCACGGGAGTCGCCGACGCTACGCTATAATCGTAACGGCTAAATGAGGCCCGCAGAGTGCCACCGCGAACCGCCGTCACACAGGCCAGCACGTCCCAGCCGGACTCCACCGTCCGGACTTTCGGGCGGAACAACGCCTCGTCCACCATCAGATCGTCCAGCTTGAGCCGGCGGGCCTTCAACTCCGAAAAAACGCGTCCGGACGCAAACCGCAGTTGTAGCCGGTGCCCGTTTGGCGTCGTGTGGAGTTCGAGATATTCCTCCCCAGCCATGTCCCGGACAAAAATCTCGAAGACGTCACCCAGCGTCCACATTTTTTGATTGTCCCCTGTTGCGCGGCTGAAGATGCATTCATCCTCCATCCGCGCAAGCACCCACAGGCCCTCGTCTGTCCAGCCAAGGCGAACCTCGCCTCCACGGAAATCGGGTTCCGGAGTTTGCCTCCAACCTTGCAGAAACGGCAGCGAAGGCGCTCCCTCAAAGGCGGCAAGGACCCCGTTCCAATCATTTTCGTCAAAAGGCTTCAGCCGCGGTACATTCATCAGGTCCACCATCCGCCAAGCCGGGCAAAATGAGGATAAAAAATCAGCATTCCGACCACCGCCGCCGCCATCGCGGAAATCAGCACCGCGCCCGCCGCGACGTCCTTGGACCGCTCCACCAGTGGATGAAATTCCGGCGAAGCCACATCGGCAAGAAACTCGAAAGCAGTGTTCAGGGCCTCCGCCGTCCAGACCGCGGCCATCGCCAAAATGATCGCGCACCATTCCATCGGCCCGAGCCGGAAAACCAGCCCCGCCACCACCACCCCGGCTGTTGCCACCGCATGCAGCCACGCGTTGTGCTGCGAGCCGATCATCAGCCCGATCCCACGAAAGGCGTACCGAAAACTCCGCGCACGACTCGTCCAAGAAAACCCCGTTTTCATCGATCGGTTATGGCTCCACCCTCACCGTAAGCGCGAGCGGAAAAGTTCACGCGCACCGAAACCGCGAGCCACTGAGTCCAACCCGGCCAGCACGGCTGCTGATTCTGAGCCTCCATCTCAATTGAGCCCCAGGCACGTTCGGGTGTTGTTCCTTGATGAGATAAGCTTAGACTTAGCCATCATGAAGCCCGACTCATCAAACTGCGTGATCCGCGAGGTCTCGAGGATCCTCGGGGAAGAGCCGCAGCTTGAAGCCGTGGCTCTGAGCGGGCTGGAGAAAAAACTATCCATCGCCACCCTCGGCGAAGATCGCGACGAACGCCTCGCCGGACGGGTCTCCCAGGCCGTGAGCGAAGGCCCCCCTCACTGCGGCGAACTCACCACCGACGGACGCTGCGTTTCCTGCGGGGAAAAACCTGCCGGCCAAATCGTGGGCCCCCGTGTGGTCGTCAAATCCGTTCTCGGAAACACTCTCATCGAAAAGCAGACCTGCCCCACCGCGATTTCGTTTTGGAAATGGGTGTCCCTCAAATGGCCGCAATACGCCCCGCGCGAACACAAGCCGTTCGACGACGGCGAAGCGGAATGGCACATCATGGCGTGGCTGGCTGCGGCCTGCCTCGGGTTTGGCCTTCTGGGGTTCGCCTCCGAACATTTCCTGCCTCAGGCTTCTCTCGTCTTTTACCTCGCAGCCTATCTCTGCGGCGGTTGGGACGCCGCAAAAGATGCCTGGGAACGTGTGCGCCACGCGCAACTCGACGTGCATTTTCTGATGCTGGCTGTCGCGGCAGGCGCGGCCTCCATCGGCGCGTGGCGCGAGGGCGCCTTGCTGCTCTTCCTTTTTTCCGCCTCGGGCGCGATGGAGCACTACGCGATGGGACGCACCAAGCGGGCGATTAGCGCCCTCTTCCGCGACGCTCCCAAAACCGCCCGCGTCCTTCAGGACGGCCTTGAATCCACCGTCGCCGTCGAGGATCTCACCGCTGGCATGGTCCTTCTGGTCACCGCGGGCGACCAAATTCCCGCCGACGTCGAGATCCTCAAAGGCGAAACGGAATGCGATGAATCCAGCCTCACGGGCGAATCCCGCCCCATCGCCAAAGCCCCCGGGGATACCGCGCTGGCCGGTGCCATCAATCTTTGGGGAGCGATCGAAGGCCGCGTCCTTCGCCCCGCCAGCGAAAGCGCCCTGCAAAAAATCATCTCCCTCATCCAGGAGGCGCAGACCATGAAGGCGCCGTCGCAAAAATTCACCGACCGTTTCGGCACCGGCTATACCTGGACCGTTCTCCTTCTTTGCGCCGGGATGTTTCTTGTCTGGTGGCTCGTGGTCGGCCTGTCCCCCTTCCTTTCCACCGAGACCGCCCCCAGCGCGTTCTATCGCACCATGACGCTCCTCGTTGTCGCCTCCCCGTGTGCCCTGGTTCTTTCGGTCCCCTCCTCCATCCTTTCGGCCATCGCCAGCGGTGCGCGGCGGGGCGTGCTCTTCCGCGGGGGCGCAGCCATCGAAACTCTGGCCGCCGTGAAAGTCGTCGCCCTCGACAAAACCGGCACCCTCACCACCGGCGATCTTTCGTTGGAAAAATTCGACTGCCTCACCGGCGAGGTCCGTCAGGCCCGCCAGATCGCCGCCACTCTGGCTCGGCTTTCCCAGCACCCCCTCTCCCGGGCCATCCGCAAAGCCGCCATCGGCTGGAAAACCGTCCCGTCCGAAGCCACCGAATTCGAATCCATCCCCGGCCACGGCCTCCGCGCCACCATCGAGGGCAGGGAGTATCGGCTGGGCAACCGCAAACTCGTCGAGTCCCTCTCCCCCATCCCCGACACTCCCGAGACCAGCGCGCTCTCCGGCGGGGCCGAAGTCTGGATCGCCGGACCCGACCTGCTCGCCCGTCTCACGTTTCGTGATCAAATCCGCCCGGAATCCCGCAAAACCCTCTCCGCCCTCCGCGCCGCCGGCATCCATACCGTCATGCTCACCGGCGACCACACCGGAGCCGCCGCCCTCATCGGCCGCGAAGTCGGGGTGGACGAAATCCGCTCCGGCCTTCTCCCCGAGGAAAAGGTCGCTGCCGTTCAGGAACTCAAAAACTCCGGCCGCACCCCCGTCGCCATGATCGGCGATGGCGTGAACGACGCCCCTTGCATAGCCGCGGCCGATGTCGGCGTGGCCATGGGCGCGCGCGGCTCCGACGCCGCCCTGGAACAGGCCGAAGTCGTCCTGATGAACGACCGCCTGGAAAACTTTCTCCTCGCCCGCGAACTCAGCCGCCGGTCCCGCCGCATCATCCTGCAGAACATCACCATCGCCCTTGGCACCGTCCTCGTGATGATGACCGCCGCCTTCCTCTTCCCCATCCCCCTCGCCTTCGGCGTCGCCATGCACGAAGGCAGCACCGTCATCGTCGTTCTCAACAGCCTGCGGCTGCTGATGATCCGCGCCTGACATCCCCACCCCGAAACTCCCTCCGCCCAACCATTTCTCGCGTTTTACAATAAATGTCCCACCTGGGACATTTATTGTAAAAAAGTCCAACTCACCAAGCTTCCTCCGCCGTGCGGGTCTGGCCGTCAGAATTCACAATAGATGTCCCAGGCGGGACATTTATTGTGAAGGGGCGGCGGGCGCGAAGCCGCCTTGTTTCCATTCCAGTTCAGTCCCGGGGGGGAGGAGGCGGGCGGCGCGAACGATGTTCCAATTGGCCATCTGGATGCCGCCGATGCCGTAGGTGGTGAGCATTTGGTCGGGGACACTGGTTCCGTGAAGGCCATAAGGGAGAATCTCGGGACTGTCGGACTTTGCGAGATTGAGCCAGATCACGCCCGCGGGATTGTTCGGTCCGGGTGCGAGAAACTGTTCGGTGGGAAGAGTGGCGGATTTCGCCGAGGGCGCTTCGGGCTCCGGCTGGCCGAAGAGGGGTTTCGGCTTTTGCGTTTCCTCGCGACGTTCCTGAAAGGTGGCCATGCGAGGAAGCGGAATGGCGTCCCGGACCGTCCATGATCCCCGGCCACGCAGCCCGGGGCGCGCCATGGAGATGGGCATCACTGCGACCAGCGTGTCCTTCTGAAAAATTTGCAAAAGCGCAAGGTCGAGAATCACGGCCTTCGTGTTGCCGATACCGGCGGGCGGCTGGACCATGCCGCGGAACCCTTTTTCAATTTCGAAGGGGATGACATTGGGCACGCGCAATTCTGTTCCCACCGTGGGCGCGGCGAGCACATGGGCATTGAGTTTTTTTAAGAACGCTTCATTGCAGTGGAAGCGCTCCGCCACGAACTCCCACGGTGTGCGGTAGAGAAGCTGCGGGGCGGACGCGAGGTCCTGATACGAGGGACCGCGGGCGGCCGACTTTTTCTCGGGATCGGGAGCGGCACCGGGGCGTTCCGCTTTGGGCGGGGTGATAAAACGGAAGTCCGTTTCCTTGAGCACGTAGTGAGTGAGTCCGTTGCCGACTTCACTCTGCATTGCGCTGCTCAATTTCACGGGGTCGCCCGCATCCGGGTAGGCGAGGACAAAAAGGTGCAGCACTTTTTCAAAGGTGGGACCGCGAAGTCCGTCGATGGGGCCGGCGGAAAACTGGCGACGGTCGAGAAAGGCCTGGAGCGCCGCCGTGCGCAGGAGTTCATCGGTGATTCCTGCTTCTCCCGTCTCTTTCTTCCCTTTGGCAGCTGCTTTTTTTGCCGGTTCCGGCAGGGGGGCGATAGCCCGGGCCTCCTCGCGGGTGGGAATTTTTAACAGATCCCCGATGCGAATCAGGTCGGAGTTGAGGCCGTTGAAAGTTTTGATGTGGATGGGGGCGAGTCCGTATTTCCGCGCGATGATGGCAAGGGCGTCACCGCGTTTCACCTCGTAAGTGACGGCCTCCGAAACCGGGGCGGGCGTGGGCGCGGCAATTTGCGGGACGGGGGTGGGATCGGGAAGCGCGGAAATCCAATGGCCGGGTTCGGATGGGGCGACGCGCCATTTCCAATTCACCGCCTCGTCCAAGCCAGGTTCGACACTCGTTTGCGCACGCGCCGATGCCAGGGCCAAAAGGCAAAAAAAGGCCGCCACGATGAGGTTGTCCCGCATCACTCCCAATAATCGGCAATATTCCTGCCGCCGTCCATTCCACATCCCTCCCACCGTACCAACTTGCGGCCGGATCGAAAACCTAAATACCCCATCGGGTTTTCCGGCGAGCGCCGCCGTTGACAACTTTCGCGGCCGGGACTATGAACGAAAAACCCCCGTGAGTTCCCCATCCTCCTTGCCCGAGGCGCCGTCCGCCGACCCCGGCGGCACGCGCGCAGACCTGAGACCCGAACACATTCGCGACGCCGTGATCCGGCTGGCCGGAAATTCCCAGGACGGCATCCAGTCCGCCGGGGCTTTCCTGGCCCGCCTCGCAGGGCGCAGTGCCCAGGATGTGATGACCTATATGACGATCCCGTCCACGATTTCGGGCGGTCCGTCCATCTTCCAAGTCCGCATCGGCACGGGTCAGGTTCTCTCCGCGGGGGACGAGGCGGATTTTTTGGTCGCCTTCTATCAGCACAGTTACGACGACCACATTGAGTGCCTGCGGGAAGGCGGGGTGCTGCTTTACGACTCCGATCACGTCCAGCCCAATCTCGACGACAAACGTTTCGTTTATGTGGGTGTGCCCATCACCGGACTAACCGTTGAGGCCTTGGGCGGAACGGCAAAAGACAAGGGCAAAAACGTTTTCGTCCTTGGCCTCATTGCGAAGATTTTCCACCTCGACGGAGACAAGCTAAAGAAGCTCATCACCGAGCGATTCGCCGGGAAGTCGAGCGACGTGGCAAACACCGCGCTGATGGCCTTTCAGGCGGGCTATTCCTACCCGGTGGGCAACGTGCTCTCGCGGCTCTATCATTTCGAACCCGTCGAACCGGGAGCCCGGGCCCAGATCACGATGGACGGGAATCAGGCCATGGCCTACGGCCTGATCGCGGCGGGTGTGCGATACGGCGCGGGCTACCCGATCACCCCCTGGTCCTCGATCATGGAAATCCTGCGCAGCGAACTGCCAAAGTATGGAGGACTTTTTGTGCAGTCGGAGGATGAGCTTGCCGCGGTCTCCACCGCGCTGGGATTTTCCTTTGCCGGACACCTCGCAGTGACGGGCAGTGCGGGGCCGGGCATCTCGCTCAAAACGGAAGCCATCGGATGGGCCTCCATGGCCGAGATGCCGCTGCTCGTCGTCAATGTCCAACGTGGCGGGCCCAGCACCGGACTGCCGACCAATGTGGAACAAAGCGATTTGTATCAGGCGATTTTCGGGGGCCACGGAGACAGTCCCCGCGTGGTCCTCGCGGCGGCCACAGTGGAGGATTGTTTTTACATCGCGATCGAGGCGGCCCGCATTGCCCGCAAATACAGCACGCCGGTTTTCCTTCTCAGCGACACCTCGCTGGCCACACGCATCGAGGCCTTCGACGAGCCCGATCTTGCCGAGCTCATGCAGGATCCCGCGCCCGACCTGAGCGAACGCCAGGCCGACTTTAAGCCGTACGCCGTAGACGGCCTCACTCAGCACGCACCACCGGGAAGCCGCATGGCGGGCGGAAAATATCCCGTGGTCACCGGACTCGAACACGACGAAATGGGGCACCCGACCGGCAGCCCGAAACTGCACACGGCGATGACCGCCAAACGCCGCCGCAAACTCCAGGAACTGGCGGCCGAGATTCCCCTTCCCGAGGTGCACGGCGACTCCGAAGGCGAGATGCTCCTCATCGGTTGGGGGTCCACTTATGGCCCCATTCATGAAGCCGTCACCCGGGGGCGCGAACTCGGAGAGAGCCTTTCCGCGATTCACCTGCGTCATGTGCATCCACTGCCGGACGGCCTCGAGCGTATTTTCGCCCGGTTCAAACGCATCCTCGTCGTCGAAATGAACGACGAGGGCCTCTATGGCTACGGCCAGCTCGCCAGCATTCTGCGCGCCCGCTACTGCGATCCGAAAATCCACAGCCTCACCAAGACCGACGGCCTGACTTACCGCGTCCGCGAAATTCTCGAAGGAGCCCTCAAATGAGCACACTCGCCCCCGCCCCAACCGACCGGGAGAAACTCACCAAAAAAGCCCTCACCGCCGATCATCCCACCTGGTGTCCCGGCTGCGGGGACTTCGCCGTGCTGGCCTCCTATTACAAGATGCTGGAGAAACGCCAGCTTCCCCATGAGAACATTGTCACCCTCGCGGGCATCGGGTGCTCCTCGCGTTTCCCGTATTTCGTCAACAGCCACGGGGCGCATTTTATCCATGGCCGCGCCGTGCCGCTGGCCTCGGGGGTGAGCCTTTCGCGTCCGGACCTGCACGTGTTTCTCTTCGGGGGCGATGGGGACGGATTTTCCATCGGCGGCAACCACCTGGAACACGGGGCCCGCAAGAACATCAATCTGACCTATGTCATCATGGACAACTTCGTCTATGGCCTGACGAAAAAGCAGACCTCGCCCACCTCGCCGATCGGGTTTAAATCGAAAACCGATCCCACCGGAGCCATTGACCAACCGGTGAATCCGATGAAAAAACTCATCTCCGCGGGCGCCACGTTCGTCGCCCGTTCGCACGCCACCCAGGTCAATCACATGATCGAAATGATGGAGCGGGCGATGGACCACCAGGGATTTTCGGTGGTGGAAATTCTTTCCGAATGTGTGGAATTTTTCCCCGGTGTCTTTGACCCCGCCAACCCCCGCAAAGGGGGCGCGTTCACGGTGATCGAGGAGAAAAAATGGGACAACTCCGCCGAAGACGAATCGCGCCACGATGTGACCGACGAGCTCGCCGCCTACAAACTCGCCAACGAGCCGTTCCCGGGCCTTTTTGGGGTCTTCTACGATGTGGACCGTCCCACCAAAAACGCCCTCGAAAACAAATGGATCGCGGGTGCCCGCGTCAAGATCGGCGAGGCCTCCGACCGGGACATTCTCCAACACACCTTCGACCGGATGAAGTGATTCCCCGTGGTGGAAAACTTAGGTTTTCCCGGAACTCGGCAAACGCACGTTTGCCGCTACGGGTCCGATCCGCGCGTCAGCTCTTTACCTTGGCGAGACGCTCGTTAACAAAGTCCCAATTTACCACATTCCACCAGGCGCTGATATAATCCGGCCGACGGTTTTGGTATTTGAGATAATAAGAATGCTCCCAGACATCGAGACCGAGGAGAGGAAATTTGCCATCCATGATGGGAGCGTCCTGATTGGGGAGGGAAAGAATTTCCATCTTGCCGCCGTCGATCACCAGCCAGGCCCAACCGCTGCCAAAGCGCTTCGTCGCAGCCTCGTTGAACTTTTTCTGAAACTCCTCGAACGATCCGAATTCCTTGTCGATGGCCTTGGCGATCTCCCCGGTGGGTTTGCCGCCACCTTTCGGGGACATCATTTGCCAAAAGAGGGTGTGGTTCACATCTCCGCCGACGTTATTCCGCAGTCCGACGCGAATGGCTTCGGGGGCCTTGTCGAGATTTTTGACCAATTCCTCCGGCGACATTTTCGAAAGTTCGGGCTGATCCGCGAGGAGCTTGTTCGCGTTGTCGACATACGCCTTGTGGTGCTTGTCGTGGTGAATCTGCATCGTCCAGGTATCGATGTGTGGCTCGAGGGCGTCGTAGGCGTAGGGCAATGGAGGGAGTTTATAGGGGCCGGTGGGGGCAGGTGCGGCGGGCGCGCCCTGGGCATATCCGCGGCTGAGAAAGGCCGTGCCAAAAACCGCCGCCGCCAGGGACCCGACCCCCATGCGAAAGGCTTCACGACGCGAAAAGGAGGAGTGAGAAGTTTTCATGATCGAAACAAAACGCTAAACCTCCATCGCCCGAAGGCAACCCCATGCGCGTAAAAAAATCGCCCACCGCTTTTCAACTCCGCGTTTACGAGGCCGTCCGCCGCATTCCCAGTGGCAAGGTCGCCAGCTACGCGACCGTGGCCAGCGCCATCGACTGCCGGTCCGCGAGAGTGATCGGTCAGGCGTTGCGGATGTGTGAAGACGATTCCGTCCCCTGCCACCGCGTGGTAGCCGCGGATCTCACCATCGGGGGATTTGGCGGAAAAAACTCTGGAGCACAGGTGAAGCGGAAACGCGCCTTGCTCGAAGCGGAGGGTGTGCTTTTCGACCGCAGCGGACAGATCGACCCGGCCTGCGCCATTCGGGATTCCCCGGCGGCACGATGGCTGGGGAAACAGACACGACGTTGGAGTCCAGTCCCGCGAGGGCGGGACTGTTCCTGAAGGCGCACGCTAAAGCGTGAACTCCAACGGGTACACCAAAAAAAATACGCGCCGTCCGTGTCCCCCTTGTGGTTAGGTTGACTCTGTGAAATTCACCGACAACCAACAACTCTTCGGATTCGACGGGACCACGGGCATTGTCGCCGTCGAGTTCACCGAGGCCAACATGGCGCAGGTGTTTGTCCGCATGCCGGACGGCTCAACCACCACGTTCGACGAGCCATTCCAGCCCTTCCTCTGGAACACCTCCGAGGGAGAGCCCCTCGCGGGAGGGCTGCCACTTTCCCACCTGCTTCAACTTTCCGACTGGGACGCCCTGCAGGCCGCCAAATCCGGGCTGCAAGCCAGCGGCCCGGTTTTCGTTTTCAACGATCCCGTGCAGCAATACCTGACCGCCTCGGGCCGCACGCTCTTCAAGGGCATGACCTTCGAAAATCTGCGCCGTCTGCAGCTCGATATCGAAACGGCCTCCACCGAGGGCTTCGAATTTTCCAGCGCGGAACGCGATCCCGTCACCGCCATTGCGCTGAGCGACAGTTCCGGATGGGAGGAGATTTTTGTCGTGGAACCCGCCTCCGTCGAATCCGAACGGGCCGCGCTGGAATGGCTCACGACCACCATTCGGGAACGCGACCCGGATGTCCTTGAAGGGCACAACGTTTTTAAGTTCGACCTCCCCTACCTCTCCGCCCGCGCAAAAAAACTGAAGGTCCGCCTCGCCTGGGGCCGCGACGAGACGCTGCTCAAGTCCCGTCCCTCCCGCCTCCAGATCGCGGAGAAAACCATTCAATATCCCAAGTTCGTGATCCGCGGCCGACACATCGTGGACACCTGGCTGCTCGCGCAATATTACGACGTCGGGTCCCGCGAACTGGAGAGTTTCGGACTCAAGAGTGTGGCTCGGCATTTTGGGGTTTCCGAATCCGGCCGCGTGCTTTTGGAGGGCGCCGACATCCACCGGGCCTACCGCGAGGACGAAGCGGCCTTCCGCACCTATGCTTTGCAGGACGTGCGCGAAACCCGGGCCGTTGCGGCCATTCTCAGCCGCAGTTATTTTATCCAGGCGCAGATTTTTCCTTACGGGTATCAGGATGTGATCATTCGCGGAAATGCCACAAAGATTGAAGCCCTCTTTTTGCGGGAATACCTCCGCCGCGGACACTCCCTGCCGGAAACACCGGAGCCCCGGCCCTTCGAAGGCGGCTACACCGACATCTTCGAAACAGGCGTGATCGCGGACGTCTGGCACTGCGACGTGACCTCGCTTTACCCCTCGGTGATGCTGAGTTTTGACTATTTCCCGCAGAGCGACGCCCTTGGCGTGTTCCGCGGTTTGCTGCAGGACTTGAAAACCTTCCGGCTCAGCGCAAAATCCGCCCTTCGCGCCGCGCAAGACCCCGCCGAACGCAGCCGCCTCGACGCGCTGCAAAGCACGTTCAAAATCCTCATCAATTCCTTCTACGGATACCTGGGATTTGGCCAGGGCCACTTCGCCGACTTCGACGCGGCGGAGAGCGTCACCGCCAAGGGCCGCGAGATCCTGCGTCAGATGGTTGCATGGCTAAGTGACCAAGGCGCACGCGTGATCGAGATCGATACGGACGGCATTTATTTTCACCCGCCCTCCGGCGTTTCCGCCGAAACCTTGCAAGCCGGCCTCGCCGCCGAACTCCCCGAGGGCATTGAGGTGGAATTCGACAAACGCTATCGCGCCATGTTCAGCTACAAAGCCAAGAACTACGCCCTCCTGGAGGAGTCCGGCACCGTTTCCATCAAAGGCGCGGCCCTCAAGTCCCGCGGCATGGAACCTTTCCTGCGCGATTATCTGGAAAGCTTTCTCCGTCTCCTCCTCGAAGGCCGGGGTTCGGAAGTGGCCACGCTGCGGGAAGAGATCGCGGAAAAAATCCGCCGCCACGAACTTCCCATCACCGCCCTCGCCAAAACCGAGTCCCTCCAGGACTCCCTCACGAACTACCAAAAGAAAATCGGCACCTCATCCCGCAATCGCTCCGCCGCCTTCGAGCTCGCGATCAAGAGCGGTCGCAATTACCAGGCCGGCGACCAGGTCAGTTATTACGTCACCGGCACGAAGAAAAAGGTCACCGCCTACGAAAACGCCCGCCTCGCTACGGAATGGGACGCCACCGCCCGCGACGAAAACGTCGAATATTACGTCGGCAAACTCGACGAGCTGGCGAAAAAATTCGAAGGCTTCGGCGCCGCTCCCGGTGGTCAGCAGGATCTTTTCGCGTAGAGCGTGCCAATCCTGGAGGGTGCCGCGTTGCCGATAAAGAATCGCCCTCCGGGCCTTGCTGCGCAAGGGCTAACTCCACGTGCGCTCCGGTTCTCGGCACTCCGGGGATGCGAGGGCCCGCATCCCTCCATGTTAGAGAAAAGCCGGAGGTTGTCCCTTCACAAGTTCCCGGACCGCGCCCTCGATTTCGGGAAACCGAAACACGTACCCCGAATCCAGCAGCCGCCCCGGCACCACACGGCGGCTTTTCAGAATCAGCTCCGTCTCCGTTCCCATCGCCCAGGCACCGACCTCCAGCATCAGGCGCGTGGCCGGCAGGCCGACGGGCATGCGATACGCCCGGCGCAAAACCGCCATCAACTTGCGATTCGGAACCGGCTCCGGAGCGCAGACATTGATTGGACCCACCAGGTTTTCGTGCTCAACCAGCCAATCGACGATCCCGCAAAAATCGGCCTCGTGCAGCCAACTCACGTATTGCCGTCCTGAGCCCATTTTCCCGCCAAGTCCCAACCGGACCAGCCTCGACAAAACCTGAAACACACTTCCGGGATCCCGTCCCAGCACCATGGCCGAACGCAGAG
Source organism: Terrimicrobiaceae bacterium (assembly GCA_041752695.1). Taxonomy (GTDB): domain Bacteria; phylum Verrucomicrobiota; class Verrucomicrobiia; order Chthoniobacterales; family Terrimicrobiaceae; genus CALCJD01. Next base: position 53,740 of record JBGSVZ010000012.1, read on the forward strand.
CCACTTTTCGCGTTTGCGGAGCCAGCACTTTGAACAGCTCGACCTCCCAGTTCTGACAGACCTCGACCGAAAAGCCTGAGCCAATTTCCCCGCCGACCTCGGTCATGTCCTTCTCCTCCGCATGACGGTAAATCGTCGCCGAACTGGAATTGATCCAGAGCGGCGGCGGACGCCGGCAGGCCGCAATCGCCTCGCCCAATGCGCGGGTCGAATCGAGGCGCGAAGCAAATATCTCCCGCCGATTTTCCGGGGTGTATCGGCAATTGACGCTGCGCCCGCAGAGATTGACCACCAGATCGCACCCCTCCAGTTCCGCCGCCCAGGCTCCCACAGTCCGGCCATCCCAAGGCACAAGTCGCAGGCCGGCAATGGCCGAACCTGCACCCCGGGTCAACACCACAACCTCGCAGCCCTTGCGCAGAAAATGCCGCGCCAGGACCCTTCCCAAAAACCCCGTTCCGCCCGGTAGAAGAACCTTCTTCATGACTCCCTCCTCGCCAACTGACACGCCTCACCCACTGCCGTAGCCCCGCTCAATGTCACAACCTGCGAGCGAATATCGTCATCCGACCCCAGACGGAAGATCCGCGAAAGCCTGTGCCGGTTTCGCGAAACCACCCGGCAAAGTTTTTCCGCATAAGGCAACAGCGCCGGCCTCGCCAGCCGGAGCGACCACTCGCGATACCGCACGGTCGCCCAGAGGCACATCACCCACGCTCCCCCACCCCGGTAAAGTCCCCCTTCATCCGAAAGCGCCAGAATCTCCCGCTCCGGATGCCAGTCCGTGATCTTCGGGAAAAGGAGGGCGGCATGGCGCGAGTCGTAAGGTACAAAATGCAGCGCGACAAACTTCGGTTCCCGCTCCAGCCAGCCTTTCACCGTCCGGCACATCCCGCACCGCGCATCATAAAACACCGTAATCGCTTTCATCGTTCATCAAGGTAGGGAGCGTTGTCCCCAACGCTCCCTCGACTTGGTTCGTCTCACGCCACATGCGCGGTGGGAGGCAGGGGCGGCGGGGTTTGTTCAAGCAAGGCCCGGCGGCGCACTTTGCTGAAAACCAGCAGGTTGAAAAAGTGCATGCCGCCCAGCACGAGCAACACCACGCCCACCTTGCCGCTCAGGGCTTCAAAGACGCCTTGCGGCGCTTCAATCGTGATGCCCAGTTTCAGGAAAAGCGCGATGAACCCGACGTTGACGAGATAAAATCCCACCACCAGCAGGTGATTCACGCTATCGGCCAGCGGCTCGTTCTGATGGAAACAATCCACCAGAAAAATCCGCCCGTTCTTCGACAGGGTTCGCGCGACCCAGATGGTCAGGCCAATGCTGATGACAAGATACAGACTGTAAGTGAGGACGATGTAGTTCATGGTTATTTATGTTTTTGGATTTTCAGGAAAATTTGAAAGATAGGGGCAAAAAGAATTCACTCCAGAAAGCGGGCGGCCGTTTTCATGATGCGGCTTTTCTCCGTGGATGAGATGGTTTCCAACACCCGTTCGCCGAGTTTGAGAAAATCGAGCAGGCTGTTCATCTGCTGGTGAAAGTCCCTGGCCTCCGCCGTCTTCAGCCCCTTGGTCTCTTCGCCGCATTTTTTCAAGACGGCCATGGCGGGCGAAATCTCCCGGCGTTTCCGTTCGCGGGCGATGATGCAAAACATCTTCCAGACATCCTTCTCCGCCTCAAAATACTCCTTCCGCTCGCCCTTGCGCAAAATCGTCCGGATGAGCCCCCAGCCCACCAGATCCCGCAGGTTGGTGTTGGCGTTGCCCCGACTGATCCGCAGGTCCTCCATGATCTCATCGGTGGTGAGCGGCCGCGGACTCGTCATGAGCAGCGCATGAATCTGCGCCATCGTCCGGTTGATCCCCCACGCATTCCCGATCGATCCCCACTGCGAAACAAAATCTTCCCGCGCTTTCAGGAGCAGATCGGTGTCATTCGCAGTTTCCATAGTTTCAGTATTTACTGAAAGTTCGTTACAGGCAAGGAAAATTTTCCTCTTCCACGCATCGCACCTCCGCGAAAGGGCAATGTTGGAGTCCAGCCTTTAGGCTGCGGCGCAAAACCGTCTTTGGCGGAGAACATGGCAAAACGGTTCACGTAAGGGCGTGCCTGGTGCGCGACCTTCCGGGTGGGACAAAGGCGCGAGCCAACCCCCCTAGGAACGCCGAAGGCGTTTTTTTCGCCCGATCCCGCTCCCTTGACTTCCGCCCATAAATATGGCCATATTTTTTCATGAAAACGACGGTGGAGATCCCGGACGCCCTGCACCGGCGCGCAAAGTCTTACGCCGCGCAACAGGGTACCACCTTCAAGAAGCTGCTCATTGCCTCTCTGCAATCCTCCCTGCAATCCGCAAGCACGCCCGTTCCTGCCGCCTCTCATTCCGAAGTGGATTCCGAAGGCTGGCCCGTTCTGAAACGGACCACCCGGAAAAAAGTGCCGGACTCTGTGATCCGCGGCCTCCGCGAAGAGGAAGGCGTGTGAGGTGGCCTGGCTACTCGACATCAACGTTCTGATTGCCCGGGTTGATCCCAACCATGAATTTCACGCCAGGGTCCGGACCTGGCTGAAACCCCGGAGCCTCCAGGGCATTGTCACCTGTCCGCTCACGGAAAACGGCTTCCTGCGTATCTATGGCCACCCAAAATATCCGGGTGGCCCGGGTTCACCCGGACAGGCCCGGCTCGACCTGCAAACCATCCGCGCCCTGCCCCATCATGAATTCGTGGGCGACACGCTCTCCATCGCCGACACGACTCTTTTTCCCTCGCTCCAAGGTGCCTCTTCGAAAGGCCTTACGGACCTCTACCTTCTCGCCCTCGCGGCGGCCCACGGACTCCAGTTCGCCACCTTCGATCAGGACATCCACGCCGAACTGGTGGAGGGCGGACGGAAGGCCTTGGAGGTAATCGCCACAAAATAAGAGACCCTCAGGCCAAACCCTGTTCTTCCCCGCCTTCATTGCGGCACGACTCAGAGCACATTCAGATGATACCGTGTCCCTTTTGACGCCCCAGTCCGCGCCAGAGCGTTTTTCTCGACGAGATCATTGAACCGTGTCGGAAGGGCATCGGAAGGGTCGGACGTCGGACGCGGAGTCGGAAGTCTCGGAAGGGTCAGGCATGGTTTATTGATATTTTGGCTGAAACTTTTGCCCTCATGACAACAAGTCAGGCCTGACCCCTGTTTATGCTGTTTAAAGGCCAACAAGGACACCCATTCCAGAAGCGCCAAAGGCGCGTCAATTCCACAGCCCGGTTCGAAGGGCCGGGAACCCGGTGACAGCAAATTTGCGGCCTGAAGGTTCGCAATGGGATGGGCCAGAGGGGGATCGCTTCGCCAGCGAGAGGTCAGGTCAGGGGACAGGAAGGACCGGGGCATTTCGATGTAAAAATGAAAGACCTGACCCCTTCTTCCTCGTGAGGGCCGTCATCACCGGACCCGAGAATCCCGTCCTCAACCCCCTCGCCATCGCGGATGTGGCCGTGCCCGAACCTTCCAGCCTTCTCCTCAGGCTCGGAGGGCTGGCCTTGGTGCTTAGCCGCGGAAGGCGGGCGAGCCAAGCGTGGCAACGAAACGAAGGGAACAGAGGCTGAAAGCGAGACTACGGACAATCCGGGAGGAGCGGAGCAGGACCTACCATTCGCCTCTCTCGGCCGCTCTTCTCGAAAAATAGCCGAACGGGTAAAAGACGGCGTCCACGGGGACCGAAATCGGCAACATCAGATAATAGAGAGGGGCGGGGTCTCCGCTAAATCCGTAGTCACAGTCCCCCTGCAGCGGTTTTCCCTGGGCCCTGGCCAGAACGTCTCGGGTCATGCAGGACGAAAAGAGCACGGGAACCGCCAGCGCGAGGAGAAAAAGCCTCTTCATGCGTTTATCAGAGCGCAAGTCGCGGATTCTTTCAAGCAGCCTTCTGCGGTCGCCAAATTGTCAGAAGGCCGCGGTGGCACTGCGCTATCCCGCCCACCGTCCCCGGCGGCTAAAATCAACCTTGGAGGATGGCGACGTCGTTGCGGCTTCGAACGACCGGTTGGTCGGTGACGATGACCGTCGTCCCCGGCGCGAGAACCTCATAGACTTTCCCGGCAAATTCCGGGTTCATGCGGAGGCGCGATTTGATTTCCTCGGCGTCCACCCGGGGCCCCTTGCTCGTGACGGACATCCACCGGGGCGCCTGGCGGCCTGGGACCAGGAGACTGATCAGGTCGCTCTTGCCTTCGAGCATCGAGAAGACGTGGTTGCCAAGCGGATCAGGCCCGGCGATGGCGATCGGGGCGCGGCCAATGGGCTCTCCGTTGCGATAGACATAGATCGCTTTGTCGGCGGAACTGATCACCATCGTGATCGGGCCGGTCGGACTGCGCTCGGGTTTCCAATCGTAATCATTCTCCGCGAGATCGCGCAGCAGCTCAGGGGTGAAATCCTTGGGCGCCAGGAGAAGCCCGGGGTGCGACGCCAGGTGCGGCACGGGAGTTTTGCCATCGCCCACGACCACGGTCCCCCCTTTTGCGGTCTCCTTGAAGAGGAGCTGGGAGAAATCGAACGGCAGCCGGATGCAGCCGTGGCTCGCGGGGTATCCGGGCAGATTGCCCGAGTGCATGGCAATACCCGTCCAGGTGAGCCGCTGCATATTGGGCATCGGCGCATTGTTGTATTTTTTCGAGTAGTGCTCCGCTTTTTTTTCCAGGATGGTAAACACGCCGCCCGGCGTGGACCGGCCTTTCGCGCCGGTGCTCACAGTGGACCGGCCGATGAGAACGCCATTGCGATACACATGCAGAATCTGCTCCGGAACGCTCACCAGCACAACGAGCGGGCCGCTGGGCGAGAGGTGGGGATTCCACCAATATTCCCCCGGCTTAAGCTGGCCCGTTGGTCGGCCGGTCGGCGTGCCTTTGGTGTGCCCGGCCGGTTTTTCGACCGCCTGTGCGGTGCAGGAAAACACCAGGGCCGTGAGGAGAAATACGGAGAATCTCATAGGTTGTTTCGAAAGGTAAAAGAACACTTATGACGTTTGCCAATAATTCGTCCATCCAGGATTTATTGGTGGAGAGGTCGGGGAAGAGGTATACCCATGCCTGGCTTTTGACGAACTCCGCACCTCGGCAAGCCGAGTGAAAGCTCTCCAGACACGCTGAAGCGTGAACTCCAACAGAACAGCGGCGTGCCGTCGCTATCCCTTCAGGAAAGCCATTCGCTCAAGCTCTCTCCGCTTTCATTCTCCGCCACGCCCCCGCCGTGCGCCCATAGGCCAGGAGGCGCCAGAGGTATTCCATCGGTCCGAACCGGAAATGGCGCAGCCACCACGCGGGCCAGGCGATCTGGAGAAGGACAATGCCCACGGCCACCAGCATTGTTTGGGGGAAGGTCAGTTTTCCATAAAGCCCGAATCCCCAGGCATGGAAGATCACCGCGGCGCAGAGGCTTTGCAGGAGATAGTTGGAGAGCGCCGTGCGTCCCACCGCCGCGAGGGTGCGGCGCAAGCGGCCGTCCGGTAGCCGGAGCAGGCCCCAGAAATAGGCCGCCGCCAGAAGAAAAGCCCCTGGCATGCCGGCCAGCACGAAGACCAGGTAGGTCCTTTCCAGAGCTGGGTCTGTCACCGCCGCCCAGGCCGCGAGACCGCTCAGGACCAGCCCCGCCAGGATCAGCCCGACGATCACGGCTGGTCGTTTCGGGGTGCCCTTCCAGGGAAACCAGCCCGACCGAATCGCATCATATCCCAGCAACACGACACCGAGATAGAGCGGAATCAACAGCAGCATGATGAACTGCATGACAAAGGCCTCGATCATCCGGGTGAGGAGAACCTGCGAGAAGGATCCGTTGCGGTATGCCTCCTCGGCCATCCGCACATACTTTTCCCACTCGGCCGCGGTTTCTTTGTCGAACGGCTCGCCGCTGCCCGGCAGAAATCCAAACGCGGCCATCACCACAATCGTGCCTCCAAAACCAGCCGCCGCAATCCCGCGCAGCGCCAACGGAGGCAGGCGGTGCAGCAAGAGCAGCCCGAAACCCAGAATCGCGTAGGCGCATAAAATGTCGCCCCACCAGAGGAACACGATGTGGAGAAATCCAAAAACAAAAAGCACCCCCATCCGGCGAGCGACCAACTCCGCGAAGCTTTGCCGCGCGGCTTCGGCCCGCCGATATAACATCGCCAGTCCAGCCCCGAGCAGGAAACTTAGGATGGCCACACATTTTCCCGCCAGGAGAAACTCCACCAAAAATTCCCCCGCCGCGGGCCATCCACTTGGCGGGGCCGTCTTTCCCATCCACGCCCGATATTGATCGGCGGAGGCGAATCCGGGCATGTTGCAAAAGATCAGCCCCAGAATGGCAAATCCCCGCGCCGCGTCCACGGCGTCGTCGCGGGCCATGGCAGGAGTCAGGCAGGGGAGCGGTGGCGGATTCACGATTTGCAGCGCGGATGCGGAAAGGTGTTTAGCGGGGGACCCCGAAAAAGGGAAGTCCGTCGCGGAACTCCCCATCATCCGAGCATGCCGGAACACGCTAAAGCGTGAACTCCAACGAACACTCACTTTGGAACTATCCAGAAGAAGCTGACTGCGAATAGGACGGATGGGCGGGGATAAAGCGGTTTTGGCGGTGCAAAACCCTCCAGGCCAGAAGAGAAGTGTCATTTTGACGCACTTTGACGCCTCTTTCCGATCCTAATTCCAAAACTTCGGAAGAAATCCCCTCCCGCCCTCGACAAGGGGGAGTCGCGGCCGATATTTTCCGTCTTCAACGATGGAAAAGGCACTGAGTCAGGTTGTTCGGGATATTCTTTCCTCCTACGAGCGCGTGGGGGGATTGAATAATACGGACGGTCTGAACCTTCCTTCCAAGCGCGCGATTCACGGCATCTGCGATGACCTGCTGCAGATTCTTTTTCCCGGTTTTCATGACGAGGAAGCGGTTCATAAAAACTCGCTGCCGGTGCTCACGCGTCATCGTGTGACGAGCATGGTGGAACGGCTGGAAGAACAGGTCTGCAAGAGCCTGCGCATCGGCGATCCGGAATGTCCCACTTCTCGCGCGAAGGCGATCCTGCTGGAGTTTTGCGAGGCGTTGCCCGGGCTGCGGGATCTGCTCAGTACGGATATCCAGGCGGCTTTTGATGGCGATCCCGCAGCGATCAGTCGGGAAGAAATCATTCTTTCGTATCCCTGCATCGAGGCGATTTCGATCCAGCGCCTGGCCCATCAGCTTTATCGTTCCGGCGTGCCGATGATTCCGCGCATGATGACGGAGTGGGCGCACAGCCGCACGGGCATTGACATCCATCCGGGGGCAAAAATTGGGTCGCATTTTTTCATCGATCACGGCACTGGCGTGGTGATCGGGGAAACCTCGGAGATCGGACAGCATGTGAAGCTTTACCAGGGCGTGGCCCTCATCGCCCGTTCCCTCGCCGGTGGTCAGGCGCTGAAGGGTGTGAAACGCCATCCCACTCTCGGGGACAAAGTGACAGTTTATGCCGGCACCACGATCATGGGCGGTGATACCGTGATCGGCGAAGGCTCGACGATCAGCGCCAACGTGTTTGTCACCCACAGCGTGCCTCCGCGTTCCCTCGTTCTTCTCGAAGAAAAACAACTCAGCATCCTGGATAAAAACGCCCGCCGGACGGCCAATCAGGAATGGTCGATATGAAGACAAAGTCGGAAATCGGAAGTCGGAGGTCAGAAGTCATTTTCACTTCCCAACCCTCACTTCGCCTTTCCAACTTCCCCCTTCGCCCTTTGCCAACATGGTCTATCTAGATTACAACGCCACGACTCCGCTCGCTCCGGAGGTTCTGGAAGCCATGCTGCCGCATTTGCGCGACGGTTACGGCAATCCCTCAAGCATCCATGCGCCCGGACGTGACGCCCGGGCAGCGGTGGACGACGCCCGCGACCGGCTGGCCGGTTTGCTCGGAGTGAAGGCGCACGAGTTGATCTTCACGGGCGGCGGCACCGAGGCCTGCAATCTCGCGGTTCTCGGGCTCGCCCACGCTCACGCTCCGCGCGGCAGACATCTGATCACGGCGGCGGCTGAACATCATGCCGTCCTGAATGCCTTCGAACATCTGCATCACCATGAAGGATTCGAACTGACCGTCCTGCCCGTGGACGCCCAAGGGCTGGTGGACCCCCAAACCCTGCGCGCGGCGCTCCGGCCGGACACCATGTTGGTCTCCGTGATGCACGCCAATAACGAAACCGGAACCATCCAGCCGGTGGAGGAACTCTCCGCAATTTGCCGAGAACGCGGGGTCTGTTTTCACACCGATGCGGTGCAAACTTTTGGCAAGCTCCCGGTTCGTCCGACGGAACTCGGCGCAGCGGCGGTTTCGCTGGCCGCCCATAAATTTTACGGTCCCAAGGGCGTCGGTGCCCTCTACCTGCGCGCCGGTGTTGCCCTGTCGAGGGTCGCACACGGAGGATCGCACGAGAACACCCGCCGTCCCGGCACGGAAAACGTCGCCGGCATCGCCGGCATGGCCGTGGCTGCGGAACTGGCCGAAACCAAACGCGAAGCCGAGCAAGTTCGCCTCGCCGCGCTGCGGGACAGTCTATGGACGGGAATCCACGCCGCCGCCCCGGGAGCCATCCGCAATGGCCACACCGATCGCACCCTGGCCAACACCCTCAACGTCAGTTTCCCAGGCATGGATGGCGAAGCGCTCCTCATCGGCCTCGACCTCGAAGGCGTTTGCGCCTCCAGCGGATCGGCCTGCATGGTGGGTTCTGTGCAGGCGTCCCACGTGTTGCTGGCCATGGGCGTCGAGCCCGCACTGGCTCTTTCCACCGTACGATTTTCCCTCGGAACCCAGACCTCCGAACCCGACATCAATCATTGTCTTCGCGCCCTCACCAAAGTGCTGGGTCGCCAGGCACAACTCCTTGCCGCGTGATGAAATACACCCAACTCATGCTCGACTTCGGAAAGAACGTGCTTCGCCATGTCCGTCTGTTGCCCGACCTTCCGTCCACGCCCTCGCGCCCGAAGGAAAACCGGGACCCGATTCTCGAAAAACTCAGCCGTCAGCTTCTGAATCAGGCGGGCTGCCGCAATCTGCCGCTGACCGTACAATGGAATCCCCGTCTGCGCACCACCGCCGGCCTGGCCTGTTGGCGCACCAAAACCATCACCCTCAACCCCGGCCTGATCGAACTTTCGCCGGCTGAGGTTCAGCGCACCCTGCGCCACGAACTGGCCCATTTTCTGGCCCAGTACCGCGCGGGCCGCAAACGCATCCCCGCCCATGGCGACGAATGGCGCCAGGCCTGCCGCGATCTCGGCATCCCGCGCGAGCCCCGCTGCCATGACCTCCCCTTCAAACGCGCCAAAATGGAGCGCAAATTTTTTTACGCCTGCCGGGAATGCGGCACCTCGCTCGCCCGGGTAAGGCCGGTGAAAAAGCGCGTGGCCTGCCTGAAATGCTGCCGCAAACACAACGACGGCAAATACCACGACCGCTACCGTTTCGTGCAGGTCCCGCCGCCGGAGCGTCTGGCGGCCTGACCGCCGGAGGCGGCAACGCTCAACTTTCAGCCATGAACGCTCAAGGATCCCCGGAACGCAGCGTGGCGATTCCGCGATTTCCTGGCAATTCGTGCAATTTGCCTCCGGCTTCGCCTCCGCCCCAGCGGGACTGTCTTTCAGACAGGCGATGTCGCTTCGCTTCATTGTGTCTGAAAAAGCTTCCCGCTGCGGGAAGTTCGGGATTTATTGCCCGTTCTTCCTTTCCCCAAAATGAGCACCAACATCGAGTCCCACCTCGTCGAAAACCGCGTTTTTAAACCCTCCAAAGAATTTTCCAAAAAGGCCCGGATCAAGTCCTTCGCGGACTATAAAAAACTCCACGAATTTTCCATCAAGAAGCCGGAGAAATTCTGGGCCGAGGAGGCCGCCGATCTGCTCTGGCAGCAAAAATGGACCAAGGTCCTGGATTGGAAACCGCCTTATGCCAAGTGGTTCGTGGGTGGAAAACTGAACGTCAGCGAAAACTGTCTCGACCGTCATCTGGACGGACCCCGCCGGAACAAGGCCGCCATCATTTGGGAAGGAGAACCCGGCGAGAAACGCGTTCTCACCTACCACCAGCTCCATCGCGAAGTCTGCCTTTTCGCCAACATCCTGAAACGCAACGGCTGCAAAAAAGGCGACCGCGTCATCATTTACATGCCGCATATCCCGGAGGCGGCCATCGCCATGCTGGGCTGCGCCCGCATCGGTGCCGTGCACAGCGTGATTTTCGGCGGCTTTAGCAGCGAGAGCATCAAGGATCGCGTAAACGACAGCGGCGCGACCTTTGTGGTCACGGCGGACGGCGGGTATCGCCGCGGCCAGACCGTCACACTCAAGCAAAACGTCGATCACGCCCTGGAAGAAAACCAGACGGTCAAGCGGGTCATTGTTTTTCGCCGGGCCAACATCGACATCCACATCAAGGAAGGCCGCGACGTCTGGTGGCACCGCGAGGCGGAATATGTCTCCGCCGATTGCCCGGCCGTCCCGCTCGACAGCGAACACCCGCTTTTTATTCTCTACACCAGCGGATCTACGGGAAAACCCAAGGGCATCCTGCACACCACCGGCGGGTACCTTGTGGGGACGGCCGCGACGACAAAATACGTGTTCGACCTGCGCGAGGACGACACCTACTGGTGCACCGCGGATGTGGGCTGGATCACCGGCCACAGCTACATCGTGTACGGACCGCTGGCCAATGGCGCGACCGCCCTCATGTATGAAGGCGCGCCGAACTGGCCGGAACCGGACCGTTTCTGGAAAATTGTGGCGGAGTACGGCGTCACCATTCTTTACACCGCTCCGACTGCCATCCGGGCGTTCATGAAATGGGGCGATCAATGGCCGGCGAAACACGACCTCTCCTCCCTCCGCCTGCTCGGTTCCGTGGGCGAACCCATCAACCCCGAAGCCTGGATGTGGTATCACAAACACATTGGCGCGGAACGCTGTCCGATCGTGGACACCTGGTGGCAGACAGAAACCGGGGCGATGATGATCACTCCTTTGCCCGGCGCGACCCCACTCAAACCCGGAACCGCCAGCCTGCCCTTCTTCGGCGTCGATGCCGCCATTGTCGATGACAAGGGCAACGAACTCGGGGCCAACGAAGGGGGCAAGCTTGTCATTCGTAAACCCTGGCCTTCCATGCTGCGCACCATTTATGGCGACAAGGGCCGTTACAAATCGGCCTACTGGAGCGAAGTGAAAGGCTGTTATTTCACCGGCGATGGCGCCCGGCGCGACAAGGACGGGTATTTCTGGATCACCGGCCGGATGGATGACGTGCTCAACGTCGCCGGTCACCGTCTCGGCACCGCCGAGGTGGAAAGCGCCCTGGTCTCGCACGAGGCGGTGGCCGAAGCCGCGGTGGTGGGCCGCCCGGACGAAATGAAGGGCCAGGGGGTGGTCGCCTTCGTCACCCTCATCACCGGCATTGCGGCCAGCAAGGACCTTGCGGAAAAGCTGCGCAAACATGTCGGCAATGTCATTGGCCCAATCGCCAAACCCGACGAAATCCGTTTCGCCGACGCCCTGCCGAAAACCCGCAGCGGCAAGATCATGCGCCGCCTGCTCAAACAAATCGCCTCGGGAGCCAACGTCACTGGCGACACTACCACGCTGGAAGACTTTAGTGTCCTGGCCAAGTTGAAACAAAGCGACGAATAAAAATTCCCTGCATCCACGGCAAGGTTTGCGGCGTTCCCTGAAATTAGCGGGGAACGTACCTTCTCCGATTTCCGAATCTCATGTCCATCCACACTGCACCGCCCGCCCACCTGAGGGAAAAAATCCTCCGGCGGATTGAATCCGAACCTGCGCGCGTCGAAACCGACATCAACGGGGGAGTCGTTTCCATGAACCCCGCGTTCACGGCACTTTGTGGCTACACCTATCCGGAGATCGTCGGCCGGAAACCCGGCAGTTTTTTGCAAGGGGAAAAAACCGAGCCCGACACGGTGCGGATTCTGCGGGAAGCCTTTCGCAACGCGCACTCCTGTGAGGTGGAAATGTCAAACTACCGCAAAGATGGGTCCATCTATCGGGTCCACATCCGGATGGATCCTCTGCGTGACGAGACGGGCACTCTGACAGGATTCCGCGCCATCGAACGGGAAATCCCTCGCTGACAACACTCGCCCGACGGACCGAGCGAACGCGGCTGTCCCCACTCCAAAAAATTCCCGCCGGACCATCCTTCGCGGCCCGGCGGGATCTTCCAACGGGCGCTGATTAGGGCAGCACCCCGGAGAGTTTGTTCCCGCCCTCGTAAACGGGCATCTTATCGGTCTTCACCGCATTGGCGTTCCCGCTTGGCAACCCCGCGAAGCTATGGTCGTTCGACGCGTTCCACGGTGTTCCGCTTGGCACGGTGAAGCGGAACTGGATTTCCTTGCGGAAGGTCGAGCTGGACCCTGGGGCGATGCGCGTGCCGGTGAAATCGACGTCCACGTAGTAGATCCGGCGGGCGGCGTCGTGCACCTTGAGGGCGGAAACCGTGCCGCCCTGGGTGTAATTGGTCCGCAGGGTCACGGCCGATTCGTTGTACCCAGCGGCGAAAAGCTCCGAAAGATTCAGGTAATAGCGGAACGACAGTTTGTCCGAGGCTCGGGCCGGAAAGGACGAACGATTATTTAACAAAGCGCGGATCTCCGTGAAAGTCGCGCCTTGTTGATTGATGGACGCCTCGACGAAAAACTCGTCGTCGGGCGTCTCCACCACCGGGAAGTTCGCCAGCGGCGTTCCGCCGAATTCGGAATACATCCGGGCCACCGCACCGGTAAACCCGGCGTTGTAGTCCATGGCAACTTCGTTGGTGATGTAGTTCGACCGGTCGTCCGAATAGGCCGTGTCGCTGGCGGAGGAGGGCCCGCCGACCAGCGCTCCGTAAAGGACATGGCGATTGTTGGTCGGGTTGCTGATGCTGTTGGCCCAGGACCCATGCGCGGCGCGATGGTGCGGGTTGATCGGCGGGTTGTTTCCGAAACCGACCACGTAGCTGCGGTTGTTCGGATTTTCGCCCAGCATGTAGTTGATCTGCCGCCGGGCAAAGTCGCGGTAGCGCGTGCCGGTGTCGCCCACCTTGTCGGCGTAAATAAACGCCAGCAGCGACGTATTCGCGGAGTAGCGCAGGCTCCCCCAGGTGTCGAGCCAGGCCAGGCCCCCGGACGTGTAATTAATGCGGTTGCCGTTGTATCCCACCGTCCAGAAATCCAACCAGTTCTGGGTGGCCGTTTTGTAGATGCTCTTGCCGGTCAACTGGGCCAGCAGGACGGTGGCCCCGTTGATTTTGCCATCCCAGGAATGGGTCCACTTCTGGCTCGAGTTCGCGAAATGCTGGGTGTAAAGCGACTCGGCCTTGGTGAGGTAGGCGCTCTCGCCGGTGGCGCGGTAGAGCCAGGCGGCGGCCCAGACCAACTCGTCGTAGTAGCCGGAATAGGAGTTGTAAAAGCTCGCTGCGTTCGGGATCGCCGCCGTGTAGGACCCGCGATAGGTGTCCGCGAAGGTGAAGAGCTGGCGGGCATGGGTGAGTAGGGTCGCGGCATAGGCGGGATCCTCATTTTTGAAGAGGATGTAGGCGGCCGCGAGCGAGGCGGCGGCCTCCCCGGCGACTTCGGTGCCGGGTTTGGCGGTGTCCACCCTGAAGGCCGGACGGGCCATGGTCATGACTTCCGGTGGCCCCCAAAAGGAGTGGTCGGCGTTGCCATCGCCCACCTGCCCGTAAAAGACGTTTGCGCTGGGATGGGCTTTGATCAGCCAATCGGTGCCCCAGCGAATCGCACCGAGCAGATGCGCCTTCTGACCGGAGGCCTGATACCCGTCCGCATACTCAATGCCGCCCCAGGCCAGCAAGGTGAGCGTGCTGGCTTTGGGCAGGACAAACTTCACGTGGTCACCCGCGTCATAATATCCGCCGCTGAGATCCACTCCGACATCGCTGCCATCCTGCAGAGCGGAGTCGCCCCGCCAGGACACACGGTTGTTGGCGGGCAGTTTCCCGGACCGCTGCGCCTCGTAAAAGAAGAGGGACTTCTGCAAGGCCTCTCCGTAGTTGAATTTGCCGGTGCCGGTGGATTTTTCGCGGATGCTTACCGTGCCGACGGCGCGGCCGAGGACAGCACCGGTGGCGGAGGTGAGTTCGACCGTGAAAGCCTCCAGGCCCTCCGTGGTGGTGTCTCCAATGATGGAGACCGGAATGGTAAGCCGAGTCACGCCGGGTTGGAAGACCAGCGTCCCATTGGCACTCTGGTAATCTCCTCCCGCCGCGGCTGTGCCATTTTTTGTGGTGTAAGCAACACCTGTGACCGAGGTGGACGCGGACGACAACGTCACCGCCACCTGGACCGTAGTGGTGCCGGAGGTGGGTTCCTCCACGGACGCGTCCTCAATCGCGAACTGCCTGGCAGCCGGGGTCGGGGTGGGCGTGGGAGTCGGCACCGGGGTGGGGTTTGGCGTCGGTGTTGGCGTCGCGGTGGGGCTCGGCGTCGGAGTTGGAGTGGGCCCGGTTCCTCCTTGTGGCGAGAAGGTGAAGTTCGTGGGAGCCGTCCGGTAGTTGCCGGTCGAGGCCGTGAAGCCGAACCGGACGCTGCCGTTGGCAGGAATGTCCTTGTTCCAGGTGTGCGGCTTGGCATCGAAGGTGTAGGAGCCACCGGTATTGCTCACGACGCGGGCGTTCCAGATGCTGCCGATGGTGCGGTCCATTTTGAACCCGAGCACCCAATCTTTCAGCACGGCGCTGGTTTTGTTTTCGATGACCACGTCGCCTTGGAAACCACTGCCCCAATCACTGGTCACGGTGAAGATCACCCGCACATTGGCGAGATTCACGGTCACGTTGGGCGAACCCGGAGTCGGCGTTGGGGTGGGCGTAGCCACGGGCGTCGGAGATGGGGTCGGCACCGGAGTGGGAGTTGGCGTCGGCGTCGGGGTGGGCGTCGAAACCGGTGTCGGGGAAGGTGTGGGCGTTGGGACGGGGGTGGGACTTGGGGTCGGCGTCGGCGTCCCCGGCGTGGTGCACACCATCCCGTATTGGAAGAGGAATTCGGTGGGGGCGGTTGTAATGCGGCCAGGAGCGCCGCTGTAGCCAAACGACACCTTGCCTTTGGCGGGGATGTCTTTGTTCCAGAGGTAGGGCTGGCCGTCGAAAAGGTAACGGTCGCCAGACTTCGCGACAAGGCGGGCGTTCCACGCGCTGACGGGCTCGTGGCCGTGGCGGAAGGCGAGGCACCAATCGCGCAGCAACGCGGAGGTTTTGTTTTCGATGGTGATTTCGGCCTGGTAGCCGCTGATCCAGTCGTTGGCGACCTTGAAGGTCACTTTGACGAGCGTGTTTTCGTAGATCGTGTTGCCGGATCCGGGAACGGGAGTTCCGCCGGGAGTAGGCGTCGGAGTCGCACTAGGCGTCGGGCTCGGGGTCGCGCCCGGGGTCGGGGTGGGCGTGGGATTCCCATAGGGATCGCCCGGGTTTGCCGGTGCCACCATGGGCGTGGGCGACGCGGTGCCGTAATTGACACCGCCAAAATCAAGGTCGCTGGTCGAGAAAAAGACCTCACCGACCGGATCGATGCGTTGCCAGATCACGTAAAGGATATGACGGCCGGTGCGCTGGGGAAAATTGACGTCGAAGAGATAATTTTTCCCGACCAAGCGAACATTCTCGCCGCCCGGCAGGGGTTCAAGGTCGCTCCACTTCAGCGGCTGCCGCGGATCGTAGGTCGGCTTGGTGATGTACGCCTCGAAGTAGCTCGGGTCGTGCGGCGTAGCGGCGGCGAAGACGCACCGATACGGGCCGGCTTGCATGCGCGTGGCGGGCCAATCCGTGCGGGGAAGGTTGAGACCGGCATACTTATCGCGGCCCGCGCCCGGAAGTTTTCCATCGGGAATCTGGGTGCGGTAGTCGTGATTGGGCAACTGACGGTTCACCTCATGCCAGTCATAGAAGGCTTGCGTGCCCGCCACGGCGACAGCCGCCCGGCCCGCATCCGTGGTGGGACGTTCCGGATTTTCGAGGAAAACCTCATAGACCCGGCTCATCGGATCGGCCATGGAACCATGACCAAATCCCTGCGGCAGGGTGAGGAGGGACAGGGCAGCAACCCCGAGGAATGTGGTGAGCGCTTTCATTGGGAGCCATCGTGCAACAAATTTTCCAGGTTTCCCGTGCTACTCGACCACGCGGGCCGGAAACTCGACGAACCGGCCCTTTGTCGCGTTGACCCCGGGGCCTTCCACCCCCAACATGATGCCATGGGAACAGACCCGTCCGAGCGGCGGCTCTCCACTTTCTGGCGCTGGAACATCGGGCTTTGGTCCGTCGTCGCCGTCCCGCTTTTTTTCGTCCGCTACACCATGCACGACAACGCCCTCCGGGCGCTTGGGCTGACGGTTTTCCAGGAAACGCTCTCGCTCCTCCTCTGTTGGGTGCTGCATCTGGCTTACCAACGCCTCACCCGCCACCGTGAAGAGTTCGGTCTGCACACCGCCACGCTGATGATTATCCTCAGCCTCATTGCCACCGGCGTCCAGGCCATGGCGGTGCTGTCCCTGGTTAGCGCGACCGGCTGGCAGAACCCCCTCTGGACCCCGCTTGAGGAATGGCTCATGAGGCTGCTTTTTTACTGGCTCATCTACATGGCGTGCAGCCTGTTTTATTTCTGGATGCAGGCGGAAAAGGAGGCCCGGGAAAAGGGCGAGCTCGCCGCCGAATCCAAAGCTGCCGCCCAGCGCATGGAACTGCAACTCCTCCGCGCCCAACTCGATCCCCACTTTCTTTTCAACTCCCTCAACGGCGTCGCCAGCGTCATCCCCTCCGACCCCGATGCCGCCGTTTCCATGGTTCTCGAACTTTCCGACTACCTGCGCTACTCGTTGGAAAATCGCAACAGCTCCATCATTCCGCTGGCTGCCGAGATCGATGCGATGAGCGCCTACCTCAAAATCGAACAGGCCCGGTTCGGGGAACAAATGTCCATGCGGGTGAAAGCGGAGGACGACGCCCGCCACCGCTCCATCCCGTGTTTCCTCCTTCAGCCCCTGGTGGAAAATGCCGTCAAACACAGCTTCCAGACCGCCGACCCGCCGTGGAAGGTGATGGTCCACGCCGAGACCCTGGGCAAAAACCTCGTCGTTACCGTGATCAACACCGGCCGCCTCTCGCCCGATCCCTACGGCACCGGCCTGGGCTTGCAGATTCTTCGGCGCCGCCTTCACATTCACTACCCGCGACGCCACCGCTTGAACCTCCACCAGCACAACGATACCGTCTGCGCCGAACTCGAACTCGAGGGAGAACCATGCTCCGCGTAGCCCTGGTGGACGACGAACCCCTCGCCCGTCAGGGCCTGCGCCGCATGCTGGCCACTCACCCGGAGGTCGAAATCGTGGCCGAAGCCGACCGCGTCGCCGTCGCCACGCCGCTTCTGCTGAAGGAAAAACCCGACGCCGTTTTCCTGGATATCCGTATGCCGGGGCCCGACGGTTTCGAGCTCCTCAAAACTCTCGACCCCTCGCCCAAGATTGTTTTCGTCACCGCGCACTCGAATCACGCCGTCCGCGCGTTCGACGTCCAGGCCGTCGATTACGTGCTGAAACCGGTGCGACCCGAACGCCTTGCCGCCGCCGTCGCCCGCCTGCGCGCCGCCTGTTCCTCCGCCGAAGAATCCCCCATCTACGCCGCCGGTGATCGCATCTGCCTGCGCACGCCCCAGCGCACCGTCCTTGCCCCGCTCCAGGACGTCGCCGCCCTGGAAGCGGACAAGGATTTTACCCGCTTCCACATTGCCGGCGAGATCCCCATCCTCATTTGCCAGGGCATCGGCGATTATGCCCGCACCCTCCCTTCCCCGCCTTTTCTGCGCCTCAGCCGCTCGATCATCATCAACACCACCCGCATCGCGCGCGCCGACCATCCCTCCCGCAACGAGACCCGCCTCTGGCTCAAAGGCATGCCGATCCCCTTTCGCCTCGGCCGCGCCGCCCGCACCCGACTCAATGAATATTTGGGAGAGGCGGGGTGAGTTGGTTCCTTGGTGCGGTCCGCCGCTACGCCCAGGTTTACGCGATCATGTTTCGCAACTCCCTCATTCGGGAGATGAACTTCAAGGCCAACTTCCTTCTCTGGCTCGGCGTGGAGGTCTTGTGGTTTCTCGGCCAGATCGTCTTCATTGAAGTCATCTTCGGTTATGTCGAACACATCGGCGACTGGACCAAGTGGGAGGTCGTCCTCCTCGTCGGCACCCATCAGATTATCGCGCAGATCTTCCAGGCGTTTTTCTATGTGAACCTCGCCAATCTGCCGGAGCTTGTCCGCACCGGACGCCTCGACTTTCTGCTCCTTCAGCCCATCGACACGCAGTTTGTCGTCTCCGCCAAACAATTCGGCCTCGACAACCTCGTCAACGCACTCGTCGGCGTGGGTTTTGTCATTTTCGCCCTGGTCAAACTCCAATCCATGCCCACCGCCACCCAATTGGGTCTTTACGCCGTGGCTCTGGGTCTCGGCGTCATGATCCACTACAGCGTGCTCCTGTCCCTGGCGGCGGCGAGTTTCTGGATCGTCCGCGCGCAAGGGCTCATCTACGGCTACTACAGCCTTTTCAACCTTGGCCGCTACCCCGACGTGATCTACCGCGGCATGTTCAAATTTGTCTTCAGCTGGATCATTCCGATTATCGTGGTGACAAACGTCCCCACCCGCATCCTCATCCGCCTTGGCGACAACCCCATGGCCCTCATCCTGCAACTCGCCCTTGCGGCGCTCTTCGTCACCGTGGCCACCCGCCTCTTTTGGAAAAGGGCGCTCCGCCAATACGCGAGCGCCAGTTCATAAGACCAGCCCTCCGTCCCTCACGCCTCCCTGATCTGGGTAGGATTCTCCACGATGATCTGCGGGCAGCCGTGAAAATCCGAAATGCGCCCGATCACGCGGATCGGCTTGCCGACTAGAGCCTCCGTCACCTCCCGGGCAAAACCCGGGTGCCCGGCCTTCAGCAGCAACACCACCGAAAAATCGTCGTGGTCCACGGCCTCAAAATTGAGAAACCGGATCGTCCCCGGTTTGTTGTCCCACACCCGCACCACCTTGCCGATGACCGCCGCCGTTTTTCCCAGGGCCTGCAAAAGCCGGCCGCGCTCCGAGGCCAGGATTTCCTCCATCGGCGCACCCGACGCTTCGGAGCTCCCTTCGCCAGACGCCGGCAGCAACCACTCCAGCCCCGCCAGCGCCTCCGCCGCGCTGCCAGGCCGTTCCTCCGGGTCCCTCGCCATCAGACACTCCACCCAGGTACAAAGTCCGGCGGACAAATCCGGACGCCTCTCCGCCAAAGGTCGGTAGTCATGCCGCAAATGCGCATCGATCACCCCCGCCACCGAAACCCCCTGGAACGGCTCGCGCCGCGTCAGGGCATGATAAAAAACGCACCCCAGCGAATACAGATCGGTCCGCACCCCCACCGGTTTCCGCTCAAGCTGTTCCGGCGCGATGGTGTACACCGACCCCCTCAATTCCGCCCCTGGGACGAGGAAGGTGGCTGCCGGATCATCGAGCATCGCGGCCAGTCCGAAATCCAGCAATTTTACCTGGAGCCGCCCCGTGGCCAGAGTCGTCAGCATGATATTCGTGCTCTTGATGTCCAAATGCACCATCCCCAGCGCGTGGGCCGCCCCCAGGGCGTCGAGGCACTGTCTGGCCACCTCGCCAAATTCCGCAATCGTCAGCGGCTCGACCTGGGCCTCCAGGGTATGCCCGCTCAAATACTCCATCACCATGATCACCTCGCGCCGATGCACCAACACATCGTAGACCGTCACGATATTGGGATGCTGCACCTTCGCCAGCCGCTTGGCCTCATCCATCGCAAACGCCGCGCGCTTCTCCGACTTTCCAACCTTGAGATGAATCCGTTTCACCGCCACCAGGCGTTCGAGCTGACTGTCATATGCCAGCAACACTTCGCCCGCCCCGCCGCGTCCAATTTCCTCCCGCGGCTTATACCGTCCCCCAATCAAGCCCAGCTTGAGCGAATGCGCTGGCTCCTGTTTTTTCAAAGATAACTTGATACGTCTCATTCCCTGGGACCCCCTGCAGAATTGTGCACTCCCCGCGTATTTCAAGCCCGAAGGCCAGAAAGGCGCCTCCCAAGCCCCAAAAATAAGGATCCGGAGCGTTCCTCACGCAATTCGTCACACATTCGGCATTGTCCGCGGCCGGTCCTCCGGCAAGCTCACGCTTGTGAAACCTTTTCTCCTTGCCCTGCTCCTAGCCGCTTCGTCCTCTCCGGCGGCCAACGTGATTTTTATCCATCCCGACGGTGCGGGGGTGTCCCACTGGCAGGCCGCGCGTTTTCTCCATGCCGGACCCGATGCCGATCTGAACTGGGACCGCCTTCCCCAGATCGCCGTCTATCGCGGCCACATGCAAGACTCCCTCACCGCCACCTCCAACGGCGGCGCCACGACCCACGCGTACGGTATCAAAGTCCCGGCCAGCGCCTTCGGCACCGCTGGCCCTGGTGCCGAACGCCCCAAATCCGCCTCCGGCAAACCCGGCAGCCTCATGCACGAAGCCATGGCCCGCGGCGTGAAAGCCGGCATTGTGAACTCCGGGAGCATCATCGAACCCGGCACCGCCTGTTTCCTCGCCAGTGCTGCCAAACGCGACGACTACGCCGACATCACCCGACAAATCGTGGAATCCGGCGCCGATGTCATCCTCAGTGGCGGCGAAGAATGGTTTCTGCCCGAAGGTAAAGCGGGCCGACACGCTGCCACCGGAAAACGCACCGACGGACTCGACCTCATCGCCGCCGCCCGCACGGCCGGCTACACCGTGGTTTTCGATGCCGCCGAACTCGAAGCCGTCCCCGACACGACGAAAAAACTCCTCGGCATCTTCGCGGCCGAAGACACGTTCAACGACATGGGCGAAGCCGAAATGGCCGCCCTGAAACTTCCCGCCTACAAACCCTCCGCCCCCGACCTCCGGGCCATGACCACCGCCGCGCTCAAGATTCTCTCCCCCGGCCCTTTCCTCCTCGTCGTTGAGGAGGAGGGCGGGGACAACTTTGGCAATGCCAACAACGCGCATGGCACCCTGGAAGCGCTCCGCCGCGCCGACGAAGCCTTTGGGGCGGCGCTGGCTTACCTGGAAACCCATCCCGACACCCTGCTCATCACCGCTGCCGACAGCTCCGCCGGAAACATGGATGTCATCGGCCTCGACCCGTCGCCGGAAAAGCTCGCCCTGGCCAACAATCGCCGCGACAAGAACGCGGCCCCCTACAGCCTTAATGCGGACGGTAAACCCTTTGCTTCAAAACCCGACCGTCAGGGCAAAGTTCACCAATTTGTCATCAGCTGGGGCACCTTGTTCGACGCCAGCGGCGGGATCGTCGTGCGCGGTGCCGGGAAAAACGCCGAAAAAATCCACGGGTCGTTCGATAACACCAAAATCTACTCCCTCATGCGGGAAACCCTCTTTCCGGGCGAGGCACCTTCCCCGGCGGAACCGGTCAAATCTCCCTGAGAATCGCCGCTTCTCGTTTCTCCTTGTCAGCCGGAATATTTTCCCTGTCAGGTCATCCTGTCGCCGGCCGGGCTCTTCGGGCGGAGCTTGCGGCGCGGGCGGGTTCCGGTTAGGTTCCCTATCGTCATGCCAACGTACATTTATGAAACGATCCCCGAGAAAAAGGGAGGGCGGGTGAAACGGTACGAGATTCGCCAGAGTATCAAGGATGCCGCTCTGCACGAACATCCCGAGACGAAGGAGCCGATCCGCCGGGTCCTGGCGGATCGCGTGAGTGTGCTCACCTCGTCTTCCTCTTCCGGCTCGCACGCGCACACCCATTCCTGCGGGTGCGGGGCGGGTGGGTGTGGCCGTTGAAACGGACATGATGCGACGCGGATTGGCAGCGTTGCTGGCGGGCGGGCTCCTCGCAGGTTGTGCGGCCAAGGAGAAGCCGGCGGCGGAAGCGCCGGTTCCGTCGCCCACGCCAGCTCCCGTGCAGGCCGGCGTCGAACCAAAGAAGGCGGGATTTTCCCTGGCCTCTCTTTCGCCCTTCCACTGGGTGGCCCGCCTGAGACAAAAGCCAGCCAAACCTCCCCAGGCCCAGGCACCCCAGCTCATCGGCACGGTCAAGATGGTGAACAAGGAGGATCATTTTGTCTTGATCGACGCCATCAGCTATGGGGCGACCCAGGCGGGAGACGCCATGGTCTGCATCGTGAACCAGCGCGAATCGGCGCACTTGCGGGCCAGCGCGCTGCGCAATCCCCCTTTCCTCATTGCTGATATCGCCAGCGGGAGTCCGTCACCCGGGGACAAGGTGTACAAACCCTAGAGCTGAAACTCAGAGGGGCGCCAATTGACTGGCCTTCCAGCTCGTTGCCGAAAATGCAAAAGCCCGGGATTTTCCCGGGCTCAAGCGCTACAAATGGGCGATCCGTTGATCAGGACGCAGGGGGTGGCGGAGGGTTCGGCGTGGGCGTAGGGCCGGATTGGTTACCCGTGCTGCCAGTTCCACCCGCAGAGCCCGCTGAACCTGGGGCAAAGGCGGCTCCCTGGTTAATCACTCCCTGATCTCCCGAGAAGAAAGTTTCTTCCAGTTGATCGGACGCAAAGTTGTTGGCGAGAACCAAAAATTCAGGGTTTGCGGCGAAGGGGCTGAGAATCCCCGCTTCCACCAAGGCCTGATCGAGAGCCAGAGCCTGCGTAGGCGACTGGTTCGAAGGAGCACCACCAGCCACGGACCCCTTGAAGTCCCGCTCTCCCACAGGGAAATCGCCAATGGCAAAATCGCGAAGACGACGAACAAGACTGGCGATTGCCACATGCTTCATGTCGCGCCCGGCAATACCAATAATGGAAGCAATCAGGGCAGAACGGTCACGAAGTTCATAAGGAAGTCCGCTGATCGCGGCCCGACCCACGAGGTAACGATCCTCCGCGGAAACCTTCTTGGAGGATTCTTCCAGCAAATCCATGGCAGAGGCCATGATGACAGGAGCATCCGAAGGGTTCTGGCGCACCAAGGCTGCGGTGGCTGCGGCCAACGAATCCGCGGTCAGCTCGGAACCGCCGGATGTGGCCATGCTTTTGAGCTTTTCCCGGGTGGTGGGATTACCCACCGTTTCGCGGATGCTGCTCGCGTAGGCTTCTTCCGGGTTGGCAAGCAACACCACATCGTTGCGATACATGGAGACCAGCTCGGAAAGACGGTCACGTCCTAGAAGTTGGTCGCCATTGGTCGATTCCAAAGGAAAATCCCGCGGAATGGCGATGATGGCAGAAGCACTCTGCAGGGTGGCCGCAATAACGGCGGCCAAGAGTGACTTGGTCACTGCCTGGCGGGTAAAAGAGAGTCGATTTTTCATGGCGTTTTCGAGTTTTAGAGAGGAGAACTGTGCAATGGGTTGGCGGAATCTCCGTGAGGAATCAGGCTGGTGGGCGAAGGGAACGACAACTCAGACTCCGTAAGATTCGGGAGCAAGCGTACGGAATGGTGTATTTCGTCTGCCTTCACGTCTCGTTGAGATCGCCGAAAAGCGCCAGACTGTCAATAAATTACGCATCGGGTTGCCATCGGGGCGACCCCCAGGGCGGGGTCAGGGCAGGTATCAGGCCGGGCGGTTACTTGTGAAGGATCGCGAGAAGCCAGTCGTGCGCGCCGTTCAGGGTGAGTTGGACACCGATGGTCAGCAGCAGGAAGGCCATGATTTTGGTGAGGGCGTTGGCCCCATTGACGCCTAATACCCGGAGAACGACGCCCGCCTCGCGGAGGGTGATCCAGCAGGTGGCGCAAACAGCCGCAATACCTGCAACAATACCTCCCATCCCGGTGTGAAGCACGGTGGGGTGATACGAACTGAGACTCATCACGACCGCCATACTCCCGGGACCGGCCAGCAGGGGAATGGCCAGGGGCGAAAGGGAAATATCCGGTTTGGCTTTCGCCTCCGCCTCCTCCTCGGGTCCGTGTGTGTCCTCCTTGCGCGGGGTCATGAGTTTAAATCCCACATGGGCAACGACCAGCCCGCCGGCAATCCGGACGCCATCGAGGGTGATGCCGAAAAACCGCATCAAAAAATTCCCCGCAACGAAAAAGAGCAGGAGGATCCCCAGCATGTAGAGGCTGCCCTTGAGGGCCTGGGAGCGGCGGAGGACGCTCTTTTCTCCATCGGTGATGGAAAGAAAGATCGCGGCGTTGCCCAGCGGGTTCGCAATGGGGAAGAGAGCCGCATAGGTCATGGCAAAGGATTGAAGAAATTCACCCATACCCGGAAGAGAAAGCGGAAAGCAGAGATGGTGGAAAGGGGAAACCCGGAATCACGGTGACGGGAAGTCCCCTTCCCCCGGCGCTCCAAATTTTTCCAAGCCCCAGCGTTAATTCGTGTGCATTCCCGGGTTTCCGATTTTAGAACTTTCAACCATGCAGGTGCTTCGTCCCGAGGATCGCGGTTATGCCGCCGCTTTAAAAAAACTCAACCGCCGTGCCACGCCCGACCCCAAGGTCCGCGACGTGGTATCCGGCATCATCGACGCCGTGGGGCAGCGCGGGGATGCGGCGGTCCTGGAATTCACGGAAAAATTCGGCGGCCCGCGGCTGACGGCGTCTCAGTTATATGTCACTCCCGCCGAGATCGCGGCGGCCCGCGGGAGCCTCGCGACCGACGTGCGCAAGGCCATCCTGGCCGCCCGTACGAATGTGCGGGCCTTCGCGAAACGCAGCCTGCGCAAAAGCTGGTTTTCCAAAAACAAACAAGGTGCCATCGTGGGCGAGCGGTTTGATCCGTTCCAGCGCGTAGGCATTTATGTTCCGGGCGGGACGGCGCCCCTGGTTTCGACCGCCATCATGACCTGCACCCTGGCCGAGGCGGCGGGCGTGCCGGAAATCGTGGCCGTGACCCCTGCGGCGAAGGACGGCACGGTTCACCCGGCGCTGCTGGCAGCGCTGGCGGAATGTGGGGCAACGGAAGTGTACCGCGCGGGTGGGGCCCAGGCTGTGGCGGCTCTGGCCATCGGGACAAAAACCATCCGCCCCGTGCAGAAGATCTTTGGTCCGGGAAATGCCTACGTGGTGGAAGCCAAACGGCAGGCCGTGGGCCATGTCGCGATCGACCTCCTGCCCGGTCCGAGCGAGGTGCTGGTGATCGCGGACGGCTCCGCGAATGCCGAGTGGATCGCCGCTGATCTGCTGGCGCAGTCGGAACACGGACACGGCAGTGTATCGATTTTGCTGACGGACTCCGCCAAAATGCTCGCTGCTGTGGAAAAGGCGGTGACCCGCCAGGTGAAGCTTTCCGCCCGGCCCAAGGAACTTGCCCTCGCCCTGAAACACGCCGCCCTCATTCTGGTCGAGAACATGGAGGTGGCCGTGCGGCTGGCCAATGAATTTTCCGCCGAGCATGTTTCCATCGCCACCAAGGCCCCGGGCATGATCGCCGGGCAGTTGAACTCCACCGGCGCCATTTTCCTTGGAGGTCTTTCGCCCGTGGTCGCGGGGGATTTTCTGGCCGGGCCCAGTCATGAACTGCCCACTGGCGGAGCGGGAAAAAGCTTCCCCGGCCTCACCGTGGACCAATTCCAGCGGCGCACCAGCGTCGTGATGTACGATGAGAAGTCGCTACGCGCCTCGCTGCCGTATTTGGAAACCTTCAGCCGCATCGAAGGCCTCGACGCCCACGGACGGTCGGCCTCAATCCGGCTGAAACGGTAGGGTTCGGCATACCGCCCGTGCACGGCGCCCTCCAAGATCCCTCCCACCATTTTTGCCACCCATGATCTGGAAACTCCCGCGTGGCCCGTTCGACCTATCCCGTCGGGGGATGATCATGGGCGTGCTGAATGTGACTCCGGATTCTTTTTCCGACGGGGGAAATTTCCTCGACGGTGAGGCGGCCGTGGCGCACGCGCTGAGTTTGGTGCAGGATGGGGCGGACATCATCGATGTGGGCGGGGAATCCACGCGACCCGGGGCGCTGGCCGTGGGCGTGGAGGAGGAACTGCGGCGGGTCGTGCCTGTCATCCGCCGACTGCGCGCGCAGAGTGACGTCCTGATTTCCATCGATACCTCAAAGGCCGAAGTCGCCCGAGAGGCCGTGGCGGCAGGCGCGGATATCATCAACGACGTGTCGGCCTTGCAGGGCGACCCCGCGATGCCCGGGGTGGCGGCCCAATCCGGTTCGGGCCTCGTTTTGATGCACATGCAGGGAGAGCCGCGCACCATGCAGCAGAGTCCGCACTACGGAGACGTGGTGGCGGAGGTGGCTGAATTCCTTCGACAGCGTATGGAGGCCCTCGTACGCTGCGGGATGGCCGTCGAAAGCCTTGCGATTGACCCGGGAATCGGTTTCGGAAAGAAACCGGAGCACAACCGTGCCCTGCTGCAAAACCTCGAAACCTTCGCGGCCCTGGGCCGTCCCGTGTTGATCGGCGTCTCCCGGAAATCCTTTCTCAGTTGGCTGGCGGATGCCCCGGCCCTAGCAGATCGTTTCTGGCCCGGTGTGGCACTCACCGGATATGGCCGCGAACAGGGCGCGCGGATTTTTCGCGTGCACGAGCCCAGACCGCACCGCGAGGCCCTGCGCATGATGGAGGCCATCCATGCTTGAGAACGTCGGAAAATTCATTGCCGAGCATTGGCGGACCCCGGTGGAGATCGGCATCCTCGCGGCCGTCCTCTATTATATTTACATCTACCTGCGCGGCACGCATGGCGCGCGCATTCTGATTGGCCTGGCCCTGGTTTTTCTCACCCTCACGTTCATGTCCCAGATCTTCAACCTGGTGGTGATCAGCTGGATTCTCCGCAGCCTGGTCACATTTCTCGCCATCGCGTTGGTCGTCCTCTTCCAACCGGAATTGCGCCGGGCGCTCACCGACCTGGGCAGTCATCCCTTTTTCACCTCGGCCTTTGAAAAGCGTGAGACCATCGAAGACATCACGGACAGTGTTTTTGAGATCTCCAGCAAGGGATTCGGGGCTTTGATCGCGGTCGAGCGCGAGATCGACCTCAAACAATTTGCGGAGACGGGCGTGAAAATTGATGCCGAATATTCCAAGGAGCTAGCGCTGACGATTTTTCATCCCAAGACGGTGCTGCACGACGGCGGCCTCATTGTGCGTAACGACCGGGTAGTGTCGGCGGCCTGCATTTTCCCCCTCACCCAGCGGGAGGATCTCGACCGCAACCTCGGCCTGCGCCACCGCGCGGCGCTGGGCCTGAGCGAAGAATCCGACGCCCTTGCCATCGTGGTGTCCGAGGAGACCGGGCAAGTTTCGATTTGTCACAACGGCCTGCTCGAACGCAATCTCACCGTGGACAAATTCCGCCGGCTGCTCAGCCAGCTTCTTCTTCATCATGACGACAATCCGACAGATTCTGACCAAAGACTGGGGTCCTAAACTCGCGTGCCTGCTCCTCGCGACGGCTTTGTGGTATCTCATTAATCAGACCGTGGAACAAGATCCCCGGCCCGATCGCGTGCTGCCCTCCCTCACGACCAAACCGAAATCTCTATGAGCGGACAACGGAAACTTTTCGGCACGGACGGCATCCGGGGCGTCGCCAACATCGAACCGGTCACCGCGGAAACCGCCCTCAAGCTGGGCCGCGCCGCCGCCCATATTTTCGGCAACTCCGGCGGCCGCCCGCACGACCAGGGAGATCGCCGCACCATTGTGCTGGGCAAGGACACCCGCCTCTCCGGCTACATGCTGGAAAACGCCATGGTGGCGGGCATCACCTCGCTCGGCGTGGACGTCCTGATCATCGGTCCGCTCCCCACGCCGGGCGTGGCCTTCATCACCCGGTCGCTCCGTGCCGACGCCGGCATCGTGCTCTCGGCCTCGCACAATCCTTATGAGGACAACGGGATCAAATTTTTCCGCCACGACGGCTATAAGCTCGACGATGTGGTGGAGAAAAAAATCGAGGACATCGTCTTCAGCGGCGAGATCGAAAACATCCGCCCTACGGCGCTGAAGATCGGCAAGGCGTTTCGCATCGATGACGCGCTCGGACGTTATGTGGAATATGCCAAACAAAGCTTCCCACGCGGACGCACCCTCGAGTCGCTGAAGATCGCGGTGGATTGTGCCAACGGGGCCGCCTACAAATCCACGCCTTGCATTCTGCGCGAACTCGGCGCGGATGTGACCATTTTCCACAACGCCCCCAATGGGACGAACATCAACGCCGACTGCGGCAGCACACACCCGGAGCAGATCCAAAAGTTCGTCAAGGAAACCGGCGCGCATGTCGGAATCACCCACGACGGCGACGCCGACCGCGTGTTGCTTTGCGATGAAAATGGCGATCTGGTGGATGGCGACGAGATCATGGCCATCGCCGCGATTGATTTTCTCAACAACGGCCGGCTGGCCAAAAACACCCTCGTCGCGACGATCATGAGCAATTTTGGCCTCGATGAAACGCTGGAGGCGCACGGCGGCCGGGTACTCCGGACCAAAGTGGGCGACCGTTATGTGATCGAGGCCATGATGCGCGACGACCTCAATGTCGGCGGCGAACAAAGCGGACACATGATTTTCCGCGACTACGCGACGACCGGCGACGGCATTGTCAGCGCGTTGCAAATCCTCCGTGTCATGATTGAGACCGGCAAACCGCTCAGCGAACTGAAGAAGGTCCTGAAAAAATACCCGCAAGCCCAACGCAACCTCAAGGTGCGTGAGAAGCCTGCCCTGGAAACCCTCACAGGAGTGAAATCACTGCTCGACGAGGCCGAGCAAAATCTCGACGGCAAGGGGCGCGTGCTCCTGCGGTATTCCGGCACCGAACCCAAAATTCGTCTGCTCATCGAAGGGCGCGACGAGGCCCTGATCAACGCCAACGCCGACCGCATCGCCGGAGCCATTCAGGAAGCGATCGGGGCGTAGGAAAATCTTCGCCGAAACGACGCCGGAGGAACCTTGGGGCAAAGGTTCCCGTTCAGGGTGCCGGCTTCTGATCGCCGAGACCCTTGGGATCAAATTTCTGCGCCCACGCGAACACGGCCGGAGGTAGATTCTGGAGGTGATTATCGGCGAGGGAGAGATTGCGAATCTTTTGCAGAGCGGCGAGTTCGGCAGGGAGAGTGGTGAGGTCGTTTTGATTGAGGAGAAGCTCCTCGATGGCCGTGCATTTCCCGATGGCGGGGGAGACTTTTTTCAAGAGGGGAAGAGGAAGCGTGCGGTCTCCATAAACGTGAAGTTTGCGAAGCGCGGTAAGCGCGCCAATGGCGTCGGGAATTTCGGAAACCCCACCTTCCTGGAGAAAGAGTTCGACGATGCGGCCGTCCTTCACGACGGAAACGCCCTCGACGGTTTTGGCCTTCAGGCCATTGGCGTCGAGAATGGCCCGCACGGCCCTGGCGTCGGCGTGAGTAGCCGGAAGCGTTTCCGTCTTGCTTTGAACCGGAGCGGCCTTCGCGGCTCCTCCGGTGACCGGGGGAGGCGGCTGGGCAAAGGCTTCCTTAAGGACAAGGAGGAACCCTTTGGCCAGCATGGTCTCACCGGCGGGATCGTTCGGATGCACCTCCGCCGGATCCTTGCTGTATTCGGGACAATAAACGTGGCCCACGCGGAAGTCGTCACTGAGGATGGCGTCCATGTCATAGATCGGCACCTTGCCCTTCAAGTCGCCTCGGATTTTCTCCCCGAAGGCAAACGAGGCTTCGTTTTCCTTCGCATATTTCGGTCCCATGAAACCGGAAGTCACGTAAATGAAACGCGCGTTGGGAAAAGCGGCGCGCCAAGCTTCCATCTGCGCGGTGTAGGGTCCGTAGAGTTCCGGCTTCGCGGTGTGGTAGAAAACCACGACGGCATCCACGGATTTGCCGAATTCGTGGGGAGGCTCGGCGAGCACGCTGTTCAACTCCTCGAGGCGTTTGGTGTGCGGCCAGTAGGTTCCCAGAAAATGGACAAAGTTTTTCTTCTGCAAGGCATCCGCTGGGATGACCCCGACATTGCCGCCCGCTTTGACCACATCAAAACGTTCGTAGGAGGACAGGAGGTCGTATTTTTTATCCTCCCGGGCCAGAAAGTTGAGCCCCTTGAACAGATTCAGACCGAAGGAACGGCTGACCAGAACGATCTTCTTGCCGCGCAGCATTTCCATATCGGCCTCGGTGACGGTCGCAAACCGCTCCTTGATCGCCTTGGAATCCACATAGGGTGCGGAGCCGGTGCTCTCCGCCGCGAACCCGCCAATCGGTGCGTTAAGAATCAGGCCGGCGAGGAGGAAACATTTCGGAAGGTCAAAGGATTGATATCGCATATCCCTGCCTACCACGCGCGGGGGATTTCCGCCCGAATTATTTTCGGAGAACGGAGCAGGCTGAAGCCTGAACTCCAGCCTCGCGCCAGCGTTGGAGTCCAGCCTTCAAGCTGTCTGCACCAGCGAGATCGAACGATTTCCGCTACCCGCCCGCCACCACAACCTCGGTTTTCACCGAATTGGCGATGAAACACTGTTCGTGAGCGAGATGGTGCAGCTTGTCGCAATCGGCGGCGGTCGGATGTTTGTCGCCGGAGTAAAGAATTTTGGGGTTCAGCGTGATCCTGCTGACCCACGGAATGCCTTTTTCGTTTTTGCTCATTTCCCCCACCGCTGCATCCTCGTACGAGGCCACGACAAATCCGGCGCGGGCGGCGACATAGAGGAAAGTCAGCATGTGGCAGCTCGAAAGCGACGCGACAAAAGCTTCCTCGGGGTCGATCAGCGCGGGGTCGGACCACGGGATGGGCACGACATGAGGCGAGGGGGAGGCGGGAAATATCGCACCGCCGTCGAAGGCCCAGGTGTGGGCGCGGGAATATTTGCCGCGGAGGAAATCTTCGCCGGTGTTTTCCCAGCGGATGGTGGCGGTGTGTTGGGGCATGGGCGGGAGGCTGACACGGCCGTCGCTGGCTGGCAATGTCGGGAATCCGGCTTGTCCCCGGCCCCGGCCCGGGTCATACTCCCATCATGATTATCGGCGTCCCCAAGGAAATCAAACAGCAGGAGTTCCGCGTGGCGCTGCTGCCCGCAGGTGCTTATCAACTCACCCGCCGCGGCCATCAGGTCGTGGTCGAAACCAACGCGGGAGCCGGCATCGGGTTCAGCGACGAAGACTACGCCAAGGCCGGCGCGGAAATCGCGGCCACGCACGAGGAGGTTTTTGCCAAGGCCGACCTGATCGTGAAAGTGAAGGAGCCGCTCGCTTCGGAATACCCGCTTTTGCGCAAGGGGCAACTGCTTTTCACCTACCTCCACCTCGCGGCGAACAAGGTGCTCACCGAGGCTCTGCTCGCGACCGGAGCGACTTGTATCGCTTACGAAACGGTGGAGGTGAACCGCCGCCTGCCGTTGCTTGAGCCCATGAGCGAAATTGCCGGCCGAATGTCGGTGATCGTGGGCGGCTATTTTCTGGCCAAACACCACGGCGGCAACGGCGTGCTGCTCGGCGGCGTGCCGGGCGTACTGCCCGGCAAGGTGGTGGTGATCGGCGGCGGAACGAGCGGCGTAAATGCTGCCCGGATGGCCACGGGCCTGGGCGCGGATGTCACCATTCTCGAGGTGGATCTGGAACGCATGCGTTTCCTCGACATCACCATGAGCACGGCCCATACGCTTTTTTCCAGCGAGGCCAGTCTCACCGACATGCTGCCCACGGTGGACCTCCTGATCGGCGCCGTCCTTGTCCCCGGAGCCAAGGCCCCCAAGCTCATTTCCCGCGAGATGCTGCGGATGATGAAGCCCGGCAGCGTGCTCGTGGATATCGCGATTGACCAAGGCGGCTGCGCGGAAACCTCACGCCCCACCACCCATCACGACCCGATCTATGTGGAGGAACGCGTGACGCACTACTGTGTGGCCAACATGCCCGGCGCCTATGCCCGCACCGCCACCCAGGCCCTCACCAATGTGACCTATCGATACATCGAGACGCTGGCGGAGAGCAGCCTGGCCGACGCGGTAAAACGTCAACCCGGCCTGCACCACGGCATCGAAATCATGGACGGGAAATTGACGTGCCAGGCGGTGGCGGAAGCCCACGGGATCGAGTACTCTCCCGTTTCTTTCCCCGCATGAGTCTCGAAGAACACATCCACCAAATCGGGCAGAAAGCCCGCCGCGCCTCCCGAGCGCTGGCCCTTTTGCCTGCCGCCGCGAAAAACGCCGTGCTCGAAGGCATGGCGGACGCCCTCGTCGCGCGCGCTCCGGCCATCCTGGAAGCCAACGCGCGCGATATTGCTGGCGCCGAGTCCCATGGCCTGACCAAGGCCGCCATTGATCGCCTCCGGCTTACCGAGGCCCGACTGACCGGCATGGCCAACGACATCCGTGACGTAGCTCGGCTCGAGGATCCTGTGGGAAAGATTCTCACCGAATGGACCCGGCCCAATGGCCTGCGCATTGCCAAGATACGCGCGCCTATCGGCGTGATCGGCATCATTTACGAATCCCGCCCCAACGTCACGAGCGACGCCGCCGTGCTTTGTATCAAGACCGGCAACGCTGTCATCCTGCGTGGGGGCTCGGAATCGTTTCATTCCAACATGGCCATCGCCGAAGCCCTGCAGGTCGGCGGCGCCTCCCGCGGTCTGCCCGCCGATGCCGTGCAGCTCATTCCGACGACGGACCGCGAAGCCGTGCGTGTCATGGCGCAGATGGACAAATACCTCGACCTCATCGTGCCGCGCGGCGGGCACTCCCTGATCGAAACCGTGGTCAGTCACGCCCGCATGCCGGTGATCAAACACTACCATGGTGTCTGCCATGTTTTCGTGGACAAAACCGCCGACCTTGCCATGGCCGAGAGCATCGTGCTCAATGCCAAATGCCAGCGGCCTGGCGTTTGCAACGCTCTGGAAACCCTGCTCGTCCACCGCGATGTCGCCGACAAATTCCTCACCCAGGCCGTGCCCGCTTTTGCCAAAGCCGGGCTCGCCATCCATGCCGATCCGGCCGGGTTTCAACAGCTTTCCACCCTCCAGTATCAGCCGCTCCACGAGGCGACGGAGGCAAACTGGACCACCGAATATCTCGACCTCATCATGTCCCTGCGGGTGGTGGACGACTTCGAACAAGCGGTCGATCACATCGAACGCTACGGTTCGCACCACAGCGACGCCATCGTCACGAATAATGCCGCCACCGCGGAGCGTTTTCTTAACGAGGTGGATTCCGCGACCGTTTATTGGAACGCCTCCACCCGATTTACGGACGGTGGGGAGTTTGGCTTCGGCGCCGAGATCGGCATAAGCACCGACAAGCTTCACGCCCGCGGACCGATGGGGTTGGAGGAACTCACGACGTACAAATACCAGATCCGCGGCGAGGGTCAGATCCGCGAATAGGCCGGGCTTGATGAAGGCAACGCAGGTTCTTTACGAAGGCCGGGTGCAGGGCGTAGGGTTCCGCTACACGGTGCGACGCGCCGCCTCCGGTTACGAGGTCTGCGGCTCGGTGCGCAACCTGCCCGATGGACGCGTGGAAGTGCAGGTCTCTGGAGAAAAAGCCGAGGTGGCGGCGTTTCTCGAAGAAATTCGCGAGAGCGCGCTTGCCGGGCACATCACCGCCGAGCACACTCACCCTATCGAAATCGAACAACCGTTCAAAGGTTTCCAGATCGTCCCATGAGCGCAGCAGTTTCCATCACCGGCCTCACCAAACTTTACCCGGTCCCCATGCGGAAGCAGAAGGTCGTGGCCGTCAAGGACCTCAACCTCCAGGTCGAGGAAGGTCAAGTTTACGGCCTGCTCGGACCAAACGGCTCCGGCAAAAGCACCACGTTAAAAATCCTTCTCGGGCTGGTCACCCCCACCCGCGGCGAAAGCCAGATCTTCGGCCAGGACAGCCGCGATTACAAAAGCCATCGCGACGTCGGGTTCCTGCCGGAAAATCCCTACTTTTACAAATATCTCACCGCCGAGGAGACGCTGCGGTTTTACGGGAAAATCTGCGGCCTGGGCGGCAAGCCCCTCACCGACCGTATTGGCGAATTGCTGGATCTGGTCGGCATGAGTGACGCGCGCTATCGGCGGGTCGGCGGATATTCCAAAGGCATGCTCCAGCGCATCGGTCTGGCCCAGGCCCTCATTCAGGACCCGCGCCTCCTCGTGCTCGACGAACCCACCGCCGGTGTGGACCCGCTGGGGTCGCGCCAGATCCGCGATCTTATTCTCGAACTCAAAAAACGGGGCAAGACCGTCCTGCTCACTTCCCACCTGCTCGAACAGGTTCAGGAAGTCTGCGACCGCGTCGGCATTATGGCCCGCGGCGTGATGATGCGTGAAGGACGGCTCGACGATCTCGTCACCATCGAAAGCCAAACCGAATACCTGGTCGAAAATGCCCCGGCCGAACTCACCGAAAAAATCGAAGCCCTCGTCAAAGCGTCCGGCGCAAAATTTGTGGAAGCGCGTAAACCGCAGCTGACCCTGGAAAGTGTCTTCCTCGCCGCCGCCGAGGAACACAACCGCAAGTCGTGAAGTGTTTTGTCAGCGGCACCGATACCGGCGTCGGCAAAACCTACGTGACCGCCCTGCTCACCCGCGCCCTGCGGCAAGCCGGGTTAGACACCGTCGCCGTGAAACCCCTCTGCTGCGGTCCGCGTGACGATGTCGACACCCTCTGCGCCGCGTCCGAACGCGAACTAACCCCCGACGAAACCAACCCCGTCTGGCTCTCCCTGCCCACCGCCCCCTTGGTCGCCGCACGAGAGGAAAACACGTCGGTCGATCTTCCGGCACTGGGCCGATGGTTTGAGAATCTTTCGTCGACGCGATCCTCCCTGCTCGTCGAAGGCGTGGGAGGCTGGCTTGTGCCCATTGCCAATGGCCAAACCTCCGCGGATCTCGCGGTGATGTTCGGCCTGCCCGTGCTCGTGGTCGTGGCCAATAAACTGGGCTGCCTCAATCACACTCTCCTCACCCTTGAGAGTATCCGCGCCCGCGGCCTCTCCTGCGCGGGCTTGATCCTCAACGACCTCTCCGCCGAAGTCTCGCCCGCCACCGAGAGCAACCGCCAGATTCTAGCCGAGTTTTGCGAAGCCCCGATTTTGTTCGAGATCGGGCCCGGTCAGGAAAACGTCCGAGTGGCAGTGGGGTAACCGGGGCGAAGCCTTGGGATTCGTGAAAGCTCTTCGAGCCTCACAAGGCCTCGCGCGAATGGCGCGGCATCATAAATCTCCGGCGAAAACATTTCCGCATCATCCGGACGCCCGACCGCGTCTGAAACTGGGATTCCAAATTATGTCAATCGTTCGAAGGATCTCGTCCTCATGAGTTCGCTTGTTTGGCAGTGGTGGCCATACATCGATAAGCTTTTTGCAGAAGTCACGAAGATTTGAGAAACACATCGAAGAAACCTTTGCCGCTGGTGTTGCGCCTCATTTTCTTGCCACGCCTGCCGATGGGTCGCGACACGCCGAAGCGGGAAAGCCCCCCGCTCCCGCGGATTTTTCCAATAGGACGATCACGAAAAGCAACATAGACGCCGACGAAATCCTTTCTTCATCGTGCCCTCACTCTGGCTGGACCCCTGAATTACCCGCACGCCGGGGTTGTCAGGAACGCGGAGCCGATGTAAGACCCTCGAGTGCTTGAATTGAATCCGGAGAAGAAGCTCGCGGGGGTGCTCGCGCCCGTTTCCGCGTTGCGAGGCGAAGGAGACCTCGGAATCGGGGACACCGGGGCGGTCAAGGAGCTCATCTCGTGGTCTGCCCGTCACGGCATGAAGGTGGTGCAGGTGCTGCCCATCAACGAAACCGGCAGCGACAACAGCCCGTATAATTTGCTCAGCGCGATGGCGATCGAGCCTTCGACCCTGGCGGTCACCCCGGAGGCGCTGGTCGATCTCAAGGCGGAGGATTTTGCGGCGATCACGGCCCGGCACAATGTGGCGGCGCTGAAAGATGGCCCGGTGAAATACGCGGCGGTCAAGACGCTGAAACGCGAACTGCTCTACGCCGCGTTCAAGAATTTTCGTTCCCGCGGCGGCGACCGGGAGCGGTTGCGGGCTTTTGCGGATTTCGAGCAGGACAACGGGGACTGGCTCCCGGACTACGCGGCGCACCGGGCGCTGGTGAGCTGGCACAAGGAGTCCGAAGTGTCGGGCGACTGGCCGAACGAGCACCGTTCGCCGACGGCTGTACGCGTCTGGATGGAAGATCTCGCGCCGGGCAGCAAACGGCAGATGCGGGATTTGATCCGGTTCCACGCCTATGTGCAGTGGATCGCGTATTCGCAGTGGCGGGAGGTCCGGTTGCACGCGGAGCGGGAGAATGTCGCGCTGGTGGGTGACCTGCCGGTGGGCGTCAGTATTTACAGCACGGATGTCTGGCGCGATCCGGGAATCTTCGACCTTGAGCGTTCCTGCGGTGCGCCGCCGGAGAAAGTGTTCAAGGCCGATCCCTTTACCGAAAAATGGGGCCAGAACTGGGGGTTCCCGCTTTATCACTGGGAGGTGATGGCGAAGGACAACTATGCGTGGTGGCGGCGGCGTTTGCGTCTGCTCATGAGCATCTTTCACCTTCTGCGGGTGGACCATGCGTTGGGATTTTTCCGCATTTACAGTTTCCCGTGGCGGCCGGAGGACAACGAAAAATTCACCGAACTCACCCCGGAGGAAGCGCAGGCCATCACGGGGGGCGAATTGCCTCATTTCATGGACCGCGACGACGAGACCGAGGAAAACCGCGAATATAACCGTGTCCATGGCGAAACGATTTTCCAGATGCTGGTCGAGGGCATTGGCGCTCACCGGCTCATCGCGGAGGACCTTGGCGAGGTTGCTCCCTATGTTCGTCCGACGTTGGAAAGACTAGAGATACCCGGCTTCAAAATCCCCCAATGGGAGCGCCAGTGGGACCGGCTCACCCCGGGCAGCGAATACCAGCGGCTCAGCCTTGCCACCTACGCCACACATGATCACGCGCCGGTGAAATCGTATTGGAACGACCTCGCCGCCGCGGCCACCACGGAAAATCCCCAGGTGCGGGATGCCGCCATCCACAGCATGTGGGAGTTGGTGAATTTTGGCGGTCAGCCGGACTTCAAACTCCCCCAGCCGTATTCCCCAGAGGTGCAGGAAATTCTCCTCCGCGGGCTGTTTTCCAGCAATTCTTGGCTGGCGGTAAACATGATCACCGACATTTTTGGCACCGAGGAGCGTTTTAACGTCCCGGGATCAGCCGGGGATTCCAACTGGACGCAACGCATGGGACCGATTGCAGATTGGGACACAGCCCAGGCGGGCCCGCTGACCACCTTGCGCCAAGTCCTGGGCCAAACCGGACGGGGGTAAAGCGCTGCCCCCCAATTTGGGGGGATTGACGGTTTTTGCAAAATTCTCTACCTCTAAACTTTGACGGCAGGGAGACGGAATCTCAAGAAACGAACAGGGCCGCCGCCGCACGGTCCGCTTTTGCTCACAGAATGCCACAATCATCCACGGAGAACTCCGCCAATCTCACCAAGCGCGACTTGGTGATGCGCATCAGTAAGGAAACCGGCTTGGTACAGCAGGATGTCTTCGATGTTCTTCAGAAGACTCTCGATTACATCACCGACGCTCTCGCTGAAGGGAAGGACGTGGAGTTGCGCAATTTCGGCGTGTTCGAAGTGCGCCTGACCAAATCCCGCGTCGGACGGAATCCGCACAAGCCGGAAACCGATGTGACGATCCCCGCCCGGGCCACGGTGAAGTTCAAGTCCGGCAAGGTGATGCGCCAGCGCGTTTTGATGCGGACCGACCAATTGAAAAATATCGAAAAAGACGGCGCGACCGTTTGATTTTTTGCGATAGAGTAACGCGTGTCTTCGTTCATCCGCGTCCTCGGCGCGCGCCAAAATAATCTTCAGGGAATCGACCTCGACCTGCCTCTCGGGCAGTTCATTGTCGTCACGGGTCCAAGCGGCAGCGGGAAATCCAGCCTCGCTTTTGATACCCTTTACGCGGAGGGTCAGCGGCGCTACGTCGAAACGTTCAGCCCTTATACTCGACAGTTCATGGAGCGCATGGATAAGCCGAAGGCGGATCTCATCGAGGGAATTCCTCCTGCCATTGCCATCGAGCAGGCCAATAACGTTCGCACCACCCGCTCGACGGTCGGCACGATCACGGAGATCAACGACTACCTGAAACTGTTTTTCCCCCGTGCGGCCAAAGCCTTCTGCCCCGAATGCGAACGCGAGATCCGCACGGAGACCCCGGGGTCCATCGTGGACCACATCCTTGCGGAATGGCCCGGCGAACAGGTCCTCGTCACCTTCGGCATTCCGGTTCCGCCGAAAACCAAACCAAAGGATTTTTTCGATTTCCTCCGTCAGCAGGGTTATCTCCGCGTCTGGCTCAATGGCGCGGCGATCCGCACGGATGAGCCGCCAAAAATCACCCGCCTGCCCGCGCTGGTTCCGGTCATTCAGGACCGCATCACCGTAGCCGCCCCGGAACGCACCCGCCTGGCAGAGGCGGTGGAGTCCGCCCTGCGTTTCGGCCAGGGGAAAATCACCGTCCATCAACCCACCACCGGCGCGCATCACCCGTATTCCAGCGGCTGGCATTGTCCGCATTGCGATCTGACCATCCGGCCACCCAGCCCGGGACTGTTCACGTTCAACAACCCCCTGGGTGCCTGTCCGGAGTGCAAGGGATTCGGCCGCATCATTGGCATCGACTGGAATCGCGTGATGCCGGACAAGTCGCTTTCCATCGCGGCGGGTGTGGTGAAGCCCTTTCAAAGCGGGCAGTCGAAGGATTGCCAGGTCGACCTCATCAAGGCCGCGGCGCGGAAGGACGTGGACATCCATTGTCCCTTCGAGGAACTGCCCAAGGCGGATCAAAACTGGGTGATCAATGGCGAGGGAGACCCCGACGTTTCCGGCGAAGAACTCTGGCAGCACGGCCAGTGGTACGGCTTGAAGGGGTTCTTCAAGTGGCTCGAAGCGAAGGTTTATAAAATGCACATCCGGGTGCTGCTCAGCCGCTATCGCAGCTACCAGCCCTGCCCGGGTTGCAAAGGCGGACGGTTCCAGCCCGAGGCGCTGAACTACCGGCTCGAACCCGCGCACAAAACCCTGCCCGATATCGCCGGAACGCCCGTGCGTGATCTCCAGGCCGCACTGGAAAATGTCGTGCTTCCGACCGGCGATCCGAGCGCCATCTTGCTGCGCGATCAGATTCTCTCGCGCGTGCGTTTTCTCAATCTGGTCGGTCTCGGGTATCTTTCCCTCGACCGCCCCACCCGCACGCTCTCCGGCGGCGAGATCGAGCGCGTTAATCTCACCACCTGCCTCGGCGCTTCGCTGGTCAACACGCTTTTCGTCATGGACGAACCCAGCGTCGGCCTGCACCCGCGCGACACCGCGCAGTTGGTCAAAGTCATGCACGCCCTGCGCGACAAGGGCAACACGCTCGTTGTCGTCGAGCACGAGGAAGCCATCATTCGCGCTGCCGACCACCTCGTCGATATCGGCCCCGGCCGCGGCAGCCACGGCGGCAAATTGATGTACAACGGCCCCGCGAAGGACATCACAA
Organism: Terrimicrobiaceae bacterium; assembly: GCA_041752695.1. Taxonomy (GTDB): domain Bacteria; phylum Verrucomicrobiota; class Verrucomicrobiia; order Chthoniobacterales; family Terrimicrobiaceae; genus CALCJD01. The sequence continues at coordinate 93,294 of JBGSVZ010000012.1, forward strand.
ACTCGCTCACCGCCGACTACCTCAGCGGAAAAAAATCCATCGTCATCCCGGAAAAACGCCGCGAGCCGGAGAATTTTCTCACCCTCAAAGGCATCCGGCATCACAACCTCGACAACATCGACGTCGAGATTCCGCTGAATGTCTTTTGCTGCATCACCGGCGTCTCGGGCTCCGGCAAGAGCTCCCTCATCCACGACGTTCTCTACCGCAACCTCGCGGGTGAAGCGCCCGACGAACACGATGCTCCCGGCCATTGCCGTTCCATCCGCGGTGACGAAGACCTGGGCGATATCGTCATGGTGGATCAGTCCCCCCTCGCGCGCAGCCCGCGCTCAACGCCCGCGGTTTACACGGGCGTTTACGATGGCATCCGCGAGATGTATGGCACCCACAAGGACTCCTTGGCTGCGGGACTTTCGCCGTCCTCGTTCTCTTTCAACGCCGGAGACGGACGGTGCGAGCGCTGCGCAGGTCTGGGTTACGAAAAGGTCGAGATGCAGTTCCTTAGCGACCTGTATCTGCGCTGCCCGGAGTGCGAGGGCAAACGGTTTCGGCCTCACGTCCTGCAGATCAAAATCCGCGACAAATCCATCCACGACATTCTGGAGATGACCGCCCTGGAGGCGCTGGAATTTTTCAAGGCCAGCCCACGCCTCACCGCGCCGCTGCAATTGCTCGCCGATGTCGGTCTTGACTACCTGCGTCTCGGCCAGCCCGTCAACGCCCTGAGCGGCGGCGAATCTCAGCGCCTTAAGCTCGCTGCCCATCTGGCGGAAAAACGCGAGGACGGTGCTCTCCTCATTTTCGACGAACCCACCACGGGTCTTCACTTCGACGACGTGGCGCAGCTTCTAAAAGTGTTTCAGCGTCTCGTGGACGAGGGCAACAGCATCATCGTCATTGAACACAATCTCGAAGTGATCAAAAGCGCCGACTGGCTCGTCGATCTCGGTCCCGAAGCCGGCGATCAGGGCGGCAAGGTGGTCGCGGTCGGCACACCGGAAGACGTGGCCAAATGCCCCGAGTCCCTCACCGGACAATTCCTCGCGTCATTCCTGAAAGGCGGACGCAGCAAAATCCAGCCTTCCAAACCCAAGGCCCCGAAGCCAGACACAATCAACGCGATCCGCATTGTCGGAGCGCGAGAACACAACCTGAAAAACATCTCCGTCGACATTCCGCGCGAGAAAATGGTCGTGGTCACGGGCCTGAGCGGCAGCGGCAAGTCCACCCTCGCCTTCGATATTCTTTTTGCGGAAGGCCAGCGGCGTTTCCTCGACAGCATGTCGGCCTACGCGCGGCAATTTGTTGATCAGCTCGAAAAGCCCGACGTCGATCTCATCGAGGGCCTTCCGCCCAGCGTGGCCATTGAACAACGGGTCACCCGCGGCGGCGGCAAGTCCACCGTGGCGACGGTCACGGAGATCTACCATTTCCTGCGTCTGCTTTTTTCGAAGCTCGGCACCCAGCATTGTCCCGATTGCGGCGTGGCGGTGGAAAAACAGACCCTTTCCGCCATCACGACCATCGTGCAGGACATGGCGAAACGCGGCAAAGTCGCCGTCTTCGCTCCGCTGGTGAAAGCACGCAAGGGTTTCCACACCAAGATCGCGCAGTGGGCCGAACGCCACGAAATCGATTTCCTTCTCGTGGATGGCAAGATCCTCCCCGTCACGAACTTTGCGAAACTCGAACGCTTTAAGGAACACACCATCGACGCCCTCGTTGGCGAGGTGGAAACCGCCAAGGACGTCACGGCCGTCGTCAAACGCGCCCTCGAACTCGGCAAAGGTTCCGCCAAGGTCCGCGACCACAAGGGCAAATTCCACATCCTCAGTTCGGAAATGAACTGCCCGGAATGCGCGCGCGCCTTTGAACCGCTTGACCCCCGCCTGTTCTCCTTTAACTCACCCCACGGTTGGTGCGGACATTGCCGCGGTTTCGGTGTGGTTTGGACCGACTACAGTGCCAAGGAATTTGACTCCGTGCTCGAAGCGGAACTGGCCGAGGAACGCAGTCACGAAAACCTCGAGGACGGCGAATCGCGCCCGTGTCCGATTTGCAGCGGCACCCGCATCAATGAAGTCGCGCGCAATGTTTACCTTCAGGGGGAAACCATCACGAGTGTGGCCCAATCTTCGGCCGAAGATTCGCTCGCCCTGATCGGAAAATTCTCCTTCCGGGGCAGCCCCGCCGAGATCGCCAAGGACATCATCACCGAAATCTCGCAGCGCCTGCGTTTCCTCAGTCAGGTCGGCCTGAACTACCTCACCCTCGACCGCGCGGCGAACACGCTGAGCGGCGGCGAATCCCAGCGCATCCGCCTCGCCGCCCAGCTTGGATCCAACCTTCGCGGCGTGCTCTACGTCCTGGACGAACCGACCATCGGCCTGCACGCGCGCGACAACTCGCGCCTGCTCGATGCCCTGGAGTTGCTGGCCAAAAACGGGAACTCGCTGGTCATTGTCGAACACGACGACGAGACCATGCGCCGCGCCGACCACATTATTGACCTCGGTCCGCGCGCCGGCAGCCGGGGCGGCGAGATCGTCGCCAGCGGGTCGTTCCAGGATATTCTGGCGAACAAAAATTCCCTCACCGGCCAGTGTCTCAAGAAGCCGATGGCTCATCCGTCACGCGGCGAACGTCGCCCGCTCGACACCCCGTGGGTCGAACTCACCGGCGCCAGCCTGCACAACCTGCAAAACGTCGATGTGCGTTTCCCGCTGAACCGCCTCAGTGTCGTCAGCGGCATCTCGGGCTCCGGCAAAAGCACTCTGGTGCGCGGCGTCATGCTGCCCGCCATCAAGGATGCCATCACCCGCACGCGGAAAAAAATCATGGGCAATACCCCGTGGAAAACCCTCACCGGTTTCGAGCCCCTTGGTGCCGTGTTGGAAGTGGACCAGTCGCCCATCGGCAAGACCTCCCGCTCGACCCCCGCGACCTACATCAAGGTGTTCGACGAGATCCGCGGCGTGTACGCAAACCTCCCCGCCGCCCGCATGCGTGGCTATACGGCGAGCCGGTTTTCCTTCAACAACGAAGGCGGTCGCTGCGAAGCCTGCCAAGGCCAGGGCGTGATCAAGCTGGAAATGAATTTCCTCCCGTCGTCCTACATGCCCTGCCAGGAATGCGTGGGCAAACGGTACAACGGCGCCACGCTGGAGATCGAATACAACGGCAAATCGATCGGAGACGTCATGGACATGACCGTCGAACAGGCTGCGGAGTTTTTCTCGGCGCACAGTAAAATCAAACGCGCCCTCGACCTCCTCAACGAGACCGGCCTGGGTTATTTGAAACTCGGCCAACCCAGCCCGACGCTGAGCGGCGGCGAAGCCCAGCGCATCAAGCTGGTCACGCAACTCACCCGCCGCGCCACCGCCGCCGCCGAGGAGATCAAGACCACCCGCCGCGGCAAATCGACTCTCTACATCTTGGAAGAACCGACCATTGGCCTGCACGCGCATGACGTCGAGCAATTGATCAACGTCCTGCACCGCCTCGTCGAAGAAGGCGGCACGGTGATCGTGATCGAACACCACATGGACGTCATCGCCGAGGCCGACTACGTCGTGGACATTGGCCCGGAAGCCGGTGCCCACGGCGGCCAACTCGTCGCCTTTGGCACTCCCGAGCAGGTCGCCAAATGCAAACGCAGCGAAACCGCGCCTTTTCTCAAGGAAGTGCTGGCGAACAAGGTGAATGCGCTGCTGGAGGATCAGCTTCCGCGCTGACCGACGAGCAATCCGTCCTCAAAAGCGCGATCGAGTTCTGCCTTGACCCAGGTCCAAAGCCGCGCGCTTCCTTCGGCAATGGGCGCGTTGCGGACCATAACCTGTGCCGCCGCAACGTTGTTTTCGCGCCAGCCACGGCCTTGGTTGCGCAGGTTGTGCAGCACGGGCATCAGACGGTCCATGGCGGCGGCGAATTTTGCTTCCGGCGTGAGACCGGCTTCAAATTCCTCCCACAAAACCCGCAATTCGCTTCCCTGATCGTCCGGCAGCAGCCCGAAGAGCCGTGTCGCCGCTGCCTGCTCACGGGCGGCTTTTGTCTCGTTTCCGAGCGCATCGTAACAAAAGGTGTCGCCCGCGTCGATCTCGACGAGGTCATGAATCAGCAACATGCGCAGCACCTTGAAGACATCAAGTGAGGTGTTGGCATATTCGCTGAGGATCATCGTGTTGATGGCGAGGTGCCAGCTATGCTCGGCAGAATTTTCCAGCCGCGCGCCGGAGATCAAATAGGATCGACGGTGAATCTCCTTGAGCCGGTCGGCCTCGAGGATGAAGGCGAGTTGGCGTTCGAAACGGTCGTTCATTTTTCCACCCCCCGCACGATCTCCAGATACTGTTCCCGAAAGGGCACCCAGGTGTCGTTTTTGTCCGTCAGACTGTTGCGGCGGGCGATATTCAGCGTGACCTGGAGTTCCTGGAGGGCGCGGTCGAAGCGGGCCTTCTCGGATTTGTGAGCCAGTCCCAATTCCCGGCGAAGCTCGGAACTGGTCAGCGGATCCAGCCGCAGCCTCGCCGCGATCTTCTGCGCAGGAGCGCTGCATTCGCGCAGAGAAACATGGTGCTGGCGGTAATGGGTTTCCAGGCGTTCCAGGGTCATCAGGACGGCGAGGCCTCCGGGGATTTTTCCATAAAAAATCTCCTCCGGCCAGCGGGCGGGAAGTTCGTTTTTCCACGCCCAGATGGCGGAGATTTTTTGCCCCCAGCCTTTCTCTCCGGGTTGGCGTCCGGGGAGGTCCACCGCATCCCACAAGCTTGGCATCGAGCCTTCGCCGTTGGAGAAAATCCCCACCAATCCCCTCTTTTTGACGAAGGCGCGGGCTTGGGACAAAGTGCGAACAGAGGCTTTCATGAGGGAACGGAACCCAAGGGAAGAAATAGCCACGGCCGCCATTTGCGGCAAGCCATGAACGCAGGCGCTCGATTTCCTGTATCATTGATCAAGAATATCGCGCGCATTTCGCGGGGGACATTGGACTTCCGGAAACCAGCCGTGTTTGGTAAAAGCCCATGCAATCTCCGGATCGACTCGCAATGCCCTCCCTGATCAGTTTTTGGAATTTTCAAGGGGATGGACCGGATCACGCGGCGATGGGATCGGCTCGCTATCTTTTGGTTGAGCGCGGAGGTTCGGTGCCGGTGGTGGAATGTGAGGGAGCACCTTTTGGCAGGCGGGCGGTCGCATTTGGGGCGGGGGCGTGGTTGGAAGTTCCACGCTCGGAATGCCCCGCACTCAACCTGCATGGCCCCGAGGCGGAGGTAACGATTCTGGCCTGGATTCGCCGCTCGCGCAGTCCGGTCGGCGGTTGCGAGGCGGTCGCCGGGATGTGGAATGAACATGGGCGGCGTCAGTATTGCCTGTTTTTGAATCTGGGCATCCACGACAGCGACCAGCAGGTTGGTGCGCACGTTTCGTCTGTGGGAGGCCCGACACCTGGGTATAAGTATTGCATGGATGCGGCGATTGGTGCCACCGCGGTGTCTTTCGGCGAGTGGCATTGTGTGGCCATGACCTATGGAGGGAACTCCGCGCGGGGCTATTTGAATGGGCGCCTTGATGAACGCGGGACCCGCAATCCGTATCATTATCCGGGTGGCCTCTTTGACGGAGGACCGTTGGGAGCCGACTTCACCGTGGGCGCGGTCGCACGGCCGGAGCGGGTGGAAATGGACAATGGCCGACCGGTGGAAATCGGCCATGTTCAGGCCAATCTTTTTCACGGCCTCCTCGGCGGTCTGGCGGTTTTTGCCCGTGCACTCACCCCGGGAGAAATCGCCGAGCTCGCGAGGGCACCCTCCGAAAATCGCCTCGCTGGAGTCGAGTGAGATGCTGATTCGTTCAGCGAAGCGGTGACTCCGCCAGCAATTTTGCGACAGACGATAATCATTTGCCTCCGGTATTTTACGGTGACGAATGGGCAAGAAATACAGGGAACGCGCTTTTTCCTAGGAGTGCACGCGGTGCTGCCGCCGACGGATCAGTCGGCCGAATTGGAAGGGCGCCGCTGCCAGTCGCTGATAGATATTGCCTTCCGCCCACTGGAGCAGGGCGACACTCGCGTCAAGAAGCAGACGCTGCGCCTTCGGAAGTTCCCGTGCTGACTCGGTGGCCTCCCGGAAATTCCGCCTCTGGCACGCTCAATGCTGGATGCCCGCATGCAGAAAACGAAGAGCTCACCCGCGGGGGGACGAACATGATGGAGGGGTTTATCGCCCAAATTCGGAAAAAGATTGGCGCGGGGGCGGGCAAGTATGAGAGGAAATCAGGGAAGGGAATTTTACCATGCCAATGACACCGGAAAATCTGGCCATTCGTTCGCTCGGGGCACGCACCATCGTCTCCCCCCTCGAGCAGCATTTCACCGAATGCGGCACGCACACGTTTTATAGCGACGACACCAGGGTGCTGGTGGACCACAACCTCGCCCACCTGCGCTCCACTCTGGAAAAAGGCGAGGAACCGGTTTGCTTCGAGGCGGCCGGACCGCGCCGGAAAATTTATTTTGATCCGCCCACCACGGTGGGAGCCATCGTGACCTGCGGCGGACTCTGTCCCGGCCTGAACGACGTGATTCGCGCCATCGTGCTCCAGGCCTACTACCGCTACGGCGTGCAGCGCATTTATGGGATTCCCTACGGGTACGAGGGGCTCAATCCCGATTACGGCCACTCCATCCGCAACCTTACGCCGGAATTTGTCAGCAACATCCACACCTTCGGCGGCACGGCCATCGGAACCTCCCGGGGCCCGCAAGACGTCGCCCGCATGGTGGACCGGCTGGAGGAGTTGCAGGTCAACATGCTCTTTGTCATTGGCGGCGACGGCACCCAGCGGGGCGGCAAGCAGATCGACGACGAAGCACGCCGCCGCGGCCTGAAACTTGTGGTGGTCGGCGTTCCCAAGACGATCGACAACGACATGATCTACATGGACAAAAGCTTCGGCTACGAGACGGCCTGCGCCGCCGCGGTGGAGGCGATCAACGCCGCCCACATCGAGGCACGCAGCTCCCGGCACGGCATTGGTCTGGTCAAGCTGATGGGCCGCCACTCCGGCTTCATCGCCAGCTCCGCCGCCATCGCCAGCGGCGAGGCAAATTGTGTACTGATCCCTGAAGTCAAATTTGCCCTCGATGGTCCCCACGGCCTGCTCGAGTTCCTCTACAAACGCGTGGTGAAGCGCGGCCATGCCGTCGTCATCATCGCCGAGGGGGCGGGCCAGGACATGATGGAGGCCGCCGCCGGCGCGGATGCCTCGGGAAACAAAAAGCTCGGGGACGTCGGGGTCTTCCTCAAAGGCAAAATCGAGGATCACTTCCGCGAAAAGTCGACCGAGCTGAATCTCAAATACATCGATCCCAGCTACATGATCCGCAGCGTCCCCGCCTCCCCGCAGGACCGCATCTATTGCATGCGGCTCGGGCAGGCCGCGGTCCACGCCGCGATGGCGGGCAAGACCGGGCTGGTCGTCGCGCGCTGGCACAGCAGCTACATCCATCTGCCGGTGGGCGTGGCCACCTCCTCCCGCCGCACGGTGGATCCGGGCGGTGACCTCTGGCTCTCCGTGCTCGAATCGACCGGACAGCCTCCGCGGTTTTTTTGACCGGATCACAAGGGTGGATAAATTGAAGGCCCGGCTCCCGGCCGGAGAGGTGCCATGAATCCAGACGAACCCATCTTTGTCGGAAGAGATCTGGCGAAAATCTATTCCACCGGCGAAGTTGAAGTGCGTGCGCTGGACGGGGTGGACATTGATCTTTATGCAGGAGAGCTGATTGTTTTGCTCGGCGCTTCCGGCAGTGGAAAATCCACTTTACTCAACAATCTCGGCGGCCTGGATGTGCCTTCCGCCGGATCATTGAGCTATCGCGGGCGGGACCTGACCCATGCCGACGAGGATGCCCTGACGGCCTTCCGACGGGATTCGGTGGGATTTGTTTTTCAGTTTTACAACCTCATTCCCAGCCTCACCGCAAAGGAGAACGTCGCGCTGATCACCGAGATTGCGCCGAATCCGATGACTCCCGAGGAAGCTCTTGCCCTGGTCGATCTCAGCGACCGGATGGACCATTTCCCCTCGCAGATGTCGGGCGGGCAACAGCAACGGGTAGCCATCGCGCGGGCCATTGCCAAGCGCCCGGAGGTCCTGCTTTGCGACGAGCCGACCGGCGCACTCGACGTCAAAACCGGCATCACCGTGCTGGAAGCCATCGAGAAAGTGAACCGCGACCTCGGCACGCTGACCGTGATCATTACACATAACGCGGTGATGGCCGAAATGGCGGACCGCGTCATCCATCTTTCCGACGGCAAAATTTCCAAAATTGAATCCAACGCGATCCGGCGCCCGGTGCGGTCGTTGCAGTGGTGAACCGGTGAAAGCGCTCGATCTCAAGCTGATCCGGGACATCGGAAAAATGAAGGGACAGATCTTTGCCGTGGGGCTGGTGATGGCCTGCGGGCTGGCCATGATGATCATGGCGCGCAGTTTGATTTTGTCCCTCGAGGTGACACGGGCCGCCTATTATGAAAGCCATCGTTTTGCCGATGTTTTTTGTGATCTGAAACGTGCGCCGAATTCTCTGCGGGACCGCCTGGCGGAAATCCCGGGCGTGGCCGCGGTCGAGACGCGGGTGAAAGGAGCGCTGCGCCTGGATTTGCCGGGGCTGGCGGAGCCGGCAGACGGCACCATTCTTTCCATACCGGAAGATCGCGCCATGCGGCTGAACCTCCTGCAACTGCGCGCCGGCCGTCTTCCGGAGGTGGGCAAGGCTAATGAAGTGGTGGTGAGCGAAGCCTTTGCCACGGCGCACGGTTTTCGTCCGGGTGATACGGTGGATGTCATCCTGCGAGGTGCCAGGGAGCGAATGGTGATGGTGGGTATCGCCCTGTCCCCGGAATATGTTTTTGAAGCGCGGCCGGGACAGGCGTTGCCGGACAACAAGCGGTTCGGCGTCTTTTGGATGAACGAACGCGACCTTGCCACGGCCTATGATTTGGATGGGGCGTTTAACAATGTCGTGGTGGATGTGGCCCCGGGCGGGCAGGCGGCCCCCATTCTGGCCGAGCTCGACCGGATTCTGGAACCCTATGGTGGCCTCATCGCTTATGATCGTCGCGATCATGCCTCGGCCAAACAATTGGACGACGAGATCGCCGTGCTGAATGGCATTTCCGTAGCCTTTCCCGTGGTGTTTTTGAGCATCGCAACCTTCATGACCGGAGCCGTGCTGGCCCGCGTGATCCGGCTCCAGCGCGAGCAAATCGCGCAGCTCAAAGCCTTCGGGTATTCCTCGCGTCAGGTGGGTGGACATTACCTCAAATTCGCCCTGGCCATCGTGCTGGTCGGCCTGGTTTTCGGCGGGGTCGCCGGGACCTGGCTGGGGTCGAATGTGGTGACACTTTATCATAAGTTTTTCCAGTTTCCCTCGCTCACTTTCCATGCCGATTGGACCGCCATTGGACTTGCCTTCGCGGTGAGCACGGCCGCGTCACTGCTGGGGGTCTGGGGTGCCGTGCGCCAGGCCATGCGATTGCCGCCGGCCGAGGCGATGCGGCCGGAACCGCCGGCGGATTTTCAGCCGTCGTTCCTCGAACGGGTCGGTGTGCACAACCTGGTTGGCCCCTCCATGCGCATGGCCCTACGCAATTTGGAACGCAAACCGTGGCAGGCCGTTTTCACCACCCTGGGACTCGCGCTGGCGGTGGGCATTCCCATCGTTCCCGGGGCGATGCGCGACGGCATCAACTACCTGCTGGATTTTCAATGGACCCTGGCGCAACGGCAGGATGTCACCATTGGATTGATTGAGCCCGGCTCGGCCTCGGCCTTTGGGGACCTTAAAAAATTGCCCGGTGTGATCCATGCCGAACCCTTCCGCACCGTCCCGGCGCGCCTGACGTTCGGTCATCGCAGCCACCGCCTCGCCCTGACCGGCGTCCCAGCCGGCGCTCTGCTCAACCGCGCCCTGGATGCGGAGGGCCGCCCGCTGCCCATCCCGCCGGAGGGCCTGCTCATTTCGGAAAAGCTGGCCGAAATGCTGGCGGCCAAACCGGGCGATTCTCTGATTGTTGAAGTACAAGAAGGACGGCGACCGCGACTGGAAATTCCCATCCACGGCCTCATCACCGATTATGCAGGTCTCAGTGCCTACATGGATATCGACGCGCTGCGGCGCCTGATGAAAGAAGGGGACACCGTCAGCGGCGCGCACCTTTCGGTGGATCGGAAGGATTGGACACAATTTCTCGAGGCGGTGAAGGGCGTGCCGCGCATTGCCAGTTTGGGGATCACCAGTGCCTTGCAGGAAAGTTTTCGCAAAACCACGGCGGAGTCGATCACCCTCCTGCAAAGCATCTATTTTTCCTTTTCCGTCATTGTCGCATTCGGCGTGGTTTATAACAGCGCGCGGATCGCCCTATCCGAACGCAGTCGCGATCTGGCCACCTTGCGGGTGGTCGGATTTACCAACCGCGAGGTCGCTTCCGTTTTGATCGGTGAACTGGCCATGCTCACGCTGCTGGCGATTCCGCTGGGTCTCTGGATCGGCGGCCTCATGGCCAACTCGATCGTGCAATCCGCCAGCACCGAAACCGTCCGTCTGCCCCTTGTCCTCACCCATCAATCCTACGCAACCGCAGTGCTCATCGTTCTGGTCTCCGCCGGAATTTCGTTTTATGTCGTCAGCCGCCGGTTGCGGAATCTGGATCTCCTGGGAGTTTTGAAAGCCCGGGAATAATCATCATGTCCACACCAAACAAAACCTCTCCCAAAAAGCCATGGCGCAAGGGGCTGCTGTATCTTCTCGGCGCGCTGGTTGTGCTCTTTGTCATCACCGGTCTTCTCCCCAAGCCGGTGGAGGTGGACACGGCAAAAGTGACACGCGGGCCGCTGACGGTCTCGGTTCTCGAAGAAGGCAAAACGCGCATTCGTGATCGTTACGTCGTTTCCCCGCCGGTGGCCGGATACCTTCGCCGGGTGCCGGTGCGGGCGGGGGATCCGGTGGTGGCGGGCCAAACCGTCGTCGCGGTGATCCAGGCTTCCCCGTCGAGTTTTCTCGATCCGCGGGCACGGGCGCAGGCCGAGGCGGCCGTGCGTTCCGCCGAAGCGGTGCTGTCCCAGCGCCACGAACAGGTGCAAAGTGCCACGGCGGAACTGGAACTGGCCCGCAAGGAACTGCAACGCTCCGGCCAACTCCGGCAGAAGGGGGCCATTTCGGTACAGGAGTACGACACCGCCGACAATCGGGTAGACATGTTGGAGCGAGGACTGGGCTCTTCGGGTTTTGCCCTGAAGGTCGCGGAGTTTGAACTGGAGCAGGCCAAAGCCGCCTTTGTGCAGGCCACGGCCGATCCTGCGGAAAGCGGCCAGCCGGTCGAAATCCGCGCCCCGGTCTCGGGGTTTGTGCTCAACGTTTTCGAGGAAAGCGCCCGGACGGTGACACCGGGCCTTCCCATCATGGAGCTTGGCGACCCGAAGGACCTCGAGGCGGAAATTGAATTGCTCTCGAGCGATGCCGTCAACGTGAAGCCCGGAGCGGAGGTCTCCATCGAACAATGGGGCGGTGGGGCCCCGCTCCAGGGCAAGGTGGCGCTCGTTGAACCGGGCGCGTTTCTCAAGGTTTCCGCACTGGGGGTGGAGGAACAGCGGGTCAAGGTGCGGGTGAACTTTGTGGATCTGCCGAAAGGTGCCCTTGGCGACCGCTACCGCGTGGAAGCACGCATCGTGACCTGGAGTGGCGGTGATGTGTTGCAGGTTCCCACCGGTGCGCTTTTCCGGCGGGGCAACGAGTGGATGACGTTTGCGGTGGAGGACGGGAAGGCCCGATTGACCAAGGTGGTGATCGGACACAGCGATGGCGTGTCGGCAGAGGTTCTGAAAGGGTTGTCCGACGGGCAGCAGGTCGTGTTGCATCCACCCGATACCGTCGCCGACGGCAAACGCCTCTCGCCGCGGCGTTCGCCGTAAAGTTTCTTAGGGACACGCGCACCCTTTTTGCTTTCCGCCATCCCCTTTCCACTTTTGTCTTCCCTCCGTGCTTACCATTCGCAATTTGAAAAAGAGTGTCGGCGGCCGGACGCTTTTTGAGGACGCCGCCATGCAGGTGAATTACAACGAGCGGGTGGCCCTCGTTGGCCCGAATGGCGCGGGCAAATCCACCCTCTTTTCCCTCATTTTGAAACACGACGAGCCCGACGCGGGTGTCGCGGAATACGACGAATGGATCACCCTCGGCTACCTGCCGCAGGAGGCGGAAGCCCTCGGAGACGAAAGCGTGCTCGACGTGGCCACCGGCCGGGCCGGCGAGGCTCCCGCGCTGGAGGCCCGCATGGCGGAACATGAAAAAGCCGGCACCACCGAGAGTCTCGACTACCACGAGGCCATGACGCGCCTGGAGGCGCTCAACGACCCGAAACGCGAAGCCAAAGCCAAGCGCATGCTCAAAGGCCTCAGCTATCGCGAAACGGATTTCACCCGGCGCGCCAGCGAAATGAGTGGTGGCTGGGTAATGCGCGCCCACCTGGCACGGCTCCTCGTGGACGAACCCGACCTCCTCCTCTTGGACGAACCGACGAACCACCTCGATCTGATGTCGCTGCTCTGGCTGCAGAATTATCTCAAATCCTACTCCGGCGGCCTGCTCCTCATCTCGCACGACCGTGAGTTCATGGATGAGATCATCGAGACCGTCTACGAAATCGCCGACCAGCGCCTGATTTCCTACAAGGGTAATTACACCGCGTTTCTCGAACAGCGCGAAGCCAACTACCTGCAGCAGGTCGCCGCACACAAAAACCAGCAAAAGGAAATCGCCGCGCTCCAGGAATTTGCCGATCGGTTTCGTCAGGTCGCATCCAAGGCCTCGCAAGCCATGAGCAAGCTCAAGCAAATCGAACGGATGAAACTCATCGAAAAGCCGACGCCGCCGCGCAAGCCGTTCCGGTTTCAAATTCCCCAGCCGCCCCGCGGCGGCCAGCGTGCCATCTCGCTGGAAGGCGTCCACATGGCCTACGGCGACCACGTCGTTTACCGCAGTCTCGACCTCATCGTGGAACGCGGGGAGCGCACCGTGCTGGTCGGCCCGAACGGTGCCGGAAAATCCACCTTGCTGAAGATCCTCGCCGGCGAGCTGGAGTTCCAGAAAGGCGTGCGCAACCTCGGTCACAACGCCATCATCCGCTACTTCAGCCAGCACCGCTCGGCCACCCTCGACCCGACCAAAACCGTGCTGGAGGAAGTCGTTTCCGCCAGCAACGGCAAGCTCCGCGAAGACGAAGCCCGGGGCGTGCTCGGCTCGTTCCTTTTCCGCAAGGAGGAGGTGTACAAAAAAACCGGCGTGCTCAGCGGCGGCGAAAAGACGCGTTTGAACCTCATCAAATTTCTCGTTGATCCGCCAAACCTGCTCCTGATGGATGAGCCCACCACCCACCTCGACATCCTCACGGTGGAATCGCTTATTCTCGCCTTGGAAAGCTACGAGGGCACGTTGGTCTTCATCTCCCACGACGTGCATTTCATCCGCAAGCTGGCCACGAAGGTCCTCCACGTGAACGCTGGCACCGTCACCGCCTACCCGGGGGGATACGACTATTTCCTCGAAAAAACCGGCGGCCTCGACAATGAGCGCGCCGCACTTACGGCGGGCTGAGAGGATTACGCCATTGCAGGCCGGGAAACCGGGAAAAATCGGCGTCGTTCGTGTGCAGAACCGCCCGGTGGGAGATCGCGTAGACGGCGAGCACCGCATCGGAAACAATCGCGCCGGACGCCCTGGCCGCAGCCAGCAAATCCATCACTTGGATGATGTGGTCGGGGGCGGGAGCCAGCACCCGCAGGTTGGGCAGGGTCAGCCAGCCTGCAACCACGTCGCGAGCCTGCTGAAGTGGCACCGCAGCCGTTCCCGTGCGGGGGTGGGTCGCAATTCGGAGAAATCCAAAAGCCACCTCATGGGGTAGCCCAATGAGTTCCTCTCCGTTCAAAGTTTCCTCCCACCAGGTCAACGCGGCCCCATGCTGCGGCGCAAAGGGATTATAAGCGTAAAGCAAAAGATTGATGTCGGGGATGATCATTTCCCCAATTCCCGCAGGGTCTCCTCGTCATCCAGTTCGTCCGCCAGGCGATTAAAACTCTGCCCGTAAAACTCTGCCGGGAACGGGCCGGTGAAGAGCGGTTTCACCTTCACCCGGTCACGGCCCGGACGCGTTGTTCCGATCGCTCGGCGAATTCCCGTATTCAGGACTTCCTTGAAGGAAAGCCCAGTCCGTCGCATTTCCTCCTTCAGCAACGCCTCGGTATCGGGATCGATCGTCACCGTGGTTCTCATGTATACATCTTTGCATCACATGTATTGCTGTCAAGACAGCAAGTGGATTTCTTTGGCATTTTTTCGCGCCAGTTTTTAGATTCCGCGCTCATGCAAATTTCACCCGGCAAAGTCGTCCTCATCGACTACACCCTAACCGACGACGACAAGCAGACCATCGACTCCTCCGAAGGAGGCGAACCCCTTGCGTACATTCATGGCAGCGGCCAGATCATTCCCGGCCTGGAAAAGGCTCTAACCGGCAAGGTGGTCGGCGACGCGCTCACTGTGGACGTGACGCCCGAGGAAGGCTACGGCCTGCAGGATCCCGCCAAGCTGATGGTGATCCCGCGTTCCAAAATCGACGGTGTGCCCGACCTCAAGGTCGGCATGCAACTGCAGGCCAGCGGTGGCCAGGGCGCACAGGTGGTCACCATTTCCAAGATCGAAGGCGACGAAGTCACCCTCGATGCCAACCATCCCCTCGCGGGAGAAAACCTCCATTTTGCCGTGACCATTCGCGAAGTGCGCAATGCCACGGAAGAGGAACTTTCCCATGGCCATGTCCATGGCCCGGGCGGGCACCACCACCATTAGGCTTTTCGTGCGCCAACGCGCAGGCTAGGCTTTGTGCGTTGGTATGAATCGCCCCCTCTCCCTCCTCTGCGCGATGGTCCTCTCCGCCTCCCTCCTCGCGGCGGAAACGCCCTCGGCATCCAAAAAGGGCGTGGGCTTTTGGAACGCCAACGAACATTTTAACCGCTTCAGTCCGGACATCGACCGACTGAAGTGCGGTTGGTATTACAATTGGACACCCGAGCCCGACGATCGTGCGAAAGAGATCCAGGCGGAGTTTGTGCCCATGGTCTGGAACGGTCGTGATGCCACCGTGAAAAACCTGGACCGGCTGAAAAAAGCCGGTTTCAAAACACTGCTCGCCTTTAACGAACCTGACGGCAGGGAGCAGGCCAACATGACCGTCGAGCAGGCGATCGCCCTCTGGCCGCGCCTCATGCGCTCCGGGATGCGCCTCGGCAGTCCGGCTCCTGCCACGGTCACCAAAAGCAAAGACTGGCTGCGCAAATTCATGGCCCAAGCCGACGCCCGCGGCTACCGCGTGGATTTTATCTGCCTGCATTGGTATGGCGACATCACCGCGCCGGACGCGGTGGACCAGTTGAAAAATTTTCTCGAAGCGCAATGGAAACGCTACCGCCGCCCGATCTGGCTCACGGAGTTTTCCGGCTCCACCGGCTATTGGATCAAATTCGAAAATCCGCCGGTGACCGCCGCCAAAAACGCCGCCTTCCTTAAGAAAGCCCTCCCCATGCTCGAGTCGCTGCCCTTTGTCGAACGGTACGCGTGGTTTGAACTCAAGTGGACCGAGGCCCCCTGGGCCACGGTAGCCTTGGTCGATCCCAAGACCGGAAAACTCACCGCCCCCGGCCGTGCGTACCGGGCGGGTGGGCGCTGAGGTTCTGTTGTCGGATTGTTCTTAAAACCCCAAACCCTGTCGCGTGCGACTGGGAGCTTCAGCACCAAACTTCCTGGTCTTCAATCTTCGCCCGCGAAATCTGCCAGAGGGGTGGATTGAAGATTGTCGTGCCGGGGAAATTATTACCAAGGGCCCCCGGAGCTGCGGATTAGGGACAACCCGGCCCTACCGCATAAACGCCTCGTGCAACCCACCGTCCACGGTGATGATCTGGCCGGTCGTTTTGCTCAGGCGCTGGGTGACGAGGAGGAAGTAGGCTTCCGCCTGATCGGCCGGGGTGATGGGGGATTTGGTCAGCGTGCGGTCCGCGTAGAATTGCGCGAGCTTGTTCACCAGGGATTCCGTCTCCTCATCCTCGGTGAAGGGGATGTCGTATTTCGCGAGCGAGCCGATGACGCGGTCGCGCGGGAACATGGCGGATCCGGAAACGACGGTTGCCGGGGCGACGCCGTTGACGCGAACGAGCGGGGAAAGCTCGATGGCGAGTTCGCGGACGAGGTGGTTCGCGGCGGCTTTCGAGGTGTCGTAGGCGATGGAACCTTTTTTTGCGACGGCGGCGTTGGCCGAGGTGGTGAGGACGAGGTTTCCTTGGAGACCTTGTTCTTTCCATGATTTAAAAGCCTCATCGCCGACGATGTAACTGCCGGTGACGTTGACGCCGAAGGTGAACGCCCATTTGTCGTCCGGGATGTGGCCAGTGGTGTCGGAAGGCCAGAAGACACCGGCGGTGACGCAGATGTGGTCGAAGCCACCGTAAGCGAGCGCGACTTGGTCGAGCATGGTGCGAACGCTTGCGCGGTCGGTGATGTTGGCAGCGAGACCGACAGCTGGGCCGCTGTTAGAAATTCCTGTGCCAGCGACGCCGATTCCGAGGCCGTATTTGTCGGTGATTTCCTTGGCGGTCGCTTGTGCGGCCTCAAGGTTCATATCGACGCAAACGATGTGTGCGCCTTCTTTGACGAGACGGTGTGCGGTTTCCTTGCCGATGCCGGAACCTGCGCCGATGACGATGACGACCTGGCGCTCGAGTTCTTTTTCAGCGGGCATGCGCTGAAGTTTGGCTTCTTCTAACAGCCAGTATTCGATATCAAAGGCTTCCTGTTGCGGAAGGGAAATGTAGGTATCGATGGCTTCGGCACCGCGCATCACTTCGACAGCGCAGTTGTAGAACTCGGCGGTGACGCGGGATTCGGATTTGTCTTTGCCCCATGCGATCATGCCGAGGCCAGGAATGAGAACCACCGTTGGGTTCGGGTCGCGCATCGCAGGGGAGTTCGCGTGTTTGCAGGTCTCGTAGTATGTTGCGTAATCCTTGCGATATTGAACGAGGCCAGCGGCAAGTTTTTCCTTGAGCACGGCGAGGTCCTCGGTTTGCGGGTTCCAAGCGACGTAGAGTGGCTTGATCTTGGTGCGGAGGAAATGGTCGGGGCAGGAGGTTCCGAGCTCGGCGAGGCGCGGGGCATCGGCGGAATTGACGAAGCGGAGGATTTTTTCGTCGTCCTGAATGGTGCCGATGAAACGTTTTTGTTGGGAGACTTGGCCGCGCAGCCATGGCAGGATTTTTGCAAACGTGTCGCGGCGTTGTTCTTCGGGGAGAGTTTGGTATTTTTGGCCACCGAAAGCTTTCGCGTCGCCACCTTTGGCGGCGTATTTGTCCTCGATGTATTGGGCAGCTTTGTCGATGAGGCGCAGAGTGAGTTCGTAGCACTTCTTATCGTCGTTGTCCCATGAGATGAAACCGTGCTGACCCATCATGATGGCTTGGGTGCTAGTATTTTGTTTTTCGATCTCCTGCATCGCGAGGCCAAGCTCGAAGCCGGGGCGCATCCATGGCACGTATTCCATTTCACCGCCGAAGATTTCTTTGGTCAGAGCTTGGCAGTTTTTCGAAGCGGCGATCGCGATGATCGCGTTCGGGTGCATGTGGTCGACGTGTTTTCCGGAGAGGAAACTGTGGAGGGGGGTGTCGATGGAAGACGGGCGTGGGTTGAGGTTGAAGGTTGTGTGGAAATACATGCCGACCATTTCGTCTTCGGCGGGGGTTTTGAGGCCGTTGTTGGGTTTGGAGGCGTAAACCGATTGGAGGCCGATGAGTTTATCCTGATAGAGGGAGGAGAAATTTTCGCGCTTGGAAGTGCGGAGGTCACCGCCGGAGCCTTTGACCCAGAGGACTTCGGTGGGTTGGCCGGTGAGGGGATCAGTCTCCATGATTTTGGAGGAAGTGTTGCCACCGCCGGTGTTGGTGATGCGTTGGTCGGCTCCTAGGATGTTGGAGCGATAGACGAGGCGGGCGACGGGATCGAGGGTGGCGGCATGGGAGTCGTCCCATGAGTAAGTGACGTGTTTGAAGTTGGACATGGGTTGTTGGTGTTATTGGTTCTTGACTGCCTCTGGATGGATGGCTCAGATACAAAGAGCAAGAAAAAACCACAAAAAACCACAAAAACGGCATGCTAGCGATTGAGCGTCACAGAAGGATATTGGAGGAAGCCCGCAGGGAGGGGGCGGTGAGGACGCAGGAGTTGGCGGCTATTCTAGGGGTTGCGGAGGAAACGGTGCGGAGGGATTTGGATGGGCTGGCACGTCAGGGATTGTTGAAACGGACGCATGGCGGGGCGGCGGATGTTTCGATGATTTTAAGAGAGTATTCGCAGCATGAGCGTGAGGCGCAGCAAGCGGCGGAGAAAACCGCGATCGCGAAAGTGGCGATCAAACATATCAAGGAGCATGAAACTATTTTGTTGGATGCGAGTTCGACCGCGCTGGAGTTGGCCAGGCAGCTTCCGGAAGGTAGGAGTTTGCGGGTGGTGACTTACTCACATGCGGTGGTTGAGCAGCTCGCGATACGGAGTGATGTGGAGCTGATTCTGTTAGGCGGAACTTACGAAGCGAAGGGTCGGAGATTTCGCGGCATGCTCACGGAAATGGGTGTGCGTGCGCTAAGGATCGATCGCTTTTTTTTCTCAGGTGGAGGATTTCACGCATCGCGAGGAGTGGGTGAACCGAGTGCGGAGGAAGCAAGTCTGAAAGCCACGATCATGGCTCATGCGGATTGGAAATGCGCGCTGTTGGATCACACCAAGCTTGGCCGGGTGACGGATCATTTTTTCGCGAAACCGGATGAGATCGATTTGTTGATTACGGAT